>JBBQEI010000096.1:0-14356 GCA_038320545.1 Bacteroidales bacterium
TTTTGCCATTCCGTTTTCGTCATATCACCGAAATAAGTGCCTGATCCTCCGAAAAAACCAATATCAACGCTTTGCTGTCCATGCGCTTCAAAAACCATTAATCCTATCAAAAAAACCATTAATAATTGCTTCATTGAAATACAATTTTGAAAGGGTTTTAAACTCTGTAAATCATTCAGGCTCTATCATTTATATTCTGAACATAACACCTTTCAAGTGCTACAAAAGTAATACAATTCTGGTATATCCATGCCTGATGCATACTATAAAACCCAAATAGAGGTTAAAAATTGTTAAGCTTGGTCTGAAATTAATTTCGTTTGTCAACACCCCACATCAGTTTATTTCTTAAAGTCGAGAAGAAACTGTGGTCTTTTAGCCTGACAGTCTTTACATTAAAGGAAGCCTTGCGAATTTTCAACATAACTGAAAAATAAATTGGTTCTGATTGGGAGTCAACCGAAGTAAGGAAATGAAGACCGCGGCCTTCAACCTGCAAAGTAATAGAATGGTGGTCGGGCACAACAATTGGACGAACGGTCAGGTGATGAGCAGCTATCGGACTAATTACAAAATTCCGTGAATCGGGAGTAAGAATCGGGCCTCCAACACTGAGCGAATAGGCTGTTGATCCGGTGGGAGTTGCAATAATCAATCCATCAGCCCAATAGGTATTCAGGTATTCATCATTAATAAAGGTGTTGATACTAATCATCGATGATGAATCAAGCTTGGTTACTGTTATTTCATTCAATGCATATTGAAAATCAGAATGGTCGTTGTGCACAATTTCCAATTCCAACACTGTCCTTTCATCAATAATTACATTTCCTGAAATAATGTCATCCAGTGCCTGTTCTATTTCAATACGCGAAATATCTGAAAGGAATCCAAGGCGTCCTGAATTGATCCCCACCAAAGGGATTGAACTTTTTTGAGCCACCATAAATGATTTCAGCAAGGTTCCATCGCCACCAAGGCTGAAAATATATGACACATCATCGGGCAAATCTTCGCCATTCTCAAATATTCCAGCAAATTCAGGTTTCAGGCAACAATCCTGTTTCATGTAATCCAGAAACGGCCTGTAAATGTAATACGCTATTTGTTTCTCTTTCAACAAGTCTAAAAGTCTGGCAAACTCATCAATAAAATCAGGATTGACAGTAAGGCCGTAAAGTGCTATCTTCATTAGAAATAATAGAGTTGATAGGTTTATTATTTGGCTTGAATCAGATATTCATAAATTTCATCAATTGATCGTACCGGTCGTCATATAAGTTTTGTATGATTGACTCATCCATATAAACCGCTTTAATATTGTAATCGTACCGCACAAATGTCTGAATTATTGATGACAAATCAACGATATTTATTTTCAGTGTTACATCCATCATTTTCGAATCCTCTTCCTGATAGATATAAAAGCTCAATATCTTGGCATCATTGCCTTCAACTATCTGTGCAATTTGCGACAATGAATAATCAATCGAATTCAATTCCAACACTATAACTCCACCAGGTTCTCGAACTGCAACCAAATCAGCAAATTTCTGAGCCAGGTCAAATACTGTAATTACACCGCAATATTCATGATGAAGGTCGAGTACCGGTACAGCACTTAGTTTAAGTACTGAAATAGCCGAAAAAACCTCATATATATGCTGATTGGTGTGGACATGCGGCGTAAGCAAATGCTCCACATAATCACCAACCGGTTTTTCTGTGATGTTTAAATCGTAAATAATTTTATCTGAAATCAAACCGATTAATTCTTTCCCATCAACCACAGGCAAATGCGAAATCCTGAATATCTCCATCCAATTGAGCGCTTTCTGACCGCTGTCATTAAGGTGCAACGAGGGGACTACTTCAGAAAGGAGGTTTTGTGCTATCATCTTTTTAAGTTTTCATTATTAGTCAATCGAATCAAAAATTGTAACTTGCGCCCACAAAATTTAGATCATGACCAGACTTAGCGTAAATATAAACAAAATAGCAACATTAAGAAATTCAAGGGGTGGAACCACTCCAAGTGTGCTGGAAGCCGCAATTAATTGTCAAAACTTTGGTGCACAAGGAATTACAATTCACCCAAGACCAGATGAACGACACATCCGAAAGCAAGATGTTTTTGACATTAAACCTTATATTACCACAGAGTTAAATATTGAAGGCTATCCTGGAGAAGATTTCATTCAATTGGTAATTGCGGTAAAGGCAAATCAGGTAACCCTGGTTCCCGACGATCCAAATCAACTCACCTCCGATCATGGCTGGGATACAATCAAGCACGCTTCGTTCCTGAAAGAAGTGATTGCCCGGTTCAAGGCCGAAGGAATCCGAACCTCTATTTTTGTTGATCCGGTTCAGGAAATGATCGAAGGCGCCAAAGAAACCGGAACCGACCGGATTGAACTTTATACCGAACCATTTGCAAAAATGTATCCTGTCGATCCGATAAAAGCAGTTGCCCCTTTCAAAGAATCTGCCAATCTTGCCCACAAACTAGGTTTGGGGATCAATGCCGGTCACGATCTGAGCCTGAAAAATCTTCGTTTTTTCAGCGACCACGTAGCTTATCTCGATGAAGTTTCCATCGGGCACGCATTAATTGCTGATTCACTTTATATGGGTCTGAGAAACACCATTCAGGAATATCTTTCCTGCCTGAAATAGACGCTGATGAAACTCTTTTTCAGAGAAGAAGGTGAAGGCTTTCCAATTGTTATTGTACATGGATTGTATGGATCGTCGGACAACTGGCTGACGGTGGGCAAAAAATTAAGCGCACGTTTCAAAGTTTATATGATCGACCAGCGCAATCATGGACGCTCGCCAAATTCTGACGAACACAATTATGAAATCCTAAAAAACGATCTTGCAGAATTTTTCGATCAGCATAAAATTGAAAAAGCCATTGTGATGGGGCACAGCATGGGCGGAAAAACGGCCATGTGTTTTGCAGCCGATTATCCTGAACGAATAGAAAAGCTGATCGTTGTTGATATCGCCCCAAAAAACTACTTTTTACTGAACGACGAAAGCCAGTATTTCCAGCACAAAAATATTCTGCAAGCCATGCTCGAAATTGATTTTAGCAGAATGGAATCGCGAAAAGAAGTAGAAAATTATCTACTTCTAAAGATTGACAGTGCACAAATCGTTCAATTTCTTCTGAAAAACGTACACCGCAGCAAAGAAACCCATCAATTTGAATGGCGGTTGAATGTAAAAGCATTGTACGATAATCTTGATGAAATTATCAGTGGAGTAAACGAAAGATGGTTCGAAGACCGGCTGCCAATTTTTAATTATCCGGTTCTGTTTATCAAGGGAGCAAAATCCAATTATATACTTCCTGAAGACGAAAAAATTATCAAACGTATTTATCCTGAAGCAATCATCAGCGAAATTCCGAATGCCGGCCACTGGCTTCATGCAGAACAACCGGAACTATTTATGGAAGTTACAACTGGGTTTCTTAGTTATCGAGCACTTTAGGCTACTCATTTTCATACACTTACTTATTTAATTTAAGCCATTTAAACTTTTTTCATATTCGGAAAGAAATTTTTCTGATAAAATAAAGTTCGTATCATCCGAATGTATTAACTTTAGTAATTATCTCTTTAGTTCATTTGAAAATGCACTTTCGAATAATTCACAAAGTATTATGCACCAACTGTATGTAAAACTTATATCTATAGTATTTATCCCTTTCGGATTAGTATCTTTCGTGCAGGCGAATGAAAACTTCAGGCAAAAAATTTACACCTTCGATAGTGGATTATCTCACAATTTTGTTCAGGGAATAACACAAGACCAAACTGGATTTCTTTGGATTGCCACATGGGATGGTTTGAACCGATTCGATGGGAATGAATTTAAAAGTTATTATCACACTCCTGGTGATACAAATTCTTTCCCTTTTTTTTGTGTTGACAAGGTTTTAGTTGACCAAATGAATAAAGTTTGGATATTTAGTCAAGGCCGTCCTGCCCATATTTACAATCGGGCGGATGATTGCTTCAATAAATTCAGTTTTGGATTAGGCTATGAAACACATCTTAGTGACATTGCTGTTGGGATGAACAATACAATTTGGTTCATTTGCGGAAATACCCTCAACCGATACCAACAAGATAACAAACAATTATCAACCTACGAGATAATCTTAAGAGACAAGCCACTAATTTTATTTTCAAATGATTTAAGAATTGCGCTGGATAATAAAGGAGAAATTTGGATCTATTACTTAAAAAATCAGGAATTCGCCCTGTTTAAAGGGATACTAAAGGATTATAAACTCCAGGTTTATTCTCTCGGAACTATCCCAATAAATAAATTCAAGTCATCAGAACTACATAATAATTTAGGGAACTTTGAATTCTACAGTGCAGAATCAGGTAACATCTGGCTATTCTCGAAATATGGGTTGTATAATATAAGTAAAGCTGAAAATTGTTTTAAACTGAATTCTGCCCCAATCAATCCGAACGAATTTACCGGCAAACCTTATTTCGTTTACAACGATGACTCAACAGGAATTCATATTATTGATACAGAAAAGAAATCTACTATCAACTTAAAACCCGATACCGGTGACTTTACGGAATTTGTTTTTATTGATCGTTCAAATACAATCTGGAGTGGAAATATAAACTCATCGCGAGAGAATATGGGTTTAAACAAGTACATTAAAATTCCTGATTATTTTAAACATTTTCTGAACAAAAGCAATGAAAAAGGGAAAGCCAATTTGATCTTTCCCATTTTGAAAGATAAAAATTCTGATTTATGGGTCGGGACGCGATATTTAGATTATTTATTCAGAATTAAATCCGACGGAAAAGAAGAGAAAATCAATATTAACAATGGGAACGACCATCCGGATTATCTGAAGGCAAAATCAATGGTTGAAGATTCATCAGGAATATGGATTGCATGCACAAATGACCACCTGTTCTATTACAATTTCAGAACCGAAAGAATACAAAAAATACTACCAAATTCCCGAATACCAAAAGAGATTGATTTTCCACTCGCCTTTCATAACTTACTAAAAAAGGGAAACTCTCTGATTATTAACGGGGGAAAAGGCATTTCAAGATATAATCCTGAAACAAATAATTTAATTCTTGGATACCGCCACAAGCCGGAAGGTTCAGGGTTTACACTGGTTGAAGACGGGAAAAACGGATTCTGGGTAGGATCTTTTAACAACACGGTTATCCATCTCGATTCATTGTTGAATGAAATTGCAACTTACAAAATTGGACTAGAAAACAATATAGCCGAACACATTTGCATCGGAGACAATGAGGATATTTGGATAGCGCTAATGGGCGGTGGTCTCGGCCACTTGTATCCGGAAACCGGCAAAACTGAGATTCTAACCACCGCCAACGGACTTTCGAACAATACATTGTACAGTATAGTGAAAGATAAAAAGGGGGATCTGTGGATTTCGACCAACCAGGGAATATCTCGGTTTAAACCCGAAACGAAACACTTCACTAACTTTGGAAATGCAGAAGGCCTGCAAATCAATGAATTCAACTCTGATTCCTATTTTCAGTCTCCTGACGGAGAAATTTTCTTTGGAGGAGTTGGTGGCTTAGTTAGCTTCTACCCCGAATCCATTGATCAATTTATCAATGAAAAAGTAGCCCAACCACTAATTATTACCGATTTAAAAGTTTCAGGAATTACCCGACATTTTAATAAACCTGTTTACGTAGCCGATACCATAACCCTAAGGAAAGGCGAAACCAACTTTCAAATCACTTTTTCATGTTTAAACTATAAGTTTCCTGAAAAGATTAAATACAGATACCGGCTAGCACCTCATCTCGAAAATTGGACTGAAACCAGCTTCAGAAACCGCAATGTGAGTTATGCCAACCTTACTCCCGGAAAATACATATTTGAAGTTGAAGCTACTGACAATAAGCAAGAATGGAATTCTGATAAAAAACTTTTGATAGTCATCCCATATAAAACTCATGAAACAGTTTGGTTCAGAATACTTCTGCTTTTAGGCATACTGTTTTTGATAACATTGATTACATTTTTTTATGCACAACAATTCAGACTAAAGGAAAGACAGCTGAAGAATGAGCTTAAACTTGAAACTTTGAGAGGACAAATGAATCCTCACTTTATATTCAATTCATTAAATTCGATCAATTATTTTATATCGAAAAGCGACCGGGTAGCTGCAAATGCCTATATCGCAGACTTTTCAAGGCTCATTCGTGGTTTTTTAACCAATCTGTCACAAGATTTTATCCCATTTGCAAATGAACTACAATCAATAAGTGATTATTTAAAACTGGAACATTTGCGTTTTGGCGATAAATTCGACTATTCAATAGATGTTGAAACGATCAATTTAGATGGACAGATGCAAATTTTCCCGGGGATGGTGCAACCATTTATCGAAAACGCAATTTGGCATGGAATAAGGAACCTGGAAAACCGTAAAGGTTCTGTTAAAATTACATTCGGGCCATTTGAAACCAATTCTGTTACTTGTATCATTGAAGACGATGGCGTTGGTCGCAAGTTGGCTGAATTATACAAAAACGAACTACCTTGGAAGAAATCACAGGGTTTAGGCATCGTCCAGGAGAGAATAAGGATTATCAACAATATGTGGAATTCAGATTTTAAAGTAAAAATAGAGGATCTATTTCCCAATCAGAAAGAAACAGGTACCCGCGTCATTATAAATATTCCCATAAAAAAGAACTAAAACAAAATTCTATGGACAATCACTCAATTATCGCAATAATAGTTGACGATGAGAAACTATCGAGGGAAGTAATAGTTAATTACTTAAATGAGAATTGCAAGCAAGTATTTATTGTTGCTGAATGCAATTCAGTAAAATCGGCCTACAAAGCTATTTCAGAACTAAAACCCCAATTGGTATTTCTTGATATTGAGATGCCAAAGGGAAATGGTTTCGATTTACTAAAGATGTTTAGGACGATCGAATTCCAGGTAATTTTCCTTACGGCCTATTCGCAATATGCGGTTGAGGCATTTCGGTTTTCAGCAGTTGATTATCTTCTAAAACCAATTAAAATAAGCGAACTCATTGAAGCTGTTGATAAGGCAATTAGAAATTTAAACCACGACAAATCATTTCAGAATATTCAGGCGCTTTTCGATAATATATACTCGCCCTATAATGAGAATAAAACGTTGGTAATACCAAATTCGAAAGGATATACAGTAGTAAAAACCAGCGAAATCATCATGTGTATGGCCGATGGTTATTGTACAAATTTTAGTTTAACTGGCAACGAAAAAATTTGCAGTTCCCGAAGCCTGAAATTTTATGAAGACTTACTACCAGATTATCAATTTCTACGGGTTCACCGCTCTTATATTATCAACATTAAGCATGTAAAAAGCTTTAATTTTTTAGGGCAGATATTTTTGTCGGAAGGTATAACTTGTAACTTGAGTGACGGATACAAACCATCATTTCATAAAATTCTAAAAAGCTTATAAAAATAGCTAACCTTTTCTTTTTGGCTTTATAAGCTAATACACCTCATTCATAGGAAAAAAACCAGCGCTCATAGGATCTGATTTTTTTAAAGCAATATTAGTTGTAAATTGAAGAATTGAAGAAATACTATACCCTGAAACCCTACTTTATTGATTCGGGAAATTAGCTTTTTCAACGCACAATCTATAAACTAATACCAGATGAAAAAACCAAAATTACTGCTTCTGGCAATGCTAATTCTTGCCTGTATATTTGTTAAAGGCCAAACAACTCTTTTGCAATTAGTAAGCACTTCAGGCGAATCTTTCAAAAACACAAATTACCAATTAGATTGGTCGATTGGGGAAATATTAACTGAAACCCATGCTAGCCCCCAAAACTCCCTCACCCAAGGTTTCCATCAGGGAAAATATATCATTACAGCTTTTGACCAAATTAATGATTTGCGATTTGAAATAAGCGCATACCCAAATCCGGCGACCGACTTCGTGACTTTGACGATTAATAGCGACAAAGTTGAACGTTCTCAATTCAAACTTTCCGACATAAACGGAAAAGAATTGCAAACAGGCAGGCTCACGGGCAATCGGCAACAAATTGATCTGTCTGGAATTGCAGCAGGCTCATATTTTATCAAAGTAATATTCAATAACGCTTCAATCAAAACTTTCAAAATCATAAAATCATATTAGCAACTAACTTTTAACCCTTAAGTATATGAAAAAGTATTATTTACCTGGCCTGACAACCATGTTGTTGTTCGCCATCTGCCTTCAAATTTGTAACCTTCAGGCACAAACGCCAAACCAGTTTAAGTACCAGGCAGTATTGCGCGATTCTGGAGGGAATATTATTGCAAATCAGCAGAAATCTGTTGAGATTAACATTTTGCAAGGTTCTGCATCGGGTGCAAGTGTATTTACCGAAACGCACAATATTACAACTACCGTACAGGGAATTATCAACCTAAACATCGGGAGCATTAATACAATCGGAATTTCCTCGATTAATTGGGCAAACAATACGTATTTTATTCAAATAATCATTGGTGGAGTGCAAATGGGCACTTCGCAGTTGTTAAGCGTTCCCTACGCGTTGTACGCCAAATCTGCTGACTTCAACAATCTGGCAAACAAACCCAACATGATTACTACCCTAAATAACCCAAAATCGGGTGATATCCTGCATTTCGACGGTTTGAACTGGGCAACACTCTCAAAAGGAACCAACGGTCAGACCCTTCGGCTTGACAATGGCCAGCCCAACTGGGGCGAACCCGGATACATTTTACCCATAGTAACCACCATTCCGGCAACCGATGTAATGACCAATGCCGCCACTTCAGGAGGGACAGTCATTTCTCCAGGATATACCGAAATTACTGCCAAAGGCGTTTGCTGGGCAACAACCCAAAACCCAACGACTGCCAGCAGCAAAACCAGCGACGGAAACGGTGTCGGAGCATTCTCCAGCGCAATAAAAACACTCGACCCCAACACCACCTATTATGCCCGTGCTTATGCTACCAACGGCGCAGGAACAGCCTACGGAAACCAGATTACATTTAAAACTTTTCAGAATGTGGTGTTTCCAACGGTTACTACTGCTGCAATCACAAACATTACAGCCAATGCAGTCACTTCAGGTGGGAATGTTACAGCTACCGGTGGTGGCGACGTAACTGCTCGTGGAGTTTGCTGGAGCGACCACCAAAACCCGGTAATTTCCGATAGTAAAACGAGCGATGGAACGGGAACAGGACAATTCCAAAGTCAAGTAGCCGGATTGATGCCTGGAACTTATTATGCCCGTGCTTATGCCACCAACAGCTCCGGAACAGGTTATGGAAATATGGTAACTTTTAGTACCGAAAAAACTTTGCCTGTTTTAACAACCAAAAGCATCAGTGAGATTTCTGCCATGGGAGCGGTTTCTGGGGGAAACATCACTTCGACAGGAGGTGGAACAATTTCAGGACGTGGAATTTGCTGGAACGATTCACCCAATCCGACTATTGCCAACGAAAAAACAACAAGTACTGCAACAGCCTCCTCATTTAGTGCAGCCATTGCCAAAGCAACTCCAAACACAACTTATTATTTAAAAGCTTATGCCACTAATGAAGTGGGAACCGGATATGGAGACCAAAAAACCTTTACAACTTCTGAAGCCCAATATTATACAAGTTTCGAAAGTGGGATGACTCCGATTAATTGGTCTGGACCGTGGACTGTAACCAATGAAAGTGCATTTGAAGGTAGTTATTCTTTTATGTCGTTAAATGCAACTGCTAGTGATGAAACTTTAACACTTAGCATTTCTAGTGATGGGCAATTAAGCTTTTATTATTCATTTAGTAGTGGCTACTCGATTGACCTTTACATTGATGATGTAAAAATTACAAATTTCCCAAATGATGCATCAGGTTGGCGTCAGGGTTTAACAGCTATTTCTTCAGGATTACACAAGATAAGATGGCATTTTAACCATGACACTTGGTACAACCGTGGAAAATGTTACATCGATCAAATAATTATCACTAAATAATTCGTAATTAATTTATCCAACAAGCTGAATAAATGCTTGTTGAATAATTATACAAACTTATAAATCAAAAAACCAATCAAATATTAATCTTAAAACCTTCCTTATGAAAAAGTTCATGCTTGTATTATTTGTGTGCCTAATTGGGGCAACTTCAGTTTTTGCACAAACCAAAGGGCAAATTGAAATCGAGAAAAGACGCTATTATTTAAATGGAGAACCACTTGATGGCAAAGAGTTACAAACACTTTTAAAAAGCGAACAGGAAAGTTCGGTGATGTATCAAAAAGCGAAACAGAACTTAACTATTGGAACTGTTTTTCTTGGAATTGGAACTGTTGCAGTTTTGTATGCTGCAATTAACCCACCCAAAGAAGATGGTCGTTTACCCGGTATAATTAGTGATGAAGAAATGAGCAAATGGATGGTTCCCATCTATATTTCAGCAGGTTGTATTGCCGTTTCGTTACCCTTCATTTTTTCAGGCAAAAGTCAATTCAAAAAAGCTGTAAACATCTACAATTCGAAACAAACCAGTGGGTTTAACAGCAACCAAAAGATTGAATTGGGGCTGACCAGAAATGGGATTGGAATGGTGTATACTTTCTAATTCCAGACAAAAACAGGGTTAAAACCTTACATTCTGGAAAGTTTAATTCGATCAATTTCATAACGATTTTAATAGATAAACTAACACAATTCACAATGAAAAAAATACAAACATTACTCGTTGCACTATTTATTCTAAGTTGCATATTTCAAACCCAAGCCCAGGTAAAGCTTGGGTTACGAGCCGGTCTTAATTTGTCAAATATGTACATTAAAGATTTTTCTGATGATATGGATAAAAAAATGAATCCCTCTTTTTTGGTTGGCGGATCATTAGAATATTCAATCAGTGAGAATCTATCATTCGAATCTGGACTTTTTATTAGTGGAAAAGGTGTCCGAATTGAAGGATCAACATCGGAAAGTGGTGTTACCCTGACACAAAAGACTGTTGGGAATCCAATCTATTTTGAGATACCAATAAATGCTTTACACAAAATAGAAATGAATCAAGGCAAACTTCTTCTTTTTGCCGGACCTTATCTTGGATTTGGCTTTTCCGGTAAAGGAAAAACGGAATACACCGCAACAGGTTTACCTTCAGGATAGACCTTAAGTGATTTTGGATTAGAAGATGAAACGGTAGATATAAAGTTTGGAACTACTGTAGATGACGACTTAAAAGGAATCGATTATGGACTCAACTTTGGCATCGGCTGGGAACAGGGAAATATCCAGCTAAGAGCTCAGTATGGTTTAGGATTATTAAATCTTGATCCAACCAGCGATAGTGATTTCGACACAAAAAACAGGGTTATCGGAATCTCCGTAGGCTATCTTTTTGGGAAATAAGTTTTATAAAAACTGAAATGTATTTTTCATTAGGAAATATGGAATCTCATACCTCCAATTTAACTCTTGAATATAAAACAGTTATTCAATACTACTAATATTCAATGATTTCAGAATAAAAGCAAAATCGACTAACAACTAAAATTTACCAAATGAAAAAAAACATACAAATCATACTTATTTGTTTACTCTGCTCAATCTCAACATTTAGCCAATCAAAAAAAGAATGGACAAGAGTACAAACATTGGATGCCAGCAATGTTTATGAACAATTTATCCAGAATTACCCAAGTGGTAAATATACTGAACAGGCTAAGCAAAAGTTAGCCGAATTAAGAGCAAAAGAACCAGTTAGAGAGAAAGTTGAAGTAAAAGCTGTTGCAAAACCGGAAGTAATTACAAAAGAGCCTGTACAGGTGGAAACAGCGAAAGCAGAAAATAAATCCGGATCATATTTTCCAGAAATCAACAGGCTGCAAAACGGCATTTCAGTACCAAGAGGGAAAATGACCCTCAAAGACGGAACATCTGTCAAATTCAGAAATTTACGTTTGCAAAATAGTGTATTCAATTACATTGATAGCAATGGAAATACTACAGAAAAAAGTCCTTCAGAAGTATTTAAAGTGACTAAAAACGGAACTTTTGCTGGTTATGGAGCACTTACAGGTGGATTATCAGGCTTACTTGCCTGTTTGCAATTTTCAGCTAGTGAATCTCAAAATGATATAAATTACGGTTACTATGGTTACGAAAAACGTGAATTATCAGGATCAGACTATTTGCTGATTACTACTATTGGTGTTGGCATTGGTGGTTTAATTGGAATGCTGTTCAAAAAAGAAACAACAGTCTTTAAAAACAACGCGGCACTTAGTTTTTACACTTCAATAAATTCATCATTACCAGGAAATTACTGCCCAATGATTTCACTAAACATAAACCTAAAACAATAAACACCATGAAAAATAACATTAAAAATATCGCATTATTTGTCTTTACTACATTTTTATTAGCCTCGTGTGCCAGCACCAATAAAATGAGCAACAAAATCAGCCCGGAGATGAGTGAACAAGCAAAAAACCAAAAAGTTCCTGAAGGCAAATCTTTGGTTTATGTTTATCGGGTATCTTCTTTAGGACTTGCGGTTGGATTACAAGTTTCGTTGAATAATAAAATGCTGGCTAGTTTTTACCCTAAACGTTTCTATGTTTGCACACTTGATCAGGGTAAATATGTATTTACCGGACATGGTGAAAACGAAGACGATATAATAATTACCACCGAACCAGGTAAAAAATATTATATCGAAGCTAAACCAAAAATGGGTTTCGCTTCAGCTCGCATCGAACTTGAATTGCATGACCAAGTCGATGGAAATTCAGATGTTCAACGATGCAAATTGATAGGGAGTACTGAAGGAATTCTACCGATTGCGAGCAACGTAGAAAAGCCGAAGGCTGAAGTTAATCAGTTATTGATACAGCCAGATGTTAAATCTCAATCAGAGCAAAAGGTTGATCCGATTTATCCGGAACAAACAAACCAAATATCAACAAGATCATCCGGTTCATCTTCCGCATTTGTAGCAGGAATAAATTTAGGAAGTGTAAAAACCACAGTCAATGGTGGAGGAAATAATGCTTCGGTAAGTTCTGATCTGGCAATTGGATTTCAATTGGGAGTTTTGTATGACTCAAATAATAGTCAATCAATAGGATTCAGGACTGGGTACATGTTGTCATTCGAACAAATGAAATACAATTCATCACCAAGTGTATGGTTAGCTTTTGCCAGAATACCCCTGATCGCACAATATCTGGCCAGCGAAAAAATAACATTGAATGGAGGACTTAATTTCGACATCTGGCTCTTTGAAATGTCGGATGGAGATTTTGTATTTAAAGATGAATCTATGTCCCGATGGTTCAACCCATCACTAAGTCTTGGCGCGGAATATAAACTACAAAACAGATTATCAATTTTTGCCAATTACAACATCGGATTAAATAACATGATTACCAGTGATTATAGTAAGTACGATGATGTTTCAATAAAGATGAAAAAAACGATCATTGAAGCCGGACTGAAATTTGGACTTTGAAGTGTAAAAATTAGGAAGGATTCCATCCTTTTTTGAGGGATGGAATCCTTAAAACTTACAATTGAAAGTGGTAAAAAACTACCTAAAAAATAAAGAATGAAACACATCCTTATCATTGCAATCTTAACATTCACTTCGAATGTTTTTGCACAGGTTTCAAAAACGGTAACTATTTCTGCTGGAAATTTATCTTCCGCACTAACAACAAATGAGAAAAATTCAATTACAAATCTTACGATTCAAGGAAGTATTGATGCACGTGATTTTAAAACCATGCGAGATGATATGCCCATGTTAGCTGAAGTGGATATTAATTCAGTAAACATTTCAGAATATATAGGTATTGAAGGAACAGCAAGCAACGAATCAGTCACCTATCCTGTTAATACAATTCCTGATCATGCATTTCATTATATAGCTACAAATACAGGAAAAATAAACTTGTCGTCCATCGTTTTGCCACCAACTATTATTTCAATTGGAAGTTCGGCATTTGATGGTTGCACTGGTTTAACTTCGATTACAATCCCAAACTCGGTTAACTTGATTGCCTATTCTGCATTTTGGAATTGTATGGGTCTGACTTCAGTAACCATTCCAGCAAATGTAAATTTCATTGACAATTCTGTTTTTGCAAAATGCAAAGCTGACATTATCGTAGATCCTGCTAATCCAAATTATTCAAGTCTAGATGGAGTTCTCTTTGACAAGACGAAAACAAGAATAAAATATTATCCAACAACTAAGTCAGGTGAATACATAATTCCACAATCGGTTGA
>JBBQEI010000097.1:0-14001 GCA_038320545.1 Bacteroidales bacterium
TACCCAGGTTTGGCTACCCGGACGATTATAAAAACATTCCAGAATTCCTTTTTCATCAATTTTCAAAAGTCGTTCGTCGATGTTGGCATTGAGTCGGTCGCCAAGATAGCCCGATAAATGTATATCACTTAAATCGAATGGCATTGAGTTGCCCGGGACCTTATTGGAAATCATTGGTTTTACAGCATGCTCCTTCAAATGGTTCCCCAGTGAATATGTTAGTAGCACATTACTCGTCACAGTATCTTTCAACAGGTGTGAGTAAAGTGAATACTTCGCTTTATAAAACCCCGGATTCTTAAATTTCACAGTATATGTAAAACTGGTATCTGATTTATTTCCGGTGACCAATTCGTATGTTTTATCAAATTCAAGTACTCCATTTTTGGAGTTATAAATATGTACCTTGAATTGAACCGGTAGTTTATCGAAGTTACCTTTGGAATGAAAATGAACCGTTTTGGAAAGCCCAAAATCAGCCTTTAAGCATTCGACCAGAACATTATCTGATTTGATTTCAACCAAATTCAAAATGCTGTTAATGGGTTTAATTTGGTAAGGGCCCGAATACATTCCACCTCCTCCAGAAGTATCCTCTACTTTGACGGCAATCACATTCTCCTAATCCCAATTAATGAGATCAAATGGAACTGGGTATTCACGTTGAATTTCCCAGCCATTTGTGTGACCAGTTCTCCCGTTCCCTTAAAATTGGAAGAAGCTTTCATTTTCCAAGACAGTTCCGAATTATTATTACTAGTAAGTACTAATTCTTTTTGTCGGTCTTGTGTCCATCCAAACTGGGAAAAAGCTACGATTGTTAAAAGACAAGTTGTCAGATATTTTAATCTCATTTTTGTATTATTTTTATTTATTTTTCAAATTGTAAACTACTCTTCCCGCCAGGTCAGCTACCAATACTTTTTGGGGCGGATCATCCACCGGAAAGCGCAAATTACAATGGATATTACCGGATAATAATCCGCTGTAATAGGTTTGTATTTGGTATTCGTTATTTTGCAGCGTCTGAATTCCGGTGGTTATGGCCGAAAACCAATTCTGTGCCGTGTTTGGATTGTTTCCAATTCACCAATAAATTACCTTCCCATCTTCCATTTCTTTTTTCCCGCCATTGGCAAGAATTGCCTGTTCTATTATGGGATTATTAGATATTGTTGTTTCGCGGGCAAATATTTTGTCATCAGTTTTCGCAGAGCGTAGTATTTTGCGGTGGCTTGTCCCATTTCATTTATCGGCGCGTCGTAGTCGTAGCTGGTTACATCGGGTTGGTATTGTGTGGGGCTAAAAGCATTTGCTCCAGCCCAGTAACCAAAGTTGGTTCCGCCATGAATCACGTAAAAATTAAACGATTTTTTATTGTCCATCAGCCATTTCACATCATTTAGAAGTGCGGTAGTATCCGGACGTTGCCACTTTTCACCCCAATGTGTAAGCCAGCCAGGATATAATTCGCTGCAGAATGATGGTACATTGGGATTGGCTTTGGTTGCTTCAGCAAAGTTCGACTCGTTAGCTCCCGGATCAAGTCCAATTGCTGCATCGGGCAGCGAACCAGCCTCAAGCATGAATGCTGTTGCTCCGTCGGCAGTATAAAAGGGGACATCAATTCCGTTTTTCTTCCATTCCTCCTGAATCCATTTCATGTAAGTACGGTCGTTTCCATAACTGCCGTATTCATTTTCTGCCTGAACCATCAGTATTGGTCCACCTTTGGTAACCTGAAGATCTTTTACTTGCAGTGCAAGTGCTTTGATGTAACGATCAACAGCTTCGGTGTATCGTGTATCCATGCAACGTACTTTTATATCAGGAATGCTGAGCAGATATGAAGGCAATCCACCAAAATCCCATTCAGCACATACATACGGGCCTGGTCTCAACATCATCCACATGCCTTCTTCCTGAACGATGCGAATAAACTGAGCAATGTTGTGATTTCCTGTTTGAAAATCGAATTCTCCTGGTTCTGATTCATGATAATTCCAGAAGATATATGCAGCTATTGTGTTGCAACCCATTGCTTTGGCCATTTGAATACGTTGTCTCCAGTACTCTGCAGGAATACGTGCCGGGTGCATTTCTCCGGAAATGATTTGAAAAGGCTTTCCGTCGAGCAGAAATTCAGATTTTTCGAGTTTAAACGAATGGGTTTTTACCTGAGAAAACAAGTTCACATTCAGAAACCCAGCAAAAATGAGAAGGATTAAGAATTTATTCATGGTGTTTTTGATTTAATTGGTGCGTAAAAATAGAAATTTACCAAAGAAGTCTGCACGAATATGGCAAAAACAAAAAACCCCTTTGCTATTGCTAACAAAGGGGCAAACTTAATTCAGATTTAATATTTGTTCTTGAAAACAGTCTTTTTTGATAAGGAATCCTTTGGAAGAATTTTATTTTAAAACATTTTTTACTTTAATATTTCAAACTTTTCAAATACTCCATTGTTTTCGGTACCTGTTTGGCATAACTCGGACTTTCATCTTCAATATAGTAATGCTGAATCCCAGCTTTTTTTGCAGCTTTCAGAATAGCAGGAATATCCAGTTGACCAGTTCCTAATGCAACATCGTTTTCAACTGCTGTTCCCCCAGACTTATTGCCTTCTATGCCTTTACGGAGGTCTTTCAAATGCATCAATTTAAATCGTTCAGGGTATTTTGCGATTAGTTTTGCCGGATCCACACCAGGAAAGAATGTCCACAAAATATCGATTTCGAAACTTACGTATTTTGGATCTGTATTCTTCATGATGTAATCGAACAATGTTCCATTTTCATAAGGTTCAAATTCATATCCGTGATTGTGGTAGCAGAATGTGATTCCAAATTCATCTTTCAGAATTTTGCCAGCGGCATTGAAATCATTTACTGTTTGCCGGGCCACTTCAAGCGTAAATGGTCCTTCGTGAGGAACCCAGGCAACACGAACAAATTTTGCTCCCAGAGTTTTCGCATTTTCAGCCACTTCTCTTGTTTTGGTTGTCAGGTCGGGATAGCCTACGCCAAATGAAGAACAAATCATTCCTCTTTCATCGAGCATCTTTCGAATATCAGAAGCTGTTCGCTTAAATAAATTCGAAAATTCCATATCAGTAATACCCATTTTTTTAAGGGTATCGAGTGTAACTGCCACATCTTTTGCAAAACTATTGCGGTAAGTGTACGAAACCATTCCCGGAGTATGCGGAAAAAGTGGTTTGCTCTTTTTTGCACTTAGAGTTCCAACACCAAGCACAAGCAAAATCAATATTGATACTAGTTTGTTCATTTTTCTGATTTTAATTTCAAGATCCATTTTTTAAGATAAAAAAGGCTGCCAGAGATTATGTCTCTGGCAAGCCTTTGAATTAGACTTTCATTTCCCAGCCTTTTTCGTAGCTTCGACTCCAGAGTTTTTCGGCATCATTGTTGCCAATGATGTGCCCATTTTTCGGATCACAATTCAACGAAGAACCAACACGTTGAGAAATATTTGCCAGATGGCAAAGTAGCACACTTTCGTGGGCGCTTTGAATCGAAGCATTTGGCTTTTCGTTACCACGAATACTCTCGATGAAATTATTGAAGTGATATAAGTCCGCATCTCCACTTGCACTTACTGTGTTATTTGCATCAGCTTTGCGTTCTGATTTAATATCACTTACAAGTTTATTTGCAATGTCATATACTTTATAATCTTCACCGCCTAAATTTACCAATGTACCTTTATCGCCATAAATGATAAATCCTCGTGAACTGCCTTCGATCGGGTAATTCTGACAACTGCGACCTTCCCAGGTAATCACTTTTTTATCGGAAAATTCGAACGAAGCGATTTGCGTATCGGGAGTTTCCCAATCGTCTTTTGCAGCATAGCGTCCACCAGCCGATGTGACTTTTGTGGGGATATCCACTCCTAAAAACCAGCGACAACAATCGAGCTCATGGTTGCCATTGTTGCAAGCTTCACCAGTACCCCAGTTCCATTGCCAGTGCCAGTTGTAATGAACTAAATTATCCTTGTATTCTTTTCGAGGAGCAGGTCCTTGCCATAAATTCCAGTCTAGAGTCGGTGGTGCAGGGATTACCTTGCCCACACCAATTGGTTTGCGCGCATTGGTATACCAGGATTTTGCCATGTATACATTGCCCAATAAGCCACCACGAACTTGTTTTACCGCTTCTATCAAAGTTGGGAACGAACGACGTTGACTACCTACTTGTATAACCTTACCATATTTCTCTTGTGCCTGAATAAGAATTTCGCTTTCGTGCGGATTATGACTACAAGGTTTTTCAACATATGCACTTTTCCCATTTTGCAAAGCCATCAATGCTGCTGGTGCATGCCAGTGATCAGGGGCTGCAATAATGATGGCATCCAAATCCGATTTTTTCACCAGATTACGAATGTCTTTTTCGATAGTTGGTTGGCGACTGGCACCCTTCATAGCAGCTAGTCCATTTTTGATTGCACCATCTTCAACGTCACAGATATAGGCAACCTCAACTCCTGGTATTTGCGAAAACTTCTCACAATGCCAGGCACCGCGGCTATTCACTCCCATTACGGCAACAATAACCTTGTTGCTAGGTGCATTTTTTCCGAATACCGGGAAATTTAAAATTGTCAAACCTCCGGCAGCTGCCAGAGAACTATTTTTAATAAAATTTCTTCGTTTCATATCGTTTTTTTTAAGTAAAATCCAGAGATTCAATGATTAAGTTAAGTGAAATAACTTCTTCTATATAAATCAGTTAGAATAACCAGGATTTTGCTCGATTTTAGCATTAATATTTAAATCAATCTGCTTTTGAGGAATCGGAAACAGAACATTGTAATCCTGAATATTACATGCAGGGAATATTGGGTTATTGCAATATTTACGTACTCTTTCCAATAATTTCCCTGTTCGGCGCAGAGTAATAGGTCGAAACTCTTCTCCATAAAGTTCTCTTGCACGTTCATCAAGTAAATAATCAATATTCACATCAGCGGCACTAACGGGTTTGGCATTTGCCCTACTCCGAACTGCATTGATATCAGAAGCAGCAAGATCTTTCTTCCCTAATCCAATATAAGCTTCTGCCCTTAAAAGGAATGTTTCAGCCAACCTTATTGCATAAACATCTTTATGGTTATATCCTCCACCAGATCGGTTAGGTTCAGTAAAATGATGCAGCGGGTCAGTATGTTTCATGAAGTATGGATAGATATACTGACAGGTATCCTTTAAAGCATCCCTTGTTCCTGCAGGGTAGAGTGAAAAGTCAACCTTTTTCTTGTCAAATGCAGAAGCAGGGTTGTCATAGTAGAAATTCCGTTTAATATTGTGCTCTGCATTTCTGATATCATTTTTCCAATCGCTTCTCCATATATCATATGCAACTAAGTTTGTAGGACGTATCCATGATACCGGGCGTCCCAGAGTATCAGAATAGCCAGTATATGCGTTTAGGTAAAGCTCACCCCTAAATGCAGGAAATCCGTCAGGGGTATTTCCCATTCTGAAGTATGCCGGTCCCCATGCTCTTTCGCCCGGGAATTGACTTCCTCCTGTGACAAGTGGCTCAAACTGAATTACCCAAAGAGATTCCGTATTTTCAGAAAGATTTTGATTTCCATAAGCAAACAGATCTAAAAACACATCACCATTTCCAAATACATCAACTGTTGAACCGAACCGATTGGTCATTAATGCGTATCCACTTCCATCAATAACCTTTGAGGCTGCGTCTATTGCAGGCTGATATTTACCCTCCGTTAAATATAGTTCGCTCAAAAAATGACCAGCAGCACCCTGGGTTATTCGTCCAGGTGCTTCTTCTTTCCCACGCACAGGTAAATTGGCAGCAGCAAAAGTCAGATCCTCTTCTATTAACTTATAAATATCGGCTTTAGGAGCTCTTACAAAGTCAGCTTTTGCTGATTTTGTTGGTTCAGTAACCAATGGTACATCGCCATATAATGTAACCAGAATGCGATAAGCATAAGCCCTGAAAAACATGGCTTCGCCCAAATAAACATTCTTTTGAGCATCACTTGTCCAGATCGTTTTATCTGAGGCCTTGATCCGGTCGATGAGAACGTTTGCCCTTTGAATGAGGATGTAATTTCTTTCCCAGAAATAGGTGAAAATAGCATTTTCAGGAGTCATTTCATTTTTATAATTAACTAACTTGATGTTACCTCCTGGGTTTTCACCATGATAAGCGACATCAGTACCGCAACCAAACATGATTGCTAATTGATCCTGATTATCACCGAAGTACCAGGTATCGCGTACATAAAATTGCAATCCGTTAATACCTTGTCGTATTCCGGAAACAGTATTGTATGCGTTTTCAGGTGCAAGAAAATCAAGAGGGGTCTCTTTAAGAACATCCTCCGAGCATGATGAAAATATCGAAAGCAGAATAATTGCAAACGATACTAATTTTTTATTGATTGAATAGATATATTTTTTCATGTCTTAAATTTTAGTTTATTAATATTAAACCGGAAACTTTCCTCATTCGATTTAAAGCGTAAGTTTAAAACCGACAGTAATATTTCTTAAAAGAGGAGAGTTGCTAACGCCAATTTCCGGATCCCAACCCGACCACTTGGTCCAGGTATATAGATTCTTCCCGGAAACAAAGAACTGGCAACCGTCTATTTTATAAGTTTTCAGTAGCTTGTTACTAAATTTATATGAAAGAGATACATCCTGCAACCTTACAAAACTTCTATCTTCATATATTCCGCCATGCACCGCAGGGGTATTGTACACGCCGGTTGCATTATTTACTCCATTGTCTGGCGTCCAATAAGGACGAACTGCAGCAGCATTAACCCGGTACACGTTATCGGAGTTCCAGCTAACATTAACAACAGATGAGTTATCCGCTAAAAAATATCCATTACCTCCTTGTATCGAGTTGAGAAGAAAAGAGAAAGTAAAATTATTGTAAGTCAACGAGTTGTTGATACTAAAACTGTAATTTGGCGATTTATTCCCGATGATCTTTCTGTCAGCAATCGGTTCAATAACTCCATCATTATTCTGATCTAAATACTTATACTGACCGGGATACCAATTTGCAAGAGTTTTTCCTTCATAAAGTTCTTTTTCAGTCCAAAGTCCTCCAGCAAATTCATAGTCGTAGATTGAATTGATTGATTCTCCTACAAACCATGAATTCCCAATATCCTTGTCTGTTTCTCCCCCATAAAGTTTTGAGATTTTGTTTCTGTTGAGCGAAAAATTGAAGTTAGTAGTCCAATTCAATTTACCTTTAAGATTAATTGTATTTAATGCCAATTCAATTCCTTTATTATCTATCTCCCCTATATTTGCCCAAACGCTTGCGTAACCTGCGGTTGGAGGAAGCACTCGCTGAACCAGCACATCGGAGGTTTTTGCTTTATAAACATCAATTGACCCTGAAATACGTTGATTTAAAATTCCATAATCAAACCCAACATTAAAGGATGCTGTAGTTTCCCAACTTAAATCAGCATTTCCAAGTGTACTTGGATAGACCGCAATCACAGTACTTGAACCATATGTATATGCATTGACTCCCATAGTTGAAAAGCTTGAATACCGGCCAATTCCCTGATTACCATTTATGCCATATGAGGTTCTCAATTTTAAATATAACCCATTAACATTCTGAAGAAAACCCTCTTCTGAAGCTACCCAGCCAAGAGATAAAGAAGGAAAATTAGCAAACTTATTATTCGGTCCAAAGCCAGAGAACCCATCTCGACGAACTGTACCGGTAATCATATATCGGTTTTTATACGAATAATTTGCACGAGCCATATACGAAATACTATTTTCTTCCCATGCCGTTGAAGCTACAGTGGCAACAGTTCCAAGCCCCATATTATTATAGCCGAGTACCTGATTGTCAAATCCCTGGGCATTAAGGGTTGAACTTTGCGCATTGTTGTTTTCTCGGCTATAGAGTAAGGTGGCATTTATTTGGTGGTCGCCAATCCTTCGCAAATAGGTAACAATGTTGTTTACAATCGAATTTCTTTGTTCCGACGGTTTTTTAATTGCCTGACCTTTATTCCCGGCACCGCTTGGAGTAGTTACAGGATAAAACGTGTTGTTATTTCTGTTTGAATAAGTATTTGAATAGTTTAATTCATATGTTAATCCTTTCACCCATGGTATTGTAACCTTAGCATTTCCAACCAGAAATAGATTGTTTCGAATATCGCTATTCGTTACATATAAATTGTTGAGTGGATAGGGCATATATGCCTCTCCGGTAAGGAACATGTCATAATTTGCCATGCCTATCTTATTGTTTGCAAGTGGGCTTGCCGAAAGTGCTCCTGTTTGATTCCATCCTAAATCAGCCTCCAACCCTGAATAGTCGCGATAGGAATATGAAGTGTTTAATCCTATTGTCAACCAATTGGTCACTTTACTTTCAACATTGCTGTGTATGGTGAATCTTGAAAACTGGTCATTCAACTGAATTCCCTCTTCATTGGCATACGATGCGGATACAAAATAATTGCTTCTTTCTGTTCTTCCTGAAAAACTTAGATTATAATTTTGGATTGGAGCAATCCTGGTAACTTCATCCACCCAGTTAATCTCATTTCCAGCCAAATAATTATCACGCTCTTCCTGAGTACGTAAACGTGCTGCAACAATAGTCCTGTCAGTAACATCCGGTCTGACAGGCTTGCCAATATCACTGGTAGGGTTAGTTCGGTACCATGCATATAAACCTTGCTGATAGTAAAAATCGACTAATCTGATAGCATATTGCTCAGCATTCATTGGTTTTATTGGGTTATTTGTCATATCCTGAAACCCATATGCCATATTAAAGGAAATGGTTGGTTTATCCGATTTCCCCTTTTTAGTAGTAATCAACATTACACCATTTGCTGATCTTGATCCATATACGGCAGCAGAACTGGCATCTTTCAAAATATCTACCGATTCCACATCGCTAATATTGATGTCTGCCATTTCTCCGTTATAAATAATTCCGTCCAATACAATTAATGGCTTGTCGCTTGCCGAAAGTGAGGTTTGTCCCCTGATTGAAATGCTTGGTTCACTACCGGCAAGACCGGCTGCCTGAATATTCACACCGGCCGATGCTCCGGATAAGGCCTGCATAAGGTTTGTGTTGGCCTGAGCAGCATTGTCGCTAATTGATGTTCTGGAAACGGACCCAGTTAAGTCGCTCTTTTTCATTGTTCCGTAACCCACTACCACCACTTCATCCAGTTTTGTAATATCAGGTACAAGCTTTATTTCAATTACTGCCTGTCCGACTAAAGTTACCTTTTCGATGTTATATCCCAGGATGGATATCACCAATACAGCATCAGACTTTTGAATGTTCAGCGTAAATTTTCCGTTGGCATCGGTAACTGTGCCAATTGTTGTGCCTTCAATAACCACATTAGCACCAATGATTGGCTCGCCGTTGGTGGCATCGGTTATGGTACCGGTGATTTTTTGCTGTTGCATTATTTCGACTGGAGCAATTACAATAAGGTTATTATCCAGAATTTTATAGGATGAAGCTGAGCCACTTAAAAGAATCTTAAGAACATCGTCAATATTCATTCCGTTTACTTCCAGATTGACCTTCTTTTCGAGATCGACAAAATTATCGTTATACAGAAAGTGAAATTTACTTTCCTGTTCAATTTGTTCCAATACCTCCTTAACTGTTTTATTATTCACTTTCAAACTTAAAGAAGTGTTTTGTGAGTAAATGGAGGCGGAAATTGGGAACAAGCTGATAAAACATAGTAGAGTTGTTATTTTCATAATTAGTAAGTACTTTTTGTACCCGTATCCAAAACCATGGGTAATTAATATTCGTAGTTTATTCATACATTTGTTTAGTTAATTGTTATACTCACCTGATTCCGGCGTCAACTGAAAGCAGGCATTTAATGATTAATTAGGAAGGGGGACTCGCGATCTCCCTTTTGCATTTTTGATAGTTTCCTTAGTTTTTTATTTCATAGGCCAAAAATTTAGAATTGGTATTATTTTTTTAAATTCTCATACTTTCTATTTAAGTCGTTATTTATTGTTATCTCTATTTTTCTGTGTTCTATTTTATAATCAATAGGTGCTATTAATTTAATAGCGTTAAATACCTGTTCAATCGATTCATCATATAAACTTCCGCTGAACGTATAATTCTTAAGAGCATCATCTTTGAAGGTTATTTCCACATCGTATCTTCGTTCCAGTTTACGAATCAGGTTATCGAGTTTTTCGCGCCGGAACAACCAACGGTTATCTTTCCAGGAAGTGTAAGGTTTGGTATCGACAACTGTATCAACTTTTAATGCAATAGGGACAAGAGATGTGTATTTTTCGTCTTTTTGATTATCCTGGGCTTTTACAATATTCTTTTCATTGTCTATCCCGATTTCAATTTTCCTATATACAGCTTTTTGGTTGGGTTTTAAAACCAAAGTAGTCGATGATTTTCTGTCTTTTATCGTAGGTTCGATTTTAACAGAACCTTCTACAAGGGTTGTTTCGACAGTTTTTTCATCAGCATAAGCTTTAACATTAAATACAGTTCCAAGGGCCGTAACGTTAAGTTCAGACGTGTGAACAACAAATGGAATCTTTTTATTTTTTGCAACAACAAAATACGCTTCGCCATCGAGCCTGAGATAACGGGTTGTTTTACCGAAGGAATTAGAAAATGAAATTTTAGAACCTGAATTGAGCCAGACCTTTGTTCCGTCGGGAAGCGTTAAGATTGATCGTGAGCCCATGGGAGCCACCATTTCAACAAATTGTCCGGATTCTGCTTTGTCTTTTAAGTTTTGCCTGATAATCATAGCTGATAAAACAACAATTATAATTACAGCAGCAACTTTCGATAGAGGCTTAAACCAGTTTACAATAATATTTTTAGATTCTTGCTTCGAGGCTCTTCTTAACTGTTTTGAAATATCGTTCCAAGCTTCATTTGAATCAAATTCATCAGTTTTACTTAATGAGGAGGATTTATGCCATATGTTGGTAATCTCGTCGAAAAATTTTTTATTTTCTTCATTATGTTTCAGCCACAGCAAAAGTCTTTTGGCTTCATCTGCTGCAATTTTGTTATCAAGAAGATTGATGATATCTTCTTTAATCTGTTCTGGAATAATTTGGTAGTTTTCCATTTTAAGTTCGTCTAAAAAGTGAGACACAAAAAGTTTATACTAGTATTACACGAATATGTACTTTTTTCGGGAAAAATTTTGATTTGTAGCAAAACAAAGCGTTACACGGCAACAAAGAATTTTAATTCTGAAATATCTGATTGCCGAAAAGTAAAAAAAGTAGAGGAAGGTATTCTTTCAAATCTTGTTTTAATTTAAGAAGTGCTCTGTAAATTTGAACTTTAACCGTATTTGATGATATTCCGAGTTTTTCGGCTATTTCAGCATGAGATTTATTTTCGACGCGACTTAAAATAAAGATTTCCCGACATTGATCAGGGAGTTTTGCTATTGCTTTTTCAATAGCATCCTGCAATTCCTGGACACCCAAGTTTGCCGTTGGATAATCAGAGGAAACCAGTGAAAATATTTCACTTAGCGGCATTGCAAGCTCGCTCTCGTAAACCGTTCTGTTATTTTTTAAAGTTCTCAGGGTGTAGTTGATGCATCCGTTATGGACACCAGCGTACAAATATCCCGATATTGAAGTATTAACAGAAGTATTGCGATTGTTTGCCCACCACCGTATAAATACGTCTTTTACTATATCAGCTGAGGCATCGTAATCGTGAACCATACTTTTGGCATACTTGCAAAGGCGGGAGTAATAGCTTTTGAAAACGAGTTCAAACGACTTAACATCACCGTTTTTGATATCCTCCAGCAGTGTCTTTTCGATTTCTGTCATTAACCGTAATTAATATGACAATGTTACTGTTTATTTTAGAATATAAGAGGTTTTACTCGTGTTCCGGGATTTTGATCGTTACCGGTGGGTGAAATATAAAGCTCTTTCCCTTGTAAATTTGCAGAAAGGTAAATGTAAATCGTGAAGAGTAGAATTTGTTTCATTTGTGAGTCAGTTGAATTGTAAAGATTTATAACAATATTAAAATTTTATTTTATATTAGTTGCTATTAAAAAACAATATTGTCGGACAACCTTATTAATGTTGAGATTTCTCACTGAAATATTTTTATCGGACAACAATATTTTTACCGAAGAATAATAAAAAAATATTATCATTACGGTACATTATAACTATTTAAATAATCCTGAGATTTGAAAAATTTACTGTTTATTTTGGCTTTAAGTATGTTTTTGGCAAATGTCCAAAAAGTAAATTCACAAGTGGATTTTAAAAGCTCCAATTTGCCGATAATTGTAATTAATACAAATAATGTAACCATTACCGATGAGCCAAAAGTGAATGCCCAGATGGGTATTATTTACAAGGAAAACAGCATAAACTTTATTACAGATAGTTTTAATGTTTACAATGGCAAAATCGCAATTGAACTCCGGGGTAATTCCTCGCAAAACTACAGTAAAAAGCCATATAACTTCGAAACCCGTGATGCAACTGGCAACAATCTCGACGTTTCATTGCTGGGAATGCCTGCCGATAATGACTGGATATTGCTTGCATCTTATCTCGACCGTACCTTTATCAGAGACCCGCTGGCACATTATATATCGGAGAGTCTGGGTGAATGGACAAGTCATAGCAGGCATTGCGAGGTAGTGCTAAATGGTAAATATATGGGCATCTACATACTCATTGAAAAAATAAAAAGAACAAAAAACAGACTAAACCTTAGTCAGCTAAATCCACAGGACATTACAGGAGAAAGTATTACAGGTGGATATATTTATGAGGTAACCGGCTTCACAACCTACAAAACAATTCCCGGCGATATTGGATTTAACCGCGTAATGCATTATCCGAAGCCCAATGAAATTGCCAGTCAGCAAATCAGCTATATTAAAAAATACGATAACGATTTCAGAAGTGTAATGGAAACTTCGTTATACAGCGATATCATTTATGGTTATGAAAGATTTATCAATATATATTCGTTTATTGATGAGTTAATTACACAGGAAGCTATGCGTAACAGCGATGCATATGGCTGGAGTGGATATTTTCATAAAAATAAAAGCGAAAAAATCAGCGCTGGTCCGGTTTGGGATTTTGATCAGTCGTCGGGAAATTCAACTTATAAAGATGGTGCTAATACAACAGAATGGGTATTTAATTTAAGCGATGCATATATTCCTGCTTTTTGGAAGAAATTGTTTGACGAACCCCGTTTTAAATACAGATTAAAGTTAAAATGGGAAGAAATGCGGATAAACAAATTATCCACGGTCAGTATCAACCATTTTATTGATTCCTGCGCCAACATGCTCGACGAAGCCCAAAAAAGGAATTTTACACAGTGGCCTACATTGGGAGTTTTTCTCTGGCGCGAAACTTATGGGTATTATAACCGGAATACTTACACAAAAGAGGTAGATTATTTAAAAGGCTACACTCAGGAACGCATGGCATGGATTGATAATGAACTGAGCAAAGTTGCAGTTGTTCCATTATCTTCTCCTTTGGTTTCTAACCGGAAAAACATTTTAAACCTTTATCCTAATCCCGCTAGCGATTATATAATAATTGACACGGGCATGGATGAAATGAAAACCGCAAGCCTAAAGATTTATAACAATCTTGGAATAATGGTTCAAAATATGATGATAAGCTCTGATGGAGACGGAATTTTTAAAATTCAAATAAACTCTTCACTCTCTTCCGGGCTATATCATATTTTAGTTGATGGAAATTCTAAACAAACGTTTACAGGAAGTTTTGTAATTGAGCGGTAAGTTACAAAATCAAATACCTTTGTAATATTCAGCAGAATACCATTATCAATGGTTTTCAAAATTATGCTTAGTTTTGATTTTCAATTCTATTGATTTTTGAAGTTCAAAATTGTGGACATTTTATTTATT
>JBBQEI010000098.1:0-13929 GCA_038320545.1 Bacteroidales bacterium
CCATCGAGATAATAGTCGATGAGAAGCTGAAGCGATTTATCAGAAAACTTATAGGAGGTTCCGGCAACATTGGCCGCCCACTCTGCAAAAGCATCGGCATAGCCTAATCCATACGAAAGTGTGTTGTTAACCCGGTCTTCGCGGTGGTGAAAACTAAAATCGTATTGCATTCCACGGCCGGTGGCAAATTTTATTTCCCCTTCAATTACTTTTACCACCTCGTCGAAAAGCTTGGCATCCCGGTTAAATAATGCTGTTTTTGCTAAAATGCCGGCAATTTTTATCCGGTCGCCGCTTGGGCGTGCACCCGAAGCTGTCAGATTGGCGCGACCAACCATAGGTAATGCTTTGGCAATCTGCTCGCTGGTTAAATCGGTATCCATAATTAGCAAAACGCTCACCAATGCATTGGGCGTTCCAATTTGGTTCCACCACCAGTTTTCGCAAATAAAATCGTTTGCCAGCCAATAATTAAGTGCAGAATAGATTGTTTTTTTTAGCTTCTTATCCCCTTTCCATTCAGAACCTTTTTTTTTGAAAGCCCTGCTTAATTCAACCAAACTACTCAAATGTTGGCCGTGCTGGAATCCTGTACGCGAAACATCTTTATAATCAATACCGGGCCAGGTACCATCTTCCCGGAGGGTACTCATCAATTGCGTTATATTTGCTTCGTTAACCTTTGATTCCATTTGATCGGCAATAAACCGTTGCCGAAGAATTTCCAAATCGTTTGTAGCATTCAAACTAAATAAAAATGAAAACAATAAAACTGGTATCAGTTGAAAGTATTTTAAATTCTTCATGCTCAAACCTATTTGATAAATGGTTAAGGGATTTTACAGAAATGATTATTCCATAATAATGTGTTTTTCAGCGCTTATCTTCTCATTCGATTTCAGGTCGGTTCCATTACCGGCATAGGTATTATTCGAAACCTTAATATCTTTCCCGGAATAGGATTCCACCCCAAACCAATTATTATAATGGATGAGGTTATTGGTGATGGATACTTTATCGCAGCCATTGTACAAATATTCTAGCATGACTCCGCTTCGGTCGTTATTTTCAATAAGATTGTCTGAAATTTCAATGTTGCTGCTTTCGAGTAAATCTATGCCATAATAAGCGTTACGGGCAATTTCGCAGGAGGATATTTTAGCATTTCTGCTTTGCGTAAAAGTAATTCCACTGCCAAAAGGTGAAGTAACAAAACGACTGTCTTTTATCACAATCCCTGCGCAATGACCTAATAAGAGATTATGCTGAAGCTTTGGTCCGGGAACAACACTTGACCCATTTTCGCTGAAGTTACATCCTAAGATATTCACCCCTTCTGCACCTGTTATAAACACCCCGTTGTAAGTACAATTCTGCACCGTAATATTGATCAGGTTAATATTTTTCATATCCCGCTCCTTATGGGCTCTCAAAATAATACCACCCCTATTCCCGGTACTTCGAAATGAACGGTTGGAATTAGGATCCGTTCCGGTTTCGGGT
This sequence comes from Bacteroidales bacterium, assembly GCA_038320545.1. Lineage (GTDB taxonomy): Bacteria > Bacteroidota > Bacteroidia > Bacteroidales > JAAUTT01 > JAAUTT01. The sequence goes on from JBBQEI010000098.1 coordinate 1,504, forward strand.
TTTAAAGCCCCTTCGACTACCATATCGCGAATGGTAACATTGTGGAGAAATGAGTCGGCATTGACAATTGCATCGCGCATCCCCGAGGTCGGATCGAGAAAAAGAACTGTTCCCAATCCTTCGCCTGAGAGTGTTACTCCCGAAGGTATTTTTAATGTGCCCGGCAAAGTATGTAATCCGATGGAAGCTTTTACCCAGCCACCTGTTAAAGCAGTGCTATCTAATGCTTTCTGAATTGATTCGCCTGGTTTAACTATAATTGCACTGGCAGGAACTTTTGAAGTAACTTCCGGCAAAGCTCCGGTTGGAAATGCAATAGCAGAAGGCTTTGGCGTACCCATTTTAACAATTGATGCGCTGGCAGGAGCCGTGAAAGCTGTCAGGGTGCTTCGGGTAGCTTTTAATCTTGCTGAATCAGCGGCAGCTTTTGAATAAGGCATATCGACACCCTTGGAAGTATAATGCCTGTAAACATATTCGTAGTCGTCTCTTACTTTTTTAGCCCGTTCCGAAATAATTCCATAGCAATGAGGCTTTTCCCCATTCAGAAATTGAGCCGTGTATTCGTAACCAAGGGCAATTCGGTTATTGGCAATTGACAAAAGATCAACACCCTGTGTATAAGCAATCCGGGCAGCACCGGCAAATTCTCCAAGGCCGAGTTGCACATGAGCTTGATCGCGCGCACTTTCCTGACATTGGCCGCTTGGATAAATGTATTTAAAAATGCTCCCGTTTACCGGTCCGTGCAGAAAATGATCAATAGCATTGTTAAACATGGCTCGGTTATCGGTAAATACGGCAATTGCCAATATCGAGTGAATAATAGCGCCATCCCAGTTTCCATTGGCCTGTGGATAATAAAACCGCATTAACGGATAGTAAACAGTCATTAACATATTTGTGAAGCTATCCTGATCTTTTTGCAACCAGCCGGAATTGGTATAACGTAATATTTCCGAGGCATTGCAAAGTTGATGACCTGTCCAGCCTGCTAAAAGCTTGGCATCGTTGTAATCGAAATCCCAAAGCGCCGGAGACCATTTATTTATTATTTCGATGGCTTTGTTTGCATATTTCTTATCGTCGGTTATGTACCAAAGGAGGGCAAAATTATAGGCTATGTTTGCCCCTTTTGATAAATCGTCGCCTCCGATATTTGGTTTCCCATAAGGTCCGCGCATTACATGGGCATGCGGCTTAACAACAACGTTTATATCGGTTTCACTTTTAAGCCTTTCAAATGCATCTTTCCAGGGTTGTTCTCCTTTAAAAACCTGTTTCTTCATGTATTCCAGATCGGCATAAGTTTGATCTATCCCCGGATGAAGAAAACTCTGAGCGGAAAGCGTCGCTGACAAAATGATTGATAAAAAAACGGTTAGGACAATATAATAGATTCTTTTCATAAACGCGTTGATTTTACCGGTTCTATAAAGTAGGTCTTATTTCTTTGAAGTTTGCAGTTTTTGAAACCTAAGCATCGATTCCAGATAATAATAATCGCCATAAATCAATGGTACATCTACTTCGCTGTTATGCGCTTTCGATCCCACACAATGCTTTAACAGAAAATAATTGTTCTGACCCAATTCTGCCAAATAGGCAGGCGAAGAAAGAACACGAATTTGCTGTTCTGCAACTTCCAGATACCTTTTAGCCGATTTTTTATCGACATACTGGCTCAGTTCAATTAAAGCAGATGCCATAACAGCTGCTGCAGAGGCATCGCGGGGTTCATCTTTCGATTGAACATTAAAATCCCAATATGGAATTTTATCTTCCGGTAAATTCGGGTGATTCAGAAGAAAACCGGCAATGTTTTTGGCATGTTGCAGGTACTGTTCATTTTTTGTTTCCCTGTACATCATGGTATATCCATACAATCCCCAACTTTGCCCTCTCGACCAGGCAGAATTATCGTCCAGCCCCTGATGGTTTTGCTTTTTTTCTACTTTATAAGTAACCGTGTCGTAAGATACTACATGAAAGCAGCTATAATCGGGCCTGTAATGGTTTTTCATGGTATTATCGGCATGACTAACTGCAATTTTATAAAACGTCGAATCCTTTGAATATTTAAATGCCCACATCAGGAATTCAAGGTTCATCATATTATCAATAATGACAGGATATTGCCATTTGGCATTTGTATTCCACGATTTTATCAACCCTATTTTTGGGTTATAACGCGTAATCAACGATTTGGCACCCGTTAACATCACATCATTATAACCGGTTTGGTTGGTTAAGCGCGCGCCGTTACCAAAACTGCAATAGAGTATAAATCCCAAATCGTGCGTACTTTTCGTGTATTTTTCGCGTTCAATGCGACTGGTAAACAATAGTGCATCTTCTTTCAGTTTATTATTCCCGGTTGTTTCATATAAATACCATAACGATCCTGGGAAAAAACCGCTTGTCCAGTTTCGGGAGGTTGTGGCTATCATTTTACCGTCTTTTGCAGTACTGCGCGGCAACGAATCAGGTTTCGCCTTCATTTCCAGAGCCATTAATTCGTATTGTTTTACTGAAAACTCAAGCGACTCTTTAATAACTTGAACAGTTGATTTTTGCTTGATGTTTGTGAAGGACACAATTATAAGGATAGTTGCTATTATGAAAATGCTTTTTTTCATATGGTATATAGTTTTGTAGTTGAATGACAATTTTATCCGGCCAGATAGATGAGCTAAAAATAAGCCCCTCATTCATTCGCAGGTATTTACATTTGTATTTTGCAAACATAAATAGGTAAGGATAGACTTGTTTAATAAAAGCCCTATCAGAAATATTACCGATAGGGCTTATCAAACAAACTACTCCCAAATCCGGGCAATTTAACCAAACCTATTTTTTGAAGTCGATGCGCATAATGATTGACGCATCGACTTCAATTATTATTAATTTACCATGTAACGTTTGATACTGATAACAGCGCTTTTGGTAGTATTATTCACAGAGTTTACATAAACGTAAGCCTTATATTTACCATTGGCAGTTCCTACCCAAATACCTGCTTCAGCCTTTAAGTTGATAGCAAAATTTGAAGCTGCATCAAAAGATAGTTTCTCAAAATCCAAATCATCAATATAGACTCCATATTGTAAACGGGCCAAATGACGATCTCTCAGAGACCAGGCTTTCAATATTTTAGTATCGTTACTGACACCAGTCGGAAGTGTAATCCCGGGAAGATACTCCGGATTTGTGGCCGGGGCAACCAGTGAATGGTTAAACGAGATACCAGTAATAGACCTGTAAAGATATACCAAATCAATTTTATCGGCATTCAGAGCAGCATCTGTGGCATTGTATACCGTCATATTCTCAATGGAAATATAACTCACATCGTTATCTTTCACCGCTAAGTCAAGACCCATATCCATTTTTGAAACGGTATAAGGACCCATTTTATACGTAACAGTTTGTCCGTTGCTCGAAGTAGCCGAAAAAGTAAACGATACAGTACTTCCAATTGCTTCTACCGGAATTTTATAGTAGTAACGGAGTGTAGCAGCACACGTATCTCTTGTAAAAACCACTTCTGTTTTTGCATCGGTAGTAACCGAAGGATCACCAATGGCAATACCAATATCCTGGCCGCTACCATTCGTATAGTAACTCTTATTTTCAAGATACGTCCCGGCTGCACCGGCAATAGAAGCGACAACATTTGCCGATACAATACTTCCCTCGCTTTGAGGTACGGCCATTGCATAGGCAAATTCGAGATTCAGACCCACCATATTAGGGCCAATAGTCCTTTTGATACAATCGTTGTTTAACCCTGTTTTGGGAGATGGTAAAGCATATTCTTCCTCCTTACAGGAATTGAGAAAAAGGACAAAAACCATCAATAGCGCTAAATGTATATAATTTCTTTGCATAGTCTGTTCTTTTTTTTAAGATTTTGGTTGCACAGTAATAAAAACAGTGTAGTCCTTTTTTACCTTGCGGTTACCGGAAATTACAGTCCATAATTTAGGATTCACCAAATCAGAAAAATCTTCTTTTCCAATAATTTTTGGGTCTAATTTAGCATCTGTAACAAGCGAGAACTGAGGGTAAAGGTTTTTCAAATCAGTACCATAGAAAACCTCAACATTGATAGTTTGAGCTGTAGTATCAATAACAGCAGCTTTGCTTCTTACTGTTTGAAAATCGACACCGAGTAATTCGAAATTACTTACATAGCATTGCGCTCTTTCAGTAATAAGCAACCCATCGTCATCTAGAGGAAAATCTTTAGAACACTGAACTCCTGTAAATAGCACAAGTAAGAGTGCGAATGAGATCTTTAAATATTTTTTCATCGCAATTTTATTTAAGTTTATATATATCAAAATATTTTTTTCCATCATAGAGATATTGTTACAACCATGGTGTATTTTGAGTCAGGTTCGGATTGCGGTCGCGTTCGCCGGTAGGAATCCTGAAAATATAGCATTGCTGATAACCCAGTTCGGCCGTATTTAAAAAATACTGTTGCTGATTAGCTCCATGAGAGTCAATTCTCCAAACGCCTAAACCATAAGGTGGACACCAAACACGGTCGAAAGCCCTCCAACGGCGAAGGTCGAAACTGCGCTGGCCTTCCCCTAAAAGTTCAACGATGCGTTCCTGCTCAATAGCAGCAAAAAACACATCCTTATCAGCAGTTTTTGAGGGATCTAAAACTGGCAAATTTCCGCGATGACGAACATTATTAACCAAAGCAATTGCATCAGCCTGAGGGCCATTAACAGCGTTGGTAGCTTCAGCATACATCAGGTAAACATCGGCAAGTCGCATAACCGGGTATGCATAGTCTCCGTCACTTCTGCCTTGTCCGGCATAATTACGCAGGAACTTTCGAAAAACATAGCCTGAATTACAACCATCGGTGTTATAAGAGTTATATTTTACACCATCAATCGTTACAGGCGAATTCCATGTCTTGTATATAAACGGAAGGTAGCCGGTTGATTTTAAAGATGTCAATCCTATACTCATTTCATAATCCCACATAATCGAAGATTTCATGCGATAATCGCGATCGGCATAGCTGGCAGGATTAACGGCTGAATTAAGTTTTGTTCTCGCTCCGGCCGCAGTTGGATTAGTAGGAATAAGCTTCGTTGCAAAGTCGCCAGAGGTGACAGTTTGATAGCGATCAGCAATTTCGTAACGGGGATGAACCCAGCATTGCGAACCCTCGTGAGAACGACCTGATACATCGCGCATTAATTCTTCGCCCTGACCGGTACCCGTGCCACCATGGGTAAAAGCCATAATCATTTCACCATCGCCGTTCGCAACCGGTGTAAAAAGATAGTAATAATTTGGTAAAACATCTGCTTTCCCTAATTGGCCTAAGTCTCCCGGTTCTCCAGCACGGAATAAATTTAGTCCGTAATTATCGATTACAGCTTTAAAATCGGCGGCGGAGGCGGCATACGCAGCATCAGCGACGGCGGCATCGGGAACAAAATTTGCCAGTTCAGGCCATCCGAATTTATTCCAGGAAGCCCAATAAAGCTGCAATTTTCCACGGAAAGCCAATGCTGCCGGTTTACCAGCTCTGCCTAGTTGAGCTCCTTTTACAGGAAGTTTCTCATAGGCATAGGTAAAATCGGCCAAAATAGAATCCTTAATTTGACCAATAGGTGTTCTGCTGATGGATGCAACTTCGGAGTTTTCTTTAATAACATTTGTATAATACGGTACATCGCCCCACATGGAAATTAACCGAAAGTAAACCATACCACGCAGAAGACGGGCTTCGCCGATAATCAGTTCCAAATTAGGAATCGATGCAGGCTTTGCTGTCTCAAGCATTTTTGTGACATTTTCGATTACATAGTTTGTACGGTTAACCCCTCCATAAAGGTAGCGGTACATTTTATCGAAACTTCCACCATAACCATTCGGGTTATAATTACCACCATTGTAAGCATCGCCTAACCGAAGGTTATTATTGGTAGTACTTGTACCACGCACCCGAACATATTCGCCCTGCCCATCATAATAATAATCACGGTCGAATAGCGGCCTTACCGAAGAATATGCTCCCATTAATGCAATGGTTGCATCCGCTTCTGTTTTCCAGAAAGCACCTGCATCCATATTGGTAGTAGGATTCTGATCTAACAAATCTTTTGTACAGGAATTTATCAGAATTGTAAGCCCCATTATGAGGGATACAACAATTATTTTTGAGTTTGTTTTTTTCATCTGTTTCTTTTTTTATTTTAACGCAACCTAACCGGCTAATTAATAAATTAATAGCAATAGTTAGTTTTTAATTAAATACCTATGTTAACACCAAATGAAAACGATTTATTAATCGGATAAGTATCACTTTTATTTCCTTGTCCTTCAGGATCCAGCCCTCTAAATTTGGTAAAAGTGAATAAGTTCTCAGCCGACCCGAAAACCCGGAAGCTTTCAACATGGATTCTTTGAAGTAACCTCGAAGGCAGATTATATCCAATTTGAAGGTTCTTAACACGCAGATACGAAAGATCGTCCAGCCAAAAAGTCGATTCTCCGTTTCCTCCCTGGTTATTGCCACTACCGGACAAACGAGGCCAGGAACCACTCCGGTTTTCCCATGACCAAGGTTCATTCCAATGGTTCCAGGTGGAAGCGTAACGTTGCGTTCCGAAATTGCTGGTATTGTAATTGTTCATCCAATAATCTTTTCGACCAGTAGCTCCTTGTAATAAAAACGAAAGATCAAACCCTTTCCAAGATGCAGCACCACTTAAGGCAAAATTTGTGGTTGGCCGGTCGCGTTGAATTTTTGGATAAGCTTTCTTGTCCTCATCGGTAATACGCCCGTCTCCGTTTAAATCTTTTCTTAAGATATCGCCCGGAGCCGCACCTTGTGGAGTAGCATTATACACATCTTCCCAGGTTTGGGCTATTCCGGCATCCTCGTATGTATAAAGGAAATGGTAGGGCATGTCGAGGAATGTCCATCCTCTGGAAAGAAATTCATTCCATTTTTCTAATGTAGTTGCATTATAAGAGGCATTCAGGTTAAATTGGTACGAAAACTCCCCTCTTTTTTCCCTCCAGGTAAAGTTCCCTTCAATTCCTCGGTTCCGAAGATCTCCAATATTTTTACGAGGGGCATTATATGCTCCGCTAAGGTGCAAAGACATATCAGATGGGCGCAACATTCCTGTAGTTAAACGATCGTAGTAATCAATTTCTGCTGAGAGCCGGTTATTGAAAAAAGCGAGGTCTAACCCAATGTTCATAACCTCTGTAGCTTCCCACGAAAGTGATTCATTAACCATTTTCTGGTATATTAAACCTTTGGCAATGTTTCCGTCAATCATATAATGGCCCTGGTCTAATGTTTCACGCTGTTCATAACGGCCTACACCGCTATTATTTCCTAAAGCTCCATACGAAAACCTTAGTTTTCCATTGTTGAGCCATTTTTCAGTAACAGGTCGTAAAAAGTTTTCTTCGGTAAACTTCCATCCTAAAGCAGCTGATGGAAAGAATCCGTATAAGTTGCCCGAAAGAAATTTTGATGAACCATCGTACCGGAAGTTTGCTTCGAATAAATATTTATTATACGCTGAATAGTTTACACGGCCAATATAAGAGCGAAGTCCCTCTGTACTTGAGTTACCACCTGCGGATACTTGTCCGGGAATTGTTAAAGCAGCGTCAATTTCTTCTAAGGATGGGTAAACCCTGTCGGAACGACCACTCGATTGTGCCCTGGCATACCAATATTCCTCACTATATACTGCCATGGCACTTAAATTATGATTTCCGCCAAAAGTAGTTTCGTAGTTTATCCTACTGGTTAACATTGTTTTATAACCGGTATTGGTGATATTGGAAATACCTGCGTTGTCGCCCACATACACTCGTGAGCCAAATGCTCCTGTCTGGAAATTGTAAGACCGGTTTGGAATAGGTGCGCTGTAAGTAAATTGATTATAATAGTTTAGGGCATAATCAACACGTCCTGTTAATCCTTTAATCGGAGACCAATCCCAATAAACACTAGGATTTACTTCCTGCCGTGTACGATTGTTCAGGTTGTTTACATATACACTATAAGGATTATACGCCTGAGGATCTTCGTTATAAGCCATAACACCACCATAATAACCCGAAGCGGGATCGTAAGGAGTTAACCCCGAAATAGCATATTGAAGGTCAAATCCTGCGGTGTTTGTTGGATCGTCATCAATAAAACCATCTTCGAGCGAATAGGTCATTTTCGACCAGTTGCCATCGAATTTAGCCCCAATATTCATTTTATTGGAAACCTTATAATCGTAATTAAAACGGGCGTTATAGCGGTTGTAATCGTTATTGATCTGCAACCCCTTTTCGTCCATCATACCCAACGAAATAAAGAAATTCGATTTTTCGTTTCCACCAGCTGCGGAAAGATTATAATTCTGAACCTGACCATCGCGCAAAATTACATCCCACCAATCGGTATTTGGATAACGCAAAGGATCAATCATTCCCCAGGCTAACCATTGGTCGATAGTACCATTCTTAAATGTTTGATTTTGCGGAAGTGTATTTACCGCTGCAGCACGCTGATGGATCGTTAATGCTCTTGGATAATCGGCCATAAAGTTGTAAGCCTTGGTTGGAAGCTCAACACCATATGTACCCGAGAAATTTATTTTAGTTTTATTCTGTCCTTTTCCCGATTTGGTCGTAATCAGAATTACACCATTTGCAGCTCTGGATCCATATACTGCTGAAGATGCAGCATCTTTTAGAACCGAAACACTTTCTATATCGTTCATGTTGATCCGGTTAATATCCACATCGGGCATTCCGTCAACAACAATAAGCGGATTTGCAGTATTCACCGATCCTAATCCGCGAATAACCATGTTCGCTCCATTATTACCGGCCATACCCGAGTTTTGGGTAACGGCAAGCCCGGGAACTAGTCCGGATAAACTGGAAGACACATTTGTTAGCGCACGGCTGGTAATCCGCTCATCCATCTTAACTGCCGAAACGGCACCGGTCATATTTACCTTCTTTTGTGTACCATAACCCACAACAACAACTTCATCCAGTTTTTTAATATCCGGAACTAACGAAAAGGTAATGGTAGTTTTTCCGGCAACATCTATTCTTTCGGAATTAAAACCCACGAACGAAAAAAGAAGCACCGAAGTTGGAGAAGGAACATCAATTGAAAACTTTCCGTCAATATCGGTAACAACACCAATGGTAGTTCCTTCTACTGTAACGTTAACCCCCGGAAGCGCCTCGTTTGTGGTTGCATCGGTAATGACACCTGTAACAGTTTGCTGTTGCATGGCATCAATGGGGGTAATAACAATAAATTTATTGTCGTAAACTTTATACGAAAGTTTACTCTCTTTTAGAATCTCATCCAGCAGTTCATCAAGTGGACGATCGATTGCACTAACCGTAATATTTTTCTTAAGGTCTATCGCATCGTCATAATATAAGAAGGATAACCCGGAATTACGCTCAATTTCGCGAAAAACCTCGCGAATATTGATGTTAGTAGCTTGCATGCTTATGCGTGTAGTCTGCGCAGTGGTATAAGCTGATACCTGCAGGACTGCCACAAGGCTTATAAAAACAGATAGTCTCATAATCAGCCAAATTTTGTTAAAGAAAAATTGTCGTAATAGTAGTTTTGTCTTTTTTTTCATATTTTTGATGAGGTTAAAAGTTAAACACTTCGATGAATGAGCGACGCGCCAACGTATATCCATTCTTCGATCTATTCTAAACGTAACCAACGGGAAATACTCTTAGTGTTTCCCGTTCCTTTTTAATTAAGATGGTGAGAGTTTCTTCATGCAGTAGTTTTTAGTAGGTAGTGTAATAAAGTTATAACTAAACTCAGTCCTTTTCAAAAAACTGAACATTTTTCTCTTTAATTTCAAAATTTATAGGTGAAGAGAAGCGCATGGCCTCGAGAATCTGTTCCAAAGAAAGATCATTAAATGTTCCGGTGTATTTGTAGTCCTTAAGTTTTTCGTTTTCAAATGAAATGTGAACGTCGTACCTGCGTTCCAGTTTTACAGCCAAAGAAATTAATGGTTCCCTGTCAAAAATTAACTTACCTTCCTTCCAGCAGATTTCCTTTTCGGTATCAATTTCCTTATTTACTTCCGAGTCGGTTTTATCAATAATACCTACTTGACTGTTTTTTTCGCTCTGACTGGTGATCGTTTGGGTTTCTGTTTGAATAGAACTTCTGTTTGCAATAACAATTTTCTGACTTGGCCGGAGGTAAATCGGAGTTTTGGAGCCTTCCTTTTCAATTTCAACCAATCCATGAACCAGTGTGGTTTCAACTTTCTTTTCTTCGGGATAGGCTTTAACGTTGAAGGCTGTTCCAACCGCTTTTATTTTTAGATTGGACGTATGAACAATAAACGGCAGTTTGGAGTTTTTAGCAACATCGAAGTATGCTTCGCCTACCAGGAAGATATTCCGGTTGGTAATGCCGTAATCATTATTATAGGTAAGTTTTGTTCCCGAATTTATCCAAAGCTTTGTTCCATCGGGTAAAATAATAGAAGTTTTCGACCCATAAGGAACTTCTATAATGTTTTGAGCAAGATGGATATTCTTTTTAGTTTTTGCTACAAAAAACAAAACCGAAGAAATAGTTAAAAGAACAATAATGGAAGCGGCAAAGCGTAAAATCCTAAACATTTTTTCTTTCGATTCATCTACAATTTCTTCCAGGTTAAAGCGGGTTACTTGCCGTTCTTTAAGGCGGGATTGCAATTGCTCCCAACGCAACTCCTTCGGAATTGGATTATGCTCAACCGATTTAAGCCATATAATTTTATATTGTGCAAAATAGGTACAATTATCCGGAGATGCATTCATCCAGTCCATAAATTCGAGTATCTCCGAACCGGATGCATTCCCGCTTAGGTATTTGCTTATAAGCAAATCAACAGTTGATATGTCTTTGTTTTCTTCCATGCTTGTTAAGTTATATCGTAAAGAGCCTAAGATACCCTAATAGGTTTTTGTGTTATTTTATAAAAAATCTTTTAATGCCGTTTTTAATTGCTGTAATGCCCTGGAAATGTGATACTCGATCGCTTTTACAGAGACGCCATTACGTTCGGCTATTTCAGAATTTTTTAATTGTTGGTTACGGCTTAGTAAAAATATTTCGCGCGTTTGTTCCGGGAGGTTTTGCAACGAATTCTGAAGGATTTCATTTGCTTCCTGCGCCATTATTTCGGATACAAAAATACTGTCGAAAGGGTTTTGGGTTAGTTCTAACTCGCGTAATCTCCATTCGGCATTTTGGGCATAATTTTGGCGGGCAACCTGTTTGCGGATATAATCAACACAACGGCTGTGTACCACTTTATACAAATAACTTTGAACCGGCTGTTCGCTAGTTAGTTTTGTCCGGTTTTCCCATAAGGTGCAGTAGGCATCCTGAACAAAATCTTCGGCCAGCAATGGGTTTCGGATAGTATGCTTGGCATAGGCAAGCAATGTATCGCTATATTGGTCGTAAAGCTTATGCAATATATCCTCATTGCCAAGCTTTAGCTCTTCAACATACGATTTATCTGGTTTGCTCATAGCCCCATTTTTGACTGGTAAAAGTATTTAAAATTTTATGGTTTTAAAATATAACGGAGGAAATAAAGATGATAGCAGAAGTAATTATAGGTTAACAAAACCAACATAGAACCTAATGAATCTAATAGTATAGCTATCTCCGGAACTAGACTTTTTTTATTTTTATATTGCTATTGGAAATTTTAAACAGTTCCTTATACTCTACTTTCAATTCCCTAAAATGCTAAAGATTATCTTATAGTCATCACTTGGCCTGTCAATAGCGATCCATTTTTGAATAGATAAGGATTTATTAATCCTGCAGCTTCCTTTTTCACCAACTTTAACAATGAAACTGATAGTTTTAAGTTCATCATTTTTCAATAACTCAAAATCGATGGTAGGTTGATGACAAAAAATAACTGTTTCAAAGATTCCAAGTAACACATATTCTGAAAAATAGAAAGAAGGCCTTTTACCAATTGTAATAACTCCCCTGCAGATTTCATTATATCCTTTCTCATCAGAAATAATATAGTTCCCATCTTTCGGAAGGGAGCACGGAATTACAATTTCTTCGAACCAGATGTTTGATTTTAAATCACTCTACCCTGAAACTGAAATTGAAACAAGGGCAATACAAAGAAAGAATAAATGCTGAATTAATTTCAAAATAGAAAAGTTTAGGTTAATGCATTGATAACACTGGAAGTAAAATGGTTTATCGCAAAGACGATGGAAAATGATGAAGGTTGCGTACGAAAAAATAAAAAAAAATAAAAAAAAATAATGCAACTGCATTTACCTTGTTTTGTTTACTGGTTGAAACTTCCTGTACAAAATTCTCAAGTTCAA
>JBBQEI010000099.1:0-12411 GCA_038320545.1 Bacteroidales bacterium
GATGCTCAAAGACACTCGCTTTAATCATAGGAATATCTATAACTTGACGTTTGCCAATGATTTGACTTGAATTATCCGCATGAACTTTACCGCATTGAGGGCATTTTTGGTCAGGCCAATGTTCTATTATTTTGTCAGGATTAGGTGACATGAGGAGCGTTTCTCCTTTATGTCCAGGTTGCCCACCTGATTTTTTATCGCTTTTTTCCCGAAGACTTTGATTCTTGAACTTAAACAGGTCATGAGAAGGAGGAAGGGAACTGTTGCCGCTGTTTTTAGGTGTCTTAAGCCTTTTTACCTCTTCCTCAAGATCTTGTACTTCTGCCTTAAGGACTTTTGCCTCTTCCTTTAGGATTTGTACTTCTGCTACCAAGTTGTCAACCCTGATCAACAGATCATAGACCATATTGACCAGTTTTTCCTTGCTTAGCTTTCGTAATTCCGCCTTCGAGACCATAACTACTTTGTTTTCAACAAAGATCGTTGCTGAAAATACAAATTAGACAATTATTAACTAATTGTTTACCAACAACGAAGAGTCAAGTTATGAACAAATTGTAACATAATCTTGAGTTTTCAGAGTTTACCCCCGCGACAATCGCTCACACGGAAAAGAACACGTAATTAGCGACTCAATCTACGCAGAACGAGTTCAGGGGAAAATTAGCAATTCTTAATTGGAGCAGAATTTATCAAAAACTAAGCACCTGAGTAGTTACAAAAATATACAGGCAAAATATACATTAACAATTGTGGTTGTTTTTAATATTATGTAATCTTATTGCAATTAAACTTAAAATATTTCAGAAAAAAATTGCAGAATAAAATATTACTCGTAAATTGCGGTCAATATTAACAATATTTGATTTACCTACGATGAGAAAATTAAAAAATGACTTTTATAGTCTTAACTTTTCAACTGGTTTTTTAAAGAATCATTTATCGACCAATTTCTCGTTTACGGTTAAGTCAAATTCCCAAATTGAATACAATAGAAACAATAGTTTTGCATTTTGCAAAATGACGTTTCTTCAAAATTTTGGGGGAAGCTGAGAAAGAATTCTTCGAAAAATAACTAAAAAATCGACAAACCTATTCCTTCTTAAATATGAAAATCCTTTTAATCATTGTGCTGGTCGCCGGAACCTCTTTGGGCTCCTATTTTGGCTACCAACATTATTATGTAGAAACGCTTAAGATTTCTGAAATAGTAGGTACTTCTGATGATGACTTAACTAATATTGCTGTAAAATTAATGGATTTTGATACCGGATTAACCAGGCACGACATTAAACAACTAAATGATAAAAAAGATTACTGGATTACGCGGATTAATGAACTCGAAAAAATTCAGAATGACGACCAAAAACAACAAGCTACTATTCAATTATTAGCCGATTTTTTAGATGAACCCGTTGTTAAAAAGTTAAAATCGAAATTAATAGCGTTAAGTCCTGACAGCACTTTGGAACTAATAAAAACAATAATTCAAAATTAACTAATATGAGCGACTTAAAACACATCATTATCGGCTTAGGTGGTACCGGTGGCAATGTAATTAAAAATTTCAGGCAACAAATTGTTGAAAAATATGGAGATATTCAAGTTGATGTTTTAAATGACATTGAATTTCTTTATGTAGATAGTAAACAGAGTGAATTTGATGATGATAAATGGGAATATCAAGGAACGGATATAAAATTATTTGGAGAATCTAACTTAGTAATAAAAGCAGGTGTTTTAAAAGATAAACTTAATAATTATTCAAACAGACCAGAGTTTTTGGGTAATGATTCCGATTGGGGAGATATTCTATTGGATAAAGAACTTGCTAAGAAAGCTGGTAATCAAATGAGGCGTTTAGGAAGAGTAAATTTAATTGATAACATCGATAAAATTATTGCCATTATCTGGACAAAATATGATCAACTTACCAATAGAACAAATTCAAAACTACAAATTCATATTATCGCTGGACTAGCTGGTGGCACCGGAAGTGGCAGCATTATTGATGTTACTGCAAATCTGCTGAAAAAATTTGAAGATTTATCATCTAAAGTTTCAATAAATCTTTATTTGAAAATCCCTGAATTACAAGTACCTGAAGGATGGGGTGGACAATTTACTGGAACAAATAAAAATATATCTTTTTACCAGATTAATGGATATGCCGCACTAAAGGAAATCAATGGACTTGCAACTGGCACATTCAATCCTCGCGATATTACGAAAAAAAGAGATAAAATTCAGACAAATAATCTGATACAATCTATATACCTATTTGCAGGAAGTAACAGTAAAGAAATTAGATTTTCGGATATTTTTACACCAATTGCATCAATTCTATATTTAAAGACAGTAACCATTACTGCGACTACAACTACTGGCACTCCACAAACATTTTATCAAATCTTAGAAGCTATTGACGCAGGAGAAAATATTACAGACATACCTGCAAATTATTGGGGTTTAACTTGTAAATATCGGATACCCGGAATATTTAAAATTTGTGTGCCTAAAATGCAGATTCGGGAAAGTTTTGCCTATCTATTGGTATTGAATGCATTTAATAAATTGCTATACAAAAATTTTGATAAAATAGCAGGTAAGGGTTATTTAGGAAGTTCGCCACAGACCAAAGATGTTCAAAACGAGAAGAACAACATAACTTTAACTTTAAATACAGCTTTGCTTCAAGATTGGTATTTGACCTATAAATACTTAATTCTTGATGAACCAATGATTGATAAAAATAATAAACTACTAACTGAAGGCAGAGATGATTATTCTTTTTCTTCCTCCTTTAATAAAGCATATAAAAAGCACATTACTCTATTATCAACTACTAAGCAATATAATGGTTCATTTATAAAAGATAATGAATTGCTTAAATTCTTGCAACTCACAATAAATGACTATTTCAACAAAGAGTATAAGGGCTTTGGCTACGAGGGATATTATTCTAATATGCTAAACAACATCCCACAGGTTGCTGATTTTTTAGCAAATAGAATTAAAGATAAAATCTTTTCAAATGCAGTGAATTTAAAATACCCACTTGAATCGTATAGTGATATTTTACTTTATATTGCTCAGGATTATATTGCCAAATTTGAAAAAGACTTACTAAATAAACAACAAATACTCACGAAACAGGTTCAGCAACGACAAATTGAATTAAAAAATATTAATAAAGAATACATTGACTCGTTTGGATTAATTTTTAATAATGCGAAAAAACGCGAAAAGTCAATTGAAAATTACCAAGAGGCTTTAAGGGTATTCTGGCAAAGTACAATAGAATTAAAAGGAATCAGCTTTGCTATTCAACTAATTAATTCCCAATTAAAAAAGAAGTTGTTGGAAATAGAAAAAGAAGTTGAAAATAAAATCAAAAAAATTATTGACCGCAGAAATAAACTTAACCAAGAATACGAAGAGGAAAAAAGAAAATTGACGGGCAATCAAGAAATACAGGGATTTAATGTGGTTTCGAATGATGAAGGAATTGAGCAGTTTCAAACAGAATTGATGAAGAATGAAAAATTGTTTGATTCTGTTATTGATGGTCTCGCAAATTTAATATATGAGCACAAAGACAAGGTATTTCAAGATGTTGATGCGCTTAGGAATAAAGATCTTCCAATAATGAAAGATGCCTATAAGAAAATCGATGAACTATTGTCGGATAGGAACTTTAGCGATATGAATTTAGAAGATAATTTCTATAACGCCCATATCATCGAGGTGCTTTATAATAAATTTAATAAAGATGCAAATAATGCAAAACTGAAAAAAATGTTTGATGATATGAATAATTTCTCATCCCCACTTTCTACTGTAAACAGCATGGATAAAGGGATAAAAACTACGCACCGCCGGATCGTGATTTTACCAAAACTTCAGGGGTTAAATCAAAATAACAATGGTATATTACAGTTTTATTCAAATTTGCAAAATACCATTAAGACTACTTTAGGTTTTGGAGGTAATGATGATATTATTGAGATTAATGATGGGAGATTTAAAAATGAAATCTCCATTGCTCAATTCTTTGAACCTATTAAGCCTGATCAAATCGAAAATATAATTAAGCTAAAAGAGAAGTACGATGAATTGAAAAACGATCATCAGGTACATTTCCTGATGCATACAGAAGATATACAATGTCTTGTTGATTTAGTGCCTCCTCATACGCCAGATGAAATGAAAAACTTACTTCTTCCCTATCTATTAATTCTAAATTCTGTAGATGATGGATTTGAGGATTATGGTGAAGAAAAATATTGGAAGATAACAGAGGTAATTGTTGACAGTGGCATTGTTCATAATACGAAAGTTGTCACAGTTTATCTTGAATCGAAGAGTATTGATGGATTTCTATCCTGTGACTTTAAAACGTTGGACAGAAAAAATTCCAATGCTGAAATTGATGGATTCATAAATGCTTCAGTATATAATGTTATTCGTACAAAAGCTATGAAGCTTATTGATAATACGGATGCATCTGAAAAAATCTCAAAGTCTTTGATCTCCTTTTTAGACAGTTATTTGGTTAAGGTAAAGAATGATACAACAAATATAAACTATTTGAGATATCGAGATGCATATGTTCTTGCTGAAAAACTAATCAACAATAAATAAAGTAAATATGGAAAATAAAGTAAAATTATACCGATGTTACAAGGCGACTTGTAATAAATGTTTGAATGAAGAAAATCCATATATAACAGAGGATGAATACAATGAGTTATTAGATGCAGATGGAAAGATTAGGTGTCCAGAAGGACATATTGAATGTGGTATACAGGAACTTTCACCAGAGGACTATGCAAAATTGAATCCTCCTAAAGACAAAAAGAAGTATATCATAATTGGTGGTGGTTTGTTGGTTTTAGTCGTTATTATCGGTGCATTTTTTTTCTTCACTACCAAGTCAAAGGTTGAACAGACGAAGGATGTAGTGAAAGTTGTTGATAAGGTTGTAACCACCATTTCCAATACTAGCAAAGAGGGAGATAATGGTGTAAAGGGAAATATCAAAGTTCCAAGCTCAACACAAACAGAGGATAAAAAAGAAACGGAAAGGACAACAGGAAACCCAGGGATTATAGCTGAACCTATTGATTCTCGCCAACCTACAGAATCAGTTATAGTTGAACACGCGACTGTGAAATATGACTTTGGATACTACGAAGGCCCAACTAAAAATGGAATAGCTCATGGCCAAGGCATCATGTATTTTAACCAAAGGCAAATTATTAATCCGAACGATCCTGAAAAGAGATATGCTGAGGCCGGAGAATATGTTAGTGGAGTATTTCATAATGGATATCTGGTTAATGGCAAACTATTCGGGAAAGATAAACAACAAAAGGCTGCACTATTTATTGGACAATAAATGTATTATAAACTGACTTGCATATTTCTTTTTTTTGTGTTGACCGCTAGGGCACAAGATAAATTTGCTTTTCAAAGTCTTGAAACGCTTTGGGAAAAATTGCCAGCGAATTGTCAAAAAGGGTTACACCTAAATGAGGAATGTACTTGTGTTTTAAAAGGTTCAGCATTTCGCCTGAAAAGTGAATTCGATGGAAATAAATTGGTTCATTTAGGGTTGAAATTGTTTAACGATTCGATTAAAAATACAAATGACCCTTATGTTTATTCGTTTATCGAGCGTGAGTTACTTCAGTTCATTCTCGATGACGAACAGGCTAGAAATGCAAGACAAAGGGAAGACAAGGTATTTTTGTACTATTCGAGTAATTTCCAGAAAAGGTCTCTGTTTGACAATCCAAATTTTATACAAAATGTTGTTTCCAATTTAACCGGAGTTTCAATCAAACAGGATAGTTTAAATTATAGGGTATTGCTCCTCAATTCGAATTCGGAAAGATTAGAGTTCGGATTTCCAAAGGTGAATGCCCTGATTCGGGCCATGGATAAGAAGGAACTTGATGAGTTTATTTACAGTGAGTTTTTAAAAAACGTGAAGGTCTTGCAAATCCCCGGGAATGTCCTTGTTCCCGGTTCGCTGAAAAGTAAAGGAAAAATACTTGTAAGCGAAGGGGATAGTTACCTTATAAAAGGTTTTACAGCTAACACCTATTACAAAAAGGAGAAGGATGGCATCAAGGTATTATTTCAGAAGGACTCCATTGGGGAGTCACTCTCCAACTTGTTTTTAACCGATTTGCCATTTAGCAGACAGATTCAACTGGAATTAAAAATAAGGAGCTATGGAGGGAACGACCTGTCAGTTTCAACGACGGTAGGTCAATTCCTGTCTCATTTCGATTCGCAGTTTAAGTTATTTTTTGGTGTTGAAGCCAATATGCCCGATGGTATAAGGGGAAGCCTGATCATTTATTGTCCAGCGCTAAACTACATTCATTTACTCGATGTAAAAACCACGGAGCCATTGTTGTTTGGAAATCAGGCCTACGTAAGTGGCATCCTGTACCCTTATATACCGTGTCATAATATAAAAGAATTATTTGGGAATACGAAAGAGAAGGGTTCTAATATAGATGATCTCTTTAAAAGAAATACTTATGAGTAAACTTTACACAACTATTTTTTTGCAAGGATTCGTGATTTGGCTTCTCATCTGCCCTGTTGTTTTGCTGGCTCAAGATATACCGAGTTTGAAAGATATTAAACGATCTGGAAAGTATTACAGTGGGGATAGTGATGGTTATGATACCCTTAAGGTAAAGGAAGCCTCCCGTACCGATTTAATGGCGAATATTTCGAAGCAAATTAAGGATGTCAATTCTCTCAATGGGAAATCGCATATATTGGTTAAATACATACAATATCTGGTGAAATCGTTGGGAGACGATGGATATACTAAGGTGGTAGCCTTTGTCCCCATTGAAAATGTTACCCGTATTATTGAAGGAAAAGAGCCATTGGTAGTAACCGAAATAAAATGGACGGAAGCTTCGGAAGCATCTAAGAATAAAAAAATAGCCGATAAATCAACTGAGGTACCTGAAGTGAAACCTCAAGTTCATGAGGTGAAAGCAGAAGAACAAGTTACCCACGTAGAAATAAAAAACGAGATTGTTCCCTCTGCTCCAAAAACCTTGCTCGAAAGCTTGGTGGCTTGTAATACCGGTGTTGAACTAAAGCCTTTGCTTGATAAAGGAAAAGCGGACAATAAATTAATGTATAGTACGACAGAAGCTTTTCGAAGGATTAATTCTCCCGAAAACTTTTACATCGTGTTAATCGACCCTGTTACCCGTAAAATTGTTTCATTTTTCGACAAGGGAAATTCTGAACGCAAAGACCTTAAATCTGTAAAAAAATCGATAAATATCGAAAACGATGCAAAAAATCTGATACAAGTATGGATACAACTATTTTAGAAAAAGAAAAAGTATTTAAAAGATTTTAGTTGAAAATGAATTTAAACATAATACTATGGATACAACTGTTTTAAAGAAACCTGTTTTATTGACGATACTTCTGTTTAATGTTTTTTGCTCCTTTGGGCAGTTCAAAACGGTAGTCGATGTTGGCAGTATCGAAAACAAAACGTTAAAAGCAAAAATTGACAAGAACGTGTCGAATTTGCTTTCAGAAATTAATCTGGCATTTACGAATAAAACAGTGCCATCGTTAGCAGGTATAGAAATGAGCGATAGTGCTAAAAGCGCTGTTTTGGCGTTGTGGGAAACAAGCCCATTTCGCTCGGGGGAAGATGAAATATATGAAGATATTTTAAACCTGAAAAGTGGCGGAATGGAACTCCGGAACATCATGTTATTTATGACAAACGCTGATTCGACCCATAGAAACCAGGAAGGGGTTATCGTGTTTACTAAAACCGGGGTTATCGATAATTTCTACCTTTCTATAGGAACAAGTCAATATGAAAAAGTGATGGCAGAGGGAAAAGATATTACTGATATGAGACGCAGGGAAACAATCCTAAATTTTGTTGAGAATTTCCGCACTTCATACAACCGGAAAGATTTGGATTTCTTAAAGAAAGTGTTTTCAAATGATGCCTTAATTATAACTGGAAAAGTGATAAAGGAAAAGGTGAGTGATAGCAATAGCACGATGCAAAGCCTTTCCAAGGAAAAAATAGTTTATGTCAAACAAACGAAATCGGAGTATATGACAAAGATGCAGCAAATATTTGCTGCAAACAGCTACCTCAATATCAAGTTTGATGATTTGAAGGTCGTTCGACATGATAAATACCCGAATTATTATGGGGTTACAATAAAACAATATTGGAATTCATCGAAATACAGTGATGTGGGCTATGTGTTTTTACTGATTGATTTCAGCGATGAGGAAAACCCCATAATTCACGTACGAACCTGGCAACCTGAAATGGTTAACGGCAGAGAATTAGCTAAAGGCGAAATATTTAATACTGGCTCATTTAAAATAAATTAATGAAACTATACCCCATGAAAAAAGGAAGAATTTCTGTAGTGGCGTGCATTTTTATAACATTGACAATTTTATGTTCTGTGTCGTATGGTCAGGTAAGGGTAAATTGGGAAGAATTTCCAGCCTTAGCGAAAACAATTACTTACGATGTTCCCGAAGGGAAAGCACTTTTGGTTTTTGAAGGTAGAGAGGATTATCGTTTCATATCAGATAACGAAAATATCGATCAGCCAGTTAAAGATGGATTATTATATAAATTGTTGGTAAGTATTGAACCTCCTTCTGGCGGCATAAATATCAGTAGCCCCGGTGTAGAAAATTTTCCTCTAAACTATGGCAGGCCGAATGAGTATTCTTTACCAGCATTAAATAACAAAGAGATCAGATACTTTAAGCTTTCCATTGTTAAACAACTAATATCGAGTGATAAAACCAGGGAATTGCAAAAAATTAATGCAGACGTTCCATCTGAAGGAGATGATGCTTTGGTAATAATATTTCCTAATCCGCCAAATCTTGATTTGCAATTTGATGGTCCTATAACTAGTAATAAGCATGAAAATGACCGATATAGAATTTACATGAAAACAGGAAATCAAAAACTAACCGTTAAGTCTAAGAATTACTTCAAGACAATAATTGACTTAGATAGTCTAAAAAAAGAAGTAAGGTTTTTTCGTGTACAGACACCAATCAGCAATGATGACAATATTACTGAAGACCCCAATGTAAAAGTTGGAAGTTATGCTATTGAAACAACACCACCAAGGGCTGTCATACAAATGGTAGGTAATCCACCATTCAATGAAAAGAATTTCACAACTCCTTATACAATTAACGGATTTAAAACAGGTCCGGAAATAATTACCCTAACTCTTGATCGGTATGAAATTGTTAATGATACTATATTGATAAGCAGTTCAAAAGGTAAAAAATCAAAGTATAAACTTATCCCAAAATTTGCATTTTTAAATTGCAATATTGAACCGGCAATTCCAACTTCCAAGGTATTATTCGACAACAATGAACTTACGTACATAATTCAGGGGAAAGACTATGAATGTCCTAAGGGTACGCATAACATAGAGTTTAGTGCCCCACATTATTATCCGCAAACCAAGCAAGTAAGTTTGGCTGCGGGTGCAACGAATGAGTTAAATATAAATCTAAAGCCTAAAATGGGTCTGCTATCAATTTTATCTGGAATGAATGCCTCCGGTGCCGAGGTAACGATAAATGGAAAAAAAGTTGGTAATATCCCTGTTGAAAAATTGGCATTGCAAGAAGGAACTTACATAGTCAGTTTTACTAAATCTGGTTTTATGTCGGAAATGTCGTCTTATTCAGTTGAAGTTTTAGAAAATAAATTGACAGATTTCAAAGAATTTAAAATGATTAATGCTAAGAATGTCGCAATAACAACTAGTCCTGCTATGGGAGCAACTGTCTATATTGATGGTAATCTGTTAAGCGACAAATCCAATTTGCATGTTAAATTAGGTATTGGGAAACATACAATTAAAATTGAGCGTGAGCATTATGAATCTTTGGTACGGGAATTTACTGTTGATCAGCAAAATGATGCATTTAATTTCAATTTGGAAGAGTCTGCTTACCAGGTTTCAATTACAACCAAACCTTCAGGCAGTAAAGTTTATGTTGATGGTGCTGATAAAGGTATATCCTCTCTATCAATAGATATGCCACTTGGCTCTCATTCTCTTATGTTTAAAAAAAGTGGGTATTTAACTAAAAAGAAAATAATTTCTGTGAATAAACCCATGACCGTTTATACAAAATTATTTCCAAGTTCGTATCGTATACTAGGTGCTGATTATGGAGTAGGTCAATATGGTTTAAATGTTGGTATTACCCGTAACAGACTCCTTCTGATGGTGGGTATACATAAAAACTTAAATCCTTATAAAATAAATCAGACGGATGTAGTTATAGAAAATGTAACAGCTTATGATATAGGCCAAAATGTCAAAGAGAGTGGACGAATATATAGCGCCGATTCTGTTAATTACCCTCTCAATTTTAAACTGGGCTATACGATTAAAAAGCCATTTATTTTTGTAGTGACAGCTGGCTGCGCAATAATACAAACTGATAAATTTCAAAAAGCTTATAAAGCAGAACATGATTATCTCGCGGGGAATAGTGGACCTATAATTCATTCTGGTGATTTATTTTCTGAACCCTATCTTACAAAGCATGCTTATACTGCCATAACTGGTGGACTGTTCGTACCAATCGCACAAACGATGTATCTAAGTGTAGATTATTATTCTGATTCAGATATAGGTCCCGGGTTTTCATTTGGGCTTGGATTTATTATTCATTAATCATAAACCTTATTATAAAATTATAAATATGTTAATAAAATTTAAAAGTATTGTCTTATTATCTCTGTGTGTTTTAAGCTTATTTGTAGCTTGTGAGGAGGAAAGAGATGAACTGGAAATCAATGATAATTTGTCATTCTATGATTCCCGTGTGACATTTTCAGGAAACAAACATTATGTGGATGGCAGTGGTGCTGCAATTCTTAGTACAGATATTATAATTCCTGATGATCTGATAATTACTGGTTATGGTCATTGCTGGAATTTTAAAAACAGAGCACCCTTACTCACGGACAACTCAACCTCTTTCGGACAAACAAGTCTTAAACGAATTACTATAACCAGTAAGATCCCGAATTATTATAACTGTGATGAAAGGGCATATATTTTGACCTCACAAGGCATAATTTATGATATCACGACATATAAACTTAAATAAAATATAACTTTAAAATGATGAAAGACTGACGTTTTGTTACATACTTTTTCTGGTCTGGGCATTCGCATACAAGCAAGTCGAAAAACAATGGAAAAAAGATTGCTCCTATTATCGATTGTTTTTGCGATTCAAACCTTGAGTTTTGGACAGCAATCATCAAAAATCATCGATGACAAAAATGCTTTTGTCTTTGAGAGAAGTAGAATTCGTTCTGCCAAGGGTGAGGTATCAGGCTTAAACAACGCAATAAGAGTAATCGGTTTGGAACTTCCCGAAACAAACCAGAGTGATATCATCACAACGCATAAAGGTTATTCACTGTTATACAATGAGAAATACGAACAAGCAAGCTGGGTTGCTTACGAATTAACAAAAGAAGAGACAGATAAAATTAATAACCGTACCGATAAATTCATTGTTGACCCGCAAGTAACCACAGAGACTGCTAATAAGAGTGATTACGTTGGTAGTGGTTATGACAGTGGCCATTTAGCACCTGCTGCTGATATGAGCTGGTCATCCACTGCAATGGCAGAATCGTTTTATTACAGCAATATGAGTCCGCAGGAACCAGGGTTTAACCGTGGTATCTGGAAAAAACTTGAAGAACAGGTAAGAACCTGGGCGGTCGACAATCAATCGGTTTATGTAATTACCGGACCCGTTTTAACAAGCGGGCTTTTGACTATTGGAAATAACAAAGTATCAGTTCCAAAATACTATTACAAAGTAATTCTCGATTATACTGAGCCGGAAATAAAAGGTATTGGTTTTATTCTGCCAAATACAGGTTCAAGTGAACCACTTCAGGTATGCAGTGACCATTGACAGTGTTGAGCAGTTTACAGGAATTGACTTTTTCCCTCAATTACCAGACCAACAGGAAGAAAACATTGAGAGTACATTAACCCTCAATTCCTGGTCCTGGACAAGATCCAATACGGCGAGTCAAAAAGATAAGCCATCTGAAAACAAACGACAAACAGACAAAGCAACCGGGAAAACTGCAAATGGGCAGACTATTTATACAGGTCCTCGCGGAGGACGATATCATTTCAGTAAAAGCGGAAATAAGGTTTATGAAAAGAAATAACTGAAAATTGAATATATCGCATTTATGCCGATCGCATTCTACATTAATTATTTATTTTTGCTGAATGTAATACTCATTTTTATGGAAAAATTAATTCAACAGTTTCAATC
>JBBQEI010000100.1:0-12029 GCA_038320545.1 Bacteroidales bacterium
GGTGGGGTATTTAAGTTTTAAAGCACGGAAAACCGAATCGAACGAGTGGCAACCGATATCGCCCAATGCCCCGGTGCCAAAGTCCAACCAGCCCCGCCATTTAAAAGGATGATAGGAAGGGTGGTAAGGTCGCATTGGTGCAGGCCCGATAAACAAATCCCAATCGAGCGTTTTGGGAACAGGAGGGGTGTCAAGTGGACGTTTTACTCCTTGCGGCCAATAAGTATCGGAAAGTCCGCGGTTGGCACGGTCGGTCCAAACATGTACTTCGTGAATCGGACCGATTACCCCGTCCCAAATCATTTCCTGCAAACGCCGCGTTGCATCCGATGCTTGTCCTTGGTTGCCCATTTGTGTCGCAACCTTATATTTTCTGGCCGCTTCGGTTAGCATCCTCGCCTCGTAAACCGTGTGGGTAAGCGGTTTTTCAGTATAAACATGTTTTCCGCGCCTTATCGCTTCCATGCTGATATGAGCGTGGTTATGGTCGGGAGTTGCCACAATAACTGCATCAATTTTCTTTTGGGAATCCAACATGTCACGGAAGTCTTTGTACCTTTTGGCTTTGGGATAGGTCGCAAATACCTTTTCAACCGATTCGTTCCAATCAACATCGCAGAGTGCAACAATATTTTCTGTCTTTGCAACATCTTCGATATCGCCACGGCCCATTCCGCCAAAACCGATTCCGGCAACATTCAATTTATCACTGGGGGCAATATGCCCCAATCCTGAAACGGCATGAGCTGGAACAATAGTGAATCCGCCCAATGCAACGGCAGAAGTTCCTATAAAACTTCTACGGCTTAATGTTTTTGTAAGATTTGATTTCATTTTAGTAGGTTTAAAGTTTTATTTAATGTTCGGTGTCAAACCCGTGTTTCTGTAAAATTTACAGATACACCGACAAAGCATGTCGACGATTTGTTGGATTTCAGGAGCTAGCTGAAGCGAGTCCAGAGATTGCTGGTATTGAATCTTACTCAGAATCTTTAGTTTTATTTTTTTCTAAAAATTTCCGTGTCAGGTTTCGTATGTAGCCATTTTCATGTTCAGAAAGATGGTGGATAATTTGGGCAATTTCTTCGTTCCCTTTTAAGTATTCAGGTTTAACCAATCGTAAGATTAAATTATATGTAGCACCTACTCCTAGATCTTGATTATTGAACATTTGTAATAGGTCAAGGACAACACTTTCGTCCGTGTTACCATAAGCTATAAATTTCCAAAGGATCTCATATTTAACATTCATTTCAGTTTCTGTCATTACTTCCACAAGTTGATGTTGTATTGAGGCATCAGCCAATAATCCGGGCTGAAAATAATCCATTGACTGTTTTGCTAAACCGAAATTTCCGGACTTAATGAATTCCATGATCATCGGATAAAAAGCCTTGTGGAATACAGGGAATTTTTGCATGGTTTTGATAGCCCAGGAAACATAAGAGGGATTTTGGGTTGCAAACATTTTCGCCAGGAATTCTTCATTTAAGCGTTGTTCCAGAATTTTATCGATAGCATCTTTGGATGGACCATAAACAGCGTGCCACAGGGTATGGCAGGTAAATACGGCATCTTTAACAATTACCTCGGCGAGCGCAGGTTGAGTGGCTGCCGTGTAACCGTCCACTTCGTAAGGGTCGATGGAGTCGGGCACAATTATTAATTCCTCCTGTTTTAAATCTTTTAGGATAGAAGCGGTATCACGAAGGATTCCTTCAAGTTTCTCATAATCTGTCGTTTCAAACAAAGTATGGTCCGATTTGGTGAGCGGTTCCCCTTTTGGGGTTTGCATCCCAAGGTAATTTGCCGCTCCGTCCCAAAACAGCCATAGGCGGATCATTTTGCATTCACCCGATATGCATACATCTTTAAAAATATGCCTGCCAAACCAAATCGTCAATCCGTTTTCGTCCTGCAATTCGAAAATTTCAGGGCCCGATAGAGAGTCATGTTCATCTACAAAAATGTGGGTGGACAATGTACCTTTCATGGCCCAAAAACCTGTTTGGAGCTGATCGGGAGATACATTTACAAAACCGGCAAGAAGAAGCCAAACGGTTGCCCCCAGTCCTTGTAAAAAATATTTTTTCCCTGATGCCATTCTTATCATAGTATGTTTCTATTCACCGGGTGAACCGTGCGTCACTCCGGTGAATTATTTTAATTAAAACAGTAACAACCTACCCCTTAAATAGTTTTTATTTTTCTGGACCCAAGATGGAACCCTCGTTATATTTCTGCATATTTTACAAATCGTATTAGCCAACTTCAATGATGCAATAGATTCAGGGTTCAAATTATCTAAGGTCATTTCTGTTACAATATATGCACACTATCCTAACATCCTTAATTTTTTTGACAATTGAAGCACCAACGCTTCTACTGAATCAGTTAAGGCTAAAATAAAAGCAGTCAGGGCTGCCCAAAGAGGTGTAGCCGATATCCATTTCCCCTTGTTCAGGTTTTCAAAGATTTATGCCTAATAGAAAATATCCCACAACAATATCATGTGATCCTATGTTATCTGCCTTGAGTTTGTCAGTTGCTACTGAATCAAAGGCGAATAAAGCTTTCATCTTATTCTTTTGCATAGCCACACTAATTAGGCTAAGAATGCGCTATCCATTTTCATATTATCGACTGACAGTTTATTCTTTGTTGACAGGGATTTGTTATGTGCGAAACAGAAACTCATTGGAATATGTATAAACAATAGAACAATTTATTAACAAAGTGGTTATCTTGTCCCGGATTCAGGATCCAAAAGTAATTCTTTAAACTCATCCAAATATTTGCTATAAATTGTTTCAGGATCGTCATTATATTTTTTCAGTATAAAAGCTGCACGGCCTACCACGGTGCCCATCATGCCACAAGTTTGCATAACACGGGTCGTTGCCAGAGCGACATGGGTTACGCTTATGTTCCTACCCGCCATCATCAAATTCTTTACGTTTTTCGAATAGAAACAACGGAATGGGATCAGATAAGGATCGACCGGAATAAAATGACCGGGAAATTGATCGCCATATAATTTCCAATTAGGATCGTCATAAGCAATGGATCGAAATTCTTCCCCCGGAAAATATTTGGTATTGTCCGGGTGCGGATAATGAAGGTCGAAGTACCACGTTGTTGTTACACAACCGTCGGGAAATTCTTTATTGTCCATAATATCGTTTTGGGTCAGCAAGACATCGCCCACCAATCTCCGTGATTCCCTTTTCCCCAAGACTGTCGCTGCCCACTGCATCTTGGCGGTTGAATATTTTTCTTTTTTTGGGCTCTTATTTTTCAGGAAATCCCAAGTTCCATAAATTGCCCTCAGGTTATGGTCCCTGATATATTCAGCGTCTTCAATGGTGTTCTTATTGAATCCGGACTCCCAGTTCCATGCCGACGAGGCCGCAATGCCCGGAACAAGCAACATGGGCCACCGGGGCGTAGGCACGTTGTACATGGCTTCATTTTCAATCGGCAATGCCCATGGACATTTGGGGAAATCGGACAAGTCGCTTTCTTCTTTCGCATACCAATATTGCGTATTGCCCATAAATAGTGAGTCTTGTTTTAAAGGGGCAAGAGATTCGCCAAATTCGCACCGACTTTCCCTGCCCATTCGATATTCTGCCCCTGCAAGATATCCAATGGTACCATCACCGGTGCAGTCTACAAAAAGAGGTGCTTCAAATGTAAATTTTTGGTTTGTTCTTACATCAATGGCATTTATCGAAACAATTCTGTTGTTTTTTGTCGCCACCTCATTGGCATGTGTGTTTAGGTATAATCTAATGTTATTATTTTTTAAGACAACGTCCAATCTTTTGTCGTCAACTACATTAAGTTGGGAATAAGTCCGTTGGGGTAATGTATCGAGAAGTTCGTTTACAATATCGGCATTCCTGAAATAAGGTGGATACTTTGTTTTGCCTATTGGATTGACCCGAACTTCGGAACTTGCATTGCCGCCGAGTACAGGCCGGTTCTGGATCAAGGCAACTTTAAGTCCAAGTTTAGCGGCTGCCACAGAAGCACAGATACCGGAAAAACCACCTCCAACCACTACCAAATCAAAGTCCTCTTCTTTTTCCCATTTTTTATCCATCCCTAATATTTTATTTCTAAACCCAAACAGAGCCTCTGTCTCATTGGGTGGAATAAAGCCTTCCATATTTATATTGGCAAAAAGAATTGCATCGCAACGCCCGTTGAATCCGGTTAAATCTTGAAGTTCTAACAAAACTTCATTTTTTTCAATATCGGCAATCCCAACATCATACCACTTCCAATTCCTATCATCGGTAGGTTTTAAAAAACCTTCATAAGACTTTCCATCAATTTTGATTGAAAACTTGCCAGCTAAATGTCCGGGAACCCAGTTCATGGTGCGAATAAAAACCCTGTAATTGCCCAACGTGGGAAAGTGTACCTTTGTTTGGGCATTCTCAACAGGGTTGCCCATGCCATGTGCCATCAAGTAGGACGAACCCATTTGGTCCATAAATTGTGCATCGATCGTCCATCCTCCATACTCATCAAATGATTCAGCTTCTACAAGTACAATCCCTTTTTTTTGTGCATTTAGGTATTGTACATTTCCGAACATAAATACAGCTAACAAACCAACTACTATTTTTTTCATTGTATAATTTTTAAAATCTGAAAAAAAAGAAAAAAGCATTCTTAACACAAAGCCATTTAGTATATGACTATTGGGGCAAATATCCTTCTTCTTTCAATATTTTTGCGTAACGGGCAATCGTATGGGGAAGAACATTAATGAAATTCCCTCCTCTCGTCATGTATTCCACAAGTTTCATCACCTCCTGGCCATTCCTCCAAATGTATTGAGTGAAAGCATGTACAGGCGAATCAATGGTGGCAAGTACCCACCCTGGGCTTGTCATGACTGCAGAACTGTATTCGTCTAAGGTGCGGATTCGAACAAAAGGCGAGCCGGCATAAAAATGCCTTGGAGTCTGATTGACGACCACAAAAGCATTGGATTGGTAAAGGATTTTATTTCTACCCGGCAATGCCGTCGATACAGCATATTCCAGTCCGGAGTTTTCGATGGCCTTAAATAGTTCCATGTCGAACTCGGTAAATGAAGGCAAATCTGAATCAAGAAACGCATAATGCCCTTTGGGGAGAGCCTCTTCGCCAACCAATTCGCGGATACGGGAAAGGGAATCGTTACAATGTTTCGTCAAAATGGAAGGAGGGCAATTTATTTCGGCCATAATCCCCATGCCGCCTGAATACAATATAGGTTCCACATACGATCGGACACCACCCTTTGCTCTTGGGATGTTGATCATTTCCCAAAGTTGTGGCGCCGTTTCATATCTTGCCGCATGTACCCCGATGCCCATTTTCACGCCTGTAAAGCAAATAAGGTCGAATAAATTAATCATTGCCTCATTGTGTGCCATTTCGCCCGAATGCCAAAATAGACTGTTCAATATTTTTCCTTCTTTGGCAAATTTCCTAAGCTGGTCATCGTCCGGCTCTTCATCATATAAGGTACCCCCAACTTTTGTCCAGATGTGCGGAACGGTTTCCACAATCGGAAAAGCAGGCCGGTTCGGATCCATAATCTGGAGGCAAACACCGTCTTTGGCCCATTCTATTAAATCACCATCGGTAGTTTGCCTGCCTACCATCAGCAAATTATTGACTTCTTTTGCTAGTTCTGCCGCTTCCTTGACCACTCCCGAACACTCTTCCTGATAACGGTTGAACACGACATCGGAAGACTTGATGTGTTTTGCCGGTGCATAAACAGGGATACGTTTTTCCCTGCACAATTTTGCAATTTGCGATAA
The DNA here is from genome assembly GCA_038320545.1 of Bacteroidales bacterium. Taxonomy (GTDB): domain Bacteria; phylum Bacteroidota; class Bacteroidia; order Bacteroidales; family JAAUTT01; genus JAAUTT01. The sequence continues at coordinate 5,832 of JBBQEI010000100.1, forward strand.
AATAGCACTGGGATCTGCGAACGCAATTCCTTTTGCCTGCGATTTCCATCGGTTGGCTATGCGCAGTGTGATTGTACCATAATCATCTTCTGCCAATATCTTATCCAATTCAATCGCTGCAGGAAAGTCAGAAAGTACTTTTCCCTTATCCTGGTCACTTAGGTACAAGTAATTCTTGTTTTCGATCACTACGTCCACCAAGTCCAACTCCGAAGTATTCCGTACAGGGAATGCCAATGATTCTGCAAGATAAATGTCGGCATAGAGATAAGAACCTATTTCCAATTCTTTGTCATTAACTCTTATTTTACCCACCGGCCCAAAAATTGCAGCTTTTGCCCGGTTAATTTTCGCTTCTTTCAAAAGAATACCATAAAGTTCTGTTAAGGAAGTTGTTTCAGCGAGAACCCTTGCACCAAAAATATCAATAGATGAACGAAAGAGCGGAGCTTCACCATATATGATGTATTCAACATCGAAAACAGAATTGAGATAATTGAATTGTTGATGGTGAAACCCCCCCAACACAGTACTCCCGGAACGGGCAAAAAGTTTACCATCGCGTTCCGCTTCGAGGTAATTTTCGAATCTTGCCCCAGCTTTATCGGCAATCCATGCAATTGTTGGGATAGCGAGATGGATATCTTCTTTGTCTATTGACGAGAGAAACAACCAAAGTTTCTCCTTTGTTGGGACTTTCAATTTTTCGGCATTGTGCGTGTGGACTTTAGCTGAAATGGTTGCCCCGCCCAAAGCAAGTCCACCGGTTCTCAAAAAATTTCGTCTTTCCATGATATTCGATTGTAATTGAAATTATTGTTTGAAAATGATGTAACCTGTACATCGGACTTTTTGTTTATTAATAAATAATCCGGATGCACAGGCTTGAATGCACCTTGCCAAGCTACAATGGCGTTGGCATAAAAGTATATAAATCATTGCCGATTTTAAATACCAGCCTCGACACCGAAAGTTCCAAAACATCCCAAGTGAAAGTTTCAGTTGGAAAGTTCACCAGTATTTTCGATTTGTCAGTGTTGTAAGACCATGTTCCTGTTATAAACTTTTTAGCACCACATCCATCTTCCAACTCAATTTTACCATCGGTGTAAATTTGGTAGAAATAACCTTTCCCGTTTGGTGTTTCCCCCCCTGAACATGGTAAAATAATGGTATAGTCTCGTGGCAACGTATTAGGTTTTGCCAAATTCGGATCAATCAATTGCCATTTTTTAAAATTGGAAGCAGCAATTAAGAACTCTTTTGTCGCTTCGGTAAGTTCGTATTTTTCCTTTTCACAGGACAACGTAAACATTAGTGCCAGCAATGCGATAATTATTTTAGTATTTTTCATTTTTTGTAGTTTTTCGTTTATTAATAATCTGGATTTTGGTCCAATATGGGTACCTTGTCAATTTCAATTTGGGGTATGGGCATCAAATAGTGTTTGGGCAATACCACGGCTGAATTGTAATGCGGTGATTTTTTGTCAACCAAAACATCGGTTACGCCACCGCCGATCCCTTGTTTTTCATACCTTAACAGGTCAAACCACCGATGCCCTTCGAAAGCGAGTTCATATTTCCGTTCCTGTCTGATTGCCAACCTGAAATTCTCTTTGGAAATAGTATTGGAAAGGTCGGTTAGTCCAGCCCTCCTCCGAAGGCGGTTGACATTGTTGATAATGTCAGCAGAAGGAGATTCACCCAACTCATTATTGGCTTCCGCATTTATCAATAAAACATCCGCATACCGTTCAATCATATAATTCATCGGAGAATCATTACTGTCCCCGGCAACTGATGTGGGGCCTGGAAGCCCAAGCAGCATTTTTGCCTGATGGTAAAATGCGGATTTGTTCGTATAGTCATTTATCGTGTTTCCGGGTACACAAACAGCTACATCCCTTCGGACATCGGCTGAATCCCATAAGTCATAAAAATTTTCCTGAACGGAAGTACTGTTGTAGACGGCAACATATTGATTTATACGGCTGCCATCGGCATATTGGCTACCCTTTTGCATTTGTGCTTCAAAAATCGATTCAATGCCATTTTCGTTGGCCAATTCAAATATTGATTTATAAGTCAGTGCCAGATCGTATTCGTTCGAGCTGATCACTTGTTCGGTCAGGCTTTTTACTTTTTCCAGATCGCCCGTTTTGGACCGAAACAAATACATATTGGCAAGGATAGTTTGGGCAGCCCCTTTGGTTGCCCGCCCCAATTCGGAAGACGGATATTTGGATTTTAATGGCAATTTTCCAATCGCAGCTTCCAAATCGCTGATAATTTGTGTGTAAACTTCATCGGCCGAATTTCGTGGCAATTGCAAATTCGTTTCGGCATTAACCGGGATGGTTATAATTGGAACTCCACCAAACCAACGAACCAGATGATAATAATAAAATCCCCTCAAAAAATAGGCTTCTCCGGTCAGCGGTTCAACAAAGTCAGTTCCAAGCTCTGATTTTCCAGCCTTGTCAATAAATACATTTGCGGCAAAAATACCTTGGAACAGGGAGTTCCATATACCATTCGAGCTTGAATTACTTGGGGTATAGGTATAGCCATACCAATCAAAGGCTCTGTACATTTCATCGGTTTTGGCTCCCCACCTCGAAGCTCCGTGTGAGTACATCTGTTGTTGTTGTAAGGGGTCGTAGGCTGCGTTTATTGCCGCTTTCATTTCATCTTTTGTATTGTACCAGCTTTCTGTGGTCAAACTGCTCAACGGAGACCTTTCCAAAAAGTCTTCAGTGCAAGAAACAAAAACCACGATTAATAGAACCAATGTTGCAATATATTTTTTCATGTTGCTTAATTTAAAATGTTAAGTTTAAACCCAATGTAATAGTTCTGGCAACGGGGTACACATTGTAGTCGATTCCCGTGGCAAGATCTGAGTTGCTTCCTACTTCGGGATCGATTCCTGGATACTTGGTGAAAGTATATAAGTTTGTTCCGCTCAAATATATCCTTAGGTTTTCTATATTTAATTTGTTTATCAACGAATTGGGAATAGTATAGCCTAGTGTCAAGTTTTTTAATCTTATGAATGAGCCATCTTCAATCCAACGATCCGAAGCCCTTGAATTCTCCGGTACGTCACGGTAAATTGCCCTTGGATTATTAAAATTGGTTCCTTCACCTCTCCAACGGTTTAAAACTTCTTTTAAACCGTTGTGGGTGGTATTTGAAATTCCATAAACTGTCCTTACTCCATTGTAGATATCATTTCCGGCATTACCTTGGAAGAAAGCCGAAAAATCAAACCCTCGGTATTCAGCCGAAGCATTAAGCCCATAGATTGTAACAGGCCACGGGTTACCAATAATAGTTCGGTCAAGTCCATCAATTTTACCATCTTCATACAAATCAACAAACCGTATATCGCCAGGGCTTGTTGAACTTAACTGAGTGGCATGTTCCGCTATCTCCTGCTGGGTTTGGAAGATTCCATCTGTCAGCCAGCCATAAAACGATCCGACCGGATCGCCGGGGCGTGTGATGGTGGTATTTTTGCCGCCAACTTGACTTCCATCGGGAGAGAAAGACCCACTTATGATTTCCGACCCCTCGCCCAAACTAACCAATCTGTTCTTATTGAAGGCGATATTGCCACTAACTGCATACTTTAGTTTGCCTAATTGTCCGTTGTATACCAAATCGAATTCCCACCCTTTGTTTTCCATTGAACCAGCATTAACGTATGGTGGGGTTGAAATTCCCGAGAATCCTGGAATAGGAACCCGAACAATCATATCATGTGTATTTTTGATATAATAGTTCGTTGAAAATGTCAATCGGTTTTTAAAAAGATTCGCATCAAAACCAAGATTAGTTTGTTCGGTCGTTTCCCATTTAAGATTAGGATTGGGAAGGGAAGTTGGCGCAACACCAGGCACAATGTCCTGATTTTGCCCCAATACATACGAACGCGTATTGTTCAAACTGCCGACAAAACTGTAAAGCCCAATTTCTTGGTTTCCTGATTGCCCCCAGCTCCCCCGAAGTTTAAACTCGTCAATAAAAGTGGGTAGGTGTATAAATGCTTCTTGGCTCAACCTCCATCCCGCCGAAAAAGCGGGAAAAATTGCCCATTGGTTGTTGGCACCGAACCTGGACGAACCATCGGCACGAACCGTTGCGCTCAATAAATACTTGTCGCGAAACGTATAATTGGCCCTTCCTGTATATGACAACAATGCCCATTCGCTGCCATTGCCGCCAACGTTCAAATCGCCAATCGCCGTATCAAAATATGGCAAGCTGGTAGACAACAAGTTATTTGTTGACATGGAATTAGACTCTACCTTTTCTTCTATGGCCGAAAACACAGCAATAGCAGAAATATGGTGTTTTTGATTGAGCACCTTGGTATAAGCCAACGATGTTTCAAAGGTTTGGATTATTGAATTTGCAAAGCTCTGGTTTAAATCAATAGAGGGTTTCTCAATTGTCCCTTCCATAAAATTCGGGCTAAATGATTTGTTCCTTCTGTTGCTAAAATCAACAGAATACATAGGTTTCAAAATTAAACCATCCAATAGCGTAATTTCAATAAAAGCATTGCCAAGAAACCTGTTCCTGAATTGATTATTTTCATTTAATTTTAGCCGGGTAACCGGGTTGGCCGCATCAGTATACAAATCTTTTAACCCGGGATTTCCTCCCCAAGATCCATCTTCGAACTTGACGGGAATTGTTGGCAATTGTTGCAATGCCTGTGTTAAGATGCCGCCGCCTCCAACCAAGCCTTCAACAGTATATGAATAAATTAAACTGCTCCCAAATTTAATGTGTTTACTGATTTTAGCATCTGTATTTGCTTGTATGGAATATCTCTTGAAATTTGACCTTTGAATAATACCGTCCTGATTAAGATAATTGCCCGAAATATTGTACAAAGTGCCGTTTCCTCCACCGGAAATGGTTAGGTTATGATTTTGCACTATTGCGTTACGAAGCACTTCTTCCTGCCAGTCTGTATCTATGCCACCGGGAATATTGTCAGGATAAGACCAATCAGGGGTTAAAGGATCAACTTTTTGTGATGCCCGCATTTCATTTACATATAAAGCAAATTCTTCTGCATTCAATAAATCGAGGCGATTAACTGGTGATTGAACCCCTGTATAGGCATCATAAGTTAATTTTGCTTTGCCTTCTTTCCCCCGCTTAGTGGTTATGATTATTACACCGTTTGCACCTCTTGTCCCATAAATTGCAGTAGATGAAGCATCTTTTAATACGTCCATCGACTCAATATTGGCAGGATTTATGGAATTGAAAGCCCCATAAATGGGAGTTCCATCAACAATATATAAAGGATCATTATTATTAATAGTACCAACGCCCCTGATTCTAACCGATACATCGGCACCTGGCCTGCCGGAAACAGAAGTAACCTGTACGCCAGAAACCCTTCCTTGTAAAGATTGGCTGAAAGTTGATGGAGAAATTGCCGTCAAAGCTTCATTGGTAATTGATCCTACAGCCCCTGTCAAATCCCTTTTCTTCATCGTTCCATACCCCACAGCCACAACCTCTTCAATACCAATCGCATCCACCACCATTACAACATTAATAGTGTTTTGACTGCCAACCTCTATCTCTTGGGTCAACATACCCACAAAAGAGAATACAAGCGTATTCTCGGGTTTTACATTTGGTAAAGTAAATTCCCCATCGACATTGGTAACAGTTCCCTGCGTAGTTCCTTTGATAATCACAGTTACTCCCGGCAGCGGACGCCCATCCGAATCGGTAACTTTTCCGGTTAGTGCATTTTGTTGTGCCAATTCATTTTTAAGAATTACGTCCATTTCTTTCGGATAAAGCATGATGTGCCTGTCATAAACAACATGTTTCACCCCGGTTCCGAGGAAAATCGCATCGAGTGTTTCATCGATGTTTTTTTTGTTGACCGTAACGGTTACCCGCCGTTCCATGTCGATCAACTCTGGACTGTAGGCAAACCGGAATTCCGATTGCTTTTCAATCTCTTCCAATACTTCCACAACCTTTTTGTTGCGCATTTCTAAAGTCAGCTTAGCTGTTTGTCCATAAACACTGGCAGAAACCTGTGCAAGCCCAATCAGCAGAAATAGCAAAGTTAGTTTCATAATTCTAAAGCTTTTACTCCACGCGGAAGGTTCTCCCCTCCACCAAATTCGGATTTTTTTCATAATTTTAC
>JBBQEI010000101.1:0-11561 GCA_038320545.1 Bacteroidales bacterium
TATTCCCATTTTTAAAGGAATGGAACAAAGAAAACAAACAACAGCTTGCCTACCATGATATTGAAGAGGAATTAAAAGATATCAAATTAATAGATTTGAAAATAGGGAAAAATTGCCCTAAAATTATTATCACGGAACTAAAAACGCTTCAACAAAAAATTATTGATGTTTTAGATATAAAACAAACCGACTTGATGAAAACAATCATGTAGCTACTAATTTGAAATATATTAGTAGCTATAATACTGACATACTGTCTTTTATGAAACTAAAATCCGTTTAAAGATACTGTGCATACACCAATGGATTCGATCAGGTATTCCAAGTTTTTTCTTCATGCGAGTTTCCTGGCAGTGAATCCAGAGAATGGATGTATCAAAGCATATGTTGGTGGTCCCGATATCCGTTACTTCAAATATGACAGGGTGATACGGCAGAAACGTCAGGTAGGTTCAACCATTAAGCCTTTTATTTATACCATTGCCTTGAATAATGGAGGTAGTCCCTGCGATAGAATACTTAATTCCCCTGTTATTTTCGAACATCCCAATGGAAAACTTTACACTCCGCAAAATTATGAAACCACCGAATATGATAATGAGCTGGTTACACTTACCTATGGACTGGCTCATTCAGTTAACAATGTTGTTGCCGCACTTTTCCAGCAACAGCAATATAAACCACTTATCGATCTTTTAAGAGAATTAGGAGTTAAAAGTAATATACCCGATGTTCCTTCTATTTGCCTGGGAACTCCAGAATTTTCGGTAGCTTAACTGGTAAGAGCCTATACAGTTTTCCCTGGAAAGTGAACATCCGTAAAACCCATGATGGTTACACGCATTGAAGATATAAATGGTCGTATTCTTGCTGAATTTTCACCTGAAAAAAAGAAGTGCTGAATGCTAAATTTGCATATGCCATGACGCAAATGTTGAGAGAAGTAGTCACCAAAAGAACCGCGCAGAGAATTCCTAATGTGTATGGTTTAAAAAATGGAATAGGAGGAAAAACCGGTACTACTCAAAATCATTCCGATGGCTGGTTTGTGGGCATTACTCCCGATTTGGTTTGCCGCAACTGGGTTGGAGGGGATGAGCCATCTATTCATTTCGATTATATGAGTCAGGGACAAGGAGCTTCGAATGGCACTTCCCATCTATGCCATGTTTTTGAAAAAAGTATTACTGATAAATCCATTCAAATCAATACTTTACTTCTTACTCACGATAGCTATCGGGATTACTTTTCACTTACGACCTACGACTTCCGATAGCTTTCGGAATGACTTACGAATTAAATAATTAATTATCTTTGCGCCTCATTAAAAAAACAGGATGATTTCAGTTGACGGATTAACAGTAGAGTTTGGAGGAACCACCTTATTTAAAGACATTTCTTTTGCCATAAACGAAAAAGACCGTATTGCCCTCATGGGGAAGAATGGAGCAGGAAAATCGACATTACTCAAAATAATTGCAGGCGCCAGGAATGCTTCGGCAGGAAAGGTATCCGCTCCTAAGGAAGCCGTTATCGCTTATTTGCCACAACATTTGATGACCGATGATAAACGCTCGGTATTCGACGAAGCTGCTCAGGCTTTTTCGCATATTTTCGAAATGCAGCACGAGATCGACGATCTGAATAATCAATTGGCAGCCCGAACCGATTATGAATCGGAAAGCTATTATAGTTTAATAGAAAAAGTTTCAGCGCTCAGCGAAAAGTTTTATTCGATAGAAGAAATCAATTACGATGCTGAAGTTGAAAAGATATTGTTAGGTCTAGGATTTGTACGGGAAGATTTTAGCCGTCCTACCAGCGAATTCAGCGGTGGATGGCGCATGCGTATAGAGCTTGCTAAAATCCTGCTACAGAGGCCCGACCTTCTTTTGCTCGATGAGCCTACCAATCACATGGATATCGAATCGATCCAATGGCTGGAAAATTTTCTGATCAACAATGCTAAAGCAGTAATGGTGATTTCGCACGACCGGGCTTTTGTGGATAACATCACCAATCGAACCATCGAAATTACCATGGGCCGTATTTACGATTACAAGGTAAATTACACCATGTACCTTCAACTGCGGAAGGAACGAAGGGAACAACAACAGAAGCAGGCTGAGGAACAGCAAAAGATGATCGACAGCAACCAGGATTTTATTGATCGGTTCAAAGGAACATATTCCAAAACAAACCAGGTGCAATCGCGTGTAAAAATGCTCGAAAAACTGGAATTAATTGAAATTGATGAAGAGGACACTTCCGCTTTACGGCTTAAATTTCCTCCTTCGCCACGTTCAGGCAATTTTCCGGTTGTCATTGAAAACATGTCGAAAAAATATGGCGATCATCTTGTATTTGGCAATGCCACCCTTACGATTGAAAGGGGAGAGCGAATTGCATTTGTCGGGAAAAACGGCGAAGGGAAATCGACGCTGGTAAAAAGTATCATGAGCGAAATAGATTTTGATGGCAAACTTACATTGGGTCACAATGTAAAAATCGGCTACTTCGCCCAGAACCAGGCATCGCTGCTCGATGAAGAACAAACTATTTTTCAAACTATTGACGATGTAGCCAAAGGCGATATACGAACAAAAGTTAAAGACATATTAGGCGCTTTTATGTTTGGCGGCGACAATATTGCCAAAAAAGTGAAAGTCCTTTCGGGTGGAGAAAGAACACGTTTATCGATGATCAAGCTCTTGCTCGAACCGGTGAATTTGCTGATCCTTGATGAACCTACCAACCACCTAGACCTGAAAACCAAAGATATCCTGAAAAGTGCTTTACAGGATTTTGATGGCACACTGATTCTGGTATCGCACGACAGGGATTTTCTTTCGGGTTTGGTAAATAAAGTATATGAATTCGGCAATAAACGAGTGAAAGAGCACCTGGGCGATATACAAAGCTTCCTCGAAAAGAAAAAGCTTGATACATTAAGAGAATTGGAAAGAAAGAATTAAGATTTATGCGAAAAGCTTAAACAATTTAACTTGTGGTGGCTTTAATTCATTCATTAAACACTTAATTTTGTCAGGATCTCAAATTACATACCGCTTCTCTTAAAATTTTTTGGCATTCAAAAATAATCAATATTAAAATTAATATCTTTGATCTTTAAAGGTACTGATAACCAAATAGAATGGACGAGGCAAGAAAAAACCTGCTTGATACAATAAACAATCCAGCTGACCTTAAAAAGCTGAAGCCTGAAGAACTTGTTACTTTAAGTAATGAACTCAGGCAATTTATTATTGAAGTAGTAAGTAATAATTCCGGTCACCTGGGAGCGAGTTTGGGTGTAGTTGAGTTAACTGTGGCTCTTCATTATGTATTTAATACGCCTTACGATCCAATTATTTGGGATGTTGGTCATCAGGCTTATGGACATAAAATTTTAACAGAACGCAAAGATATTTTTCATACCTACAGAAAATATGGTGGCCTTAGCGGTTTCCCAAAGATGGCCGAAAGTGAATACGATTCCTTTGGCGTTGGGCATTCTTCAACTTCCATATCAGCAGCGCTTGGAATGGCAGTGGCTGCTCAAATAAACGGAGAAAAGGAAAAGCAGATTGTTGCTGTTATTGGCGACGGCTCCATGACAGGCGGCATGGCTTTCGAAGGATTGAACAATGCCGGTGCATCCAAAGCGAACCTGCTCGTAATCCTCAACGACAATAACATGGCTATTGATGCAAATGTTGGTGCTCTAAAAGAATATCTTCTCGACATCACTACTTCCCGTACCTATAATAAATTCAAAAATGATGTCTGGAACATGTTGGGGGCAATTAAATTAAAACCCAATCCACAACGTGTAGTCCAAAAAATTGAGAATGGTATAAAGTCAATTCTTCTAAAACAAAGTAATTTATTTGAATCACTCAACTTCAGATATTTTGGCCCCATCGACGGACATAATGTAACCCATCTGGTTAAAACATTAAATGATTTGAAAAATATCCCGGGTCCCAAACTGCTCCATGTTTTGACAAAAAAAGGCAAAGGATATAAATATGCCGAGGAAGATCAGACTACATGGCATGCTCCTGGTTTATTTAATATGCATACCGGTGAGATTTTTCGCAAAATGCAGGATACTCCTCAACCTCCAAAATACCAGGATGTTTTCGGTCATACTCTGGTTGAACTTGCCGACGCAAACAATAAAATTGTTGGTGTAACTCCCGCAATGGCCAGTGGATGTTCCATGAAATTTCTGATGGATAAATATCCGGCAAGGACTTTCGATGTGGGCATTGCCGAGCAACATGCTGTTACTTTTTCGGCCGGCATGGCCACTAAAGGACTGATACCTTTCTGCAATATATATTCGTCGTTTATGCAAAGAGCATACGACCAGGTAATTCACGACACTGCCCTTCAAAAATTACAGGTAATATTCTGTCTCGACAGAGCAGGTTTGGTTGGAGAAGATGGTGCGACACATCATGGCTCTTTCGATTTATCTTATATGCGTTGTATTCCTGATATTACAGTATCAGCCCCCATGAACGAAGAAGAACTCAGAAATTTAATGTATACCGCACAGGCTGATAATCATGGAACCTTTGTTATTCGTTATCCGAGAGGAAATGGCGTAATGCCCGATTGGCAGAAACCATTTAAAAAACTACCTGTCGGGAAAGGCCGGATGATCAAAGATGGAAAGGATATCGCAATACTTACCCTGGGCACTGTTGGAAATTTTGCAATTGAAGCGTGCAAACAATTAAATCTTGAAATGATTGACGCCGCACATTTCGACCTCAGATATCTAAAACCTTTTGATACTGAACTTTTAACCAAAGTTTTCCAGCGTTTTCAAAAGGTAATCACCATTGAAGATGGTTCCATTTCAGGCGGTTTCGGTTCGGCAGTGAGTGAATTTATGACCGATAATGGTTATACTGCCTCCTTAAAACGGCTGGGAATCCCCGACAGGTTTGTAGAACACGGTAGCCTCAGCGAATTGTACAAAGAATGTGGTTATGATACAGCAGGAATTGTGAATGCTGTAAAAATTATGGTAGGAAAAAAATTATTCTCCCAGGCAGGATAAAATGAATATAAAAACGCGAGGAATTGTATTTCATCATATCAAATACAACGACACCAGCGTAATCGTTACGATATACACGGAAGCGCATGGCCGGAAAACGTTCCTTGTAAAAGGAGTATATAAACCCAAACCACAAATCAAATCAAGCTTTTTTTTGCCATTAAGTTTACTTGACATGGAAGTGTCGTTTTCGGCACGAAGGGAATTGCAGAGGATAAGAGAAGTATCCCCAACACCGGTACTTAATAATCTTTATGGCAATATTCACAAACAGGCAGTCATTTTCTTCATTGCCGAAGTTCTGTATAAAACAGTTCGCGAAGAAGAACCCAATCCTCCCCTCTTTGAATTTCTGCATCATTTTGTTCTATACCTCGATGCTTCCGACAATGATATTTCTAATTTCCATCTCATTTTTTTGTTGCAGCTATCCCGTTTTCTTGGATTTTTCCCAAATGACGATTATTCGGAAAGCAACTCCATGTTTGATATTTTAGACGGAAGCTTTGTCTCTGAAAATAAGCAAAGTGAATATACTTATAGCAAGCGTCTGAGTTCGAGAATGCATTTGCTGGTGAACCTAAATTTTGAAACAGCACAGCAATTAAACCTGAACCGGATAGAGCGTGTTGAACTGCTGGAAATTTTGATCAGCTATTATAGCGTGCACCTTCACAGCCATTTAAATATACAATCGCTCCAAGTATTAAAGGAGTTGTTTGATTAATTCTCAAAAGGTTTCAAAATTTTTAATTCTGCTATACTCCTAAAATCTTCTACATTCCGAGTAATTAATGTAAGATTATTAATTATAGATGTAGAAGCAATAATAGCATCAGGAAGTTTAATCTTTATCAATTTCGGAAATGGTTTGTTTACTCATTGCACCTTTATACTTAGAAACCCAATCGATTTTCTCTAAGAAAATCTTTTTATCTCTTCGAACGCGGATTAATTGCAAGAGTTCCAAATCTTTTAAAAGCTTTATAGCCTTTCATTTAACACGTCAATAATTAAAGTTTGCATAACCATAGTTTATGAGAACTAATATGAACAAAAATACAACATTATGCTGTAATTGTGTTTATATCCCAAATCTAATATTTTGAGGCAGAATTGAATTATCTTTGCACCCTAAAATTTATAAAAATGGTTATTGCAGAGCAGGTAAAAGACCTTGCAGAGCGCGAGCAGGCGCTCAGGAGGCATCTTTGACATCGATCGTAAGTTAATTCAACTCGAAGAGGAAGAAGAAAGAACCAAAGATCCCACTTTCTGGGACGATCCAAAGGCAGCTGAAAAGCAACTGAAACAGGTAGCTGTAATTAAAGACTGGATCAATGCCTATAATAAAGTTAAATCGGCAGTTGACGACCTCAACGTAGTGCTCGATTTTTTCAAGGAAGGTGAAGCCGGTGAACAGGATGTCGACCAGCAATTTCAGCTTGCACTCAAATTAACAGAAGAAGTAGAATTCAAAAATATGCTCCGCAATGAGGCTGATAAGCTTGGTGCAATTGTGAAGATCAATGCCGGTGCCGGTGGTACCGAAAGTCAGGACTGGGCTGAAATGCTGATGCGAATGTACCTGCGCTACGGAGAACGCAACAACTATAAAATAAGGGAGCTCGATTTTTTGAAAGGTGAAGAAGCCGGAATTAAAACCGTTACCATGGAATTCGATGGCGAATATGCATATGGTTTTCTGAAAGGCGAATCGGGTGTTCACCGGTTGGTTCGTATTTCTCCGTTCGACTCTAATGCACGAAGGCATACCTCGTTTGCATCGGTGTATATTTCCCCTTTGATAGACGATACTATTGATATCGTGATTAATCCAGCCGACATCTCTTTTGAAACTTACAGAGCCTCTGGTGCTGGTGGTCAAAATGTTAACAAAGTGGAAACGGCAGTACGTTTACGTCACGCACCCACAGGTTTTGTGGTCGAAAACCAGGAGGACCGCTCCCAACATAAGAATAAGGAAAATGCATTGCGGTTATTGAAATCGATGCTTTACGAGCTGGAACTTCAGAAACGCAGGGAGAAACAAGCCGAAATTGAAGGAAAAAAAATGAAGATAGAATGGGGTTCGCAGATAAGAAATTATGTGCTTCATCCCTATAAACTCGTGAAAGATCTGCGAACAAATTATGAAACATCCAATACTTCTGATGTGCTCGATGGAAACATTCAGGATTTTATTAAAGCATTTCTGATGGAATTTGGAGGGGAATAGATATTTTGAAAGTAATTTAAATATCTTCCTACCTTTTTTAAGCTTAACGGTTGTTGGTATGTGTTAAAACCGGCATAAATAATTATATCGTAATTTTCTATTTCATAAACAATTAAATAAGGAAATTGCTTTAACGGGGCAGTAACGCCGGTTAAGTTTCCGTACCTGAAAAATCTGAGGCTCTTGCTCTAAAATTCCTGTTCTACTAGTGCCTGAACCTTTTTAAACATCTCATCTATAACTACATCGTCAACAATGTAAAGGAAATTATGTATATAATCTCTTTTCTCAACTGTATTCATATCACGCCTGATTTTATAACAAAAAAAACGAATATTTGAACCAAATTATTTCATCTGAAAATTTATTAAATGCTATCCAGTTTTACAGGAGCTACTTCAACCTGGTTATTAACCTTCGAAACCCTTCCTGCCTCAATAAACAGGCCATGCTGAAAAGCAATCACATATTTATTGCGGATACATTCGTCCAGCATTTGTTCTTTTTCCCTTATGGCTGTTTTTCTATCAATATCGTAGGCCATATTGATATTGGGGTCAAGATGAGCTGATGACGGAAAGAGATCGGCACCAAAAAGCAAACTTCCTACATTTAATTTAATAAGCGGGATTATCTGACCACGAGTGTGGCCATTGGCAATCTTGAAATATATACCCGGCAGAAAACCCCCTTCTTCAACAAATTGTATGTTATAAAAATCGGGTAATGGCTTAATATTTTCGTCCAGAAAAGATTCTTTCTCTTCAGGTGCAGGATTGAGCGCAGTTTCCCATTGTTCTGCTGAAATCCAAAGTTTAGCTTTAGGGTAGGCTGGTACAATTTTATTTCCATCCCGGAGAAGACATCCGCCACAATGATCGTAATGTAAGTGCGTAATTATTACATCTGTAATATCATTCTTTGAAAGTCCGATTTCCTGAAGCTGCTGGTCTACATTATAGTCTCCTTCAAGATGAAACTGTTCAAAGAATGAGTCTTCCTGTTTATTGCCGAAACCGGTATCGATAAGTATTACAGAACCTCCTTTAACCACAACAAGCGAACGTAAAGCCCACCGGCTGGAATCATTATTCACAGAAGGATAAAATTTCCGCCAGTCTTTACCCGGTGAAACCACCATTGCAGCACCGGGAACCATAAAAGAATTGAAATAAACAGGAAATATCTGAGTTGGAAACGAGAGAGCCATAGCGCATAATTTTTTACAAAGTAAGCAATTCTTATTTATGCCAGTTTAATGAATTTTTCAAACACTTTCCATTTGGTCGCGAATAGTTTTCATACCAAGAGGTAATTCAGCTTCCAGATCTTTCCAACGGCATTCAATCGAAAGTTTCCCCTGATATTGTATGTTTTTCAAAGCAGCAAAAAATGGACGGAAATCATCACCTGCAATGCCTGGAGCAGTCCTTTCTTCCTTTTCGGCAATATGCGTATGCTTAAGAAGCTTGCCTGCTTTTACAATTGAACCAGCGGTTTCTCCGTTTTTCAACATATGATATAAATCGGCCAAAAGCCCGATATTTGTATGATTTACCTTTCCCGTTAATTCTATTCCTTCCTCAACCGTGTTGAGCAGGTTAGTTTCACTATAATTTAACGGTTCCAAAACTATTGTCACCTTATACTTTTGGGCAAGCGGCCCTAATTTTCTGTTGATATCAATAAATTGACCAATAGCTAATGCTTTATCATAACCATCGGGAATTCTCCGGGAGCCCCCACTTCCAAAAACCAGAATTTTGGTGGTAGTTTGCTCCATGCGCCTGAATAAAGTTTCAGCATATTTCAGGATAGCATCGGTATTAACATCAGGACCAACGCATTTTAAGGTTGCTGGCAAGAAGCTGTTTACAGCATATAATTTTATACCTGAAGCTTTATATTTCGATAGGTTTTCAGCAAATTTCTCATCACTTTCGGCAGGTAAAAAAAACCTTCCCACTATTTCTTCGAGGTAGTTATATTTAAATCTTTTTATAAGCTCACTGTTATCTATGCTGAGGCATGCTCCTAATTCAATCCGGGAATCGAAGTTTTTAATACCTGAAAATAAATCCGGGCTTATTGCAATCATTGCAGATGAAGCAAGTACAGAATGAACAAATTTTCTTCGTGTTAACATACAGAATAGATATAATTTCTGAGTAATATTAGTTAAACATGTTGTGGTCAGCTAAAATTACATTAATTATTTCAGCTCACACTCACCAAAAAATGACAAGTCTGCCAAGCGTTCTTTATTGGTATTTAACTGGTTACTATTACAAGAAAGCGCCAGTACCGAAATCAATAACAATGCAACTTTACATAAGTTTAATATAATTCAATATTTGAAAGTACCGGACATGCTTTGGCTTCATCAATTACTATCCTTATTTTACCAGTAGATACAGGATTAATTTTGACTATTCTTTTGTAGCCTATTGTAGTGGCCGTGGAAACTTTTACCCAGTTCGTACCTTGTTGTACTTCTACATGGAAATTCCTGACCCTTTGTCCTAATTGAATATATTCCTGCAGAACAATATAGTTAACAGTTTGAGAGCCATTTTTAAGTTCAATTTCAAGAGTTGCTGTAGTTACATTATCATCAGCTGCCCAATAACTTTCTTTATTTCCATCAGTAAGATTTGCGCCACCGTAAAAATTCACTTTCCCTCTCACGTTGCTTGCCGTTACTTTAGAATTAAGTGCTAAGTTGGTTTTAAATTCTTTATTCAACAATTCTCTGAAGCCCTGCAGGGATTTCACATCATTTTCATGGAAAAGACCCCGTTTATCAGGAGGAACATTCAATAACAACAAAGCTCCACGCCCAACTGACGAAAGATAAATATCGAAAAGCTGTTCAGGAGTTTTCACTTTAGAATCTTCCTCAGCATGATAAAACCAACCCGGACGAATGGAAACATCTACCTCTGCAGGAATCCATTCAGTGCCGTCTTCTGAACCGGTATTTAATAATTCATTTATGTTAGGTTTTCCGGCAAATAAAGTATCGGGCGTAATCATATTCCAATTGGTAATGTTTACATAACCCGACTCGTTTCCGCACCAACGTACACCCGGACCGGCATCGCTGAAAAAGATGATGTTTGGTTCCATCTTTCTCACTAAATCCAAAGTTTTAGGCCATTCATAATAAGTAGCTCCATTAATGGATCGCTTTTCGTTTGCCCCTCCGTAATAGCCTGTTCCGCCATTGGCTCCATCAAACCACATTTCGAAAACCGGTCCATAAGTGGTGAAGAGTTCTTTCAATTGATTGCGGTAATATTCGAGATACGATGACGTGCCGTAATCAGCCCGGTTGCGGTCCCAGGGAGAGAGATAAACGCCAAACTTTACATTTTGCTTTTTACATTCATCCGACAATTCTTTTACAAGATCGCCCTTTCCATTTTTATATGGACTGTTTTTTACAGAATGTTCAGTGTACTTGCTGGGCCAAAGGCAGAAACCGTCGTGATGCTTGCAGGTGAGGATAATACCTTTAAAACCTGTTTCTTTTAACACCGAAACCCATTGATTAGTATTTACCTGAGTCGGATTAAACACCGCAGGATCTTCACTTCCCATTCCCCATTCCAAACCCGTAAAAGTATTGGTGGTAAAATGAATAAATGCATTCATTTCCATTTCGTGCCAGGCAAGCTGTGCCTCAGAAGGAACAGGATAAACCGGCTTTGGTGGGTTCACGTTTTTCTGGGAAAAAGATAAAAAAGAAACTCCCAGCAATAAGCAGAAAATCAAATTTATAGTTCTCATTATGGTTGATTTTATTAAACCTTAGAATCGACAAATTAAATGTAATCATTTTCCTTTAATTCTGAACGTTTGTTACTGTTGCAAGATGCTATTGCATTAAAACATAAAATCAGAAAAATATACTTTCGCATTGATAATGCGAATTAAGGGTTGAAATAGTTGTTCGAATTGATTTTGACTACTTTTGAATTATGAAACCGCACCACTCTGGCATGCTGGAAAGTAAATAGCAAGGGTGAAACCCGGTGATAAGTAATTTAATCGAAATTCACAATTGCAGAGCGGTTGAATAAATTAAGGTAACAATATATAATTTGGGACAAAAATAAATTGTTTGATTATGAAACCTCTACAAGGTTTTAAAATTCGCAGGTCTCAATCATTTTCTACAATTATGAAACATCTACGATGTTGATGCATCCTTGTAGAGGATACATAGTTGTAGTACGGATT
>JBBQEI010000102.1:0-11230 GCA_038320545.1 Bacteroidales bacterium
TATTCCCATTTTTAAAGGAATGGAACAAAGAAAACAAACAACAGCTTGCCTACCATGATATTGAAGAGGAATTAAAAGATATCAAATTAATAGATTTGAAAATAGGGAAAAATTGCCCTAAAATTATTATCACGGAACTAACAACGCTTCAACAAAAAATTATTGATGTTTTAGATATAAAACAAACCGACTTGATGAAAACAATCATGTAGCTACTAATTTGAAAAATATTAGTAGCTATAATACTGACATACTGTCTTTTATGAAACTAAAATCCGTTAAAAAACCAAAATTGAAATGAAGCTTAGTGTTTTTATTGTTTCAACAATTGGAGCGATTGAATTATGATTGGAAACCGGGTATTTGAAATGGAAAAATTGAAAGAATAAGTATATTAACAGGAGGAACTTTACCACCTGTTAATATAGGGTTTAATCTTTTTCTTTATCTTCTGTTTCTTCTTTTAGGTTCAATAACTTGCCGTTTTTATCGAAAACTATTTCGTATTCTTTTTTATCTTTTTTAGCTGCTATTTCATAAGTTACAGTGCCCTTTGCATCCGTAGTTTTTTCAATTTCTTCCAGTTTGTAATTTGCAAAATCTTTGGCTAGTGTGGCTTTTATTGGTTGAGCCAGTTCGCTTTCTTTAATCGCGGTTTCACTTTCAATAAATTTACCAGATGCATCAAATACTGCCGATGTTTCAACTCCATTTATCAAAAATTCTGCTTCGTATTCCCCGGGTTTTTCTATACTCCATTTTATCTTTTGAGCATCTGGAAATTTAGTAGTAAAGGCTGATTTTGCTAAAGCAGAAACTTCTTCTTTCTTTTTTTGCTGAGCAAAGCTGTTTAGGATAAAAGAAGCACCAAGTGCAATCATTACTAGTTTCTTCATACGTTCTATTTTTAATTTGTTAATATAAAGCGAAGGTAGATGTCGAATTGGTAGAAAATTGGGAATTATAGCTGATTATCAAATTTTAATGAGTTGTTTTTCTCTGATTTTTTTTGATTTCCGAACGTATAGGTAAATCCGGCATAAATCATTCGGGCACTTCTTCTCCGAATAATTTTCTCGTATAATTCAGGTGTATCAATAATTGTTGTATTTCTCATCGAATTAAATATATCTGAAACTGTAATAATAAATGCCACTTTCTTTTTCAGAAATTCCTGCTTATAGCCTGCATTAAATAAATAGGTGGGCAGTTGTCGACCTTGTGGGGTAAGACGTTCGGCCATATAACTTGTGGTAAGTTGCAAAACTGTACTTTTAGTAATATTGATTCCCGCACTTAAGTTGGCACTCCAGGCAATGGTCGATTTACTACTACTATATCCGAGGGTCGATGCATCAATAATATTGTAATAAGTATTGGTACTCAAATTTACATTTGCAAAGTTTCCGATACTGGTTGATAATACCAGTTCTAACCCCGCTGAAGTGCTTTTCGATAGGTTTTCGCGGGTGGTGAGTTTAACAGAATCGTTTATATACCTTATTATATCGGTCATGCTGTTGTATGTGTAACGATAATAGACGGTTGATAGAAAAGAGGTTCTTTTCTTTTTAAATTGGTAACCGAGTTCTACTGAGTGTATATCGGCAGGTTTAAGGTGTGGATTTCCAATGCGGAGGTTATATTGATCCTGATATTCCGGGAATGGATTCATCTCATCTCCTTCGGGCCGACGTATCCTATGACTGTAATTTAGCTGTAGTTGGTGAAGATCGGATAAGTTATAAGACATATGCAGCGATGGGTAAAGCCGAAAGTATTGACTCTTAATCACCGTGTCCGTCGTTAGCTGGTTCGAATTTACAAAGGTTTGTTCAGGCCGTATTCCACCCAGAAAACCAAATTTGCCGAGTACCTGCTCATAGGTAACGTAAAGAACATGGATATTTTCCTTATAAATAAAGCGGTTTGTTTTTTCGGTATCTTTCTCCCAAATTGTTAATTGGCTATTGAACGATTCTCCAAAAAAGTCCATGTCATTCTTCCGGTTTTCAAGAATATAGCCCAATTCTATTTTTATGTCTTCCGAAATGGGATTGGTATATTCTAAAGAAAGTTGTGATTCGTCATCCCCTTGTTTGATCAATGTATTATCGAAGGTGGGGGAGCTTGCCGGAATGCGGTATATGTTGCTATAATGGTTGTCTTCCTCCTCGCGTGATTTGGATGCAGTATAATCAAGGTTTAGTTCGTGGCCTTCCTTAGCAAAAGTATGCTGAACTGATCCGTTAAATTCCATATCTTTCTCAAATTCCGGATCACGGCGTAAACGGTCGTACTCCCTGGTAACTGTCAAGTCCGAATTCAGGTAGGTATTTAGATCCGTCGAACGACGGTCGAATCGGCGATAATTGTAACTTCCCGAAACTCCTACTTTGGTATGGTCGTTTAGATTATAATCTACACCTGTTTGCAGGATATTGGAAACAGGTCGGGAATGGTCAGTTGAATTGAGACGCGAATATGAAACACTATCCTTTTCTATGTTGGTGCGCTTGCGGGAGTCGTAGGTATACCTCAATCTATCGTCCTGGCGTATGCTGTAACTTCCAAAAATATTCAGTTTGCCGGGATTGTAATTTGCCATGATGCTGCCATTGTATCTTTCATCGTTTCCTGCATTTGTTGAAATAGTTCCGTTAAAACCCAATTTTTTATTCTTTTTAAGTACAATATTGATAATGCCGGAAGTGCCGTCGGGTTTGTATTTTGCTGATGGGTTTGTTATGATTTCAATTTTATCGATAGAGCTGGCAGGCATTTGCTGTAAAACGGCTGCCCGGTTAGTGCCCATTAAGGTGGAAGGTTTTCCGTTAATTAAGATCATTACGTTTTCCGAGCCCCTTAAGCTTACGTTGCCATCAATATCAACCTGAACCGAAGGGATATTCTGCATTAAATCGCTCACCGAACCTGTTTTGCTCATCAGGTCTTCCCCAACATTAAATGTCTTTCGGTCGATAGAATTTACGAAAGTCAATTTACGAGCTGTTACTTCAACTTCTCCAAGTATTTTGGTGACCTCTGAAATATATAATTTTCCAAGATCTATTTTTGTTTGTTTTGAGTCGACAATAATGAATGGATATTCCATTTTGTCAAACCCTATAAAAGTATAGCTGATTTTGTATTGCCCAAATGGTAAATTGTCAAATTCAAATAGTCCATTTTTGTCAGTTATTGCCCCTTGAACCTGGGTAGTATCTTTATTGTTTTTAAGTATAACATTGGCAAATTCAAGTGGTTTGTCCGAGAGCTTCTCAATAATAACACCTTTAATGATGGCTTTTACTTGTTTTTGAGCAAATAATCCGGTCGAGGCAAGCAGGGCAAGGGAACTAACAATCAATAACTTTTTCATGGATATACTTCGAATATTTTCAACGAAAGTAGGGAAGAACTTTGTAGAAAATTGGGATTACCTGAGAATTGTTCCTGAAATTTGAATTCCGGCAAAATATTTTATTGAGAGAATGAATTTGAAAACCTTTCCGGAATAACTTTATAGGTGGAGTTCATGCTTTTTTTCAGAACGCTTATTAATCCATTTGTTGACTTTATAGGGGTAGAGGGAGCGTAGCTGTAACCAGGGGCAAAGTAGTCTGTATGTAATTGTATATTAATTAAATAAGAAATGGTTATGCAACATCTTTTTCAATGAGTATCCTTTCTTCCATATCTAAATCAAATTGGCCATATGGGTTAATATGAGCATATATTAGTGGAGTTAGTCCCCTAAAATCCTCTGGCGTCATTAGTTCATACCATTTTTTCTGGGATAGAACCTGCTGTATCATTAAAGTGTTGATGTAGATAAGGCAGTTTTGCAATAAGTGTAGGCAAAGTATTGAAATTTCCTGATCATCAATTCTGTTAGTTGAAATCTCTCCACTTTTACCATAGAAAATAAAGCTGTTAGCAGAATTCCAGTTTTCAACCACATTCAATCCTTCATTTATTTCTACTCGTAATTCCTCTGAATTGAGGTATTCACATAGGAATATGGTTTTTATAGCTTTCCAGATAATGCCTGATAAGTTGGGTGTATCAGGTTGTTCCTGGTAAATCGTTTCATGATAGCTTCTGTTTCAGCAGTCCCCAAGCGTAAAGCAGTGGCGTATTTAACCATCTGGTCATATTGCTGGCGAATAAGCTCCCAATTGATAGGCCTTGTCAGAATTGGTTGCAAGTTAGAAAAGGAATCGCTCATTCCCGTATCGGGGCGATACAGTTTTTGGGAGTTTATCGCTTTTAACCTGGGCATCAGGTTAAACCCCAATAAATGACAAAAGGCAAATGCTACCTCGCTTTGCCCATGAGAATCAACAAAATTCTTTTCGATCTCCATATCCGTGCAGTGCTTTAACAAGCCATCAATCATGGCCGATACTTCCGAGGATGAGCATGCTTTTAGCTGGGAATAGATGCATGCTGAGTTTTTCTCGACATGCCAATATATCATGACCCCGCGTCCACGATATCGGATATGCCATTCGGTTAACAGGTTCTGATCCCAGGCCCCAAATTTTTTAGAATCAGAAGCACAAGTGGTTGTCCCTTCGCCCCAAACATCCTGTACCCGACTTTTCAGGATCGCATTAACAACATTGGATATGGCGTTCCGAAGATTATCCTTATTGATATACTTTCTTTTGATATAAAGTAGGTCTTGGTAGCTTACACCATGGTTGCCAGCCGATATCCGTTTAAGTCCGGTATTGGCACCTAACCCATATAATGCAAGGATAAGCCTTTTCTGGATAATGGCACGGTCAAGTTTTTCATGTGTTGCCTGAGTTTTAAAAGTATCCGTAAAAGAGAGCCTAAGATCGCTTTCTTTTAAAATATCCAGAAGGCTTGTCATGGGCCACCGCCGCATAATCTCAGCCTTTAATTTTGTAAGGTTCAAAGGCTCTGCCTGCGCCTCACTTGGAGATAACGCTATCCATCCGTTATTTTTATTCGAAAGATGAACCTTCGTATTTTTGGACATGCCAGTATCAAGCTTGGACAAAGCTTGATACATTGAATTTTTGATTCCTGATATAAACTCGTCTGCATCTAACGGTTGTTTTAATGCCCTATAGTTTTCAGTTCTACGTTCCTCAAAATCCGAAGGCAAATCTTCATCAGGATTTCTATATTGATTTGCACCTTTCACCCATATCTCTTTGCAACGTAGTTTATCCCTGAGGGCCTGCAATACAACAATCTCATAATTTATCCTGTTGATCCTATCCTTTCCATTGTCATCTTTCTCAATTACTGTTTCTCTCATGCCAGCTCTCACCACCCCATCAATGGGGATTTCATTTTCGTTGCTGAAGTAGCGCGCAGACACAGGAGTATACATTTTTATTAATTCCAATGCTTTTATCACAGGCTTATGCAAGTCGTTGTTTGATCTGAACTCCAATATATTAAGCAATTCAGGAACCATACTTCGATAATGATTGCTATAGGAAGCCCTCATTACCGTATACACTTTAACCTGGTATTGGCTACCGGTGCTTTTAAATTCCTTTACTAAAGCTTTTAACGTTTTTTCACTGATTACAGGATATAAAACTTCTCGTATTATCCCCTCTGGATGGTTGAGGGCAACATTGGCCATTTGGAAAAGGAGGTTGGTTTTTCCGTGAACCTTTCTAAAATCGTTTAAAAGTTCTTTTTCAACTTTTCTTTCAGCACGGACACCAATTCGATGGATGATCTGTATAAGCAGTTCTATCAGATTATCGGTAATCTCCCTTTCGCGTAGCCAAAAGAAGGCTGATAAAATGGTGTAACGCACCTTATCGGGATGCCTGCGCAATTCCATTAACTTTTCTGATACGGCCCTTTGTTTATACCTCTTTATAACTTTTGGAGGAACCTTATTAAACAAATCGCCAGGCAGGTTTAATTGTCGGATCGTTTGGAGTTTGGATATTTCCTTAAAAACACTCTCAAGTCCGATCCGCCCTGGATCAGCTCTTAACTCTGTAAATGAAATCGATTTTCCTTCAATTCTATCTTCAACTTCAGTATCATCAAATAAAGCCAAGGTTTCAATTAAAACGTCCATCTTAGCCCTATTGCTCATGGAGAGTTGCTGGTAGGTTTCTTGGAAGAACTGATCTTCATAGGTCCTGACGGCGGATCTGGTTAACCTATTGATTTGATCAGGTGTTGGAGGCTCAAGGCTTAATTCCCGGAACCGTTTATATGCTTCTTCCTTCAGATTTTCAACTTCAAAATTTTGATAAAGCACTTGCTTGCACAGCCAATCTTTTATCACTTGAACATCTTCCATGGTCGCTTCTTTAAACCCGAAAAATGTTCTTATCTGAGAGCGGTGATATTTGATATTCCTTCCCTGCCAATCATATTTATCAAATATGAAAGGGGCAACATCTAATTGTTTTGCAATATATTCTATGATCTCTTTGGGGATTTCATTTTTATGGTTCGGAAACCTGGCTTCATATTGAAAGAATTTGAACATCACTCCAAAACCAAGCCGGGTTTCTCCTGTCTTATTGCCTATAAGGGCGGATTCATTTGGTAGAAAAGTAAAATGATCGATTATTTCTTCTAATGTCCAAATTCTTTTCATAAAGCAAGTAATTTAAACCTGTTATACATTTTCAAACATATAATTGTATATGATAAATGGCCATTTCAATTATGCATATTGTGCATAGCTAAAATATCCTTATAATTCCGCACAAATTATATATATTTATTTCAAAAAATACCTTAAAAACAACAATCAAAATTTTATCCATGATTTACGGATATATTCGTGTTTCGACTGATAAACAAAGTGTAGAAAACCAACGGTTCGAAATACTAAAGTTTGCCGATCAGAAAAAAATTAATATTGATACCTGGGTGGAAGAAACCATTTCAGGGGCAAAGGCCGTTAAACAAAGAAGTCTGGGCCAATTGCTTGATAACCTTTCAAAGAATGATGTGCTTATAGTTAGCGAACTGTCCAGGTTGGGCCGTAATTTAATGGAGGTAATGGGTATTTTGCATGATTGCATGGAGAAGGACGTCAAGGTGTTTACCCTGAAAGAAGGATATGAACTTGGTAAAAATATTAACTCAAAAATACTGGCCTTTGCTTTTTCCCTGTCTGCCGAAATTGAGCGTAATTTAATTTCCCAAAGAACTAAAGAAGCCCTTGGACGGATAAAGTCTGAAGGGAAAACATTAGGGCGGCCCAGAGGCAGTCAAAACAAAAATGTTAAACTTTCCGGAAAGGAAGATGTAATAAAAGAACTACTCGAAAAGAGAATTTCTGTATCTGCAATAGCAAGGATTACGGGTGTAAACCGGTTGACTGTTGATGGCTTTATAAGAAGGAGAAAACTGAAATAGTTTATGGACATGTTGCTAGTTTATTAGCCCAAAACAACCAAACCTTTACACTGGCTAAAACCATTTGTGTAAATTTTTATTTAGAATCAAAATAAATTATAGTTTTCGTAAAATTAAACTTCAATCACTGATTACTAAATCGATTTTTTGCGATTAATAGTAAATATTTTTCACGCAACTTCTTACTAAATTTAACATCTATCACAAAAGCGACTGCGATTTTCGATAATATAAGCTATTACGTAATATTTACCCATAAATTCAATGACTATGAAAAAACTTATTACAATTTTATCTATTTATCTTCCCCTATTTTATTTAAGTTCAAGTTGCAAAGATAAATGTGGATGCGAAAAGGATCCTGAAATGAAGATTACGGATACAGAGGTATTACTTAGAGAAGATAGTGGCAATCCAATTATTAAATATGAATTGAAGATCCATGAGATATGTAATAAAAGTCTGATACCGGGGAACCTTTTGGATTCATTGAAAAAGGTTGGGACTGCAGGCATTCAAATTAAAGTTACGGCAGAGATTATTCCTTACTGCAAAGATGGTAGAAGAGTGATCGGCCCATTTATGAAAATTGAAAAGATTAAAGAATTAGAATAACCTATTCCTAACTAAAACCTATTGCTATGAAACGATTATTTGTCCTATTCATTGTTTTTAATTTATCATTATTAAGCGTTTACTCTCAAGATGCCTTTATCTATTCCCCTAAAGGAAAAACAAACCTAAAATATTCCTATAAAAAAGTTTTAATAACCCATTCAAAGAGCACATCCAAAGCGCAAGTTGAGAAAAACGAAAGGTATAAGGCCGTAAAAGAATTATCAGATACCATTTTAAACTTTACTGACACGCCTAACCCCTTTTCAATTGCGGTTATTGGAAAAAACAAATTGAACAGGAGTACTTTATTGGATTTTTTATCTAAAGGCAATGACACAATTATTTCAGTATATCCTTTTATGGAAACAGAAGATGGAAACGAATTAGGTATTTCAAACAGGATCAATATAAAGTTGAAAGAAGGGACAAAGATTGAATCATTTACAACCTTATTTAAAGAGATAAAAGTAACTAAAATTGTTGATAATCAATATATAAAAAACTTTTACCAATTAACCGTATCATCTAAGGAACCAATTAATGTCGTAAACCACCTTACAGAAGCCGGTTATTTTGAATTTGCTGAAATTGATGCATTGATTGTTGGTAAGAAACACACTAATGATGCATTTTTTAATCAGCAATGGGCGGTTCAAAGAATGGATATCGAAGATACCTGGAATTTAAGCACCGGCTCTGGAATAAAAATTGCAATAATTGACGATGGGGTTGATATTTCCCATCCCGACTTAATTAATAATCTTTACAATAATGGTTTTGATGCAACAGGAAATCGCTCGGATGCAAGTCCAAGGAGTTATGATGCTCATGGTACAAATTGTGCTGGTATTGCTTGTGCAACAGCCAATAATGGAATTTGAGTTGCGGGAATAGCATATTCAAGTCAATTAATTCCAATTAGAGGAGGATATGGAAATTGGTTAAGCGAATGGTACACTTTTACTTCATGGTTAACTGTATCCTTTATTTATGCGGCTTCAAGTGGCGCTGATGTAATAAGTTGTTCTTGGAGCGTTCCTGAGGGCTTATTTTATTCAATTGAGTCAGCTATAAATAGTGTTGCAACTGACGGAAGAGGAGGCAGAGGTTGCGTTATTTTTGCTTCCAGTGGCAATGACAACAGTTCAACTGTATCTTATCCTTCCAGGCTATCGAAAGTAATTTCAGTAGGCTCCAGTAGCTCATCAGATAATCGTTCATATTTTTCAAACTATGGTGCAGGATTGAATTTAGTGGCATGTGGTGAAGCATTATATACAACGGACTTAGTTGGTTCGAATGGTTATTCCTCGGATGATTATAATTCCAACTTTTCTGGAACATCTGCATCCTCCCCAGCGGCTGCAGGAGTTATGGCACTAATTTTATCGGTTAATCCATATTTAGACAGAACTAGTGCCCAATATATTATTGAATCGACATGTGATAAGATAGGTAATTACACGTATTCTCCTGCAACGAACGGGACTAAATCAAGTGAAACGGGATATGGAAGAATTAATGCTTGCAGTGCAGTTAATGAAACATTCAGAAGGATTATCCATATTTCTGGAGCTACCGATATGTGCCAAAACGTGACAAGCACATATAGTTTAAATAGAATTCCGCCAAATTCAACAGTATCCTGGGGTGGGCAAGGTTTTACATGCATAGGTGGACAGGGAACCACTACAGCCCAAATGAAAAATAATGGGCAAAGCGGAGATTGTATAGTTAGGGCAACTTTTACAAATGCTTGCGGCACATTTAATGTGGAATACCATGTTTGGGTCGGAGCACCTTCTGTTACGTCTATTAGTGGCCCATCAAGCGCACAAGTAAACCAAGCGAACTCCTTCTATGCATATTCTAACTCTCCATCAGGCGTTTCTTATAATTGGTGGACAAGCCCTTCAACAAACACACGTGTTTATCCTTATCCACAATACGGTATGGCTAATATCTATTTTGATTATTCAGGAGGTTACACTGTTTTTGCACAAGCCTATAATTCCTGTGGTCAAACAACACCATTAGGTAAATTTGTTATGGTGACTCCCTCAGGATATATGATGTCTCTGTCACCTAATCCAGCCTCTGACAACGTTAAAGTATCTATTGAATATGAGACCAATTCAGATAAAGTAATGGATACACAGAGTAAAACTATGACAAACGAAAATACGATTTATACAATCTCGATGCTCAGTAGTAATGGCATAAAAATCCATTCTGAGAGAACAGCTGATAAGGAAATTACTCTTTCTACTTCAGGCCTTAAAAATGGAACTTATATAATTGAGGTAAGTGATGGTAAGAATAAATATTCACAGCAGTTTATAGTTAAGCATTAAGTTTAGTTAAAAAATAAAGCCTGGCAAACTAGTCGGGTTTTATTTTTATTGGCTTAATTACATTATAAATTTACTATAACATGTTTATATTTAAATGTTTATACTGCTACTTTGCAGTATATGACAGCTATGCTGCATTTACCCTAATAAGAAGAATTAATTAGACACATGTGTAACAACTGCTATATAGTTTTTATATTATCAAGGAACCTCTGGAAATGAGGTTTTTTTGTAGTCTTGAAGTGAATCAATAAGGTTATATGCATCTAATAATTAATAAATTACTTATTACTTTGCCTCTGGTTACAGCTACGCTCCCATTACCCCTTATAGGTAAGAAATGCGCTTCCTGCTCCTATAATCATCCCAGCCAAAACATCACTCGGATAATGCACTCCAAGATCCATGCGCGAATATTCAATTGAGCCGGCCCATAAGTAGGATGGCACTATCACATACCATTTTGGATATTCCAGGCTAAGCATGGTAGCTGTTGCGAAGGCTCCGGATGTATGACCGGAAGGAAAGGAAGGGCTAACTCCGTCAGATTTTTTTATAATGTCAGAGTAGGTTTCAAAAGGCCGTTTCCGATTTATTGAATATTTGAGAGAATAAGTAACTCCAAAATTAATAACACTTGCGGCAGCAATTAAATATGCGTTTTTTAGTATTTTATCGTCATGTTTAATGATTCCTACTATTCCTATAGTAATTGGAACGCCCAAGATAATTGCATTATTTGTATTTGAAGCAAATTTGAAAAAATTGTCAGAAGGCTGGGGTCTGGAAGAATTCAAAGATCGAAGAATTTGAATGTCGATGTTCTGCGAATAAATCTGTGTTGAAATAAATACCGTCAGAATTAAAAG
>JBBQEI010000103.1:0-11196 GCA_038320545.1 Bacteroidales bacterium
AAAAGAAGGTGCAGCGATTTATGCCTGCTGCTTACAAAAAGCCAGATTAGGCTTTAAATATGGCCCATCACGATTTTTTTGAAGATGTTTGGGCAAATACACCTCCACCACAATCAGCGTTCCTTTTCCGTAGCAGGGGCACGTTTTAGGAGGCTGTCCGTAAAGAGCCTCAAATACTTCTGATGACGATTTTCCTTTTAAAGGATTGGGTATTGCGGGTACCTGGAAAAACTCCCTTACCCGGGCTATGCAAGCGGATTTATTTCGTGTTGACAAAATACCGTAATGCCTGATTTTAACAAATCCCGATGGCAAAACATGAAGCAGGAACCTATGAAGGAACTCGGTTGCTTTAAGGGGCATAATACCCGTTTTACCGGTACGGTAATCCATCCAGGAGAATGATACCATTCCATCTTTTACTTCTTTGATCCGGTGATTCCCAATGGCTACCCTGTGAGAGTATGTCCGATGTACTCTACCACTTTGTAACTGGTGGGCATGGGCTTTTTGGCATATACCACCCAATGTTTGGCAAAAAGTGGATGAAGGTGTTTTAGACCTTTCATCATCTGCTCTTCCATTTGGATAACATCCTGGTTTTGAAGGTCAATTAATCCATCGGTGAACTTTCCGCGAAACACCTTGCTGAGCTTTTTGACATGGACAAAGAATTTACTCTCTTTCTTAGAAGGCCTCCACGATTTTTGCACTGTAATACCACCTGCCGGTACCAGACAATGAAGGTGGGTATGCCGCGAAAGATTTTGACCCCATGTATGGAGTATTGCCACCAGCTGCGAGGCTCATTGTGCGGTCTGTGGTTCAGGTGCAGATAGGCCATGGTGGTGCGGATATCGTCGTGGCCCAGGAGTTTTTGCAGGGTCACAATATCGGTATTGACACTTAACAGATGCGAAGCAAAGGAATGGCGTAGGGAATGCAAGTGAACATTTTTGGTAATGCCTGCCCTTTCAATGGCTTTATCCATTGCCCATCGTAGCAGGCTTGGGGTAATGGGAGTGTTTTTATTGCGTCCAAAGAAAAGAAACTGTCCGGGTTCGTATTGCTTGGTGTATAACAGATAGTCAACCCGCAGGGCACGTGCCAGCACGGTATGTCGGTCTTTGTTGCCTTTTCCCCGACGGATGGTTACCTGCATGTTCTCCCAATCCATGTCAGAGGGGGCAAGATTGATGATCTCGCTACGACGTAATCCGGCAGAATAGCCTCCTGATTTGGTATTTAAAATAACTTCAGAACTGCCCGATAAAATTTACGAAGGGCTAATAATACCATACAGAAATTGGAAATCTTTTCCAGGCTTTTTCACAGGTCATTTGTTTATTGTAAAATGGGTAAAACAAATTTTGAATATCAATATAAAATACTTAAACAATTATTTATTAAAACCGCTTGAACATAGTTATTTTTTATTTGTTTAAAATTTATTATAAAACAATAAACAATACATTATCATGGATTCATTTGATGATATATCATTTAAAACCAGCAAACTGGTAACAAAGACATACAGCACTTCATTCTCAATTGCGGTAAGCTTCCTGAATAAGGATATGCAGCTTGCCATATACAGCATATACGGGTTTGTGAGGTTTGCTGATGAAATAGTGGATACCTTTCATCATGTAAATCAAAAATTGATATTAGATAATTTTGAACGCGACTATCACGAAGCTATTGAAAACGGAATAAGCCTCAATTCAGTTTTGCATTCTTTTACGCTTACTGTCAAAAAGTACAACATCCCTGCACATTTAATTGAGGCTTTTTTAAAAAGCATGAGAGCCGATTTAAACAAACATTTATATAAAAACCACAATGAATTAAACGAATATATTTATGGATCGGCTGATGTGGTTGGCCTTATGTGTTTAATGGTATTTGTAAATGGAGACCCACAACTTTATAAAAAGTTAGAAAAACCTGCTATGAAATTAGGCTCTGCTTTCCAGAAAGTAAATTTCTTGCGCGACCTAAAAGCAGACATAGAGCAACTTGATCGTCGTTACTTTCCGCAATTGAACAAGGATTCTTTTGATGAAACAACCAAGATATATTTAATTCAGGAAATAGAATCCGATTTTCATGAAGCTATAGTCGGAATAAAAGAACTTCCCGGCAAATCAAAATTAGCGGTATTTATTGCTTACGTGTATTACAAACAACTGTTAGGAAAATTAAAGAACACACCTGCAGATAGAATATTGCAAACACGAATAAGGGTGGCCAACCCGATAAAGTTATTGCTATTGGGAAAAGCCTGTTTAAAATACCAATTGAATAATATTTAATTATGAATAGCATGGAAAGCGAATTAGTTATATTGGTAGATAACCACGACAACGAAATAGGCTTAATTGAAAAAATTGAAGCGCACAAAAAGGCTTTGTTGCATCGGGCAATTTCTGTATTCTTATTTAATTCAAACGGAGATTGGCTTTTACAGAGGAGAGCTTTAAATAAATATCGTTCGGGAGGTTTATGGACAAACACCTGTTGCACGCATCCTTTACCAAATGAAACCAATCTGGAAGCTTCAAGCCATCGGCTCAGGCAAGAAATGGGAATGCAAAGCAAATTACATGAATTGTTTAGCTTTACTTACAAAGAACCTCTGGACAACTATAAGTATATTCATTACAAAAACCTTGATAAAAATATTAGTATAAATCATTATAATTACATGGTTTGGTTTAAGAAAATAGTTGAAAAAGTTCAACTTCATAAATTAAAATCCGGCGCAATATGATAAACATAACTTTAGTCGTGCTTGCATATTTTTTTATGGAATTTGTTGCTTGGTCTAATCATAAATACGTTATGCATGGCTTTTTATGGAAATGGCATAAAGACCATCACCGAAATGACAATATGCAAGGTTTGCCTCAAAAAATTGAAGACAAACGCTTCGAAAAAAACGATTTGTTTTTTCTCATATATGCGGTTCCAGCCTTCATATTAATGATTATTGGGTTTTCAATTCAATATTTGCCTATTGTATTTATAAGTATTGGCATAACGCTTTATGGCTTCACCTACTTTGCCATTCACGACATTATTATACACAAACGTATTAAAACTCCATTTTTAAACAAGAAACACAACTTTTTTATTGAAGCAATTTTAAAGGCTCATACAGCGCATCATAAGCCCAAAAATAAAGATGATTTTAACAATTTTGGATTGTTGCTTTTTCCTCGTCGTTTTTTTAAACCTTAGGCAATGCCGTTGTATTCTATATTAATCCTAAGCACCATTGCAGTGCCGCTTGTTTTAAGTTTCGACAGGAAACTTCAGTTTTACAGGCAATTGAAGTACCTGTTTCCGTCAATGATTATTGTGGCATTATTTTATATTGCCGCAGACATTTACTTTACTAAACTGGGCGTGTGGGGATTTAACGAAGGTTATCATTCAAGCATCATTCTGTTTGGTCTGCCACTCGAAGAATGGCTTTTTTTTATTGTTGTTCCCTACGCTAGTATTTTCCTGCACGATTCTGTGGTGTTGTATTTCAATAAGTTTCGCATAAAACAGAGAATGGCAAATGTGCTGTCTGTTATTCTTATTGTTTTTGCATTGGTGTTGTTGTTTTTTAACACCGAAAAGGCATATACGGTGTATATTTTAATTACATTGATAATAGTTTTAATTGCTTCGTTTTTCGATTCATCCGAAAGCATCAATGCATATTATCTTACTTTTTTGATTATCCTGTTGCCGTTTATTGCCGTTAATGCCATTTTAACCGGAAGTTTTTTAGCCGAACCTATAGTTTGGTATAACAATAACGAGAATTTAGGAATTCGTTTTTTAACCATCCCGGTCGAGGATTTCGGTTATGCCTTTAGTTTAATATTATTCAATTTATGGCTTCGGGCAAAGTTGAAAGCTATTTTTATTAACGAATAAAAGATAGAAATGGCTGATAGCAGAAATATTGTAACCGATTATTTGATCAATAGAAAAAAAGCTGTGGGTGTTTTTTTTATTGTTTTCTATTTAGTGGGTATAGTCGGAACGCTTGTGCCACAAACATTTCCTATGTTTTTAAAATTGATACCCTTTGCACTTCTATTAAGCTTTGTTGCGCTGTTTATATTTCATGAAGGAGGAATAACACAAAAAATCGTAGCAAGCTTTCTAACAATATACTTGCTGTCCTTTATAATCGAAGCAATTGGTGTGGATACAGGATTAATTTTTGGTCATTATGCTTATGGCAGCAGTTTAGGTGTAAAATTATTTCAAACGCCATTAATTATTGGCATAAACTGGTTCTTTTTGGTTTACACAACAGCTACGGTGGTTGATAGATTTTTAATACCGTCAGGGTTAAAAGTATTGGTAGCTTCGACGCTTATGCTGGTTTACGATATTGTATTAGAACAACTTGCGCCTGTTCTGGATATGTGGCACTGGAAAAATTCGGTTGTGCCCTTGCAAAACTATGTGGCATGGTTTGCGTTGGCACTGGTATTTCAAACGTTTCTTAAAATTATGAATGTTAAAATTCAGAATAAATTAGCGCTACTGATTTTAATCTGTCAGTTTCTGTACTTCTTGGTATTACTTGCAGTAAATAAGATATTAGTATGATTTTGAAATCGAAACATAACTTTTTTATCTATCCGTTTTTCAAATGGTATACACGAAAAAGCATTAAAAGGCATTTCGGCATCATTCAGATTATGGGAGCGCTGAACGATAAAAAATTGCCAGTATTGCTTATTTCTAACCACTTAAGCTGGTGGGATGGCTTTTGGGCAGATTATGTCAATCAAAAACTGTTTCGACGCGTATTTCATTTTATGATGCTCGAAGAACAACTCCGAAAATACTGGCTTTCCAACTATGTCGGAGGATATTCGGTAAACAAAAGCTCAAGAAGTATGGTTGAAACACTGGATTATACTTCTGAATTATTAAGTAACCCGGAAAATTTGGTACTTATTTTTCCGCAGGGCGAAATCCAAAGTATGCACAATCAATCTATTGAATTTGAAAGAGGACTCGGACGCATCCTGAAAAATCAGGTTAATAAAATTCAGATTGTATTTCTGGTGAATCTGGTCGACTATTTTTCGAACCAAAAACCGGGTATTTATTTCTATGTGCAGGAATATATGGGTGATGCCATTGATTTGCAATCCATCCAAAACAGCTACAACAAGTTCTATTCCGAATCTGTTGACAACCAAAAAAAACGAACTGCTGAAAAATGATTTATCTGGCATATTTCATATTGGTGTTTTCGGGAATGCAGCTTCTGGTGGCTTTATCGAACTTGTTTTTTAAACAGGAATTGAAGCAGGCAACTGGCAATTTCAATGGTTTAGTTTCGGTTTTGATCCCCGCACGAAATGAGGAAAAAAACATTGGTAATTTATTGAGCGATTTGCAAAAACAAGATTACCTAAACATTGAAATCATTGTATTTAATGACCAATCGACCGACCGCACCGAGCATATTGTAAACCAGTTTGCTGCCAACGACAAGAGAATAACACTCGTTAACTCCAAGGGTTTGCCCGAAGGTTGGCTGGGTAAAAACTATGGCTGCCATAGCTTATCGAAACAAGCAAAAGGTGCGTATTTACTGTTTCTCGATGCCGATGTGCGGGTTCAAAACGGGATCCTCTTAAATTCAATTGCACTTGCCGAAAAACATGGACTTGGATTATTATCCATATTCCCAAAACAAGAAATGGAAAGCATTGGTGAACGATTTACGGTGCCAAACATGAACTATATTTTGCTGTCGCTCCTGCCGCTTGGTCTGGTGCTGAAATCGAGGTTCCCGTCACTGGCTGCTGCCAACGGGCAGTTTATGTTGTTTCATGCCCAAACATACTTAAGCTTTATACCGCACGAAAAATTTAAAAACAACAAAGTTGAAGACATCGAAATTGCCCGGTATTTTAAAAAACAAGAAATTCCAATTGCTTGTTTAACGGGCGACAATTCAATTAGCTGTAGAATGTACAAGGGTTTTGGCGAAGCTGTAAACGGGTTTTCAAAAAACGTGATAAACTTTTTTGGCAACTCATATGCCGTAGCCATATTTTTCTGGTTGATAACAACATTTGGTTTCATTCCTATTCTCATCAGCCTTGATAATTCGATGTTTCTATTTTACCTGTTTGCTTTTTTTATTACAAGAATACTGATATCCTTAATTAGCAAGCAAAATACACTTTGGAACATATTGTTCATTCTGCCACAGCAAACAGCAATGGGTTTGTTTATTTATAAAGCTTTTAGAAATAAATTTAAAAATCAACACCAATGGAAAGGCAGAAATATTTCGTAGTGTTTTTATTCATGTTTTTCAGTTTTTCAATAACTGGAGCATCGTACAAGTCTGATGTTTACAGGGCTTATACTGGCAACGATATGACCCTTTGGAAGAAAGTGATTGACGAAATGAACCTACAAAAAGTTAAAAGTGACAAATTCAGATTGGAATTACTTAACTACCAGTATGGCTATATAGCTTGGTGCATTGGAAGCAAAAAGAGCGACTTGGCTGAACCATATATAAAATTGGGTGAAACAAATATTTTGGTTCTTGAAAAATCGGGGTATAAACCATCATGGGTTAATGCTTACAAATCAGCTTTTTATGGATATAAGATAGGACTAAATATTTTTAAAGCTCCTTTTATTGGGCCAAAAAGTGTGGATTGCGCTAAATTAGCAATGAAACAGGATGACAAAAACCCGTATGGCTATATTCAATACGCCAATTCACAATATTATATGCCGGCAGCATTTGGTGGTTCAAAGTCTGAAGCGCTCAAATATTACCTGAAGGCCGAAAAACTTATGGAAAACAATAAGGATCAAATAAAAGAAGATTGGAATTATTTAAGCCTGTTATCAATGGTAGCGCAAGCATACACCGAATTGAATGATTATAGAAGTGCGAAAGTATACTATTTGAAAATTTTAAGCATTGAACCCAATTTTTTATGGGTTAAAAATGAATTGTACCCCGAATTATTAAAAAAGATAAAATAAAAGATATGAGCAAAAAAGTATTGGTTGTAGGTGCCGGACTTGGCGGATTGGCAACTGCTTTGCGCCTGGTAAAAAAAGGCTTCAAGGTTGAAATAATAGAAAAAAACTCACAGGCAGGCGGACGGTTAAACCAGATAAAAAAAGATGGATTTACTTTCGATACCGGTCCTAGTTTCTTCAGTATGTCATTCGAATTTAAGGAGTTTGCAAAAGATTGTAACATTGATTTGCCTTTTAAATATATTGAGCTCGATCCGTTATATACTGTAAACTTTAGCGATAATCCCAAAACTTTTTTTCTTTATAAAGATATTAAAAAACTTGCCGAACAATTTAAAGACGTTGAGCCCGACTTTGAAGCAAGGATGACCAAATACCTGGAGAAATCGGGTGCTTTGTTTCACGACACCGTTGATTTGGTAATAAAAAACAATTTCGACTCATTATTCTCATATATTATTACCTTAATGCGGGTAAACCCGACGCATATACCCGTTCTTTTCCGTAGCTTTTATCAGGAAGTGAAACGGCATTTCAACTCGAAAGAAGCACAGCAAATAGTGTCGTTGGTAGCATTTTTTCTGGGGCGTACTCCCTTCGACACCATGGCCATTTACACCTTGCTTTCGTACACCGAGTTTAAACACGATGGTTATTTCAATGTCGAAGGCGGGATGTATAAAATTGTAGAAGGAATTGTTGATGAGTTGAAAAAAGAAAATGTAAAAATAACTTACAATACAGAGATAGTTGACTATGGAGAGAATGACAAAAAGCTCGACTATCTCGTAGATTCAAAAGGAGAGAAATGGATTTCGGATATTTATTTGGTAAATGGCGATGCAGCGGTATTCAGAGGTCAGGTATTTAAACGCAAAGAATATTCCGTTGAAAAGCTCGATAAAATGAACTGGACAATGGGCTATTTAACATTTTATATTGGCTTGAAATGCAAGTTGCCACAGGTAAACCACCACAACTATTATTTGGGATCGAATTTTGAAGAATATGCAAATAACGTTTTGCAAAACCCCGACACCTTGCAAAAGCCCTATTATTACGTAAATGTTCTCTCAAAATACAATGTGGATTGCGCTCCCAAAGGATGCGAAAGCCTGTTTTTTGTTTGTCCGGTTCCCAACCTTTTGCATAAGCCCAACTGGGACGATAAAGATGCCATCGTTAATAGCATTATAGCCGATTTCTCCAAAAGAATTAACACAGACATTGAACCTGAAATTATATCAAAAACCATTTACACACCACTAGAATGGCAAAACCAGTTTAACCTTCACCGTGGCAGCGGATTGGGATTATCGCACTCCATGAATCAAATAGGAGCTTTTCGCCCGTCAAATTTCGATGAAAAGTTCAAAAATGTTTATTATGTTGGTGCTTCAACCGTTCCGGGAGCTGGTTTGCCAATGGCAATTATCAGTTCTAAACTGGCATTTGAAAGGATTGAAAAGCATAAATTTTAAGAAGCGACTAATCTTTGATTTCCAGCATTGCAGTTCGCTTGATGCCTTCTTCGGTTGTGGCATAATAGGCTGTATATTTGTATTTTAATAGGTTTGGTTTTAATGGCTTCTTATCCATTTTTGATTGTTAAGTCAGGCTTTCGGTTAACAATGATATTTATAGATTTTTTATTCAAAAATTATTTCATCAAAATATTGAGGTAAATGAAAGTTTGGTCTTTCGAACTCAATAGGTTGCCACGAAACATAATGAGGCTTCTTTACACCATCGCCACATTTATAAAAATTAGCTTTGGATTTCATTCCTGATAAATTGGAAATATCATGTTTATAGAAAGCACTAACTGGTATTATCATTGTAAGTTTCCACGAAAAATCGCCTTCTTTATGCCCGATAGGTTGGGTTCCGAGGCTTGAATGCCGTAACATTTTACTTGTTACTTCAATGCCAGCTCTTTCACGATTCACTTTTCCAAAACCATACCCTATTAATGCGGTTCCAATGCAGTTAAATTCAATATTATAATACGATCCATCTTCAATTGGCGAGAAAAAAAATTCCACACACGAGTCCGTCCATACACTGTCGTTATCGTTTAAAAGTTCCGCTTTCAGGTATTTCTCGCGAACTATATACTGCAAATAAATTTCTTTTCCGGTATGGGCTATTTTAAAACTTACCTCTGGTTTATATTGAAAATCAGACCAGTTTACACATGCAATGGCTTGCGAATCGGATACCGATTCAAAATATGTTTCCACTTCACCTATCGAATGAAACGGACTTAATTTTTTCACTTTAAGCATAACTTTTGCACTTTTTTCGGGCAACTTCAAATACTATATCCTGCATTTGTTTGTATTGTTCCTCCATGCTGAACACGAGTTTCAACTGCGCCCGGGTACGTTGCAGGTTGTGCATGGGCGAATGAATTTTGTAATATGTATCGCCATTGATAAAATCGGCAAGAAACCTCACCGCCTGCATATAGGCAAGAAGTTTGGCGCTGAAAGGCAAAATTTCAATTTCTTGTTTGGTAAGAAACGTGGCGCCGCCAGTAATAAATCCTTCGGCAAAACCTTTATATAAATCAATATTCAGAGAGACATTCTCCAGGTTCAAATCATCTTCTTCACCCGAATTTGCTCCGGTACGGATAGCATCACCAAAATCGGACGAAACATAACCCGACATAACCGTGTCGAGATCAATTACACAGAGAATTTCATCGTTTTCGTCGAAAAGGATGTTGTTTATTTTGGTGTCGCAATGTGTAATCCGGTGAGGAAGTATGCCTTTTCTTCCCAATTTCTGGACGAGGCACATTTCTTCAGCTCTTTCTTCCACCTGCTGAACTTCCAGTTTCACTGATTCGAGTCTTCCGGCCCTGTTTTGAGATACCGCTTCCCTGAATTGCTCTAACCGCCACTCCATATTATGGAAATCCTTGATAGTTTCGTACAAAGGTTCTCCGGGTAAATCGGCCAAAAGAGCACTAAAATCACCAAAAGCAATTCCGGCTTTGTAAGCCAGTACGGGAGATAATAACATATCGTAACTGTGACTGCCTTTTATAAATTTCATCACTCTCCAGTAATCGCCATTGGAATCCTGGTAAAACCACTTTCCATCTTTTGCCGGTATCAATGTAATTACTTTGCGGTCGATGTCCGATACTCCCATGCTTTCAAGCTTTTTGCGAATATGCGTGGTAACCCTGAGAATATTATTTTGCAATTCAGGTACATTTTTAAAAATATGATGATTGATCTTCTGCAATATATAATCTGTTTTGCCAGGATCACTTGCTTTTAAAATGTATGTATCGTTAATATTTCCGGTAGTTATTGTTTGGATGGAAAAATCAATGCCTTCCACCTGGAATTGATTGATAAGATTTATAACCTCTGTTTGCATCTTATTATTTTATTTGAAATTCTCGAATGTATTATGGCAGACTTTTTTAAACTCTTCTGTTAGGCGAATATACAAAAGAAATGAAGACATACATGGGGTATCGTTCTGCAATTCATCAGATACATAATGGCAGATAAGTGACGTTTGGAAACCAGATTCTTAAAACAATGTCGTAATTTTACAATTATGGCCGGTTACGGTAATTTTTACATTGTTCAAAACTAAAAAACATGACAATGAAAAAATTAATTTCGTGTGTTGAGATCCCGGCAGTAGATTTTAAAAGAGCAGTAAATTTTTACAACACAATTCTGGAATTGGAGTTACAAAAGATAGATTGTGGAGTGGAAAAACTTGTTGCATATTACAACTATTCCATCCCTTAATTCGCATAAGTAACAAGTAATTTGTCCTAAAAACCGGTAATTTTTTTATCTGTTCAGTTATTAAAGTTTCGAGAATAAAAAGTAAGAAACTCCCAGGGTGAAAATAATATTGAATACCTGAGCAATAACGAAAGCCCATGCAGGTCGGCCATTCCCGGTTTTTATCAAAAGTGAAAAATCGGTTTCTAAACCGATACCCACAAAAGCCAAAGCAAAAAATGCCGTTTGGATGCTCTTCAGATAATCTTTTGTAACCGCAACTTCAGCAGCGGGTACAAGAAAAGAGTATATCAGTGAAACTGCAATAAAGCCCAGTACAAATTTTGGAAAGCGATCCCAGATGAGTCTGAAATTTACCTGCTTT
>JBBQEI010000104.1:0-10843 GCA_038320545.1 Bacteroidales bacterium
AGCGCGACTATGGCTTCTCTTTTTATGAGCGTTCACAGGCCGCTGTTTCAATCCACGCGCCCCTGCGGAACGCGACATCAATACGCTGCTCTTTAATAGCAGAGTCAACTGTTTCAATCCACGCGCCCCTGCGGAGCGCGACGAGGGCTTCACTTTGAGTGAAACCCTCACTGCTTGTTTCAATCCACGCGCCCCTGCGGAGCGCGACTCCTTACCCGGTTGAGAAAGAGCTTAACTGGATACGTTTCAATCCACGCGCCCCTGCGGAGCGCGACCTCGTTGCATCAAGTCCTCATTAATGTTATCCATGTTTCAATCCACGCGCCCCTGCGGAGCGCGACTTTTCCCTGTCCTTTCAGTAGTGCCATCTTCACAGTTTCAATCCACGCGCCCCTGCGGAGCGCGACCGTTTCCAAAGGTGTTGAAGTAGTTGGAGTTTCCGTTTCAATCCACGCGCCCCTGCGGAGCGCGACGCTATTCGCGCAGCCAGGCGCCGGACATTTTTGTGTTTCAATCCACGCGCCCCTGCGGAGCGCGACCCATCACCTGCCGTTGTAAGTGCTGGTAGATTGTTTCAATCCACGCGCCCCTGCGGAGCGCGACCTGTTGCGCTTACAATGATGATTTAAGTAATGTTTGTTTCAATCCACGCGCCCCTGCGGAGCGCGACTTAAATCCTGAAGAGGAACAAAAACTTTCAGCCGGTTTCAATCCACGCGCCCCTGCGGAGCGCGACTCTCATAGCATTAACCGTTATAAATACACTAAGTGTTTCAATCCACGCGCCCCTGCGGAGCGCGACCCGATTGTTTTAGTGTTTTCACAATAATCAAATTGTTTCAATCCACGCGCCCCTGCGGAGCGCGACTTAAAAGAAGCTGATTTCCGATTCTCACATAATGTTTCAATCCACGCGCCCCTGCGGAGCGCGACTGTGATTGTTTCGTTGCATTTGAATATATCGTCCATGTTTCAATCCACGCGCCCCTGCGGAGCGCGACAATGTTTTACCGTCCTTTTCGCGATGCACACTATGTTTCAATCCACGCGCCCCTGCGGAGCGCGACAATTTCCGAACGCTCAGGCCGTCTGTAATATCATTGTTTCAATCCACGCGCCCCTGCGGAGCGCGACTGCTATGCTGCTAAATTAATAATAATCTGAATGTTATAGCTGCTTTTCCGCGAATGTAGGATGGGAATCTTTAAAATGCATAATTAAAGCTCTTCAAATATGCGTAACAAGCTGAAAATGAATAGTTGCGAATCCTCCTAGCAAAAGTATGATCGCTTCAGGTTCGCGG
Source organism: Bacteroidales bacterium (assembly GCA_038320545.1). Lineage (GTDB taxonomy): Bacteria > Bacteroidota > Bacteroidia > Bacteroidales > JAAUTT01 > JAAUTT01. Next base: position 1,304 of record JBBQEI010000104.1, read on the forward strand.
ATCAAATAATCATTAAATCTTCCGGATTATAGGATGATTTAATTCCTTTATGTTCGATCCTTGATTGCCAGTTATTACCAAGTTTGTAATATCTGAGGCTGTCCTTTTTCTCATCAATAATCGACTCCAGTCTATGCTTCAGTTCTGCAAACTGGGTCGAATCAATCAGGCACTCGAAAACAGAATTCTGAACGCGTTGCCCAAAATTAACACATTGCTTTGCCACCTGTCGCAAGCGTTTTCTGCCGGCAGGCGTCATGGTTTCAACATCATATGTAATCAATACCATCATATGCTCTTACTTATTTAAAAACACCGGGTAATTATCGATATCGCCACGAATATAACGGGCGAGTAATAATGCCTGGCAATAAGGCAACAATCCAATTGGAACCATTTCCTGGAGAAAAGGATGCATGATTTCTTCCTGCTTGCGTTTTTGCCAGGCTGTCAGAATCTCTTTTCGGGTAATATCGTTCATAATTATACCTCCGGCATCGCGTGATTCAAATCCTCTTGCATCAACCTGTTTCCGGTTAATTAATGAAAGTACAAGCCTGTCGGCCAGATAAGGCCTGAATTCTTCCATCATATCCAAAGCCAGACTTTGCCTGCCGGGCCTGTCGGTATGCAAATAGCCCACGCATGGATCAAGCCCTACGGTTTCGAGAGCCGAGCGCACTTCATGCATAAGCAACGTATAAATATATGACAGCAATGCATTTACATTATCCATTGGAGGACGGCGGTTTCGACCATTAAAATAAAAGTCTGGTTTTTGAGCAACGATTAACTGATCGAAAACCCCAAAATAGGTTGATGCCGCTTCACCTTCAATTCCTCTCAGAATATTGTTTTCATCACATTTTAGCGCTTGTTTCTGTTTCACGGTCAAAGTATGGATAGCTTTTTCCATTGCAGGCATATTTAAACTATCCTGATGATCACGGATAGCACGCTGCAAAACTGTTTTGCTGTTCGAAATTTTCCCGGCCACAAAAATCCTGCTTATTCCGTTTGCAAACTGAGGATCATCCGCCAGCCTGTATTGTTTTCGTCGCAGTAATACATTGCCCGAAACAGGCCCTGTGACCCTTCCAAGAAAATACCCGTTCTCGGATAAGAAACTCAATGCAATATTGCGTTCCGCACACATGGCCATCAGTGAGGGACTTGCACCCATAAATCCAAAACAAAAAATCCCTTCGATATTGTGAACCGGAATCCGGAAGCGTTCCATATTCTCGACCTTGATTACAATATTTTCGCCGTCCTTGCTCAAATAGGCTCCTGGCGTGGTAACATACAAGGTGTTAAGTAATTTTCGCATAGGGTTTAATCGGTTTCAAGTTCAGTTCTTAAATAATCGGATGCTTTCCTTGGCCCTGACATGCTTTTGGGCAAGCAGATATGTATCAGGGAACATGCTTTGCAATGCGGTTTATAAACCGGCGGCGGGGTTTTTCCACTATCGAACAGTTGATGCATTTTTTCAGCAAGTTCATTAACCCGTTGGCGCAGTTCGGGCGTAAATTCCAAAATAACCCGTCGGCGGGTTTCGGCATAAAATAAGGAGCCTTGCTGAATTTCGGTATCGAACATTTCTTCGAGGCACATCGCCTGAGCGCAAACCTGCACAGCATCGCGGTCATCGGGTTTTGTTTTTCCCCGTTTGTATTCAACCGGATGCAAAATCCATTTCCCTTTTTGCCCTTCGATGGCAACACCTTTTTCTTCCGAATACTGTAACTCAACCACATCCGCCCGCCCGGTAAGTCCAAGTTTACGGCTTATTAACGGGAAAGCGCGGTACGTAATTATGTTTCCGCGTTTATCACTTTCTTCAGGGTCATCAACTCTTTCGTGGAGATGATGGCCTTCGGTTGTTAATAAGTTTTCAGTCCATTGCAATTCTATATATGCCAAAGCAAATTGCCTTTCGCAAAAAGCAATATGCTGGATGCCTGAAAGCATAAGCATATCTTCATCCTGAAAAAGTTCCATACGCTCAATTAAGTGTCTTTACTTCCAGATAATCTGTTTTTCTTAAGTTCCTTATCAAAATCCGATTCAATAACCTTATCCTGTATTATCCTGAACTTTTCGAATTCATTCTCAGCCAGGACAATAGCCATTTCGTTCGTAAGGCTACCCATATGAGAAAGTACTTCCTTTTCGTTAAAGCGAAGGAAGGCATCAAGCTTTTCGACCCAGTCTTTCATAAACATTACCACTCCTTTCAAGGCCTGTGATTCAGCATAATCGAGATACATGCTTACTATCCGGTTCAATCCGTCCAATTCTTTTTAATTGAGATCGTTTTTTGCAATTCCGATATCCGTTTTACGGATGCTGCCACCGGGAGAATTTTTCCAGTTTGTCAATCCCATATTCGTTAAGGAACTGTCGGCCCGGCCGGCAACGATTTCGGCAGCGGTTTGCCCAGTAATTGCCCAGTGCAGTTTATTTTGAACGGTAGCAAAAAAGTCGTTTGTAATCCTGGCATCAGCATTATAATCGGCACTGCATTGGCTGTAAATATCCGTTATTTTCTGATAAAAACGCCTCGCGCCCGACCGGATATCGCGTATGCGGGCCAATTGCTCCTCAAAGTAATCTTTGCCAAAAATATTTTCAGGATTTTTAAGGCGTTCATCATCCATTGTGAACCCTTTAATAATATATTCTTTCAGCCTTTCGGTAGCCCAGATCCTGAAATGGGTGGCCTGCACACTGTTTACGCGGTATCCCACCGAAATAATTGCATCCAGGTTATAGAATTGGGTTGCATATATTTTACCATCGGCGGCAGTATGTGCAATTTTTGCACATACTGAATATTCTTTTAACTCATTGCTGTTGAAGATGTTTTTTAAATGTTTGGTTATAACAGTCCTATCAATGCCAAACAAATCGGCAATCTTTTGTTGCGAGAGCCAAATGGTTTCGTTCCGAAGATAAATTTCAACCTTAACTTTACCATTTGGGGTGGTATAAAGGAGTATTTCGTTGAAGCCTTCGGGGGAAGGGGGATGTTTTTTAGGCATAATTAATTGCTAAAGAAATTTTAAATCAATCTTAGAAACCACCTATTACTTCCGGATCAAGATTATCAAGCTTACTTAACTCAAAAGAGCCATCCGGATTCACTTTAAGGCTTTGGTGAACCTTAGCAGAAGAGTATTTACCGGCTTTACAACCGTGGTTCCACCAGATTAGAGTAATAACTTCCATGCTTCCGGCAGGACGTGCAGACGACTCATCGTTTTCGAATAATTTGAGCAGAATTGATTTTATAGCCTCCGCATCATCATTACTGAAGCCTGTTCTTTCTGCTAACTGCGGATTCATGCTACCAAAAAAAACATAAACTGCCTTATCTACGCGGTGTTTCATCCCCATTGTATCGGAACTTTTCTTGCCATCGGAAGTTGTTTCGCTATTTACACTTTTAGTTATTTGAATACTCTCAGGATGAATTGGCTCAATACTAAAAGCGGAATGCACTGTAACAGGTCCTCTTACAGGAATAGAAACACCTGTATCACTACCTGCCTCAGTGTCAGCATCTTCTCCTTTTTTCTTTTTATTGTTTGCTGACTTAAAAGCAAACACTTGCCCAAAAGCCCTGACATCTATCCACTGCTTACAAGCGGTTTCCAATGTAAGATTATCCTTCAACGCTTTGTCAGCTCTGTCTTTTAGACTTTTTGCATCATCTACCTTGCGTTCATCGCACTGAACAAACACTGAATATTTATAATTACCTTGTTCATCTTTGGCTTCCATTAAGCGATCACGAATTTTTCTTTTAATACAAACATCGCTTATTTCACCATATCCATCATAGTCCATACGTGGGCGGTTACCATTTAAAGGATCACCATTGGGGTTTGCTTTTGTAGCACGCAGTATAACTGCAAAATCAATTTTATTTTCTAAAGTTGTCATGTTTTATGAGTTTTATTGATTATTTTCTTTTTCTGATTCTTTTTCGATTTTATCACCTTTTGGAACTAATTCAAGTCTTTGACAATGATAACCCAAAAGGTACAATCCTGTCAAACGTCCTTCCTTCTCATATTCACCTGGTTGAAATTTATTATGAATTTCGCCCATCAGGTTTTTTAAGAAGAAGAGTTTTTGGGGTCTTTTTGCCTGAAGACTTGTTTTGTATGGGTCAAGGGATTTCTCAATATATAACCATGTCTGAAATGGTTGATCCGAGAAACGTTGCATTAATCTTGCCGCATTAGTTATTCGGTTCTCCTTGGCAAGATAGAGAGCATATTCTTCAAGATGCTCTGCTGTTGCAAGCAATCTACCATACAGATAATCTCTGTCGGTACGTTCATGTTCTAAAGCCATAGTTAGTTGGTTTTTATTGTTTAAATTTCTGTTTGAATAGCAACGATAAAGAGCACAGGCAACACTTAGTGTACGCTCCCATTGCCAATGTTCATCTTCTTTAAATCCAAGTCTGTTAGAGGCTTTTCTGACGGCCAACTCCATGATATCAATTGGTAGATGTTTGCCATCAATAATGCAAGGCAATAATCTTTCTACAATGGACTTCTTAAATTTTATAAAATCCTTATCTCTTTTCGTGCCATAACAAGCTTCAGCTATTGATGATGGTGCAGGTGCGGATGCAAAATAACCATGATACCTTTTCTTTTTATCATTCGGGTCTTGAACAAAATTTAAAAAATGCCAGGCCATTTGCATATGCCATTTTTCTATTCTCCCCAAAAAATCGGACCCAGACAGTTCGCGATAAAAAGTTATAGAAATTCTGCCAGGACCAGCTGAATCAAGCCCCATTACAACGATTTTCGAAGCATCTTTCAATTCGGCATGGTATCCGGCTATTTTTCTTGAAAGCTTCCGAGCAAATGTTTGACCGTTATCGGTGTATAAAGTTGTAGATATTTCTTTAATCTTTTCTTCGTCTGTTTCATCGAAAACGGACAAGGAGTCGGCAAATATATCAGGCGTTTGTTCGCCTGAGACTGCCCATGAAATTATTGCCTGTGTTCCATTTTGGTAGCCCTGTCTTGATATTAGCCATTTTAGTGCACTATGCGCTTTATGCGATATTTCAGTACTTACTGCACATGCTTGATTAGCTTCTAAAAAACGTCCTCTAAAAGTGAATCCTTCTGAATCATTCGCGGAAATTAATTTTGCATTAGTTACTGTGTCTATTATTCCCTTTGGATGAGTGCGTGCAATTGGTTTTCGAGTACCAGTAACAAAACAAATTTCACCAGGCTTTTCATTCAATGAGCAAAAACTCACCCAACTATCCATTAATTCTTTATCCTTCCAACATCGAGTTTCTAATTTTTGGGGAATTTCAACTTTCCACCGAACCAATAAATCAGCTATAGCGGAAATTGATTCTACTAGGTTTACTGCATAATTAAAAGCATTCTTTTTATTTTCTTTTGCAATCTCCTTTTTCTTATTTGAGAATATTTTGTTCTTTAAATCTGAATTAATTTCATACCCGTACAGTTGAATTTCTTCTGAAATAATTGAATAAAAACTCTGATTATTCTCTTGTAACTTTTCAAAGTCAGTTTCATTAAAGGTCATTTCAAAAGCGGCTAATAAGGGCTCCTTAACTATTCCTTCCTTAATTAAAGTTTGAATTAGTTCGTTTCCCTTTACAAATAACGAAATTGCTTTTAAAGAAGGAATTTCCAATGAACTCTTCAGCCAGCTTTGCTGTTGTTCGCAATACGAATTGTAATAAGATTTATTCTTATTCTTTAAGTAATCTTTTACAATTCTTTCTCTCGAAATTCCTAATTTCTGTATGGTGTTCAGCCATGATTCGATTTGCGATTGATAATCTTTTGAACAATATTGCACTTTATCGCATAAAGGATGTGCGGCATTATTTGTTGTTCGGGCAGCTGATGCTTCTGTACAGGGTACTATTATTTTTTGTTCATTCTTATCTTCAATTCGTCGAGCACCCAAATATTGCCCCTGAGAATCAATAATTATTTCTAAAGTTGAGTTCTGCAATTGATGATAAAGAGGCAGCAAAGGTTTAATACTTCCATTTTTATGTTTCGTACTATCTTCTGGCTGATTTATTCTTTTATCATACGTTATAGACAATTCTTCTATCCAACTCATACCTTGCCGTCCTCCCTGCCGGTTTGGGAAAAGAGTTCTTCATATTCTGTTTCTATATCTTTAAAATTGAAACCTTCACCGAAAGCTTTGGATCGCATTGTCCGCACAAATTTTCGCACCTGACATTTCTCAGGAGGATCAAACTCAACGACACCATTTCTCATAATAGGCCGCCAAAGTCGTGTCACCAATTCATCTTTTCCTGTTTCATCAGGATAATCAAAACCATGAAACATAAGGCCATAACTGACTTCATCCACATTGTCAAAAGCACCTGTGCCTTCTCCAAAAGTGCAAGGCTCAACATATCCCTGACAGTCACGGGTTCCAAGAAAAATATCCTGACGACCACCACGTTCAAGCACACGGTTTAAAATCTGAAAGTGCTTGCCACCGATGCGGTCTTTGGCCAATTCCGGTCGATGTAGGTTCCATTCGAAATGTGCCAATACCTGATATTCGACATCAACCAGATAGGTGTAGATTGCAAGGTCATTTCCTCCACTCATTTTCAATGGCTTAGTACCTTTAGTCTGCGTCCTTATAGGTTTCATAACCCTAACTTTATCGATAAACCAAATAAGTGTTGGTTTCCAATAAATTGATTTTGCAACTCCTTTCAACGCCTCATAGGTAGGGATGTGGTACGAACATCGTTCGCCTCCGAGTTTGGTAATAGGATCGGTAAAAAGGGCGTACCGACCCCAAACTTTAAATTGAATACTGTTTTTGGGTGTTTCCATATTAGTGTATTAATGGGTCATACTCTTTTATAACTTCAGTGCTTAATCCAAATTCTGGATGGTAATAACGGGGGTCGCTCAGTACCAAGATTCCTATCTCAGGCACTTCTCTTATTGCACTTGCATCCTTCAGTTTTTTAATATCATTCGGGAATACATTAACAGTATATCTTTGTGCTCTTTTAAGCAATTCAAATTGCTTTTCTACGGCAAACTGCGAAAATAAATCTGCAATAATTTCTTTTCCAATTTTGTCATAAGGTACAACAATTCCTTGGGTTGGCGCATCAATTGTTTTAAATACATCGGCGGCGGCCTTAAATGATTGCCGAAAATAAATATCAAGAGGTTTCGAATTTACACTATTGTAATTCCCAACAGAAAGACCATTTGTACTTAATAACTCCAATAAACTGTCATCCCTGCCAACATCAACAGGATAGCTCATTTCATTAGCCCGTCTGAAGAAATAGTATTCATAATACTGATTCATCCATTTTGGGCTCAGTAAATCATCCGGCTTATCTTTAGCATTCTGACTAAAATGATACAAAATTCTTTCTGAAGTAATTTCTTTCCCGATTTTAATATCTTCAAGAGAGTCAATAGTTTCATTTGCTGGGTTTACTATAAAAACCTTCCCTGTATTTCTGAGTCCATTCCGGTTACAACGTCCAGCCGCCTGAGCAATTGAATCGAGTCCTGCAACAAATCGTATAACTGAACCAAAATCAACATCAACACCAGCTTCAATCAATTGGGTACTTATACAAATCAGATGTTTCTTCCCTAATTTTATCCGCATTTCAGTAAGCTTATCCATTCGATGTGCCGGGCACATATTTGTACTCAGATGGTAGACCGAATAATCGGTTGATTTTGAACAAGCTTCATAAACCGCCTGTGCATTTTTCTTCGTGTTAACTATTACAAGACAACTTCCGCTATCAATAGTTTGCTCAATTGCTAATGCCGCAATTTCATCGATTTGCCATCCTTGCGGTTTAATTTCATTTTTTATTTCCACTCTTTTTAATTCGGCAAAAAGGATTTCAATGTCGGGTATAATTTCATTGGTATTGTCAAAAAATATTTTGCCCTTATTTTCGTTAACCATATTCAATAATGGTTGTGTTGCGGTACATAAAACCACGCTGCTATTGCAATGGTTAGTAAGGAAATTTACAGCATTGCAAAACATGTGTACCGTTTTAATTGGCAATGTTTGAATCTCATCAAAAATTATTACCGAATTGGCCAATTGGTGCATACGACGAGTACTGCGAGTTCCTCCACCAAATATGGTTTCAAGAAATTGAACGCTGGTAGTGTAAATAATAGGGCAGTCCCAGTTTTCTGTTAGTATTTTGCTTTTATAATTTTGAATCTCTGGTAAAAGGTTCGAGTGATGTTCTAAAACTATTTGTCCTTTCTCAGCTTTTTCTATTTCCATTATATCCCTGACAACCCCGGCGTTTTGGTCAATAATCGAGGTAAAAGGAATAACATAAATGATTCTATCAAGTTTATGTTTTTGAGCATGATGTAAAGCAAACCGTAAACTTGAAAGTGTTTTTCCTCCTCCGGTTGGAACAGTGAGGGTAAAAATCCCAGTTGCATCTTTGGATCTGTCAAGGCATGCTTCTGATATATCTCTTCTAAGTTTATCAACTTTAGTATTATTCTCAAATTTTTCAAGTTTTTTTTCGAGACGCTCAATCAATACATCCCAATTGGTATAATCGCCATAGTGCCTTTGCTTGATGTTTCCCGGATTTTCAGAATCAGCAGTATCCAGTCTATCTGCATCAATAAGGCAGCTAAAAAGCATTCGCACTAATAGCCCTATTTGAAATTGTGCCTTAACAGATTTTTCGGAATTTTCCTTTTTTGCAATCTTCTTTAGTTTCTGTAAAACATCACCGAAGCATTGAGGGTCTTTCAGCAGTTCATAAGCCTTTTCGAGAATTGCGGTTTCAATTTTTTGTTTTACTTCTTCCAGATGTGTTTTAAAATCGGCTTTACTTATACGCTTAACGAATCCATTTTCACCATCAACTGTCAAACAATCTATTAACCCTGAATGATGAGATGCTAAACAAATAGCTAGAAATTGAGCTGCAATCTGATCCTGATTTTTTCTATTTTTTGCAAAGTTCCAAATTAACTGAGCACCAGCTGAAGAATGATCAATCTTGCCTTTTAAGCCTGTTGCATCGACATATTCATCTTCGTCTGGATTTATTAATCCGGTTGCGGAGCATATATATTTCTGAAAAGCATCACTGTATTTTCCTAAATCATGAAGCAAACCAAGAAGCTCACCTGCTTTGGCTAACCCAATTTTGGATGCATTTTGTGCAGCAAAAGCTGATACATTTTCGAGATGTTCCCTAACGATTTGATTCTTATGTGCAATATAGATTTTACTAATCATACAGAATAATTTTCAGGCTTAAATTAATTCATGTTCTAATTATTAATACTCACCCCACCAAATTTACTTAAACCCCATTTTCTGCTTCTCTACCTTTGTTTCAATTTCATTTAATCCGCCAAAAATATTAGCCAGCGTTAAGGGTCTGCTGTGATCGAGACCTAAGTGATTATTCAGAGCCAGGCGTTCAGCTTTTTCGCGCTGTAA
>JBBQEI010000105.1:0-10814 GCA_038320545.1 Bacteroidales bacterium
GAAATTCGTTATTTTTGGTTGTCCTACCGACTTGGTATAGTAAAGATACTTTTGCACTATCGGCGGTAAATGAGTAATGTCGTTTTCAGTTAATATGTTAGTAGAAAGCGTATTGTTTTCTAAAAATTCCCTTTTCACACGACTTGTAAACTCACTGTTTAACAAGTACGAACCAAGACCCACCAATGTAACTGACAGAATAATCAGATTGGGAATTGTTCCAAATTTGGCATCTTTCCAAAAGTAAATGATGAGTATCTGGGATACTATAACACTAACAAGTCCAACAAGCCATGCATATTTGCTACTCGCAAAATATAGGATGCCAAAAAGGAGAAAAAATCCAGTTACAATTAGCCACACTATTCCTGTCGGTTTTGAAATGGAAAAAGTAAACTCTTTAACTTCCTGAAAGCCGAAGGCTTTTACAAATCCAAGTAAATGGATAAGTCCGTGAAGTAATACTATTATTAAAAATATTATTCTCATAGTTTTTGTATGTATTCAACAGCCTTGCTGCCGGAACATAAAAATTTGCATTTGCGTACAACCGCTTTAATCGGCATTGATTCTTTAACTATTCATCCACTTTTTAAAATCAGCAGAGCGATCGATACTCACAATGGAATCGAACTCGTCTTCTGTCTTTGGCTTGAGCTCCAACTTTATGCGTCCGCGTGAATAGGCCACCATATTGGATATGGATTCCATATTAACCAGGTATTTCCGGTTAATGCGAAAAAAAACTTCGGGGTTGAGCATGCCCTCCATTTTATCAAGGGTGAAATCAACAGGGTAGGAGTTCCCCTGGTATGTTTTAAGGTATATGCCTTTTTCAAGTACATAAAAATAGGCGATTTCTGAAACCTCAATCTTTCGGATCTTCTCGCCAATCTGAATCAGGAACCGTTTTTTGTAGTCGGGCTCACGACCCTGGATATGAGCCACCAATGCATTGAAATCAATACTGAAAGCCGATTTGAGAGACTTGTATTTTTGAAGACTATCAGCCAGGTCGTTTTTCCTGATCGGTTTAAGCAAGTATGAAATACTATTGAGCTGGAAAGCTTTTACGGCATATTGATCGTAGGCAGTGGTAAATATGATAGGAGTGGTAACTGATACCTGTTCAAAAATGCTGAAGCTGATCCCGTCGGATAGCTGTATGTCAAGAAAAATAAGGTCGGCAGTATGTTGCATAAGCCATCTTACTGATTCCTTTATAGAGCCAACTTTATCCATAACCCGAATTGACGGATCAATTTCTTGGATCATTTGCTCTAGTTTATCTGCGGCAAGACTTTCGTCCTCAATTATCAATACGTTCATCGTTCTCGATGTTTATAAGTGGAAGTTTTGCAATATATTGATTGTTTACAACCGTAAATGTTGGTTCCAGTTTACTTATCAGCGCGTATCTTTTCACTAAATTTTTTAGCCCAAGGCCTATTGAGTTTCCGGATATTTTAAGCTGTATGTTATTCCGTATTAATAGAATATTATTTTCGCTGAGAATCTCAATTTTCAGAGGTTTTGATTCATTTACAATATTGTGTTTAATGGCATTTTCAAGTACCACCTGCAACGAAAGCGGTGGAAGTACCCATGAAAGCAGATCGGCAGAAATATTTACTGAAAATGTTAAGGTATCTCCGTAACGGATTTGTTGCAGAAAAAGATAAGAACGCATAAATTCCAGTTCTTTGCTGAGTGTGGACACCGGTTGCTCAATAGTTTCGAGAACATACCGGTAAATCTGCGAAAACTCATCAATAAATTGCTCTGCCTTAGAAGTATCATTTTTTAACAGACTTGACAATACATTGAGGCTGTTGAACAAAAAGTGCGGGTTTATCTGGCTTTTCAGCACTTCAAATTTTATCTGCGAAAGCTCCTGTTGTAAAAGATCGGCTTTTTGTTTAGCCCGATCGCTTTCAATAAAAAATATCCAGGCTTCAAAAACGGCTACCACAATAATATTGATTACAATATAGATCAATACATTCGTTATCAAAACACTGGCAATATCATCCTCGTATATATGAATCCAATTTACAAGTAAAGTGAACAAAACCGATATTAAAGCAGCAAAGGAAACTGTAAACACGAGCTCAATAGAAATTCGTTTTATTAAATTTTTACCCCATGGTGCAATTCTATTCATGTATTGAATTATAAACAAATCTGGATATGAGATTAAAAATCCGCTAAGTAGACTGAGAAAGGAGCCTAATAAAAGGCGAGTAAAAAAATGCAGATACCCATCGATCACATAATATCCATTAAGGTGGTTATATGAAATCACAATAATCTGAATACCTATGGCTAATCCAATAATCAATTTCAATAAGTTGGAGAATGATAGAAAACTATGTATTTGCTTTAAAGACATAATCAGTAGATTTACTTATCAAAGATAGTTTCAAATTCCGAAAAATAATTTTACGAATTGATATGAATGTCCATCGGGCCAAAGCCTTGCATGGTTTTGTATTTCAACTTCCAGATACCAGGCATAGTAAATTCTTTGGTACAGGAAATGGAAAGCACCAAACAAATCACAATGAAAAGAAGGGTAATCTTTTTCATTTTAATGGTATTTCATGAGTTCAACTTTTTCAAAAAACAGTTTCGGTGGGGAGTGTGCAATCAAACCCAATATTCATTTAAAAATCAGTCTCCCTCCCCACTTCTGCCATTAAATCATTAAAACATTTTCAGAATACCCACTCTTACCGATAAGTAGTTTAGATCCAATTGTTTTGAGATTCCTTCAAAATCAATTTCCCTCGAAAGTGAATTGAATTTGATGCCTGGGGTTAAGCTCCAGTTTTTACCCAACTGAAAATCAAAACCTCCGGCTAACTGCCATCCTGGTCCATGGCCGCTGTCGTGGGTTACGTCCCCGTCAGTTTCAAGTTCGATGTGATTGTACAAACCACCGGCGCGCAAATAGTACGAAGTTTTGCTTTCACCAATCGGATGCTTGTACTGAAGCCCCAATACGTATCCGGTTTCTTCAAAACATACATCGTTTCCGGCAAACGATTCATCGGCGCCAAATTTGTTCCATCCCCAGCCTGCATAAGCTCCAAGGTGCGGCATAAAGCGGTAATGGAAAATGCCCTCGACTCCAAATCCTGGATTTACTTTATTTCCTCCGAGTTTTCGGGTGGCAACGGAATTGCCGCTGCCGATTTCAAAGCCAAATCGTTTTTCATTTTCTTGCGCAAAATTGCTGATTGAAAATAGAACTAAAATTGCAAGAATTGATAATCCTTTTGTTTTCATTTTTCGAGTTTTTAATTAATTATGAAACAAAAGTATTGCCTATACTACTGTTGCAGAAATTATACTTACTGAAGGTGTTGGATTCAAAGCTGAGAGTGGTATATTACTGGTTAAAGGAAGACGATATTCATTTTTGCATTAAGTAGTTGAACATATAAGGGAAGTAAATAATTTATTCTGTTTTGAAAACCCACGTTCTAATCCGATTGGTTATACAAACTTCCCTCAATTTCTTTACTCATCATCGGATGGTCGCCAACATACATATTCGCCAAACATTTTGCTATGTATCTAATTTTCATGTTAATACTTTAACCTAAAATTGTTTTAACTTTGTCAGTAAGTTCAGAGGGGTCAAATGGTTTGATAATGTAGTCTATCGCTCCATGCCTTAAAGTGCTTTTAATCAGCGAACGACTATTTACAGAGGAAATAAATATGATTGGTATTTTTCCTAATTGCTGGCCTGCAGTTTTTACCCTGCGTAAAAACACTCTGCCATTGATGTTAGGCATTTCCATGTCCAGTAAAATCAAGTCAGGAAGAACATTCTCCTTTAAATATAATATAGCCTGAAGTCCGTCGTTTTGATAAATAATATTATAATTTCCTTCTAAATACGACCCTATCAATAACCGCATCGATTCATCGTCATCAACTATCAATATTGATTTTCGAGCTATTCTTTTATTGCTCTGTTCAATGCTCATTTAGATTTTTTAATTTGCAACTAACCTTATCTTTATTCATTTGTAACAATATACCATAAAAATAGTCCTTCCTTTTTTTACTTCCAAAATTTTAGTCTTTAAATAGTCGATGCTTAACAATTTATTTCATTGCTTCTTTTATTCTTTGCTCAAGTCATGCACACATGTTATAATGCTCTTTACAGGGAGCTCCAGGGTTATCTTGGTTTTTAATTCCCTAACCTGAGCTGCTATTTTGATAAACCGTTCACGGAAGGTTGCGGGTAAAGGCTGCGCCTTAAGCTATCTGGCATGATATGGTCATACTTTCACCATCGTTTTCAAAATCGTTTTATACCAATAATTTCTTTTACTTCTTTCAAAGTTTTCGAGGCACTGGCGATAGCTTTTTCTGCGCCCATTTTCACTACTTTAGAGAGATACACTTCGTTGCTCTCAATATCTTTAATTCGCTCTCTGATAGGAGTTGTAAATTTAATAATGTCCTCAGCAAGTTGTTTTTTCAAATCACCGTATCGAATTGTGCATTCCTTATAATGATCCTTAAAATGTTTCACAGTGTCGGGAGTAGAAACTACTTCCATTAAAGTGAATAAGTTTTTTACAGGTTCTGTAAATTTTGAATTTTTTTCAGTCGGGCCTGTATCGGTAACCGCACGCATCACCTTCTTTCGGATTGATTCTGGTTCTTCGCCCAGATAAATACCATTCCCATCCGATTTTCCCATTTTTCCAGTTCCATCCAATCCCGGAATTTTTACCAGTGCTTTTCCAAAATTAAATGGCTCAGGCATAGGAAAACAATCTACATTGTGCATCACATTAAATCTGTTTGCAAACCGGCGTGCCATTTCCAGATTTTGTTCCTGATCTTTACCTACCGGAACTTTATTAGCTTTATGGATAATAATATCTGCAGCCATTAAAACAGGATATGTCAGTAATCCAGCATTTACATTATCAGGCTGTGTCCGGATTTTCTCCTTAAATGTAGTTGTACGCTGGAGTTCGCCCAGGTAAGCATTCATGTTCATTAACAGGTAAAGTTCGGCAATTTCTCTTACATCACTCTGTACATAAAGTGTTGCTACTTCAGGATCAATCCCGGCAGCAAGGTACTCGGCGAGTACTGTCTTTACATTTCCATGCAGGTCCTGGGGGGTGGGATGTGTTGTAAGTGAGTGCAGGTCGGCTATAAAAAAGAAACAATTATATTCGTGCTGCATTTTAACAAAATTTGTCACCGCCCCGAAATAATTTCCAAGATGCAGGTTGCCTGTTGGGCGGATTCCACTTAGTACAGTTTCCATCATTATAAAATAATTAAAAATTGCGTAGCTGCAAAACTATAAAAATGTTGGTTAAAAAATCGTAATTTTACGCGCTTTCCAACGTTGGCTAAAATTTAACCTGGGATTTAAACAGTTATTGTATGGAATCGACACGACAACAAAAGGTAGCACGGCAGATACAGAAAGACCTGGGAGAGATCTTTCATAGAATGGGTCAGACATTTTCACAAGGTAAAATGGTTACAATAACCTCTGTAAGGGTTAGCCCTGATTTATCTTTCGCAAAAGTGTATGTTAGTATTTTTCCATCCGAAAACAGTAAAACCTTTCTGGAACATATTCAAACCCTCATCAAACAAATCAGGAATGAACTCGGAAAACGTATAAAAAACCAGGTGCGTGTAGTTCCTGAAATTGCTTTTTATATCGACGATAGCCAGGATTATGTCCAGCATATTAGTGAGTTGCTGAATAAATAATTAGACATGCAATACGACCCCATTAAAAGAACATTAGGAGTATTTTTTAACCGTGCCCCATGGATGCGTGTGTTATTTTATAAAATGCTCGATTTATTACTTCTCCGTACTTGGCATATAAAAAAGAACCTGAAAGAATTGCGAAAAACAATTCCTGCCGATATGCATGTGCTGGATGCCGGTTCCGGTTACGGACAATATTCTTATAATTTAGCCAGACTTGGTGATAATTGGAAAATTCATGCAGTTGATGTTAAGTCTGAACAGGTGGATGATTGTAATGCATTTTTTAAAAAACTCGGATTATCTAACCGGGTAAAGTTTGAAGTTCAGGATTTGACCACTTTCGTAAATCCCAAACAATATGGTTTAATATTATCGGTTGATGTAATGGAACATATTGAAGAGGACAGGAGAGTTTTCAACAATTTTTATCAGTCCCTTACTACGGGCGGCATATTGTTAATATCTACTCCCTCTGATCAGGGTGGGTCGGATGCACATGACCATGACGATGAATCGTTTATTGAGGAACATGTAAGAAACGGTTATGGTAAGGATGAAATAACGGAAAAACTTCAAACGGCAGGGTTTAATGATATCGATGTAAAATATAGTTATGGATCGCCTGGGAAGATTTCATGGCTGTTAAGCATGAAATACCCGATTGAAGCATTAAATGTTTCGAAGTTGATATTTATTCTGCTTCCTTTCTACTATATAATAGTAATGCCATTTTGTTTGATACTTAATTATTTAGATGCACATTCCTTTCATAAAACGGGAACAGGATTAATTGTCATTGCCAAAAAGAAATAAAATGAACCTGCCACTTTTTATTGCCAGGCGTTATTTATTTGCAAAAAAATCAAACAATGCTATCAATATCATTTCGGGTATATCTGTCGCCGGTGTGATGATTGGAACAATGGCGCTGGTTATAGTTCTTAGTGTTTTTAACGGGTTTGATAACCTTGTAAAGTCTCTATTTAATTCTTTTGACCCCGACCTTAGAATTTCACTTGTCGAAGGGAAAACCTTTATTCCAACCGAACATCAGCTTCAAAAGTTATTATCAACACCAGGGATTGCTGCATTCACAAAAGTAGTGGAAGAAAATGCACTTATCCGGTATGGAGAAAAACAATTACCCGCAACAATTAAAGGCGTTGATTCCAATTATTTAAAAGTATCAGGATTGGATTCGATGCTGGTTGAAGGTGAGTTTGTATTAAATGATAAGGGTATTGATTTTGCCGTGATAGGTCAGGGGATATCCTATTATTTAGCTGTAGGTTTAGGTTTTGTTAATCCTTTAATAATTTACATGCCTGTAAAAACGGAAGGATATACAATTGATCCTGCCAAAGCTTTAAACACATATAATATTCATGCCCGTGGTATTTTTTCTATAGAGCAGGATTATGATCTTAAATATATCATTGTCCCCTATCGGTTTGCTGCAAAACTTTTAAATGATTCCCTATCGTACACTGCAATTGAAGTAAAGTTAAAAAACGGGGTTGATATAAATACAGTACAGCTTGACGTGCAGAAAATATTTGGAAGTAATTTTTCAGTAAAGAACAGGTTTCAGCAAAAAGAAATATTTTATAAAATTATGAAATATGAAAAATGGGCTATCTTTTTTATTTTAAGCTTTATCCTAATGGTAGCGTCGTTTAATATAATTGGTTCTTTAAGTATGTTGATCATTGAAAAGAAAAAGGATATTATTACTTTTCAAAGCATGGGAGCTGATAATAGTGTTATTCGCAATATATTTCTGAATGAAGGGTTAATGATTAGCCTCTTCGGCGCCATTGTTGGAACACTTTTGGGCGTTTTGGTGTGTTGGTTACAATTACGGTTTGGTTTCATAAAACTTTCGGGAAGTGGTTCATTTATTATTGATGCTTACCCTGTAATGATGAAATTCTCTGATATCTTTTATGTTTTTATTACTGTTTTGGCAATTGGATTCTTCGCTGCCTGGTATCCAGTCAGATATATAGTAGCTAAATATTTATCTTGATATTTGATTTTTCTTAATAAATATAAATACCGGATTATTCCCAGTTTTCTGGTTAGATAAGCTTATTTTCTCCCTATAAATTAAAAATTCTTAATACAGTTTATAACATTTCTCCTTACTTCACGTAAAAAACTCCAAGGAGTTATCAACAGTATGCGTAAAATACTAACATTATAGAAGATTTATGGTAAGCATCTATAATTTTAGCTTTTTAACATTTGTTAAAGAAGCAACTTGGATTATTAATTTTTAAATCCCAAGAAATGAAGCCAAAAAACCTGAGTTATATACTGTTAATTACTGGATTCTTTTTCTTTTTCAGTAATGCTGTTTATGGGCAAGTTAAAACAGTATCTGTTGATTTCTCTGTCAAAAGTGAATCCGGTAAACAAAATGATAAAAAAACATATAGTCTGGTTGTAAATATCAAATCGGTTGACGCTAGTCCATATTCCGTTTATTTGTACGACATGGAGCCCTGGAAAGGTGGGAAGGTTATCAGAAAAGAAGAGAATTCAACAAATCAGAAGATAGTTATAACGGATGTAGTACCATTAAAATACTGTGTTATTGTTGTAGACAGTAATAACGTTATGAGCGGTAAATGGCATACCGTTGAACCATAAACAGAAACTAGCATTTAATATAAAACTCAATACCTCAATATGTTATCAATAAAACCTACAATAAAAACAATAATGAGCATTGTGCTCTTAGTTGTAAATATTGCTATTGTAAAAGGTATTAATATTACAGTAACCAGTGTGCCTGTTTCGTGCACAGGAGGAAGTAATGGTAGTATTGCTATTACGGTTAATTCGGGTACTCCAAATTATGAGTACTATTTATATGAAAATAATCCCATTCCCGGACCTGCAGTGTTGTTAGCTCAATCAGGAACAACCATTTCCGATACGTATACATTTAATAACCTGGTAGCTGTATCTACATATTATGTAATTGTAGTAGATGGTACAGGACAAAGTGGAATGCCGGTAACTATTACAGAACCAAGTGCTCTTTTAGGAGGAACTATTGGTTCTGATCAAACTGTTTGTACAGGAATCGATCCTACTATATTTACCGAACTTACAATTGCCTCAGGCGGTTCAGGAGTTATGCATTACGATTGGGAATTCAGCACAGATAATGGTATTACCTGGAGCCCGATAGGAGTGGATGCTGCAGTTTACGATCCTCCGATTTCAACTAGTAGGATGTACCACAGAAAAGCATGGAATAATTGTCTGGCTGTTTATTCTAACTCAGTTATAATTACTGTGAATACGCCTCCTGCTGTAGGAGGCGATATTGGTGTTGCAGGAAATTCCGATCCAGCCTTAACCGTTTGTTACAATACCGATCCGGCTAATTTTGCGAGTAATATCGCCGCTTCAGGAGGTTCTCCTGTCTCTCAGTATGTTTGGCAATTTACAGCAAATATGGCAGCTGTTGCCGGAGATGGAAACTGGACAGATATAGTCGGATCGAATAGTACATCGTTCGATTCTAACACTCCACTAACAGTTAACACAAAATTTATAAGAAAGTATTATAATGGTTGTGGAGCAGTTTATTCGGATATTATAAGGATAAATATTGCTGCTGCTTTAGTACAAGGTTCAATATCTAATGGGCTTAGGGGGTTTTGCGGTACTTTACCTGCTGATAAAGTTGATCCACCTGCTTTTACTGTTGTTGATCCAACAGGAGGTCAAGGTGCCTGGAGTTATCAATGGCAATCAAGTACTACTGCTGTTGGGCCATGGGTTAATATTGCAGTAACCTCTGGTTACGACCCTGGTGATATTAGTCAGACAACTTTTTATCGACGTATCGAAACTAATAATTGCGGAACCTTTACTTCTCCGGTTGTTGAAATCAGAAAAGTAAATATGTCAACTACACCTGCGCTTACGACAACCATGCCAACTTGCGACTACTCGGCAAATGGGGAATTAGCTGCAAATATAACGGGTGTTAATGGTTTAACTCCTTATACTTACGCATGGAGTAATGGCGCATTAAGTCAATCAATTAGTGGCTTGGTAAAAGGGCCTTATCAGGTAACTATTACTGATAATATTGGATGTTCTGTTGTACGACTAAGAAATTTAATTCCAATTTCCGGTGCGCTTACATTCACTTCAGTAACTCCGTTAGAATCTTGTCCGGCACCTATGGCAAATGGTTCCATTACAATTGGTGGTGTGAATCAGGTGGGAACGGATCAAACTCCATTTGTATATTCTGTTATCAATACTTTTTCAGGTATTACAACAAATCCATACACCAGTGGATCAGCAATTTTAGGTTCAGGTCCATACTCAGTGTGGGTTACCGATAAAAATGGTTGTACTAACGCTCCTTTATCGCCTGTAACTACAACCATTGGAATAAATCCATTACCTACTCCAACTTTAACAAGTTCCGATCTTGACAATACGTTTTGTGCCGGAACAAGCGTGACTTTTACGGCCGGTGGGGGAACAAATTATAATTTCAGGGTGAATGGTGCCAGTGTACAGAGTGGGGCAAGTACAACTTACACCACAAACGCACTTACCAATGGCCAGACAGTCGATGTTATTGTAAGCAATGCATTAACCTGTACAGCAACATCAGCGGTAATAACCAATACTGTTAATCCATTACCAATCCCAACTTTAACAAGTTCCGATTTAGACAATACCTTCTGTACTGGAACAAGCGTGACTTTCACGGCCGGTGGGGGAACAAATTATAATTTCAGAGTGAATGGTGCCAGTGTCCAGAATGGTGCAAGCACAACTTACACCACAAACGCACTTACCAATGGCCAGACAGTCGATGTTATTGTAAGCAATGCATCAACCTGTATAGCAACATCCGCTGTAATTACCAATACTGTCAATCCATTACCAATACCAACTTTAACAAGTTCCGATCTTGACAATACGTTTTGTGTGGGAACAAGTGTGACTTTTACTGCTGGAGGGGGAACAAGCTATAATTTCAGGGTGAATGG
>JBBQEI010000106.1:0-10331 GCA_038320545.1 Bacteroidales bacterium
GGGTGGTGTGGTGCCCCACACCCCCCAACACCAAGCCACCTAAAAACCCAAAATACTGATTGTCATTTCGAACGAAGTGAGAAATCTTAACTTTTATTAGTTTACCGGACAATAGTGATTTTAAATTTAAAAAACCATCTGTGATAAATATCACATTTAATTATCTCTCATATATCAATATATTTACATATGTTTGTATTCACATTTATTTAAATAAAAATGGAAGAAAAATATCTGGAAAAAGCAGCTTATATTCTCAAAACAATTGCACATCCGGTTCGGTTAGCAATTATTGATGAATTAAGGAACAACAATCAGTTTGCTGTTTCGGATATTTGTAAAGCCTTAAAAATAGAACAATCAATAGTATCTCATCATTTAATTCACATGAAATTAAGAGGTTTGCTGAAATCTGCAAAATCAGGACAACAGGTATTTTACTCATTAAAAGAACCTAACCTTATTGAGGTAATTCATTGTGTGAATAATTGTAATTGTAACATGTAAAATTTTAAATATGCAAATAGATTGGAAATATTGGCCAGTAGCTCGTATCTTTAAAGGAATATTCGCAATTGGTTTTATTATTATGGCAGCTGCCGGAAAAGATTGGTTTTTTCTTGTTCCCGCTGTTTTTTTTGGAATACAAACTGTTTTTAATACTGGCTGTGGATGTTATTCACAAGCATGCGAAATAAAACATCAGGCTAAACCGGAAATAAAAGATTTATAATATGGATACAAATCAAATAAATATACGGTATTCTGAACTGGCTGAGAGTTCATGTTGTTTGTCGTGTGGAGGAGCTATAAATTATAGCCAGCCACAACCTGGCGAAATTTGCATCGATCTTGGTAGCGGAAGAGGTACAGATGTGTTTAGAATGGCAGAAGAAGTAGGAAATACAGGCTTTGCCTATGGAATTGATATTTCAGAAGGAATGATTGAAAAAGCAAATCGCACCAAAAAAAGGCTGGATATTTCAAATGTAAAATTTATACATTCAGAACTGGAAAAGATAGAACTACCGGATAATATAGCCAATCTCATTATTTCCAATTGTACAATTAATCATGTACAGAATAAAAATGCTATCTGGTCCGAAATATTCCGAATATTAAAACCCGGGGGACGTTTTGTTATCAGTGATATATACTCATCCACAGAAGTTCCTGAAGAATACCGGAACGATCCGGTAGCCGTATCCGAATGTTGGGCCGGGGCAGTAACAAAACAGGAATACATGAAAACAGTAAATGAAACCGGATTTAGTGATTTAAAAATTATTGAAGAAAGTGTACCTTATCCCAAAGGCAAAATTGAAGTTTCGAGTATAACTATACAAGGTTTTAAGAACAAGAAAATTGAGTAATTGTTAAAATATATGAATATGAAAAAAAATATCCCCATAATATTAATTTTGTTGGCTGCTTCCTGGATTTCAAGCTGTAAAAGCCAAAATTCAGAATCATTGAATTCAAATACTTCTGTTAACGAAACCAGTGTGGTAAGTATTGAACATTTAACTCCAAAAACATTTCAATCGAAGGTATTTGATTATCAGAAAGAAGAATATGCATTTTTAGGAGAAAAACCGTGTATCATTGATTTTTATGCAAGTTGGTGCGGCCCTTGCAAAGTAATGGCCCCAACCCTCCAGACTGTTGCAGAAGAATACAAGGATAAGATTAATGTATATAAAGTTGATGTTGATGATCAAAAGGAACTTGCGGCTTCGTTTGGCATAACAGGCATACCCACATTGCTTTTTTGTTCTAAAAACGGCAAACCGCAAATGAGTTCGGGTTTATTATCTAAAACCGATTTTGACAAAGCCATACAGGAAGTTTTATTAAAATAAGTAAATTCGTTTCACAATTAAATATATGTCTATGAAATCGTTAATCAGAAAGAAGGAGCAGAAATCAGAAAAAACGCAAGCGCAATGCTGTGCTAAAATTTCAAAAACTGTTGCCGGCTGCCACGACTAAAAACGAAATGGTGCGGAGGGCAGGATTTTCCTGCCCTCTCTTTTCTTAAACTTTTATTTTATGTATCAACTTTCGCAGCATAACATTATTTCAAAAATCAAAGGTTCTTCCGAATATTTCATCATAAATCTCCTAAGCGGAAATGCTGACATTTTAGACAAAGAAACATTTGATTCAATTCAAAATAACACAGCAAAAAACAACAAAGAACTTTTAGAAAAAGGTTATTTTATTAACCTTGAAGAAGAAAAAAAAGTTTTTAAGAAAAAGTACCTTGACTTTCTGGATGCCCGGGAAAAGGATGAAATACAGGTTTTCTTTGTTCCCTGGTATTCCTGCAATTTCGCATGCAGTTATTGTTATCAGGATCAGTATGAAAATGAAAAAAGTATTCTAAGCAAAGAAATAATTGATGCATTCTTTCTACAGCTAAAACAACAATTTGGTTCCCGAAAAAGGTATATTACATTATTTGGTGGAGAACCATTACTATCCGGAGGTTTTCACAAACAGATGGTTGCATATTTTTTGGAGAAAACACGTGAAAATAATTTGCAGGTTGCTATTGTAACCAATGGCTATAATCTAGAAGAATACATGCCCTTATTGGATCGCTCAATTATCAGGGAAATACAAGTTACTCTGGATGGGACAGCTGATTTTCATAATAAACGCAGGTACTTAAAAGATCATGCACCAACCTTCGATAAAATAAGCGCAGGAGTCGACCTTTTACTAAAAAACAAAATTCCTGTTAATTTAAGAATGGTAATCGATAAGGAAAACCTCGACAATCTTCCGGAATTTTCAAGTTATGCTATCCAAAAAGGATGGCTCAAATCACCCCATTTCAAAACTCAATTAGGCAGAAATTACGAATTGCATCATTGTCAAAACCAACGTCAAAAATTATATTCCAGAATAGAGTTGTATCAGGATTTATTTAATTTAATCCAAAAACATCCCCATATTCTTGAATTTCATAAACCTGCTTTTTCAGTATCCAAATTTCTATTCGAAAATGGAGAGTTGCCCGATCCATTATTTGATTCATGCCCTGCATGTAAAACAGAATGGGCTTTTGATTATACAGGTAAAATATATCCTTGCACTGCAACCGTTGGAAAATTAAATGAGGAGATTGGAACATATTTTCCCGTTTCTTCATTAAAAAAAGATGTAGTATGCGAATGGGAAGATCGGGACATTACTGCCATTGACGAGTGTAAATCGTGCTCATTACAATTAGCCTGTGGAGGAGGATGCGGATCAGTTGCTAAAAACGATTTAGGATCTGTATATAAACCTGATTGCCGCCCTGTTAGAGAATTACTGGAAATGGGTATTAGTCTATATCAGGAATAATATTTCAATACAGGTAATTCAATGTCGTTAAGTTTAGGAATTGAATAATTAATATACACTTCGACTCCGCTCGGTGTGACACTAATACCAGTTCGTCAGGCTGAGCGGAGTCGAAGCCTACTTCTTAATGCGAATTAAGGGTTAAACGATTAAAATATGCAGTTTGGATCCAAGGACCTAACTCGTATTCTTCAGGCTGAAAGCCTGAGACATCGCAACCTTGGGTGAAACCCAAGGCTCTAAAGGCATCTCCACTTCCGTTCAGCCTGAAAGGCTGGGACAGAAGCCGGTATCGAACAGGCGGGTATAAACCCATATCGCAGGCATACAGCCTGCAAAAACAAATGGTATCTCTTTACGATAGGGCGTTGCCCTGTCCTTTGCTGTCTCAGGCTTTCAGCCTGGAAAAAGGGTCAGGCGATAATTTTGCCAAAATAAAGTGTTTAACCCTTAATTCGCATTCTTAGCTAAACGACATTAACAGGTAATTTACTATTCTTAAAAAGCAAAATTAAAAGGTTGGGTATGAGTTATTTCAATGGGATGACCTCCAATGATGGCAGGTGTCCAAAGTGGCATCATGCTCACAACCCTGATACATTCCTGATCTATTTCCGGAGATAATGAGCGCACTACTTTTATATCATCTACCCTGCCGTCTCTTCTAATAACAAACGATACTACAACAACTCCTCTGATTCTTTTAATTTTTAAGAAATTAGCCGATTTTAAATTTTGTTGAATAAAAATCTCTTTCGCTTTTTCTCCACCTGGAAATTCAGGCAAACGCTGTAAACCAACAGTAATCTGGCCATCCGCAACACCTAAACGACCACCACTGGAACTTGAATCCTTATTTTCTTCAACTTCCTCTTTCTCTTTTGGAATTTCATCTTTTATGGCAACACTCTTCACAGAATCTGAAACAATTGGAATTTCATTCAACTGATTGAGTGAGGGTTCAATTTTTGGTTCTGGCTTTTCTTCCGGAAGTTCAGGAGCAGCTATGTCTTCTACACTAAGATAAGTAGGTTCATAAACAACTCCCTTTGGCATCGGAACAGGTTTAATACTATAAAATTTATAAGCAATGGAGTAACCTGAAAATATTAATGCAATAAACATTGTTATAGAAAAGGATATAAGTAGATTACGTACATATTTCTTCTTTAAGTAATATGCACCATATTCTTTATTTTTTTTTTCAAATACAATATCAAATAAATCCATTGTTCTGCATCATCCAGGAAACTTTCAAAAATCGTTCCTGTTAAATAGGTTTTTTATAATAACGCGTGAAAGTAATACTTTTAAATACTTCTTCTAAGTCTTTTAATAATTTTTAACTTTCTTTAAATAAGATATAAAGAGAACCATATCCAATTTTTGACTGAACAATAAACAGATTATTAAATAATGAATCTGTAAAAGAGATTTTTAAACTATTTTAGCGCTTTATTTAAAGATATTAAAAAATGGACAATACTATCGTAACTAAAGCAGCTGATAATATCCGTATTCTATCGGCCGCAATGGTTGAAAAAGCAAAAAGCGGACATCCTGGAGGCGCCATGGGTGGAGCTGATTTTATTAACATTCTCTATTCTGAGTTTTTAAAATATGATCCATCTGATATGGCCTGGCCTTTTCGGGATCGGTTCTTTTTAGATCCTGGGCATATGTCGCCAATGCTTTATTCTCAACTTACTTTAACTGGTAATTTTGTTATTGAAGATATCAAAAACTTTAGGCAATGGGGAAGTACAACTCCCGGACATCCTGAAGTTGATGTAAAAAGAGGCATTGAAAACACCTCGGGTCCATTAGGTCAGGGACATACTATGGCCGTTGGAGCTACAATTGCTTCAAAATTCCTTGCCGCAAGGTTTGGTAACTGGCTTGATCATAAAATTTTCACTTACATTTCCGACGGGGGCATACAGGAAGAAATATCGCAAGGTGCCGGACGTATTGCCGGGAATTTAGGTTTGAATAATCTTATCATGTTTTTCGATTCAAACGACATTCAGTTATCAACAGAAACATGGGAAGTTACTACTGAAGATACTGCCAAAAAGTATGAATCGTGGGGATGGGAAGTTGTTACCATAGAAGGAAATAATCCTGATCAGATAAGAGGTGCTTTAAAAACTGCATTGGAATCGAAAGAAAAACCATTTTTAATAATTGGGAAAACGATTATGGGAAAAGGTGCTTTAGACGAGGGCGGAAGCAGCTTCGAACGTAAAACAGCCACCCACGGAATGCCTTTGGGAGAATCAGGTGCATCTTTTAAAAAGTCTATCGCTAATCTCGGAGGAGATCCTGAAGATCCTTTTAAAATATTTCCCGAAGTAGTTGATTATTATGAAAAAGTAAAACAATCACTTATAAAATCAGCTTCTGAAAAAAAAGCAAAAATAGCAGAATGGGAAAGAGCCAACCCTGCACTTGCACAAAAACTTCAGAAATTTTTAAGTGGTGAAGTACCTGCAATTGATTACGCGTCAATTGTCCATAAAGAAAATATAGCAACCAGGGTTGCATCTGCCAATGTTTTATCGGTTTATGCCAGTAGCATCGAAAACATGATCGTTGCTTCAGCCGACCTATCCAACAGCGACAAAACAGATGGATTTTTGAAAAAGACAAAAGCTTTCCGTAAAGGAGATTTTTCAGGGGCATTTTTACAAGCTGGAGTGTGTGAACTTACCATGGCTTCCATTGCCAATGGCATTGCTTTGCATGGTGGAGTTTTTGTGGCATGCGGTACATTCTTTGTTTTTTCAGATTATATGAAACCTGCGGTAAGGATAGCAGCTTTAATGCAATTGCCGGTAAAATACATATGGACTCACGATGCTTTTCGCGTTGGCGAAGATGGGCCAACACATCAGCCCGTTGAACAGGAAGCCCAGATACGCCTTATGGAGCAATTGAAAAACCATCATGGCGAAAATAGTGTTTTGGTACTTCGTCCATCTGATTCTGCTGAAACAGCAGTTGCCTGGAAAATGGCTCTTGAAAATACTAAGACCCCAACTGCATTATTGTTATCTCGTCAGAATATAAAGGATATTCCAGCCAAAACGGGTTCTGTCCGCTATTTGGATGCTCTTTCTGCTGAAAAAGGTGCTTATATAGCTCAAGATTGTGAAGGAAAGCCCGATTTGATTTTCGTAGCTAACGGATCGGAAGTTGGAACCTGTATTGCTGGGGCTGAAAAACTTAAAATCGAAAATAATCTTAAAATAAGGGTAGTTTCGGCAATTTCCGAGGGATTATTCCATAATCAAACCAAAGAATACATTGAAGAAATTATCCCTCAAGGTATACCGGTTCTTGGTCTGACAGCCGGTTTGCCGGTAACACTTCGTGGTTTGGTGGGACCATTCGGAAAAGTGATTGGATTAAATCATTTCGGATATTCTGCTCCTTATTCAGTATTGGACGAAAAATTTGGGTTCACAGCCGAAAATATCTTCAAACAATCATTAGATTATCTCAACAGTTATAAGGGATAGGTAATCGAGACTGTGTAAAAAGTCAATTAATTATCGCATTTCGACGCCACTCAATGTGACAATTAATTGACTTTCAGCAGCCAGGCTTAGCGAAGTCGAAGTCTCTTCCTGCTTTTTACACAGCTTTTTAATAAAAACGATTTTTATTACATAAAAGCTTAATAATAAGTAATTTTAGTATATTACGGCAATTTCGAAAAAGGTTGGAACGTTGTGATAATAAAAGGAACCGCATTGCAGGCAAACCACAAAATACCTCTCGACGACTTGAAGTATTCAAGTACTGATGGAAAATACTCTTTTCAATTTTCACATTTGGAAAAAGGAATCTTTCTATTGACATCAAAGGGCTATGCTGACGATAACTCCATAAAAGCACAATTGCTTGCCGGTGACGAAACCAGATTACGGTTAAATAAATATTTTCCGGGAACTGATTTTCACTTGATTTGGGATATGTCGGAAGTACGTGGTGCGTCAATTTTTGCCCGGTACAATATTATGCTTAAAGCTGCTACATCCGGGACTTTTGTAAGTATAAGTATAATTGGAGCAAATAATTTAGCAAAATCATTCATTCGGATAATAAGCTCCAGTACCCCTCATCTGAAATTCTATTTTTACAAATTTTTGGATGAAGCTATTGATAACGTCCAAAAACGGTTAATTTCAGAATCGCAAAATGAAAATGTAAATTTCTATTCAAGTTCTGAAACAGACACCTATGCTCATTTTATTGATCTTTGGCAAGCAAATCCAAAATATCTGGAAATAAATCAACGGAAATTTAAAACACTTCAACTAGAACATTGGAAGTATAGTTCTGATGAAAATAGCTTTAATGTAGCTTTTTCAGTCCTCGAAAGTAATATCATAATCATTAAATGCAAAGGAACATTAAGAACCATAAATGTCAAGAACATTTATCATATTCTTGAAGATGTTATGGCGCGTTTTGGTTATGTAAACTCTCAGAATAAATTTTATACAATTGTTGACCTCCAAAAGGTAAAAGGAATAACATTAAACGCACGAAAACTTACAAATTATTACGAGGAACTTTATAAAAGCAGATCACATATGGTGACAATGGTTCCTTCTCCAATTATTCACTTTGCATTAAAAATTCAAAAGAAAATAAATTTATCTTCTTTTAATCACTGGGTAGAATGTAACGATTTAATTGATGCTTTTACATTAATACAAAAACATAAGGATGGGCAATTTTCACCTGATGAGACTACTAACTCAAACAATATTGAAAAACTAGAAATTCCGGAGAAAAAAGAAGAATTAGTGAGCCTGGTTAAAAAACTGCATGATAAAAACCAACAGCTAAAAAAAATACAATACGAACATATTCAACGCATTCTTGAAATTACCGGGAGAATGACCTGGGATGAAAGTTTTAGCAGTAAATTGAAGTATATCCCTGAAAGTTATGCCCCATTTATTGATGTTTATAATGCCCTCTCCTTGGTTCACGAAGACTTTAAGGAAATTATAAAAGAAAAAGAATTACATACGCAAAAACTTCGCGAAAGTGAAGATAAATACTGGAATCTGATTAATTTAGCAAGTGATATAATAGCTGTATACCAGGACAATACCTGTAAACTTGTTAATTCCAGAGTAAAAGATTTCACCGGATATTCGCCAGAGGAAATTATTAATAAATCTAATAAGGAACTCATACACCCTGAAGAGTATCTTCAAATAAAAAAAATTATTGACAACGTTTTAGAAAATACACCCAGTTATTTTGAAACGCATCTAATTCATAAAAACGGGCAGTTAGTAGCAGTTTCAGTGAGTGTTGGGTTCATTATTTTTGAAAATAAACCGGCAAAAATTTTCATTATTCGGGATATAACTGCTAAAAGAATAGCAGAAACAGAACTGGACAGGTATAGAAATCAATTAGAAGCCATGGTTGTTGAAAGGACCAGACAGCTTGAGAAAGAAATTCATGAAAGGGAATCAGCTGAAAAATCAGATCGACTCAAATCAGCTTTTCTTTCCAATATGAGTCATGAGATACGTACACCAATGAATGCAATTATTGCGTTTTCAAATTTTTTACGTAATCCTGATTTATCCAATAAACAAAAAGAAGAATATATAAATTATATTCAATCAAGCGGACAATCACTATTAAACCTGATTAACGACATTATTGATATTTCTAAAATTGAAGCAAAACAAATAAATATTCATAAAGTAAATTGTACTGTTAACCCAATTTTAGACGAGCTATATACACTTTTTGATCAAACCCGGAAAACTAAAAATTGTATAGATTTAGAGTTAAACCTGATTAAAAAACATGAAAATAACAATCTGATTATCAATACTGACCAATACCGGCTGAAACAAATATTATCAAACCTGCTGCATAATGCTCTTAAATTTACTGAAAAAGGATTCATAGAATTTGGGTATGAAATAAAAAATAAATCCATTGAGTTTTTTGTGAAAGACACAGGAATAGGCATACCTGAAGAAAAAATTGAACTGATTTTTCAAAGATTTGGAAAGTTGGAGACTTCGGGTAAAAACAAAGGAGGAACAGGGCTGGGACTTGCAATCTCACAAAACTTAGCTTTATTACTTGACGGAAAATTAACAGTTGAGACTTCGCAGCACAAAGGATCTACTTTTTACCTAACCCTACCTTATCATGGAGAACAGGAGGTTTTATTTCAAAATCCTAAATATGGATATGTAGAAAAACAGCATTATCATTGGGAGAATAAAAGAATATTAGTAGCTGAAGATGAGGAATTAAATTTTATGGTTATACAAATAGCTTTAAAGGACACAAAAGCCCTAGTTATTAGGGCTGCTGACGGTAACGAAGCTGTTAAAGCTATAGTGAACGATGAAAAATACGATATGATTTTAATGGATATTCAAATGCCAGTTATGGATGGCTACACGGCTTTAAATCATATTAAACTGATTAATTCCAAAATCCCCATTATTGCCCAAACAGCTTTTGCATTGATAGAAGAGAAAGAAAAATGTTTAGATGCAGGATTTACCGATTACATATCTAAGCCAATAAATATTTCGGAGCTTTTAATGAAAATTGATAAATACATATCCCTTTAGTAATTATCAATAATTTGAGGTCTAATCAGGAAAGAAGCTTTTATATCCATTGTTTTAAAATCACCGGGTTGGCCTTATATATTCCGATCAAGTGATTAGCATGAATAATGCATAAATAGATGGACATTACAATCCATATTGAAAAATTATTCAATCATAACTGCAATGTTATTACCTGTTATTACTTTTTTAAGCAAAAAAAAGCCTCAGCCCAATAAAGGGATGAGGCTTAAAAAGTTTGGCGACGACCTACTCTCCCGCTGTTACGCAGTACCATCGGCGCTGATGGGCTTAACTTCTCTGTTCGGAATGGGAAGAGGTGGACCCCATCGCTAT
>JBBQEI010000107.1:0-10290 GCA_038320545.1 Bacteroidales bacterium
AATCAGATTATTCACATTCTTATTCACCCACCTGTCACCAATACGTAAAAGTCCAAGTTGTTCATTACTCAATCCTTCACCAAAAATCTGCCCAACTTTGGTTTCAAAACAAAATACACTGCCCGGACCGAGTCCCCATTCGAGCGTTTTGGCATTCGTATTCTTAAAACAATCAACGTAATTCTGTTCTAAATATTCACGCGTGATGAGGAATTCTTTAAAGTAGGGTGAGAAGCCATCATGCCGGTAGGTGAGGGGGATATTTTTGAGTTTACGAATGCCCCAATTGTTTTTATCCCAATCTTCCGGGAGTCCAAAAACTGTACGGATAGTGCTGACATATTGTTTGTTAATGTCATATAAACCGGCTGCAGTGGCCTCTTTTTCTGAGCATTGAGAATAATTATACCGTTTAGTATCGGCAAGGCTGTAATTCTGGAAACCATTTACTTCGTTGAGATTAAAGAACATATGCCTGCACTTCCATGCACGATATTCCCAGGTCCATTGATCGCTGACATCTGCCTTAACCTCATTACTTTGGGAATTCATAACTGAAGGATCCCGGCACAGTTCCCACACTGATGCAAATGAATGATCCCGCTTTAAGAAATAAATTCCTGTTCGCGGATCAATATAACCCCAGTGCCCGTCGACAAGAATTTCGGTGCATACATGTCCTCCGATATCGTGCATCACGATCCGGCCCGGAATACCAATCACCTCGCAGAGCGAAACCATGAGCCGGCTGAGCGTCTCGCACAGGACATCCGGTTTCTCAATAAGCTGCTCCTCAGTGCCTCCATAAATATAATCGGAAAATTTAGCACCATGGTTTTTCTTATACAGATCCCTGCAAAAGCGCATAATGGCAAGTATTTTTTCGCGTTCAGTTTTACAACCGGCAGTTATTTTTGATACAACCTTCTCGAGTTCAGGTCTTGTTCCTTTGTGATAGCGGGTGACGGAGGGTGTAAATTTTGAATAGAGAAAATCAACAGTTTGCGGACAGAGGATTACCTGTTCGTTACGAAGCTGAAATTCAACATTGTTACCGTAATTTACTTTTAATTGTTCGTAATTTAATGAATACGCCTTTTGCCGGTCTTCCCCTGGTATCTTTTTAACGGCAATTTTGCCCGCATAAGCCTTTAGTCCTTTAAAAGTTTTAACAGTGTCTTGCTTCTCTGCAGTCCGGGCAGTACTATCTTTCATTTCAGCCCTGCTTTTATAAGCTGAACCAAAAAGAATGAATCCACAAAAAGCCATTGTTTTAACTATTATTATTATTAGAAATAAAATCCCCGGACTGAATTCCGGGGACTTTATTTTCAAACTTAATATTTCCCGTTATTTAATATAAATATTCAAAAAATATCATTTCCCCGACTGCAATAGTAGTTTGCTTTCCATCCCAGCATTCCTTTGCAACGTATCGTATATAGCGCACAGGAGGGGCGTTAGGGTCAACCGTGAAACTTTCGCCAGCGGTTGCAAATGCAATGTCTTCAGGCGATTCCTGTCCCAATGGTAATCCTGAAGGTTTAACTGAAACAAAATCACCAAGTTTAGTCCACCCAACATAACTATTAGTTACATTAGGTGAGTCAGAACCCCACAATTCGAATTTTTTAACATTTTGTATCCGGTATAAAACGGTGATTGTTAATCGTTGCCAATGCATGAAACGTCTTAATTTGACGGTCTGTCCTATATCAAAGGTAAAACTGAATGGAAAAGCTGTTGTGTTTGTTATATACCAGGCAGCCATTGAGTTATCCCATAATTTACTAATCGCATAGGTAGCCGAAAGTTCCGAATAGGGAATTCCGGTTGGATTCCACTTCAGGAACAATGCTTTACTTATCTCCTGTTCTGTAATTAGACTAATTGTTTTAAGATCGGTATAAAAAGTGTCAATTGCAGTTGGGGTGGGTACAAACAATGTTCTGTATTTAACTGTTCCCGACACATCTGATAGCAAGGTTAATTTATCAGTCATTGGTACCATTTTTTTAATACTGGCTCCAAGTGTATTGACGTATTGTAATTCACATCCGATAGCTTTTTCTACAGATCCCACCCATTTAATTTCCAGGTTGGTGGCAGATGACCGACGCGCTGCGTATTCAATTGCACGGTTTACCATGGAGGATTGGAACACACTTCCAAATGAGCTGCCATATGTCTGAAGCGTCACCGACCTGTTTTTAAAATCCTTGTTCATGGTCACCAGTTCAAACGAATAGTTATATTCCGGCATATTCGGGAGAATTAACTCCATTGAATCTTTGGCTAAATGAGCAGGTATATTAAAAATAACGGAATCGGTACGCGACAGCCAGTAAACCGCCAGTTTTACTGCTTTCGGATCAGAAATCCAAAAGCGAAGCTTTACGCGTTCCTTGCCTGCAAAGACTTTTACCGAATCGGGTTTCCCGACGTATATGGTTTCACCGCGTTGCAGATACTCATCGTGTAAATCGTTCATTTTTGAGCATGAACTTAAAAATACAAAAAGCACGATGCAGAGGTTCACCAGTTTATAAATATAGTTCGATTTCATCTGTTTTTTTTTATTAGTTTATTGTATACTGCCAAAGGCGGTTAACTCCGCGATTGATACATTTGCATCACCCGACCAGGTTCCTTTTATTACATAACGAATATAGCGTACAGGAGGAGCAGCCGCGTCAATGGTGAAATCCTCTCCGGCTTTGGCAAAGGCCAGATCTTCGGCCGTGTTCGTACCCAGTGGAGACCCCGATGGTTTGGTGGCAATAAAGTCCCCAAGTTTTGTCCACCCTGCATAATCAACACCCACATTTGGTGTGGGCGACCCCCAAAGCTCAAATTTATTTATGTTTTGAGAGGTGTAAATCACCGACAGATCTTGTCGTTGCCATGTATGAATACGGCTAAGTTTCACGGTTTTCCCGATATCAAATGTAAAACTCCAGGGGAATGCGGTTGTTTGCTGAAGATAAAAAGTTGAAATTTTACCATCCCATAAATTTTCTATATGATAAGTCGAATAAGCGGAATATGGAATTGTAACCGGATTCCACCTTGCATAGGTGCCTTTGACTTCCTCTTCAAATAATGGCAGGAAATTGCCCTTGATCGTATCGGTTAAATTGCCCCACCGGTCACGGAGAAACATGCCAAATACCCTTTCAGTACTTGGAAATCCGCGTACATTGCCATTGCCGACTGGCGCATTGGTATAATAATTCTGGACAACAACGAATTTTCCCGCCTCATCCAGCGTAATAACACCAATTACAACGTCTGCCTTATTCGGATTTAACCATGTAAGGCGTATACCGCCAAAATCACTAAATGACTGAATGGATTCCAAAATTGAATAAATAGGGGCATCCAGCGGATGTGTTGTCACAACAACAGGTTTGGATTCATTTTTACTGCGATCACCTGCAACCAGGGTTACAATCACTTCACGAGATTTACCAATACCTTCAATTGTCAGACTGCTTGCATACGCTGATGCTTTCTGTTCCACTACTTCTCCGTTATCAAGTGTGTAGATCGCCTTGACATACAACAGGTCTGTATCGTCAGGGATGACATACGAAATAATTGCTGCTCCGGGAATATTTTCCACCGTGGCTGTTTTGATTTCTCCGGGCGGGACGCTATCTGTAGCGTACTGTCCTCTCTCTTCTTCTGCGCAGGAACAGAAAAAGCATGTAAATAACAGCAACAAAATAGTATATGTTTTCATATTGTTAATTTTTAAATTATTCAACATTTTTTATTTTTCCTGGTTTACCAGCCCGGATTTTGGACCATATTTGTATTTACAGAAAGTTCACCTTGCCTGATTGGCCATAAAATATCTTTGGGATTATAATCGATCAATTTTATGGTCGTTACCTGGTAAAACTCCTTAGGGTCCGATGCATTAATATTCCACCCTTTTACCGGCTGACTGAAATTCTCCAAAGCTTTCTTCCAACGTCTCATATCCCAAAAATGATGGCACTCGAATGATAATTCAATATTACGCTCTCTCTGGATGATGTCGCGCATACCTGTTTTAGTGGTATATTTTTGAGGATACATGGAATAGGCAGTCCAGGATGCAGCGACACTTTGCAGACCGGCACGTTCACGTATCATATCCACGTATTTGCGGACTTCTGGCGTAGGGGCATCCAGGGTTTCATTTAAAGCTTCCGCATATAATAAATATAAATCAGCCAAACGGAAAACCGGAAAATCCCATCTCTTTTCTAAATAGGTAGTCACGCTATAGGTTGATTCATAGTTGTATCGTTTTTTAAGGTAAAAGGAAGTCGGGCTGAATCGTTCAATTCCCTGACGTCCTGATAGTTGTCCGCTTCTGCATTGTATTGGCCATTGAGTATTATCATTAAATCGTCCCAGACCAAACCACCAGCCTCCGTCGATTCCAATGCTTCCATAGAAACGGGCTTCCCGGTTCAGGTGGAGTTTTGCGGTGATATAACCGGGTTGCATCATGTATTTATCTGCTGCAGGTACTGTAGCCAGATCGTAGCGGGTGTTGTAATCATAGGTTGCATCCTCTTCAATAGGAACACCATTCTTTGAATAATACATCTCAACCATCTTCATTGTTGGCGCCCATGTACCGCCACCTGAAAACAGCCGATGGTTTGGATCCAGTGGCGCAATGGTAAATGATTCTACATCACGGCTGCTATGGGGATTGTCATTTCTTGTCCAACCCCAGATGGTTTCGTTATTCCATTTATCTGTAACAACCTGGCTGACACCTAATATTGTTTTAGTAATATCCGATAAACCCAGTGCTGTATTTGTAAAGTGATATAAGCTTATGTTGGCTGAATCACATGCACTAATGGCAGCGGTGCAGGCTTCCAATGCCTTGTTCCACTTGGTTTTATCTTCGGTCTGATTAAACAATTGCGTTCCCTTGTTGTCAACCATCATTTTATAATCAGGATTACCATTAAAAAAGGGACTTGCAGCAGTTACCAACACCTTCGCCTTTATCGACAAGCTGATCGCCCTGGTGGCACGGCCAATTTCAGCAATTTTATTATCAATGATTAAGGGCAAATCGGGCGTTGCCTCGTCCAGTAATTCCACGATATATTCGAACACTTTATCTACAGGTTCACGATAGACCATCAGCTGGTCAGGAGTTGCGGTAATCGGTAAATTTTCTTTTACAATAGGTATCGGACCGTAAAGTTCAAGCAAATAAAAATGGTAGTAGGCTTTTAAAAATTTCACTTCAGCAACCCAACGAATTTTATCGAAATCTTCCAGACCCTTCACCTTGTCGATGTTCTCCAGGAAAATGTTGCAATCACGAATCCCTTTCCAGAGCGCTGTACCATAATTTGTTCCGTCCCAAAAGTTTAAATAAGGACTTGTTACATTATTGCCATTTTCCATGAGGTAACCCCCCCTGTTTGGAAAATTGCCGCTTCTTCCGGGGTTAGACCATATTTCATCTCCCACCATAGCCGGATCGTTTGCCGATCCGTGCAATGGCATGTATGAATAACAGGTAAACAAATAGTGTTCAGCCCCGACGCGGTTTCGAAACGCATATTCCAATGTGGCGATATTATCAGGAACAACATCCAGGTAATCCTTGCATGATGACAGTATTGTCATACATATGATTAATAAATATATAATTTTTTTCATAAAAATATTGTTTTAAAATGAAACTTGCAGACCTAGATTCATCACCTGCTGGATAGGATATCCTAAACCGTTGCCGGCCATTTCCGGATCCCAAAGTTTGAATGCACTGAATGTCATTAAATTAGTGCCGCTCACATACCAACGTGCTTTCGTTACACCAATTATTTTGGTTAGTTTTTTGGGCATCGTATAACCGACTTCCAAAGACTTAAGCCTTAAGAATGCGCCATTACGCATAAACCAAGTGCTTTTGGCATTATTATTAGCATTTACCTTTGTCGTTAAACGGGGCCACAAAGCATACAGGTCGCGGTTGCTTTCCGACCAATAGCTGTCTTCATATACTTTTAACAATGCAGTCTGGCCAATAAAAGGAGCTGTGGCGACTGGGTCAATCCAGAATGATTCCCTTGCCAGCCCCTGAAAGAAACAGGAAAAATCGAAGGCTTTATACCCGGTGGAAAAGCCAAAGCCATAAATGATTTCCGGTGTCACAGGAAACCCGATAGGTACCTGGTCCAGTTCACTGATTTTACCATCGCCATTAATATCTTTGTATTTAATATCTCCAGCCATAACATCACCCCCCTGAAACGGGGAATTTGTTACTTCATATTCATCAACAAAC
Source organism: Bacteroidales bacterium (assembly GCA_038320545.1). Taxonomy (GTDB): domain Bacteria; phylum Bacteroidota; class Bacteroidia; order Bacteroidales; family JAAUTT01; genus JAAUTT01. Next base: position 6,317 of record JBBQEI010000107.1, read on the forward strand.
AAACGTTCGGCAACATATCCCCAGGTTTGTCCCAATGATTTCCCCACTCTGGATTTCCAGGGTGTTTTACTGAAATCCGGCTCCTCATATACACTGAAATCACTGGTGGCATAGGTAAAGTTGGCACGGCCGACCAACCACCATCCACTTTGGAAATTTTTCTGGTAATCGATGGAAAGGTCAATCCCTTTGCCGTTAGCCTCGCCAACGTTTGCCCTTGGTGTTGATTGCAAACCCAGTGTGGCAGGAATATAAGAACGACTCATCAGAATATTTGAGCGGTGTTCTTTGTAAACGTCAACATTGAAATCAACAGAATTAAACAAATTCATTTCAAAACCGAGATTTGTTTTATCAGCGGTTTCCCAGGTAATATCCTGGTTTTCGTAACGGCTTACCGAAATACCATTTTGGGTATTTGTGAATTCCGTACCGAAGGTATAACCTCTGGTTGCATCGCTCATATTAACCTGTGACAAATAGAAGAAACGGTCAGTGGCGCTGCCGATGGCATCATTCCCAACCAAACCTTTTGTCGCTTTAAGTTTTAATTTCGGCATGATTTTCTTCAGACCGCCACCCCAGAATGCTTCATTTGAGACAACCCAACCGCATCCGATAGAAGGGAAAAATCCAAATCGCTGTTTCTCCGAAAAACGTTCTGAACCATTGTACCCGAAGTTTGCTTCAAAGAAATAGCGGCTTTTGTATCCATAGGTCATCCTGCCAGCCAACCCCATATTTCTGAATGGAAGCGAGTTTTGTAATGTGCCCGCATTCCCGATCAACTGATTGCGCATGTGGCCAACCAATAAACCACTCACCGTATGATTGGTGGCAAATACATGATCATAATTTACTGCAGCTTCCATGTAAGTATTCGCTGTAATCGTTTTCGCTCCTTCTGAATAATTTAAATACTCAGTCCCTGTTGTTTCATTTAATGGAGTTAATGTATACTCATCAGTAGTTTTATCATAACCACCCATTGTATAGTAGAAGGGATTATAATACCTCTGTACATCAAAGCTGGAATACCGTGTGGTACTAAACATTCCGCGCATTTTTAACCCTTCAAGAATAAAGGTAAGATCCTGTTTCAATTCAAACTGTGCCATCATCGTGGATGAGGTTAAGTCTTTGTATCCTTTCATCAGGTCTGCATAAGGGTTCAGGTAACCGCCTTTATCATAATTCCCGAATAAGGGGTGTTGTGTAAATTCATTGTTTTTATCCGCCGGGTAGTAGGCCGGGAAATAAACGGGATTGGCATGCATTACTTTATTATACAAACTGGTACCGCCATCGAGTGGTCCTGAATAATCATCGAATGTTGCATGTAAACGTACCACTATTTCTGTCGTTTTTGTAACATTGATATTAATATTTGAACGCAGCAGGTATTTTTTCGAATCAATATTGCTGTTGAAATTATTTTTCTTGTCAACTTTCAGTACCCCGTTATCCTGGTTAAAAGTGGCTGCCACATAATATCGTGCTACTTTACCGCCACCGCTAACGTTGAAATTCAAACGCTGGTTGGTGGTGTTTTCTTTGAACAGCATATCCGCCCAGTTGGTTGCAGGGTAGAGCAACGGATGGAGTCCTGCTGCCGTACTTTCAATTTTTTCCTGGCTATAGGGAAGTACACCCAGCCGGTCACGGGTAAGTACTGCTTCATTACCTAACCTCATATAGGTTACCGGATCTGATAATTCAATCTTTTTTGTTGGGGCTGAAAGTGATTTTTCGTAGCGGACAGTAATCTGTGCTTTTCCTTCCTTTCCCTCTTTCGTTGTAACCATGATTACACCGTTGGCCCCTCTTGCACCATAAAGTGATGTTGCAGAGGCATCTTTCATAATTGAAAAGCTCGCGATGTCGTCGGGTTGCAAACGTGACAAATCCTGTGAGGTCATCTCCAAACCATCGATCAGGATAAGCGGACTGGCCGTGTATCCAAAACTGGTTACACCACGGATAAAGAAGTCGGCGTTGTCCTGACCTGGTTCTCCGCTTCGCTGGTACGAAATTAAACCGGAAATCCTGCCCGCTAAAGCGGTCGTTAAATTGCTGGTCGGGACTTTTAATTCTGCCGTGTTCATTGTTGTAATCGAAGCGATCACACTCTCTTTCTTCTGCTTCCCGAAAGCCACGACCTGCACTTCGTCGAGCGCCACCGCCAGATCTTTCAGGGTAACATTGATTACTGTTTTATTTTCAACAGCAATTGTTTGATTTTCCATACTGATAAAAGAAAATTGTAACTTATCAGTGGACTTTACGCTAATAGAATAGGTACCGTCCCTATCTGTACTTACACCTCGCGGAGATCCAACAACAGCAATTGTGACTCCGAGTAGCGCTTCACCTTTTTCATCTACCACCTTCCCCTTAACTTATTGCTGGGCAAACAAGAATGCAGGAAACAGTACGAAAATTAATAATAAGATTTTTTTCATTTGCATGAGTTTATTCGGTTATTAAATAATATTCAATATTACTTTAATCCGTAACCCGCTTATAATACTATTCATTGGATTAATAATACTTTCATACAAAATCAAAAGAAAATGTTCCTAAATATGGAAGAAAGATATTACAATGAAATTTTCTTCACCTAATTTCGTCATTTAATTGAATTTATGCAATATCCGATATTCTACTATCCGGTCACGTGCACCGAAATTAGCTACTTTTTTAACTAAAAATTTATTTTGGAATTACCTTATTCCTGTGTTTCCCCCTTTCGACATCGAAATATCTATCGGAGAATTGGTTTTATACGATCCGCATGTAAAATCGGGAACATCGATAGAGGCAGACCGATTAGCTACAGACAATTCACTCAATGACTTTATTGAGCTCCATAGTGCAGCATCATAAACGTCCTGATCAAGCGGCAGGCCGTTACGGAGGCAGTCGATTAACCGCCAGTCCATCATAAAATCCATCCCTCCGTGTCCTCCGACCTGTTTGGCCATTTCACCAATCTTTAATACAATTGGAGGTGCGTATTTTTCTTCAAGTGCTTTATATTGCTCCGGCGTAGCCCATTCGTGCTTGATTGATATACGACCCGGTTCCGGATATTTAAGCGCGCAGGCTTTGGTCCCGCTTATCATGTGACTACGGGTATAAGGACGTGGCGATGAAACATCATACTGCACCATTATTGAACGTCCTTTAATTGTGCGGATTATGGAAGTATTCATATTGCCATTGTATGTTTTACCCACGAATGGTTCATAAAAATCATCCGAAGAGGCAAGCTTTTTTGCTTTTTCGCCTAGCGCGAAGTCTTTACCTGACAGGGAAACCATGTATTCCATTTGATCACCACGGTTGATGTTCATAACCTGGCATACCGGACCCAGCCCATGCGTGGGATAAAGATTTCCAACTTTCCCGGTTGCTTGTTTTAATTGCCACATATCTACAAAGCGGTTTTTCGACCAGAGCAGTTCATCATTCAAATCGTGAATGTAGGAACAATCGGAATGAACGATCTCGCCAAAAAATCCCTGCCTCGCCATATTAAGGGTAAGCAGTTCGAAGAAATCATAGCAGCAGTTCTCAAGCATCATACAGTGTTTCCGCGTACGTTCAGAGGTTTCAACGAGTTGCCAGCATTGCTCAATAGTGCCAGCTGCAGGTATTTCAATAGCCGCGTGTTTGCCATGTTCCATCGAATATAAGGCAATGGGCGTATGCAAATTCCATGGTGTGGCAGTATAAACCAGATCAATGTCTTCCCGTTCACATAGTTCCTTCCAAATATCCTCTGAACCTGAGTAAAGTTCCGGATGCTGATCGGTACCCTCCAAAAGCTTATTAGTGGAATTGACCGCCTCGGGACGTTTGTCGCAAATTGCTTTGATTTCGACCCCTTCAATTTTGCTCATCCTTTCAACAGCCTGAGATCCCCTTGAACCTACCCCGATAAAACCAATACGTACGACATCCAATTTAGG
>JBBQEI010000108.1:0-10070 GCA_038320545.1 Bacteroidales bacterium
GGCTGAAGCGGTTTAATCGCATAACTATTTTCCTGTTCTTTAATATTAACTATTTTAGGCAGGTCAGCGTCGAAACTTACAATAATATCCCTTCCCAGGTCTATTTTACTAATTTTTGGAGTGGGGGAATCATTTTTTTCAGGTTGATTAAATTCCTGGCTCCATGATTTTTTAATCAGCTCCATCAAGGCAATTCCCCAGCCCCAGCCAAGGTCAATTTCGCCAATCTTAATACGGTTCTCAAGCTTTTTATCTGTTCCCAAAACGTTGACCGGAACATGATTTTCATCGTAAAAGCCTAAAAATAGTTTATAGGTGCCACCCCACATGGATGGAAGGTTCATACGGTATGCAACTGTATGAATATCTTTAGGGTTCCAATGCGAAGTTCCCGGCATCGGATTCCAGATAAAGCGGTTGAACTTCTCTGTTAATTCCGTGCTACGCTGATGCCCGAGTTCCATTTCCATAAAACACTGAAGTGGAATATCGGCTACCTTGTCACCGACATTTTGCCATGAGGCAGTGACTACCATTTCATCACCTCCTACACCCATATTTGTTGATACATCTACTTTTAACAACATGGGCTTGAACCCGTGTCCATTTTCACCTACTTGATTCATAGCTTTAAGGCTATTTGGGCAGGAGCCAATTATCAATACACTCAAAATAATACCAATAATATGGTTCTTAATTGTTTTTTCAGGTGTTGTTCTGTTAAGAGAATTCATATATGCAAATTGTTAAAATGATTTATTTTGAATGAATGAGTTTAACGTGAATTTAAATAGTTTTTCCTTATGGCTTGTCAATATAGTACAGGCACGTATCCCTTTTCCTGTTCATAGTTAGAATTAAATATGATTAACAGGTAGAATTTCATGCTTGGATAAATTAAAATCTTCATAATTTCATGCTTTGAGTAAATTATTGTTTTAGGCTAATTTTTCATTTTACACTTCGACTAAATTCATCGACCAGCAATAAAAAGGTACTTGAGGTCCAGGTGTATGACGGATCACATAAGCCATCACCCGTGAGAGCGTTAAAATTTTCAGGGAACCCGCTCTTTTTACATAGTTCACAAAACCTTAATGAGATGTCGGCTGCAAGTTCCTTTTCATCACATTTCAGGAGACCTTGCACAATCATATAGGTTGATGGAGCCCAAATTGGACCACGCCAGTACCCGTCAGATTTATAATTCGGACTAGTTGTGCTTTCTGTCGCCAATCCAAAATCAGTCAGATATCCTCCTGATTTAATTTCAGAGATCATCTTATTACGGATATCAACCGGTAATTTCTTCCCAAGAATAATGGGTAAAAAGCTGATCAGGCTTGAGTTGGGGGTATTCGTTTTTTTGGAAACTATGCTTCTTGAAATAAATTGATCTTCAACCCAAAATTCACCTAAAAGCAACTTGAGCATCTTATCCGATTTCTCTTTCCAAATTATGGATTCGTCATGCTTTTTTAATTGGGTGGCCAATTCTGACAAGTAATCCATCTGTGTTATTAAATAGGCGCACAAGTCAGCACTCTCAACCGGAAATTTCAGATCGTCGAATGCAGTTGAATTGTCCCATCCCGAGTCAAAACCATGTGAGTATTCAGGAATTCCATTCTTATCGGAGTCTTTTTCGTTAAACCAAAAATTAGTTAATCGGCAGATATGGTCATAAATATATGGCAACTGCTTGCTATTTAATGCTTTCATTGAAGCAAGTTTTGTTAGTACTATACCATAAATTGGTGGCTTGACATAACCATAATTGACATGCAAATCATTTACATTATCAGGAAATGCCCCGTTATCAGCCTGTGTATCGAAAAAAAGATAAATCTGATCCATGGCCAGTTTCTTATCGGCACAAGCAGTAGCCATGGCATTGAAGCAATTGTCCCAACTCCAAATAGCGTTCATCCAGTTTTTCGACATATACATACCATATCTTGGCATTCTGAGATAGGGTGAAACCACACTCGACCAGTTGATATACAATGCCAAATCTCTCGCTTCACTATATTTAGGTGCAACTCTGGGGTATTTACTTAACCAGTTATTAAATACTTTCTCAACATTTTCTTTGCACTTTTCAAATGGAATTGCCCCTGCAACTTGATTCCTTCCTGCATCACTTAATTCGATCGAAAATTCGCATACTCCATTTTTGTCAGGAAGAAAACTGAAGTAAGTTGTAATCGTGTCATTTTTTTGTTTTGCACTATATAAATATTTAAAGCTTGAGATCGATTCACCTTGAATAGAGGTTAGAGTAAAATTTGGAATACCCCATTGACCCGGCTTAATCCTGAATATATCAGAATCTCCCTTCTTTAGAAGTGTAAATTTAACTCCTGCTTGCTGACACTTAAACCGTAATGTCTTGATATCTTCAAAACATATCTCACAGGAGCTCTCTCCTGCCTTGAGAGTCATTTTATAAGGAGTAGAAACGACCTCTTGTTTTAGACCTTCACCCTGCGCGTCACATAATTCAATTTTTAAGACATGGATATAACTGTTTTTTAGGAATAAATCACCAGATGGTTTTTTTTCCTGAGCAATTTTTGTCAATGTAAGATAAGACCCATAATAGCTGAATGGAACCTTCGAATTGTCAAAAGTTATCCAGGTTTGAGCAATGCTAGAGGTTGCGGTTACAAATACAGACGCAATAAGCAAAAGAGCTTTAAAATTATTTTTCATCATATTGAATTTATTCTCTTAGGTATGTTTTTATTTTTACTATCAACGGCTTAACAGGTGCCTCTTTATCATAGTAATAACTCACAACTCGTGCTCCGTTTCCACAAGTCTCATCGCCGTTTAGACGGCGTAATGATTTCCAAGTGCCATCAATATATCTTATCTCTGTCATATTTGCCACAGACACATTTTTCCCGTCATTGTTTTTCAAAAACAAAACTTCAAAGCCATTTCCGGCTACTAAATACTCATCTTTGGCAATTTGAATAATCAATCCATAATTAGGTAAATGATCAGTTACATATTTAATGCGGATATTAGTCCCTCCCATATTGATTTCTGTATCTGTTGCCGGCTCAGTAGACGTCCTCAAAATACCGCGCATTTGTCCGGTTCCCTGATACTTAGTAATGATGGGTGCCAGTTCGTTTAACATTTCATAAACACCTGCAAAAACACCATTCGTATCCTCCATCGACTCTATACCAAAGGGGGAAAAACAAATTGCATCATGTTCTGTAATAGCCCAAACGGCATTTGTAGCAGCAGAGACTGGATCATTCTTGTGTTCAGGAATAAACAAAGGATTATCGGATCGATGGTAGGAATTACATATTTCTTTAAATTTAGTACTATAAATATCCGGAGCCTGGAAATCAATTTCAGGAGCCGCCACTTTATAAATATCCATCACTCTCGAAACCGGTCCACCATTTGGATATGTACCAGGTAAGGAAGATGGGTCAGCTACCAACCATGCATTTACACACATTGGAATAGAATATTCTTTTTTCCCCTCCTCTGCAACTTCATTAATATAGGATGCATATTGCCAGGCTGTTAAAAACTCAAAAGATTCGGGGGTGTATCCAAAAACCTGTGGCCAGGTGCCCCCAAATTGATACCCATTATTTGCCCACGATTTCTCCAAATAAGAATCCATAACTCCTTTTCCTTTTTGCTTTTGAAGGTAAGTAATTAGGGGCGCCGGAACTTGTGATTCATAAGTTTTATGAGCTATTTCATTATAATCCTGTGGAAGGAACAGACCGACTTCATTTTCAACTTGCATAATAACAACTGTATTCTCCTTATCATCAATCTCTCTTATATGTTTCATTAATTCCCTATAGGCTTTCGCATCAGCCTTTCGGGCAGCATAACAAAATGGGGACAAAACATCAACATCTTCTCTTTCTTTGTTTTTTACCCTAAAAAAGCGTTTGGTATCTTTTTTTACCCAGGTAGGGACATATGTTGATCCACCATTTTTCCAGCTCCCAAACCAGATTAAAGCGAGTTTAAGGTTATGCTTACGCGCATTCATAATGAGACTGTCGACAAGCAAGTAATCAAACTTACCTTCTTCAGGTTCAAATAACTCCCATGACACAGTAGCAATCAAAGAATTAAGATGAAAATCTTTCAGTTTTCCCCAAACGGATCTCATATAATCCATACTCGATGAACTGGAATTATGAAGCTCAGCAGCCAGCATTAAAAATGGTTTTTCGTGAACCATCAGCTGTGTAGCTTCACCATTTTTTTTCAGGTATGGCAGGGTTTGTGAAATGGATAGTTTTGTAATAAACAGAAATATAATTAGTGTCCCTAATCTGAACAGGTAATAAAACATCTTCATTGCTTTTATTTTTTTGGTCCCAATAATTTGATCTTTTGAAGTACCATACCGGGGCGACTACCGGGAGGATTGCTAGCTGCTCCATCATATGCAAAATTCGCAGAATAACATAGCCAGGCTTGACGTCCATCCGAACTAATGAAGGGCGTGGGCATATTCAGGAAAAATCCTTGGACTCCGAATTTCGACATATAAGTTACCAATTTCCACGGTCCGGTAATATTGTCTGACTCCAGAATATAAGAATCCATCGTTTTTGTTGTTGGCCAGCCATCAGTGACAAACATCAGATATTTTTTTAAAGGGGCATTATAGGTGATGTTAACAACACCACAATGGTTGTTCCAGTCAATTAAAGGTTTTATTTTTGAAAAATACTTTGTCCAGATAGCGCGACCTTTCTTATCATATCCTGCAAAAAATTCGTATGCATTTGGATCATTGATCGTTTTGATACTTGGTTTAACTCTCATCAAATAAATCTGATCTCCATTTATCCAACTTAAATTGGCAAAGCGTTGATGAGGATCATCATCTGTTGCACCATGTGCAACCAGATAAGCTTTACCATCAGGCGAGTTTTCCATATTTTTACCAAAATCGACAAAGTGTGGTGCACCAATCTTAACAGCTCCACCCTTTTTGACAGGTTCCGAAAACATCGGTTTTTCCCCACTAAACGGAGATGGGATCCATTTATCTTCTCGAACAGAATCCGATAAGTTTTTATAGATATGAAAGCCACAAAAAGGGCCCATCACCCCCCAATTTATTCGCCCTAATTGAGGATCCTGAATGTCACTTTCAATTTTTCCGTTTTCATTCATCAAACAGTATGAACCATAGTACCAAACGCCATTATAAACAAGACTGCCACAAGGGTATCTTCCGCCATAAGGGTTTTCAGGAAGATTAATGTTTCCGATTGAGACATAATTTAAGTTCATAGGATCGTGTCCGCTCATGACAGCATAACCGGCAACCGAATTTTTATTCCAGCATACCGATTTCTTACCTTTAACCGTGCCATCTGCAAACGGAGAGTACAATTTATCATCTTTACCCCATGAGAAATACCAAGTATCAGCATCGCAATAATCATTTTTATATTGTCCTGTAAATGAAACACCTGTTATTTCATTAGATACAGGGAATGGACAACCGGGAGGTGGTGTTGAAGGCCAAATCTGTTCAGAAATTTTTTCATTCTTGATCTGGGCTTCAATTTCATTTATAAAAATGAAAAGTGCTGTAAATGCAAGGCAAAAACGAAGTTTTTTCATTTTATGGTTGTAGTTTTTGAACTATTTACAATTTGGTCTTTGTCAACCTGGATAGAATTTTGCTTTATAATTGTATAGGATGCATCTTCAGGGATATTAATGCCCTTTGGCCCATCGTAAATATTGTTGCCTTCAATTATATTCCAACCTCTTAAAGGTGCAGTAGCCGGAATATCTTCAAACTTCAATGGATAATGAAAATTGATACCATATCTTTTATCAATATTATCAAACTCGTTGTTTTCCTGCAACCACCCCGGAATAATATGGAAGGTGGGATAGTACTTAAAATCGATTATCTCGCAATGTCGAATCGTATTCCCAAAAACCGGTGAACCGAGCAGGCGGATCCCACCTCCACCTATTGTTCTTATTCCAATAAGGTCAATAAAAGCGACTGTTGCAGGATTTTGGGAATCATGAGCCCAAAGATTGAATGAACCCCCATCACGCATAATTTGTCCATCAACGACATGCCCAACATTGTTCCCCCAGAATCCTGACCAACTGGCATTATGATCTAATGTATTATCAATCCACAGGTGTTCAACATTGTACCCGCCTATAGTTATAAAAGTAGTTTCATCCGGCACGACATCCCAAACCTTTTCGAATACTAATTTACTTTTAGTATTTGATTCTATTTTCCGATATTGCCCAATTCCTTTTCCATCCAGAACGAGGATATAACAGCCGTTTAGGTCAGCATCAAATGGCTCTCCGTTTACAGTTAAATAGTTCTTATTCGCTTTCCATACTTTACCTCTCCAGCTTGAGACCCCGGACTCAATCATCATTTCTCCATCATTATGCCTTCGCGGAACATTACTCGAATACACATTTCCAATCATTGCAAGGTGAACCGTACTGACATCAGGATTCAACTTCCCCGGAATATTCTCATTTATACTAAATTTCCTTCCATTTTGCGAGCTGTAATTGCGAAGGCCAAATGATACTTCATTACTTTCAATTACACTTTTGTTAAACCCACGTGTAAATATTTCATTTGATATTCCTGTTGGTAAGCTCACACAATGGTTCCGTCCAATGTATGCCTGACTGTGGTTGTTTGAAATAACTTCAATTGCACCCCATCCCTTAAAATCATTATCAGCGACAACAAGCCCATACGTATTACCGGCGACTAAAACAGGCACTGAACATTGCCAGCCCTCAGACTGATGATTTGCCAGAATATTTGTTCTTTCAATCCTGATATCCTCAGCCAAACCAGGACATCGTGCAATTAGAATTCCAAAACCTACACCCGGACCGTAAACAATTGACAAATCACTAATGCTGCTTTTGTTGCGCAACCATAACATAGGTGCATAACCATTACCTTTGAATATCTTTAACCAATCATTTGCATAACCCTCTAATTTAGCTGCTTCAGGAAACTCTCCCGACATAGGATTATCCTCCAACACCTGTAAAGTGGTAGCACCTTTACCTGCCCCTTTAATAGATACTCCTTCGGGGATCTCAATGGTTTTACTGACAATGAAACTCCCGGAATGCAAAACCAATACACCACCTCCGGCTTTGGCTATCTCATCTAGTGCAAATTGAAGTGACTTCGTATCATCAGAATAACCGTCCCCCTTTATTCCGTAATTACCAGCCTCATAGTATTTATTCCGTGTTTGAACATTTGAACCAACAATTAATTTCAAGGGTACACTCCAACCAGCAGCTCCTCCTGAACCATTATGAATAAATACTTCGTAATCACCAGGCAGTATATCTTTCGGAATTGATACCTCTGTTTCGTACATCCGGTTATGAACAAGACCACCAAACCTAACAGACTGCACTTTGGTTTCGCCTATCTTCCGAATACAAACTATTCGTGGATTTATATTACGTCCAAAAACGCGTACTTTCTCCCCTGCCCTTGTTTTCTCCGGATATACAAACCAGCTATTGGTTGAGTGTACTAACCATGGTTTAGAGAATCCATCCCGGTTTTTTACCCATACAACCTGCCCTCCAATTCCATCACCATAAAACCCGTCGGCATTATAAACATCCGAAAATTCCACGGCCATAATCAAACCTCTCGGATCACTTGACAGGATGTTTAACTTCTTTGCCCCTTCCGGAGGTACTGCAGGGAGCAACTCTTTTCCTTTATAGGATTCGGTTTCAAGTGCGGCTAATGCTTTTGTTTCATCAAATGTGATATCGGCAACATAAACTTCTGTTAATCCTGATTGAAAACCTGTTCCCCAAATGGTTTTGGTGTTGCCTCCCTGTACCCGGCATATCTCCGGTACTTGAGAATAGGTCATATTACCAGTTAACAATATGATCAGTAATGCGATGACGCAAAGAGTGTTCTTCATAATTTTTAATATTAATATTTATTCTTTTATCATTGGAGTAAACACATAGAATGAGTTGATACTTATCTCACCACTTCCATTGTTCACGATTTCAACGGTATGCGAATCATTGGAAAGATTCTGTGCCAATGGTGCAGTAAATACTTCGTGTTTACCAGTTGTAGCCTTAAAATCCACAGATGGAGAAGTACAACGAGATACTTCAAAGGTCCAATAATCATCTTTTACATTTGCTTTTGGGTTACGCCATAATGCAGGATCGATATTAATTTGGCCTGAGTTGCTTTGAAATGCCTGATTTCTGTTCCCTACACCGTCAAGCCCAGTAAGGCTACCCTTGAGTTCGTAATTTCCCTCATTGTCAATCATTCGTATTGTCCACAACTGGGGAATAATGTTTTTGTCGATCGAAATACTATGTGGACCTGTATCAGCATTGCCTTTTGAGGAGCGAGGATATTCACCCATGTGCGAAATATTGGTTATGGCTGGTTTTACATAACTGATATAAAAAGCCGGGATTTCATTCGCCAAAACACCATCAACAAAAACATTAACGATTCCGCCTTCCCCCGCCTTCAACCCGATGACATCAACCCGGTTACCTTCAAATTTAAATTTAATACTTGTTCCCTGCTTATTACTTACAAGGTTTTCACCTTCAGTCTTCCATCCTTCTGAAAAAATCAATGATTTATCTTTGTTTTTCAGGGCTTTAGCCAAATTTACCCTTTTTTCCAACAGAGTAGGATCATAAGCCGGATTTGAGTTTTCGCAAAAATGTTTCGCAATATTTTCACAAATAAGTTGCCTTCCTAATTCACTTTGATGAACAAAATCACTTAAAAGATCTTCAACATGTCTGTTGTTTTTTGTGAGCCACAATGCCAATTCCCTGCGGTTATCAACAAACTGTGCGTTGTATTTTTCACAGATTTGTCTGATTTCATCATAGATCGGTTCATTGATGTTTTCATTGGTTAATTTCTCATTCTGAAAGAAGTGGAGACTTGGAATAATAATATCTGCGGTAGAATGTTGCCTGATATCTTTCAGCATGGCCTCCAGTCCCTCCTTGCTTCCATTAGTATATGAGATGATAAGGTCAGGTTGTTCAGCCAATACATCAGTATGCACCCAGCCCCGGGCAAAATCGTAAGGACATCCGCTTCCACAACGTTTCCTATATATAATGTCAGGGGAATTTGGAAAATTTTGAATGATTGTTTGCCTTACCGGTTCCAGATCATCTAAATAATTTGTCCAACTTGAACCAACACCCCAAATTAAAAACGGTTTTCCAGGCAATCCCATTTTCCCTTCGAGTTTGGCAATTGTTGAAGCCAAATATTTGCCATGTTCTTGTGTTCTTTGAACTTCGTAAACTGGCATCTTACCCCGTTCAATTGAGTAAACTTCAGAAAATTCCTTATCAGTAACTGTGCGAATCCGGATATCTGCTATATCTGCATATTCATTTGATGCAGCTGGAAAATGAACAGTAAAGTGTGCTTTGCTGACATCAGCCGGTGCGCGAAAATAAATCCCAACTTGTTTCCATTCGCCATTAGTATCCGGTAAACCATTATAGCCCACGCTAATATCTTCCAGTCCAATATCAAACCAAAAAAATAGTGATGGAGTAACATTCGTGATTTTACTTCTCATCCACAATGAAAGAAAATGAGGTTTGCCTGCTTTTATTTCAAAATCAGGACTTTTCAGTAGCGTTGATTTACCTCCCATAATATGTAAAAAGGGAGTTCCTGCCGGAGACAGTTCATTATTAACGAGTATAATATTTCTCCCTTGCAGGGATGTCGGATCAGACCAAACAGATGAAATTTGATTTTGCTTGATCCTCGAAAAAACAAAATCGTACTCCCCCAGGGTAATGTTCATCGCCATAGCAATTTCTGCCGGCTTTGGGATTCTTTGGTATAACTCTGTTAAAGCTGCAACTGTTTTAGTTTCCATATTCCCATCCGGTATGCACCACCCGCCGACAGGCCATTGTTCCTTAATTTCTTTAAAATCACTATTGGGAATAACCAGTTCCCGGGTTCCTTCAACAATCGG
>JBBQEI010000109.1:0-9847 GCA_038320545.1 Bacteroidales bacterium
CTTTCTTTGCGCCTCCTTAAACGGCAACACCTTATTAAACCTGGGGTCGTGCCCTGCCTCTTTCATCTTCTTCATCAAATCCAGCTTATCGGCAAACTCCGGGTTGATATCCGAATATCTTAAAAAAGGATATTTGTACAATGGCCTGTCAAAAATGTAATCGTGCATAGAGTCGTAGGCAATTCTTAAAAGGTGCTTATAATACCTTAGACCTTTTTGATTATATAATTTTACTTTACCAGTAGGCCAGCTTATGGTGCCATTACCGCCTTGTCCGGTTAATATAATGTTGCAATCAAACTCTTTTGCCTTGTCGTTAATTGCCTGTATCCAATACTGGTTGGCAGCGGCATGCATAGGTTCGTCGAATATATCTACGGCTTTTTTGATGCACTCAATGGGGTCGTAACCTTCAGCGTTAACAAGGTAGTGCCTGATGTTCGGATACATCTTCGCCATTAAACCTGCCAGTTCTCCTTCGTCGCCATTGCGATGCTTGGGTATTGTGTAATCTTTGTAAAGAGGTACCGAAGTAAATGCAAATAATTCTTTATTCTGTTTTGCAAGTTCAATGGCAGCAATTGCTGCTATTGAAGTCGAATCTAAACCTCCGCTCAGAGAAATACCTATCTGTTTTGTGGTACGTAAACGACACTTAACTGCCTCTGTAAATATTTCTAAAAATTGATCGTAATAATCCTGTTCGTTTGCGAGAATCAGGTCTTCCTGCTTTGTTAATTCCCAGTATTTAACTTTCGTTATTTTTTTATTTTCGATGGTGAGGTAATGACCTGGTAAGAGGTTAAATATGTTTTGGTAGCAGGTTTGCTCGCCATCACCAGGCCAGGCTACCAATATTTGAGCTATTCTGAACTCATTAATTTCTTTTGGGATTTCTTTTAATGCTAATAACGCCTTTAGTGAAGATGAAAAGGCGAAAAAGCCGTCACATGAGTAGTAATATAAAGCAGTAATCCCGCAATGGTCCCTGGCAATGAACAACTTATGAGTAAGTTTGTCATATACTGTAAAACTCCAGTCGCCCAATAAATGCTCAGTAGCTTCAATTCCCCATTTCTCAAATGCAAGCTTTATATAATGAGAATCAGGAAATGTATCCCTATAAATCAGAGAAATACCGAATATTCCACAAAGCTCGTCTCTGTTGTCAATTCGGGCAGCTGCAAACATAACTTTATTTTCATCTTCAAAAAATATCGGCTGCTGTTCTTTAAAACTTTCAGGTGAAACAAATTTAATCATGCTCCCAATAGCTGCTTTTTCATTTTGCCATAAAGCTTCTGTATCCGGTTTAGTAAATTCCAGGGCATTTTTCATGGTATCCAGAACCTCCTGTTTCACAGGTTGGCCATTCAACATCACTATGCCATAGATCACGCTCATTGTTTTTTGATAAAAGGGGTACAAATTCCGGTGTTAAAATTACACTTTTTTATATACAGTTGCCAAAATGTTATGCACATTACAGTTAGAGTATTTTAACTGATTCTTTTAACGAAAACAGGTTTGTTTTTGTTAGATAGCTTTGATGAATATAACAATTTGTATGACTAATTTTTTTGGTACAAATTGGTTAGAAGTAGTAATGTATTTAATATGAGTAATTTAAATTATTTTGTTAACTATTTTGGAAGCGACTTCATATTCAAATCCCCTGGATGCAGCAAATTGAATTAACTTTCCTTTTAACTCATAATTATTGGCAGCTTTTATGCTCCTTATTTTTTTTTGTAATTCATTGATAAGTATTTTTTCATATCCTTCCTGATCAATTTTTTTTAATGCTTCTGATACAATTAAATCAGAAACTCCTTTTTGCCTAAGCATGTAAGAAATTTTAATCTTTCCCCATTTCGAAAACTTCAGCTTGTCATTTACAAATGCCTGGGCAAACCTGATATCATCAATAAAGTTTTCATCCCTGAGACTGGATAAAACTTTTTGGGCCACTTCTTCAGTTAATTCCCACTCCAAAAATTTCTTCTTCATTTCCCCTGAAGAATATTCTTTTTTGGAGCATAGCTTCATTGCCTGGTTTAATGCTTCTTTTTCAGTCATTTCTGAAGGCTTTTAACATTCTGTATTTGCCATTGATATCTTTTTTCAAAATAGTTTCAAATCCCTCTTTTTTAAAAATTTCCGATGTTTCCTCTGGAAAAGCTTCATTTATTTCAAGATATACATAGCCGCCGGTATCTAAATTTGTTGATGCAAAAGCTGCTATTTTACGGTAAAATACCAAAGGATCCAGTCCTGGTGCAAACAATGCAATATGAGGTTCATACTCTAAAACATTGGGAAGCATTTCCTCTTTTTGATCGTCAGTTACATAGGGAGGATTGCTTATTATCAAATTAAATTGCTGATTTAGCAGGCGGGCCGAAAAGTTTAGCATGTCTTCCATTATAAAACTAACCTGTGCATTATTAAGCAATGCATTTTGCCTGGCGAGATCAAGTGCTTCCTGTGATATATCGGCAGCTAGCATTCCCCAGTTTGGCCGATTACAGGCAATCGATGCAGCTATACAACCACTACCCGTTCCTAAGTCTATTGCTTTAAGCGGAGCCTTTCCATTCTCCTTTAAAATCCAGTCAACCAGTTCTTCCGTTTCGGGTCTGGGAATTAATACATTTTTATTAACCATAAAAGTTAACCCATAAAATGAAGTTTCACCTAAAATATACTGGAGAGGTTCAAATTTTTTAAGTGCTACTACTATTTTTTCAATCTCCAAAACCGCAGATTTAGGTACATTTGTCTCCGATTTTAAATATATTTCGCTTTGCGAAAAATTTAAAATATGTTGCACTATTCTAAAGGTTATGGCCTTTGTTTCCTGTTCAGGATATAAAGGTTTAATTTCCTGAAGGATATAATCTGCTATTTGTTTAACAGTTGTATTTGTCATGATTCAAAAATATAAAATTTATGAATGACAATCATGAATTTTTCATGAGACGTTGTATCGAACTTGCCGCTTCGGGACTAGGCAATACATCGCCAAATCCCATGGTTGGTTCGGTTATAGTTCGTAACGGAAAAATTGTTGGTGAAGGATATCATAGGATTTATGGCCAGGCCCATGCTGAAGTTAATGCTATTCAGTCGGTAGTTGATTCTGAACTTTTGAAAAATTCTACTTTATATGTTAATTTGGAACCATGTTCCCATTTCGGAAAAACGCCTCCCTGTGCGGAACTTATCGCCAGTTTGCACATTCCACGAATAGTAATTGGCACTCCTGATCCAAATCCTCTTGTTCTGGGGAAGGGAATTGAAATACTTAAAAAAGCAGGATGTGAAGTAATTTCCGGAATATTGCCCATGGAATGTGAAGAGTTAAATAAAAGATTTTTTACCTATCACCGGCAAGAAAGACCTTATATCATTTTAAAATGGGCCGAAACTGCCGATCATTTTATTGATAAATTAAGAACAGAAAACGACAAACCCGAATGGATCACAAATCAGGCTTGCCGAATTCTTGTACATAAGTGGAGAAGCGAAGAACAGGCTGTTATGATAGCAACAAACACTGCCATAATGGACAACCCGCAATTAAACGTAAGGGAGTGGACCGGTAAAAATCCGGTGAGAATAGTATTGGATGATCATTTAAGGCTTCCACATTCTCTTAATATATTTGATGGAACCATCAAAACTATTGTATACACTTATCAGGAGAAAGGATTCGAAATTCCCAATGTTGAATATGTAAAAATCAATCCTGATCTTGACAAAATAAATTTCATATTTAACCACTTATACTGTAACAAAATACTCTCAATTATAGTAGAAGGAGGTGCTAAATTTGCTGATTTTTTAATAGAAAGAAATTTATGGGATGAGGCTCGCATATTTTATGGTAAGTCTCTATTTCATAATGGTATAAAAGCTCCGAAATTGAACTTACTGCCAATTTCGGAAAATGAAATTGAGGGAATTGCTTTGAAGTATTTCAAAAATAATAGCCAAACTCAATCGCTTGGCTTATTGTAAACTAAAGATGATTTTGTATCTTTGAAACCTAATAACCATATAACCTATTCATAAATAACCACATATGCTGAAGTCGCTACTCCTTCCAAAACGTTATTTATTACTCATTTTAGTAACCCTACTTGTATCATCCGGATTTTCCCAAAATGCCAAGAAATTTTTTAAGTCTGGTCTGGATTTCATGGATGCAGGAAGTTACCAAGATGCCATCGCTCAGTTTACAAGTTCAATAAATTTGAGTCCTGAGTATAAAGAAGCTTATCAGTATCGCGGTTTGGCTTACCAGTTGCTGCGAGAGCATCAAAAAGCTGCCGATGATTTTAACAGGGCAATAATTTTTGATCCAAAAAATGAAGTATTGCTCACACAACTTGCCAAATCGTACAACGAATTAAAGCAATATGACGAAGCAATTGCTGTACTGAACAAAGCAACTTTTATCAACAGAAAATTTCTTCCTGCTTATCAGGAAAAAATTAAAGCAATGATGGCCACTGATAAGGCATTTGAGGCACTTAAGGTAAGTGATACTACACTTGCCTTGGAAGGCAGTGCGGTCAATTATTATTTGCAAGGCATGGTGACAGAGAAACTTAATTCAACTCAAAAGGCAGAATGGGCTTATAGTAAATCCATTAAAGAAGATAAAAAATTTATTGATAGTTACATTGCATTGGCCAACTTACAAACCAGTCTTGATAAATTCCAGGAAGCCATGACCAATTGCAATGAAGCACTCAAGCTTGATCCTGCATCGCGTGGAGCTCTTCTTGTGCGCAGCAGGGTTTTTGTAAAGAACCAGGATTACCAGAATGCTATCAACGATATTTCCAGAAATATTGTGAATAATCCCAATGATGAGGAAATGTTTTTTATCAGGGGTACATATTACCAGCAATTCAGCCAACATCAAAATGCCATTAACGATTTTAACAAGGTAATATCATTGAATTCTAAAAATGCTGCAGCTTTATTTCAAAGGGCAAAATCGTTTGAAGAAATTTCAAATTTTCAATCGGCCATAAAAGATTATGAAGCTTTGGTTTCCATATCCGAATTCGATGCGAAAGCGCAGAATCTTTTGAAAGATGCTAAAAACAGGTTATTTGAACTTAATCGCGAAAATATACCTCCAAAGATTGTACTTCTTGATCCTGAACCAAAAGAGAGGATTCAGGTTGAAGTTCCGAATAATAAAGCGACTGTAATTGTTAAGGGATTTGTTACTGATAAAAGTGCTGTTACCAGCATTAAAATAAATAATCAGGATGTAAAGTTTGAAATTATTAACGACCAGGCTGAATTTATTGCCGAAGTTCCAATTGCCGAATTGGATGTTTTAACCGTTAGTGCTTCGGATGTTTATAATAACCTTGAAAAAATAAATTATAACATTAAGCGTACTGAAATTACTCCCCCAAAAGTTGCCATTGTAGCTCCATTTGCATCTGACAACGGAGAAATTTATCTGGACAGCAACGATGCAAATTTGTATATTGAAGGCAAAATTATTGATGAGAGTCTTATTAAATCTATTCTTATTGAAGGTGTTTCTGCAAGTTTCAGGCTCGATGAAACAAATCCTGCATTTTCAGCAACCATTAATGTAAACAATAAAAATAAAATATCTGTTCAGGCAACCGATATATATGGAAACCAGGTTCCTGTAAACTTTACGCTTAATCGCGAGAGTGCTGCATTATTAGGAAATAACCCAATGGGCAAAACATGGGTTGTATTTATCGAAAATGCCAAATACAATAACTTTGCGAGTCTGGAAGGCCCAATAAAAGATGTAAGCCTCATGAAAGCAGCCCTGGCAAACTACCAGGTCAATAATATCATTCACAAAAAGAATTTAACCAAGGACCAGATGGAGAAGTTCTTTTCAATCGAACTACGTGACTTAATTAAGAGTAACAGGGTGAATACATTAATGATATGGTATGCAGGTCATGGGAAAGCTATCAGTGAAACAGGATACTGGATTCCTGTTGATGCTTCGAGGGACGATGAGTTTACTTATTTTAATATCAATTACTTAAAAGCCGCCATGCAGTCGTATACATCAATAGTTAACCATACTTTGATTATAACTGATGCCTGCGAATCAGGCCCGACCTTTTATCAAGCCATGCGTTCTGCATTAAGGGAAAGAAGTTGTAACGACTGGCAGGCCACGAAAATGAAGTCATCACAGGTTTTTTCGTCGGCAGGATATGAACTGGCAGCGGATAATTCACAATTTACTAAAACTTTTGCCAATATATTGGCAAGTAACCCAAACTCTTGTATCGCCATTGAAAGCATTGTAATGAAAGTAATCAATGCAGTTTCTACAAGTAACCCTCACCAAAAACCAAGATTTGGTAAAATTAACGGGTTAACTGATGAGGACGGTACATTTTTCTTCATGACAAAGGATTGAACCTGATTTGACATGGTATTCATACCCAATCTTCTCAAAAGGATTATTCCTGAATGTGCCGGAATAATCCTTTTGTTGTTTTTATTTGCCGGTAATACGATTGGACAGAATTTTTATTTTGATAATTACAATGTTGAAGATGGATTGGCACAATCGAAAGTTTATTCCATTTTCCAATCAAAAAACCATCATGTGTGGCTTGGAACATTAAGCGGAGTATCCAGATTTGATGGTTTGTCATTTCAAAATTTTACTTCAGAGGATGGGTTGGCTGAAAATGCAGTAAGAGCAATTTTTGAAGATTCACACGGGAATATATGGTTTGGTCATACTGAAGGTGGTATTACCCGTTTTGATGGTAAACATTTTGAGAATATTCCTGCGGGTTATTTGTTAAACAAAGACGCTACCTGTATTGCAGAAGATAATTCCGGTGGATTGTGGATTACTTCTTATGGTGCCGGGGCTATTTTAATCTCAAATCCAAATGATGCCATTGATAAATTAAAGTTTGAAAGATATAAGGGAAATCGCTTGAGCGATCTGGTTTTTGCGTGTTATAAGTTGCGCGATGGTAGTATGTTCTTTATTACCGATGCCATTTTAAAAAAATTCAATACTAAAATCAATTCTTTCGATAATTACAATCCACCAAATCTTCCAAAATACTTTCAGATAACAACGATGTGCGAAGATATCGAAGGTAACCTGTGGTTTGGAACGTATCATGGAGGAGTTTATAAATACAATTCTAAAAAAGATTCGGTAAAAATATTTGATATACGCGATGGCTTGTCATCCAACTGGATCACATCCCTTTATCCTGATAAGGAAGGGAATATTTGGGCCGGAACATGGGGAGAAGGAATTTCTGTTATTACAAAATCGGGAATTAAAGTTTACAACAATAAAAATGGTTTACCTGATAATAATATTTTCTGCATTGTTGAGGATATTGAAGGCAATATTTTAATTGGAACTACAGCTCATGGACTTTCCATTTTTAAGGGAGAGTATATGGTGAACTTTTCCCAGGAAAAATCTTTGTTGAACAAGCAAGTCTCGGCTATTCTTGAGGATAAGGATAAAAAGATATGGTTTGGAACGAACAAAGGAATTACTATATACAATCCTTTATTACCAGAGCCTAAAAATTTCATCAGCTTTTCTCAGGAAAACAGCATACTTTCTGATCAGGTTCAATTTCTTAAAAAGGATCAGAATAATGACATCTGGATTGGAACTGACGAGTCGGGTGTCGTTATGTACGACTATAAGAAAGGGCAGTTTTTAGCTCCACTGGCTGTAAATAATCACCTTCCTCCGGATAAGGGAGTAACATCCATGGAAATTGATAAAAATAATATTCTTTGGATAGGCACTACCGACGGACTGATAAGTTATAATATCAAATCGGGCATAGTAAGTCGTTTGACAACAGCAAACGGATTGTCGGGTAATGATATAAGTGCACTTTATTGTACTTTCGACAATAGTTTAATTGTTGGTTCTAAGGGCAAAGGAATTACAATATTGAAAGATTCGTCGAAAACTGGTTATCAGCTCGATAGTTATGAAACTCCTACCTGTTTTGCTGAGGGTAAAAATAACATGTTATGGATTGGAACGGGATCGCATGGATTACTTGGATTTAAAAATGGCAAAATTGTTAAACGTTATGGTATCAGAGAAGGACTGTTATCGAATCTTATTAATTTTATAAACTGCGACACTTTAGGAAATTTATTTATTGGTACAAACAAAGGATTAAACAAAATTGATTTAGCAACCAATAAGATTTATATATATACCAAAAGAAATGGATTTCTCGGCATAGAAGCTAAGAAAAATGCCACTTTCATTGATTCGGAAGGATGTATTTGGTTTGGAACTGTTAATGGTGCTGTTAAATATTACCCCTGGTTTGATCGTTCTTCATCGTTGCAGCCTCTAACACACATTTTCCGTTTTCGTGTTAACCAGGCGGATTATGAAATTAAGCAGAATATTGTTTTAAAAAGCTCCGAAAATTCAATTACAATAGATTACATCAGTATTTGTCTTACCAACCCAAGTGCAGTGCAATATCAGGTTAAACTGGAGGGTGTTGATAAGGATTGGCAACCAGTTACAACACAAACAGTTATTGATTATCGTGTACTTCCCCCGAACGATTATGTTTTTAAAGTGAGGGCACGTAATTCAGCCGGAGTATGGAATACAGTTCCAGCTTATATATCATTTAAAATTATGCCTCCTTTTTACCGAAGGTGGTACTTTATTGTTGGTTTTGTGAGTTTGCTTGTGATTCTTCTCATTGTTTTTATTAAGCTGAGGGAAAAGAGCTTAATTGTTGAAAAAAATGTGCTGGAAGAAAAAGTAAAAATCAGGACACATGAAGTAACCAACATTAATGAAGAGCTGGCCATGAAGAATAAAGACGTGGTAGCCAGTATTGAGTATGCCAAGAGGATACAACTTTCGGTGTTGCCATCAGTAATTCCATATGAAAATACTTTTGTGCTATTTAAACCAAAAGATATTGTGAGTGGTGATTTTTTCTGGTTTATGGAAGACGATACTTACGAATGGATGGCAGCAGTTGATTGCACTGGTCATGGTGTGCCTGGCGCTTTTATGTCGCTCATTGGATATAATTCCCTGAATAAAATTGTGAGGGAAATGCAGATAAAAGTTCCATCGGATATTTTAAACCAGTTAAACGAGGAGGTTACCAAAACTTTACATCAATATGGTAAAGAAGAATCGATAAGCGATGGAATGGATATTTCACTTATCCGGTATAACAAACATACTCATGTACTTGATTACTCCGGAGCATTTAACCCTCTGTGGATAATTCGAAAGCGGCAATTATTGGAAACACGGGCGGACAGGTTTGCCATCGGACGAACACCTCATATAAATAAGATGTTTTCGAACGATACTACTCAACTGCATTCTGAAGATACCATTTATCTTTTCACCGATGGTTACGCCGACCAATTTGGCGGACCCGACAATAAAAAATATAAAACGGCCAAATTCAAGCATTTTGTTATAAATATCCAGCAATATTCCATGCAAATGCAAAAAGAAATGTTGGAAGAAAATATTGAAAAATGGCGGGGAAACCAAATTCAGGTTGACGATATACTTGTGATTGGCCGAAAATTCAAATTCTGATGAGCTAGTAGTAAGTATCAAGTATCAAGTAGCAAGTAGAAAGTATCAAGTATCAAGTATCAAGTATCAAGTATCAAGTAGCAAGTAGCAAGTAGCAAGTAGCAAGTAGCAAGTAGCAAGTAGCAAGTAGCAAGTAGCAAGTAGCAAGTAGCAAGTAGCAAGTAGCAAGTAGCAAGTAGCAAGTAGCAAGTAGCAAGTAATCAAGTAGCA
>JBBQEI010000110.1:0-9815 GCA_038320545.1 Bacteroidales bacterium
GGCTTTCAGCCTGAAGAATACGAGTTAGGTCCTTGGATCCAAACTGCATATTTTAATCGTTTAACCCTTAATTCCCATGAATAGTAATATATCTTCAATATTCCAGGGCTTTTCTCCATTTTTATGAATTATTCAGGTTAATACCAACATTAGAAAAATCCTTTTGGTTTTCATTGTTAAGAATTTAAAGATTAATGTCGTCTGACCGAAAATATAAATCTCATAATTCTGTTTATTCTGAGGGTAATATGAAAACAGCTTCAAAGACTTATTGTTTCTGAAGTTTAATTTTATTCAGTACCTTAAAAAAACCTTCTTTTAA
Source organism: Bacteroidales bacterium (assembly GCA_038320545.1). GTDB lineage: Bacteria > Bacteroidota > Bacteroidia > Bacteroidales > JAAUTT01 > JAAUTT01. The sequence goes on from JBBQEI010000110.1 coordinate 323, forward strand.
TCTTTGAATTTCTATCGATTCAAAGAATTTCAATTTATAAAGTAAAACAGGAAACAGTAATAACAAAGTAACCCGAACAGGTATCGAAAGCCATAGGGAATATTGGCTAATTAACTGGTGTATAAAGTATATCAAGATGGCAATGATGTATATCAAAACAACCTTGCCCCATTCAAATTTGATTTCATAGAATTTACCTGATAAATACGTAAGGGTAGAAGAATATATTACCTGGGCTGCAAATACTGAAAAAGCTGCTCCCAGCATGCCATAAGCAGGAATCAAAAATATGTTAGAGGCAATATTTACAAGAAGAGCGGCAAACGAAGGGATCATGAAATATTTGGTTTTGTTGGATAGAAAAAGTCCAACACCAACAAAATAATTCATGCCTCCTACAAGAAATCCCAATGCCAATATAGGTACTACTTTTAGTCCATCCCAATAATCCTTGTCCTTGCCGAGAACCTGAAGAAGATCTTTATAGGTGAAAAGAAAAATCAGAATAAGAACGGCAACAAGGAAGGTGTAATATGTTAGCATTTTACGATAGTATCTTTTATTATTTTCCTTATTTTCATTACTCATCACCGAGGGAAAGTATCCCTGGCCAATGGTTTGAATAAAAATCAGATTAATGAAATTCGCAATCCGAAATCCAAAGCCGTATTTACCAACTTGTTCATCGGTACTGAGCCAATTCAGCATTATTCGGTCGCTGATGGTAAACATGGTAAAACCAATATTGGAAATGACATACGGTAGTCCAAAAGTTATCGATCGGGTAATCGGCTCCAGATTGAACACAAATTTGCATCGGGGTAACACTACTATTAATGTCGTGAGCAATAAAGTTACTCCTCCGCCTGCCAAACGGGCTATGAACATGCCTTCTATTCCAAGTGAAAGTGAGGTTACCAGGTAAATGGTTAATCCGAAACTTAATGTGAGTTTTATTAAATTAAATGTCAAATAGGTGAGAGGTTTCTGCTCATACTGTAATATATAGAGCGGGATAGCGTAAATAACTTCCACCAGAACAATCCACATTCCTAACTCAAAAATAAGTTGGCTGCTGTTATTCTGGAAAAGAAAAGCAGAGAGGCTGTTTGAAAAGAAAATTGTTGGTAATAGGGAAACTACGGATATTGCCAGACATCCAAAAAATATATTGAACAAGTAAACACCATAGGTTTTATTTTCATGTTCGGAGTAAAAAAACCGCTGATGTGCCGGTCCGATGCCAAAGCCCACAAATGTGGAAAGAAAAACAATGATTGCTTCGAGATATACAAGATTACCAAAACTCCCGATCGGAATATGGGTCATATAAATAGGGATAAGAATAAATCCCAGTAACTTATTCAGCACATTTCCAATGCCGTAAACAAACGATTGTTTGGCAACATTTTTTAATTTGTCGAGCATTTTTATTATTGGCTGTGAAATTTTAGCATCAAACCTAATTGTTTTTTGCGAGATCTAAAAATATCAATCCATTTGGAGAACCGGTAATATTAGGTCAATATTCCATAGCTCTATAATAACAATTACTTCAGATATTTAAAAAAATATCTATTTTTGAACTCTTATTAAAATTTTGGAATCATGGGGGCAGTGACATTTGGAATACCCAAAGAGTTAGTATCGCAGCTTAAGGAGATATATAAAATAAATACTTTTATTGAAACGGGTACCTACAAAGGTAAAACTACATCCTGGGCGGCCAATAACTTTAAAGAGGTTATTACCATTGAGAATTCCAAGGTTTTGTTTGAAGATGCTGTGAAAAACCTTTCCATTTATACAAATGTAAAATGTTTGTTTGGTAATTCGGCTGAAAAACTCGGAGAAATTTTAAACAATAAAAAAGAACCTGCTATTCTTTGGCTTGATGCTCACTGGTGTGGCGGTTTTACCTACGGCGAAAGCAATGAATGCCCGTTGATGCAGGAAATTGAAATTGTGAACAATTCACCGTTTGAGCATATCATTATCATTGACGATGCCCGGTATTTCTCCAAACCTCCTGTACAGACACATGAAAGCAGCCAATGGCCTGGCTTAAATGAATTAATACCTGCTTTAACTATAAAAAAAGATTATTACTGCTTTATAAGTGAAGACGTTATTGTTGCCATTCCTTTAAAAGGTAAGGCAAAATTACAAGCATATTTCAACAAAATTCACCGGAGCGAATTTCCAGGAGGAGGTATTGTGAAGAATATGCGTTTTGCACTTCGAAATATCATGAATAAGTGGAAGTCGTAGTTACTTTCCTACAATGCTCTTTTTAAAGTTTACTAACCAGCCAAGAAATTTATCGGTTTTCTGGTACAGTTTTTTGTTTTTCTTAAGTAATTGGATGGTCTGACCAATATTGCTTGTATAAAAATAGCGGTAATCCATCAGGTCGTCGACCATGTCAGGAAAATTGTTCTGAAGGCAGCGAAATGATTCTTCTTTTGCCAAAGGGAAATATTTACGATTACTACTGATTCCTGCCAGATTAAAAAAACTAAAATCAATGTCTACCCGCTGGTACGATTTTTTATGGATAACCAAGGCTTTCAGGAAAAAATCGAAATCTGATACAATTTTAAATGTTTCGTCATAACATCCAACTTCATCAAATAAATCACGCTTAATAAGTGTAGCCTGGTGTGGGAGGCTATGGGCGCACAATTTTAATAATGATGGTTTTTCGTGAGGTACAATTTTCCTGTATTTGCCATTTTCCCTGATTTTAAGCACATTACCCGATACAATATCCGCCCATAAGCTTTCTTTACTTATATTTTCGAAAACATTGGCATCGGTTAACGAATCGCCTGAGTTTAAAAAGAAACAATACTCACCTTTCGAGGCCAAAATACCTTTATTCATTGCATGATAGGTTCCCTTATCTTTTTCGCTTACCCAATATGTTACCAGCGATCCGAAATTTTTGATCACATCCACACTGCCATCCAAAGAACCACCATCGATTACAATTAATTCGAATTCATTATACGATTGAGATGCAAGGCTTTTCAGCGTTTGTTCCAACCCATCGCTGTTATTTAAATTAACTGTAACGACCGAAATTTTCATAACCTTTAATGTTAACGATGGAAAACACCATCGAATTGAAGAAGTTCCCCATTTTCACGGGTAAGGCCCCGAACTATTTTAATGAGCTTATAATCCATCTGATATAGAAAATCACTTATTTTATAATAAAGTTCTTCTCCTTCATACAATGGTTGAACTGCCATTTCTATCTGTAAAGTGTCGACATATTTCAGGGAATTAATTGCTCCCTGAAGTACTTTGTATTCAAATCCCTGGGTATCGAGTTTCATGTAGAGCCGCTTGTTTTTTATTCCCATCTCATCAAAAATACTATCTAGCTTTTTAACTTTTATTTCTTCTTTGGCAATATAAACAGAATCGGCAGCAGCCTCAACATGCGATGCTTTGATATCCATAATAGAACTGCTTACTATATTTTGCGAAATATTGATTTGCGAACTCCCATCAAAATCGCCAATGGCATAATTGTATGCAATCCACTTCGAATCTTTTCTGATATTAGCTTCTAACTGCCTATAAACGTGCTTTATAGGTTCAAAAGAGATGATATCATTTTTGTAACCATCTATACGGAGGTATTTTCCATATTGTCCAATATTAGCACCAATATCTAAAACAGTTTCAATCTTAAAATATTCCAGTAATTCATCTATACCTAACTCGTGTTTTGAGTATTTGGTCTTAACCACATCGTAACCGGTTTTACGAATTATTCTGTGGAAGTACGATTCCAATTGTTTCTTTAAATACATAAATAATTATTATAATCACGGTTCAAAAATAACGAAAACAATCTTCATACTTTAGTGAAATGTTGGATTATGACTTAAGTTCTTTTAATGCACTTAATAGTTTTCTCTTTCGGATATCAAAGCTAAAATTATTATTAATCCTGGTATGTAGCAATTGCCTGTCGTTTGTTGTATGATTGTTTTCAAGCTCCACGATCATATTTCCGATTATATGAGAATCGCGTTTTACTATATATTTAGAATCACCTACAATTTCGGGCAAAGCCCCTCCATTGGTAACCAGCGGAATACAGCCAAACGAAATGGCTTCTGCCACGCCTACTCCAAATGATTCAAATTGCGAAAACTGGCAATAAAATTTGGCTCTTTCGTAAAACGAATTAAGTTGATGATGCGGTATTTTTTCGTGAGTTTCAATATTATCAGGAATAGACTTCAATAAATGAGATAATTTTGAATAATTGAGCCCGACAATAATAAATTTGAACTGAGGTAATTCACGGGCAACCTCTATAAATAAATCTATTCCTTTTAAATAAAATGTGCGTTCGTTGTCAAGAAATGCTACGGTTAATACTTCATTTTTTTTGGCTGGTAGACTTTTGCCTTTCTCAATGTTTACACAATTATAGATGAGTTTTCTTTTTGACTTTGGAGATATATATTTTAATTTTCGATCAACATGTTCCGACACTGTTAAATTTATAGTAGAAAACCGCATCGAGTTAATGGTAAAGAACCCTCTTAACTTGGAAACAAAAGCGCCATAATTGGTTTTTTTTACACGGCATACATCATAACCTCCAATAACAATTACTGATTTTTTGCCTGTTAATTTCGCAAACAAAACTGGAAAGAAGGATGAATAATCGGCAAACCAGACAAATACAATATCGTATTTCCAAATATTAAACAATAAGTAAAAAAACTGTTTAAATATTTGAAGGAATGTTTTTGATAAACCTTTGGATGGTTTAAAATTGAGGCATTTAACGTTATATTCTGTCTGTAATATTTGAAAATCAGCCTTCACAAACGATGAAAAATGTTGGAAAATAAACAGAACAGATTTTCGGGACATATAATTATACCGCTTGGGTTGATAAGATTAGACCTGCCAAAAGTAAAGAGATAAATATACTAAACAAAGAACATCAAAAATTTTCTTTTAATACCGTATCATCCACCGGTATCTTCTGGAGCTGTCACCGAATTTGACAGCAATATTGAATTCATGCGAACCGAAACTATATTTTTGAATATCAGATAAATTATAATCGAAGGCATAACCGAAATATACATTTTTGGCTTTAGCCCCTAATAACAAACCAACCGAGGTGCCAGTTCGGTAGGAAGTACCAACCCAGTAAAAATCGTTATAAATACATTTCAAATTGATGTCTGCCTGTATCAGGCCCATTTCGGTTCCTCTTATTAAAAACGAAGGTTCTATTTTTACATTATTTGAAATTTCAAACCGATATCCCCCAAGTATATAATAATGTCGGTTCATTTTATAATCAAAGTTTTCATTACCTACCTTTATCCTGGTTTGAAGAAGCTGAGCCGCAGATATTCCCAGAAAGCTTTTGCTATTTAAGAGGTACATTCCAAAGGTAAAATCGGGAACATAAATCAGGTTGTCAAATCCTTCGGCCATAATGGGGTCAGAATCCCTGAATTTTAATTTATCCTGGTCTATTTTAAATTGAAATGCCGAAGCTGCCAAACCAAATGATAATTGATTGTTTTGTAAAAAAATGTGATAAGCATATGAGATTTGGCCACCAGTTCTGCTAATTAAAGCATTTTTATCATTAAAAATATATGCGCCTAATCCAACTCTTCCGCTTTTCTTAAATAAACCTTTTGATTTTGAAGAATTTGATGCTGATGATTTTTTCCATAGAATTCTTGATTGAATGCTAATAGCATATGTTTTGGGAGAGTCTTTTAATCCCGCCCAATGATCGCGGGTTGTTAAGGCTGCTGTGGTATAGCCATCGCTACCGGCAATTGCAGGATTTATTAAAAATCCGTTCATCATGTATTGGCTGTACAGGGGCAATTGCTGTGCAAACGAAAATTTTGACAGCATCAATAAAAATGTAATAAAATAAAGCTTTCTAAAATTTAGCTTCAACTCATTGTTTTTATGAGACGAATACGGTTATCATCTTATTATTGTTACACTTCCGGTCAAAGGTTTCGAGCCGTTCCTCAAATCGAAAATGTAATAATAAGAATCCACAGGTAACTTTTTATCCTTAAAAGTACCATCCCAATCTTTTGTGTATCCGGGTTCCGATTTAAAAATTAGCATTCCCCAGCGATTATATATTTCCATAACGGCCTCAGGGTATAAATCTCTTACCTTTAGACCGGCCTGGCTTGAAGAACCTGCAAAAATGTCCCAGGTTTCGTTAACACCATCACCATTAGGTGAAAAGGCCGATGGTACATCAACACAACCTGATTTATCAGGAGTCAGAAATATGGTATCTTTTAACTGACAATTGTTAAAATCGCTCACCGTAACAATATACCTGCCTGCTGAAATGTATTCCAGATTTGATACATTACTTCCATTATTCCATGAATAATTCAGAGGAGGGATGCCGCCTCCGGCATTTATTAATATAGATCCATCTTCAGTATCGGGACAATATGGTTTTGTTATTTCTTTTTCTATTGTAATTGCTTCAGGTTGTGTAAGGGTAATTGAAAGATTATAAGGACAGTTATTATTATCGCGTACTATAACAAAATAGGTACCTGCGGGAAGATGTTCTGCTTTTTTGCCAATAAAACCCTGAGACCACATGTAATAATATGGGGTTGCACCTCCGGTAGGGTTCAGCTCTATTTTCCCTTTATCCTGGTTATTACATAATAGATCTTCTTTTGTAAACGTTACCTGTAAAGTATCAGGTTCAATGATGCTGATAGTTTCATTCCCGACACAACCTCCCCAATCGGTAACTTTTACTGAATAAGTATCCGATGTAAGTCCTGTAATTTCAGAAGTTGATGCTCCATTCGACCATGCAAAAGTATAGGGATCCCTCCCACCGTTTATTTTAAGTGATATTGATCCATCTAAATTTCCTTTACAACTAATATCACTTTTATGTACCTCTATATCCAGGGGATCAGGTGCCATAACGTTGGCAATCTTAATTTTTGAACACTGGTTTGCATCTGTTATTGTCACATAATAATCTGATATGCTTACATTGGTAATGGCACTCGTTTTCTCCCCATTCGACCATAAGTAAGAATATTGCGGTGTTCCGCCCTCAACACTGGCCTCTATTCTTCCATTGCCATCACCATTACATTTGATATCTACTGTCTTCAGGTCTATGCTTATTGAATCGGGTTGTGCAAGAACGATATCCCAATCGTATTTACAATTGTTATCATCGGTTATTTGAAGATGATATGTTCCGGCCGACAAATTGTTTTGATTTTGGGATGTTTTTATAACGCTCGAGCCGTTTGTTGCTGTCCAGTCATACTGGTAAGGAGCAACTGAACCATTTGGATTAGTATTTATATATCCATTTTGAGATCCGTAACATGATACATTCGAGGTTGTATACTTTGAAACTAAAGAGTCCAGCATTATTGCCGGGGGTTCATCCAGCTTGAAACTGTAATTATTATGACATACTCCGCCATAGGTCACCGTCAGATTATAGGTTCCTGCTGCTAAATTCTGCTGGTCTTCACTGGTGGCAATTAAACCACCACCATTAAGTGTGTTCCAGTTGTAGGAATAAGTTCCATATCCACCCGAAACAGATATATCGATGCCTCCCGTGTTGTTCTTTTTACAATCAATTTCATATCCTTTATAATTGGATAACACTGTATCGAGAATCAATGCTGGTGGTTCATCCAGTGCTATGGTGTCTTTAAATGAACAATAATATGGTACTGACCAGTATTCATATCGGTCGCGAACTTCAACCACATATTGGGTGGCTTTTAAAGTATTCTGATTTTTTGATCCTTGTATAATTCCGGCATTTTCAACTACCGAATTCCATACATACTGATAATTATTATGACCGCCACTTACATCCAGTGTAATTCTTCCATTTTCGCCATCATTGCATTCCAGGCTGTAACCATTTGAATATTTAGGTACTACGGGATTTATAACCACGGGCGAAGGTTCATATATAGTATCATTTGTTCCGGGATTTAAACACCCGTTTAGATCCTGAACAGTGAGTGTATATACTCCAGGGGCAAGGTTATTTATAATTTTATTTGTAGAAGTGAACCCATTAGGGCCGGTCCATTCATACGACTTGTTTAGCGATTCGTTAACAAAGATTGGATTAAGGATTCCATCGTTAGCGCCATTGCAACTTATATTGAAATCTCCATATCTCGATTTATTATGACTCCATGAATATAATTTTGGTCTTTCAATAATAAGATTTGTATCCTTATCTGCACAACCATTCGCATCGGCAATGGAAACGTTATACACTCCGGAATATAAATCAGTAATGTCTTCAGTGTACCATTTATTGGTATGTCCGTTCCAGGTCCATATATAACTCATAGGAGTACTTCCGCCTGACATAGTCAAATCAAGTTTTCCTGTATTCAAATCTCGACATTTGGTATTGGTTTTCACCAAAGTATGCGTTAGTTTAGCAGGTTGTGTTAAGGTGTAGTTTTGTGTATTTAAACAGCCAAACTGGTCAGTTACTGTGACTGCGTAAATACCCGCTGGTTTATTGTAAATAGAATCGGTGTTAGCGCCGGAGTTCCATAAGATACTATAGCCTGTCGCCATGCCACCACTTATATTAGTAATCTTTAAACGGCCATTTGATTCTCCGAAACATCTTATGTCTCTTCCTCCAATATATTTAAAATCTACAAAATCAAATTTTACTGATGGCAACACATTAATCACCATTGTTTTGGAAGGGCCATCGGCACAACCCGAAGGACTCACCGGAACGATGGTATAAGTTACCGTTTGAGGTGCATCAGTGGGGTTGGTAAGAATATCGGCAATGGTGTGGTTGTTTGGCAGGTTGGTGACCGGGGTTGTGAAACCGGTTACGCCGCCTGTTGCAACTACCGTGTATTTGAATTTAATAATACCATTGCTGAAAGTGCTTAGACTGCTCAGTACCACATTGGTAGTTCCATTGTTGCAAATAGTCTGTGTATTTGGAGTAACCACCACCTGTGGTGTTGGGTTAACGGTGACCACCACGGTTTTAAAAGGACCATCAGTACAACCTGTCGGACTCACCGGAACGATGGTATAAGTTACCGTTTGAGGTGCATCAGTGGGATTAGTAAGAATATCGGCAATGGTGTGGTTGTTTGGCAGGTTGGTGACCGGGGTTGTGAAACCGGTTACGCCGCCTGTTGCTATAACGGTATATTTAAAAGTGACGTTTCCGGTAGTAAAGGAACTTGGACTGATGAGTGTCGCACTGGTAGTTCCCTCGTTACAGATGGTTTGTGTCGTTATGCTGACATTTACCTGCGGAGTAGGTTCAACAATAACAGTTACCTGTTTGGAAGGTCCATCGGCACAACCGCCGTTAAGCTTGGGAGTTACGGTGTATGTTACCGTGATTGGCTGATTGCTGCTGTTTGTTAAAGTCCCATTGATGGTGAAT
>JBBQEI010000111.1:0-9768 GCA_038320545.1 Bacteroidales bacterium
AGCAGCCAAACCTCTTCAGTTTTAAACAAAGTGAAAAAGATTTTGAAAAGATTTTGATTGATTTTGAATAATTAAATTATTGATTATGTGCAATATAAAATTATTCCGCCTCAAAAAAACAATTTGTTCGGACAGGTATGAATGCAAATGGACTTTTCTCATCATTTCTTCTTTCATTACTCCTAATGATAAGTCTTAGATGTAATGCTCAGGAAATAGATTCAAGCAACACAACTGGTAGAAAGATCATTAAAATGACCTCCTTGGCTTTCGGAGGAACTGGAGTTCTATTTACCACAGTCAATAAGCAGCTTGGTGTTATGACTGGAGGCAGGGGCTCGGCCACATTTAACAATCGCTACACCTTTGGTGGTGGAGGCTGGGGTATGCCTAAAGGTATTAAAATTGAAAGTAATAAAACGGATACACTTGAATACTTTAAATTTGGATATGGCGGCTTGGAGTTTGGCTATATTTTCTTGGAAGGGAAAAAATTTAAATTTGGTTCAAACATTCTTGCAGCCTGCGGCATAGGTTTTCAAGAGGCCATTCCCGAGTCGAGAGGCGAGGTTAAAATGTTTCCAGTATTTGAACCATCGCTCTACACTCAAGTTAGCTTGGGAAAACTACTAAGATTAGACGTTGGAGTAACCTATCGTTTTGTTACCGGTTCAAAGTTTTCTTTTATAAATAATCGGCAATTAAGTGGAACATCCATATACATAGCCTTTTTGATGGGTACTTGTAATTGCAATTAAATCAATTTAGTATGAAAAAAAATAATCGATTAACTGTAGAAAAGGGGGTTAAAGTGATAAGTTTTATACTGCTATCGTTTTTGGGACTATTAGTCTCATTGCTTGTGTATCTAGCAATAGTTAGCCCAGGCAAGCCCGATGCTTTTAGAGATGAGAATGGAGAGATACTAGTTGGTAGCATTTCCGAAAAGATATTTGTCCCAATAGGTGGCGTTGAACAAGGAATGTTTATTAGAGGTAAAAATATTGACAAACCTGTTTTACTTTTCTTACACGGCGGACCAGGTTTTCCGAATTACTTCCTGTTTGACAAATTCAACACGGAACTCGAAGATTTCTTTACCGTTTGCTACTGGGAGCAACGAGGTGGAGGGCTATCATATGCTCCCAAAGTCTCTATCGAAAGTATGACACTTAACCAGCTTACTAACGACGCTATTGAGGTAACCAACTACCTGCGGGAGCGATTCGCAAAGGAAAAGATTTATATTCTGGCATGGTCGGGCGGAACCACCATTGCTTTGCCCGCAGTATCGAAGGCTCCGCAACTATTCCACGCCTACATTGCAATGGGTCAGTTGACTAGGCAATGGGAGTCTGAAAGAATTGCCTACGATTTTATGCTAAAGCAATTTACTGAAAGTAACAACGAGAGCTCAATTAAGAAGTTGAAAAAGTTTAACAATTTGGAAACAGAACCAGATTTGACCTCCTTTTACAACTCGGCTACCCGCGACAACCTGATGCACGAGCAGGGCATTGGAACCATGCGAAGTATGAAATCGGTTTTTAAGGATATTTTTCTGCCAGTTTGGACATGTAGGGCTTATACACTGCGGGAGAAATATAATATTTGGAAATCAAAGATCTTCTTTTTACCCAAAACAAACCTGAAAAACGAAACCCTAACCACCGATTTTTCCAAGGCTTATCCCGAAATCGTCATTCCCATATACTTTATAAGCGGTAAATACGATTTAACGGTGAATGTTGATTTGTCAAAGGATTACTACAATTGTGTTAATGCTCCGCTGAAAGGTTTTTACACCTTCGAAAATTCGGCGCATGGCCCTTTGTTTGAAGAACCTATAAAAATGCTAAAAATACTGACAGAAGATGTACTTAAAGGAAAGAATAAGCTTGCAGATTTCGATAAATCGGTACAACAACCCTGCAAAAATAATATAAATGAAAAATAAAACATTAAGACCCTTAGCCCTGACCTTTGCTGCAAGTGGCGTATGGGATACCATTGCAGCTATTCAGTATTTATTCTTTATAGGGCTTGGCCGTATAATTGACAGTCCGGTGACAGACCCTTTCTACGCAGTTTTCCTGAAGATATGAATGAACTAAAAACCAAAAAGGGTGCCATTATTTACCAGATACTAAGCGGGCGGAGTAATTCCTATCTTATTTCAGCACCTGAATATAATATTTTGGTCTAACAGGGTTATTGGCTCATCAGACTCTTATAAATATCAGATTCCTTTCCGCTCGCTCATACCATTTCTGCTTATTTCATTCGGTCTGGCTTGGGGAATACTTGCCCTGTTTATTTTCCTGCCTGATCAAATGACAGGTATTTTTGGAAAACTAACAGGCCAGCATCCGCTCTTTTACCTAGCAGTTTATGCCCCTGCCATAGCTGCTTTTGTGATAATAATTTATAAAACCGGAGTTCAGGGTTTAAAAGGTTTTCTCTCCCGATTGCTAATCTGGCATAGTTCTCTTTCATGGTATGCGTTTTTATTTTTGGGGATACCGTTGATTTTTATCGCTGGTTCTTTTATCAAGGGGAACCTGTTTGCAGATCCATTTCCATCAATATCTGCACTTTTGCTCGCTACATTATTTGCCGCAATCAAAGGCCCTGTTGAAGAATTCGGATGGCGTGGACTGGCACTGCCGTTGCTTCAACGGAAACTGACTATGGATATCTATTGATTTCCAGATATAGGTTTGGAAGCCCCATTAATTGCCACTCAACTACTTTGGATCAACCTCATTACCGATTCTTTTCCAGCCATTGCATTAAGCATGGATCCCGGAAATCCGGACGTGATGAAAGAAAAACCACGCGATTCAAAAGAAAGTTTCTTTGCAGGGGGCGCAGGACTTCATCTTATTCTTGGCGGTGTATTAATTGGTACGTTACAATTCTGGCTTTCTGGTTCGGTTGTTACGAACATGGATACAGCCCAAAATATTTATTGGGCACGAATAAAAAAGGAGAATGTGTGAAATATGTAATTTCTTTCAAAAATTAAGTAACACTTTATCTATTACCAAGCTGTACTTTAGTAAAATGGATAATCATTCTCAAAATTTTAAAATTAAATTGGGATTATTTGTTGCAGGAGGGCTTTCTCTTTTCGTACTGGCCATATTTATTATTGGGAAACAAAAAAACTTATTTAATCCCGTTTTTAAACTTACATCCACTTTTTCGAATGTAATTGGATTACAGGTTGTTAATAACATTCGTTTTTCAGGAATCAATATCGGTACAGTTGACAATATAATAATTGTTAATGATACAACGGTAAGAGTCGATCTGATGATAAAATCAGATGTTTGGCAGTTTATCAAATCGGACTGTAAAGTTACATTGGGTTCAGATGGGATAATCGGGGATAAACTTATTATTATAAGCCCAGGAAGTTCTGACGCTCCGCTGGCAAAAGAAGGCCAACGTCTTGAATCAATACAAACAATTGAAAAAAGCGCCATCATGGCACGATTGGATGCAACCACGGCTAATATAGAGGACATATCAAAACAGGTATCCGATATTGCAGGTAAGATCAATAGTGGAAATGGTACTCTAAACATGTTAATCCGGGATTCAATACTTGCCGGGAATTTTAATCAAACTATAGCAAATCTGAATAGTTTTTCCAAAGGGCTGGCTGGTTCTGATATTTTGATGGCAAGTTTGAAAGTAACAGCATCTAATGCCGAAGATATCTCGCACCAGCTTGCCTTGATTATGAATAAAATAAACAAGGGAGATGGAACACTTGGCAGGCTGATTCAGGATTCAACAATAGCTGAGAATTTAAATCAGACCATAATGAATTTTAAAAAGAGTTCACAAGGATTGACCGGTACAGATTCCATTATGGCCAAATTGAATGTTACTGCCGGTAATACCGAGATTGTATCGGAACAACTTACAAAAATGATGTATGATATTAACAACGGAAATGGAACCCTCGGACGGTTAATAAGAGATTCAACCTTTGCAGAGAATCTGAATCAGACCATGATTAATCTTAGGAAGAGTTCCAAAGGCTTAGATGAAAACATGACAGCAGTAAAACATAATTTTATTTTCAGAGGTTATTATAAAAAGAAAGCAAAAGAAGCCGCTGAGAAAAAAGAAGAATTAATTAAACTGAAAGAACAATAATCTAAAGGATTGGAAAATAAAACTGACATATCAAATTTTGGCAAAATTATTTCGGTGCGTGGAAGTGTAGTCGATATTAGTTTCGATACGCATTTACCGTCGATAAACACCGTGTTGCATGCAGGAGATAATGAGCAAATTGTTATTGAAGTGCAGGAGCAGCGAGATGCTAATCACGTTCGGGGTATTTCACTAACTCCCACTCAGGGTTTGGCGCGTGGAATGGTTGTTAAAACCGATGGGAAACAACTTACAGTTCCGGTTGGTAAAGCTATCATGGGTCGCATGTTCGATGTTTTCGGCAATACCATTGATCAGGAGAAGCCATTACCATCTGACGTTGAAAGGCGCAATATACACCAAGTACCACCACCATTAACAAAACGGTCAACCAAATCGGAGATATTTATAACGGGCATTAAAGCAATTGATGTATTGATACCCTTAGAACGTGGCGGAAAGGCAGGTCTTTTCGGAGGTGCCGGTGTGGGCAAAACGGTTTTGCTTACAGAGATGATTCATAATATGGTTGGCCACAACAAAGGTGTCAGCATGTTTTGTGGCATTGGTGAACGTTGCCGTGAGGGCCACGAGCTTTATCATGATATGAAAGTTGCGGGAGTACTTGACAACATGGTGATGATGTTTGGTCAAATGAACGAGCCTCCGGGCGCACGTTTTCGCGTGGGTCATGCAGCGCTGACAATGGCCGAATATTTCCGAGATGATGAACATCGCGATGTGCTGCTACTCATTGATAATATTTTCCGTTTCATACAGGCGGGTATGGAAGTTTCGGGCTTAATGGGACAAATGCCTTCACGTTTGGGTTATCAACCCACCATGGGAACTGAGCTGGCAAAATTAGAGGAACGAATCGCCAATACCGATGCAGGTGCCATCACCTCTATTCAGGCCGTTTATGTACCTGCCGACGATTTAACCGACCCTGCTGCTGTACATACATTTTCCCATCTTTCAGCTTCTATTGTGCTTTCGCGAAAAAAAGCTGGCGAAGGCCTTTATCCGGCTATTGATTTGCTGAAATCCAGCTCAAAAATGGCTACACCCGGCATAATTGGCGAGAGACATTATAACCTTGCGCAAGAAATAAGGCATACGCTCGCCCAATACGAAGAACTCAAAGATATTATTGCCATGCTTGGGTTGGAGCAATTATCTGTTGACGACCGCAATTTAGTAAACCGTGCCAGGCGTTTAGAACGGTTCTTTACCCAGCCCTTTTTTACAACCGAACAATTCAGTGGTTTGAAAGGAAAAGAGGTTGATTTGGACGATGCACTTAACGGCTGTGAGCGTATTCTTGCCGATGAGTTCAAAGATTTACCGGAGAGCGCATTTTACATGATTGGAAACATTGATGAAGCGAAAACAATTGACAATTGACAATTGACAATTAACAATTAAAATGGACTTAAAAATTCTTCTTCCATACCGGATTTTCGCTGAAATTAAAAATGTCAGTAGCATTGTTGCAGAAACCAGCGAGGGTTCCTTTGGTTTGTTACCACAAAGGCTCGATTGTGTTGCAGCATTGATCCCCAGCATCTTTACTTATAAAACAGATTCTAAAACCATTCATTACATAGCAATTGATGAAGGCATATTGATAAAAGCAGGGTCAGAGGTAATGGTATCGGTTCGTAATGCTTTTGGTGGTAGCGACCTTGGGAAACTTCACGAATCGGTAGAAAAAGAATTTAAGAAACTGGATGATAGTGAAAGGGACGTCCGTTCTACTATGGCAAAGATAGAAAGCGGATTCCTCTATAGTCTGGAAAAATTTCGAAAAGATTAATATATAACGCAAGAATCAAGAATCAAGAGTAAAGAATCAAGAGTAAAGATAAAAATGGAAAAGAGCATTATAAAAAAGAATAATACACAAGGCGTTTACAATAGATCAAAACACGCTGTTTTTTGTCTTGATTCTTGGTTCTTGACTCTACAGTCTGTAAGATTAATTAATTCGTTGAATTTAATATGGATGCCACAGATAGAAATAGTCAAAACTTGTTTAGCAAAAAGGTTGAAGAAAAAGCACAACGCAAACTAAAAGCACGGCATAACGACAATAAAAGTGTTTGGTTTGGATTGGGAATGATGGGAATAGTGGGTTGGACTATTGCTGTTCCTACATTACTTGGAGCAATATTGGGTGTTTGGCTTGACAAAAATCACCCAACAACATTTTCATGGACACTAAGCTTGTTGATAGTAGGCTTATTGGTTGGGTGCATTATTTCATGGAATTGGGTTACAAAAGAACATAAAGAAATGAACCAAAAAGACGAAAAAGATGAATGAAACTTTACTTATGATATTGGCATTTATAGCAGGTTTAGCATTAGGAGCGCTATTCTTTGGCGGGCTTTGGTTTACTGTAAAAAAAACGATTGCCGCAAAAACCCCTGCAATTTGGGCTATCGGTAGTTTCTTTTTGCGTGTAAGTATCGTAATGATTGGATTTTACTTTGTCGCTCAAGGAAGTTGGCAACGGATTCTCATTTGTTTGCTGGGCTTTATTGTAGCCCGCTTCATTGTTACATATCTTACCAAACCTAAAAAGGAAATATATCATGAAGCTTAGTCCCGACGAAACCATTTTTTGGCAATATGGCTTTTTTACCATTAACCTTACCATTGTTACCACATGGGCTATAATGCTTGTGATGGTAGTAGGTTCTGTATTGATTACACGGAAACTCAAAACAGGTATTCGTATTTCGCGCTGGCAATGTATTCTTGAGATGTTGGTAACAACCATAAACAATCAAATTAAAGAAATCGGTTTAAAAAAGCCCGAAGAATATATAGGTTTTATCGGTACTTTATTTCTATTTATAGTTATATCTAATATTTTAATCATATTCCCCTGGTACGAACCGCCAACAGGTTCCCTATCCACAACGGCAGCACTTGCTATTTGTGTTTTCATGGCGGTGCCTTTTTTTGGAATAGTAAAGTCCGGCATTGGTGGCTACCTGAAATCATACCTAAAACCAACATTTATTATGCTGCCATTTAACCTGATAAGTGAAACTACCCGCACACTCGCCCTAGCTGTGCGTTTGTTTGGTAACATGATGAGTGGAGGAATGATTGTAGCCATTCTCTTAAGTATAACACCCTTTATATTTCCCATAGTTATGAAAGCGCTTGGTTTACTTACTGGAGTGGTGCAAGCCTATATCTTCAGTATTCTGGCAACAGTTTATATTGCAGCGGCAGTGCACGATTCCAAAAAAACAGATAAGAAAAAAGTAATAAAAAATACGAACAACTAAAGAATAGGAGGATTAAAAATGGATAATGTATCAATTATTGCAGTAGCATCTATTGTAACTGCAGGGTTTTCAACAAGTATAGGATGTATGTTCCCGGCTTTGGGCGAAGGGAAATCGGTATCAACTGCATTAACCTCAATTGCTCAACAACCCGATGCAGCGCCAACTATTACAAGAACTTTATTCGTAGGATTGGCTATGATTGAGTCTACAGCGATTTACTGTTTCGTGGTTTCGATGATTCTTATTTTCGCAAATCCATTTTGGAATTTCATAATAGCAAAATAAAAACTAATGTCATTTAAGTTAATACCATTGAAAATATCTTTTCCCCGAAGGGAGTTTTTTTGATGACCGTGTTAAACCCACGAGAAACTTACAACCACGAACCATAACCCTGAAAAGGGTTGAACTCTTTCAGAGGGATTAAAGTTGTATCGTCAATTTTCGATTATCGAAATTAAAGTCTTTAAAACGTTAATTAAACGGCATTGAAATAAAATATACATCATGCAAATAAACTGGTTCACCGTAATAGCTCAGATACTTAATTTTCTAATATTGGTTTGGTTACTAAAGCGATTTCTGTATAAGCCAATACTCAAAGCTATTGACGAACGCGAAAAAAAAATTGCGTCGCAAATAAAGGATGCTGAAGCGAAAGAAATAACAGCTAAAAAAGAACAGGCCGAATTCAGCAAGAAAAATGAAACGTTCGATAAGCAAAAGAAAGAGCTGATGGACAAAGCTGTTGCCGAAACCAATGAGGAACGGGAAAAGCTCCTTGAAACTGCACGGAACGATGCTGCTGAGTTGCGTTCGAAACTGGAAAAGGCATTGAATGAGATGTTGGAAAACCTGAATCGCGACCTTGTGCAAAAAACACAACATGAAGTGTTTGAAATTGCAAGAAAAACACTTACCGACCTTGCTTCCGTTAGTCTTGAAGAACAATCGGCTAACATCTTTATTAAGCGTATCAATGAACTTTCTAAGGAAGATAAGAAGCAATTTATAGACACCTTTAAATCTGGTTCAAGCCCGGTTCTTGTGCAAAGTGCATTTGATTTACCTAAAAAGCAGCAAACCGAAATTACAAGCGCGGTAAATGAAATAATCCACACCGAAACGCATTTTCAATTTAAAACCACACCCGAACTCATCAGTGGTATTGAGCTTTCATCTAATGGGTATAAACTGGCATGGAGTATTTCAGAATATCTGAATTCCCTGCAAAAGAGTATTTCCCAAACGATAAAAGAAGAACCAAAAGCAGAACAAAATAAAGAATAACATGCCGGTAAACCAATTTAAAAAAACGATACATACCACATTCGAGGAGATGGAGAAAGGCAGGGAAAATTACACGCTTTCTTTTAAACCCCGCGAAGTAGGCTATGTTGTTAGTGTATCGGCTGGAATTGTTAAAATTTCCGGCCTTCCGGGCGTTGGCTTTGAAGAGCTGTTAAAGTTTCCGGGCGGTTTGTTTGGCATAGCCTACAATATAGATGAAGATGAAATAGGGGTTATTCTTCTTGGTGAAGATTCTCTTTTGAATGCTGGCGATGAAGTGGAACGTACAGGCCGTGTAATGGATATACCGGTCGATGATTCTTTAATTGGAAGAGTTATTAACCCATTGGGCGAGCCTATGGATGGTAAAAGTAAAGTTTCGTTTAAGCAACGACTGCCCATTGAGCGACCTGCACACGCCATTATGGATCGCGCTACCGTTTCCGTTCCTTTGCAAACAGGATTAAAAGTTATTGATGCACTCATACCCATTGGTCGCGGACAGCGTGAATTGATTTTGGGTGACAGGCAAACTGGCAAAACAGCCATAGCCATTGACGCCATTCTCAACCAACACGATAAAAATGTGCTGTGTGTTTATTGTGCCATTGGTCAGCGGGCATCGTCTATAGCAAAAGTAATTGCAAACCTCGAAGAAAAGGGGGCGATGGAATATACCATTGTGGTTTCAACCGAAGGAAACAACGCTCCTGGCTTAAAATATATAGCTCCTTATGCAGCTACAAGCATTGCAGAATATTTTATGGAACAAGGTCGCGATGTTCTTATTGTTTATGACGACCTCACACATCATGCGCGTGCGTACCGCGAACTGTCTCTTTTGCTGAGACGGCCTCCGGGACGTGAAGCATTTCCCGGCGATATTTTTTATATCCATTCACGATTATTGGAACGGTCAACTCACCTGAACGAAAAACTTAAAGGTGGTTCACTTACAGCTTTGCCAATTATTGAGACAGAAGCTCAAAATATA
>JBBQEI010000112.1:0-9703 GCA_038320545.1 Bacteroidales bacterium
AAAAACAAATGGTATCTCTTTACGACAGGGCGTTGCCCTGTCCTTTGCTGTCTCAGGCTTTCAGCCTGAAAAACGGGTCAGGCGATAATTTTGCCAAAATAAAGTGCTTAGCCCTTAATTCACATTATTAAGGCTTAAATACCGAGTGAATTAAAGTTAAAATACCTTATTATAATTCAAACAACCTAAGTTCTACAATTATGTATCCTCTACAAGGATATAAAACAACTTCGTATCCCGATAACTATCGGGCTATTGATATTCAGATTATAGCAATTATTAACTTGACGGCTATTTAACCTGATTTGGAATTGTAAAATTAAACGTACTGCCCGATCCGGGCTCACTTTCAACCCAAATCTGTCCGGAATGTTTTGTTATAAATTCTTTGCACAGTATTAACCCCAATCCCGTTCCATCTTCATTCTGAGTTCCTTTTGATGCATGATTCCCTTCGATATGGAACAATTTGTTAATGCTTTTTTTTTCAATTCCAATGCCATTATCGCTAACCGTTACCAGAAATGTATCCTCAATTTGTTTGGCCGAAACTACCACCTGACCTCCCGGTTTTGTAAATTTTACGGCATTCGAAATCAGATTTCTAAGCACAGTACAAACCATATCTTCGTCAGCAAAAACGATAAGGTTTGAAGGTAGTTTCCTTACTATGGTAATTTTTTTTTGTTTTGCTGTGTCGCTTATTAATTCTGTAATATTATTTGTAATAATATTGAAGTCGATATATTTAGGGTTAAATTTGATTGTTCCGGTTTGTAATTGCGACCATTCCATTAAATTTTTAAGTAAATCCATGGCTCTTAAGGAAGAATCGTATATTATTTTTGCATATTTCTCAATACTGTCGTAGTCTTTAGTTTCAATTTGACTTACCAGAAGGCTGCTAAACCCTATGATACTTGTAAATGGGTTTCTTAAATCGTGAGCAATTATCGAAAAGAATTTATCTTTGGTGGCATTCAGTTCCTTCAAACGCATTTCACTATCTATCAGCACTTCTTCAGCCCTGTGACGTTCAGTTATGTCAACGGCAGTAACCATACAAGTTTGTTTATCATCCGAAGCAATGCCTTCAAGGTAAACAATAATTGGGGGATTAACCCCGGCTTCCAATTTCAATTCACAAATTTGTTTTAAATCACTTTCAAATATGTTATTAAAAAAATTCTGAAATATATCCTGCGTATTGCGGCTAATAAAATGCCTGAAGGTGTTTTTAATCAGTTTGCTTCGTCCTGTACCCAGCATTTTTGCCCCATTCAGGTTCAAATCTCTGATAATGCAATCGCGGTCAAGTGTAAAATATCCTGTTGGAGCAAAGTCATAAAGCGTGGTGAATTTCTCAGTAGCTATTTCAGCATTATCCAAAGCCATCCTCAATTCCTCGTTTTGCATTTCGAGCTCTATCTGATGCACTTCAAGTTCATGACGAATTTTTGCTGTATCGCCATCACCGAAAACCAACGAAAAATCATTAATCTTATTTTCTAATTGCTGTTCAGCTTTTTGACGTAGCGTTTTTTTGTTTGATGATTTTTGAATTTTATTCATGATTTCATTTATTGAAGCTGTTTTCGATAATTCCAATTAAAGTTGTCTGGTCATCTAAATGTTTATGAGTTGCCCATTCAATCTGAAGTTCTTCATTATTAATAGTTTTAATATAGCTTTTGTATTTGTTTGATAGTAATCCTCCTAACAGCTTTTGCATATCAGTTTCAATTTTATTGCGCATGGAAGCTGGAATAAACAAATTATAGTAATTGTTCCCTAATACCTGATTACGTTCCATACCTATTATTTTTTCTGCTGCCTGGTTAAATGCCGTAACTGTTCCATCAGTGGATAAACTGATTATACCTTCGGATAAAAATTCGATAAATGACTGAAACATCATTTGAGAATTCTTCAGTTTTTCCTCCAGGTATTTCGATTTGGTAATATCAATAAATGTGATTACCAGGCCATCCATTTTATTTTCGAAAGTTTTGTAAGGAGTAATCCGTATGTTATACCAATGTTTATCGGTGGTTGAAATCTCCTTCTCTATAAAATCCTCCGATAGCAAAACAGTCATTGAATCATGATATATTTCAGGATAGATTAAATCGGTTACCAGTTCAGTAAAGGGTCGTCCAATATCAACCTTTCTAAGCTTAAATATTTTTGTAGCAGAAATTGTAAATTGCCTAATATTAAATTCTTTGTCGAGAAATAAGGTTGCTATTTCCGAACTGTTTAAAAGATTATTCAAATCGTTATTTATTCTCACCGAATCATCTATTTTAGACTGTAGCTCTGCATTTACAGTCTGGAGTTCTTCATTAAGGCTCTGCATTTCTTCCTTCGAAGTAGTAAGCTCTTCGTTAGCCGATTGCAGTTCTTCGTTGTTTGATTGCAGTTCTTCGTTGGTCGATTTCAATTCTTCCTGCGAAGTTTGCATTTCTTCACGGGTGGTTTCCAGTTCTTCTTTAATAGTTTTTAATTCAATTTCTAAATGAGCTCCCAATCCGTAATCTTTAATTTTTTCTTTGCTTTGTTTTGATGATAAAGTTTTTGATGCCTCAACATCTGAAAAAATCACCAGTATTTTATTCTTTAATACCAATGGTTTAATAATTTGCTGTATAGTAACATCAATGAATCGATTTCCACCTTCAGTTTCTATTTTAACATTGTGTAAAATTGTTTTTTCATAATTTTGTAGCGATTTTCGAAAAGCGATTGATAAATCGTTGCGTAAACCTTCCCGAGCCATGGCAAATAAATTCATGTTTGCTTTGCCGGCAGCGGGTGTAAGATATTTTCCGATATTACCTGTTAAATATAAAATATCTCCTTTGTCGGTTGTTAGTGCACTTGCTGGTGAAAACTGCTGCAAAAGCAGTTGATCAGTAAATGTTTGAATATTATTTGGAATATTCCCCAACAATTGGCTTTCGCTTGTTCCGGCTTTATTTGACAACAATGAGCTCGAAAAGTTGAAAAACTCATCCTTTTGAGCTAAACCTGACCGCCGGTATATCCTTAATTTTGAATTGATAACCGAAAATAAATCACCATGAGTTCCACGTGTCTCGGCGCTTCCGAGTAAAAGTATGCCACCGGGAATTAGACTATAATGAAATAACGACAGTATTTTCTTTTGCAAATCGGGTTCTATATAAATCAACAGGTTGCGGCAGGAGAGTATGTCGAGCTTGGTGAACGGAGGATCTTTGATCACATTTTGTGATGCAAAAACTACCATTTCCCTTATTTCTGTATTTACCCTGTATTGGTCGTTCGTTTTGGTGAAAAAACGTTTAATACGTTCAGGTGATACGTCGTTTATAATATTTTCGGGATAAATACCCTTTCGTGCTTTATCAATAGCGCTAATGTCGAGATCAGTTGCAAATATCTGAAACGATATACTTTTCTTCAGGTTACTTTTTTCTAAGGCTTCTTTAAAAACAATTGCCAGTGAAAAAGCCTCTTCACCTGATGAACAGCCAGGTATCCAGGCCCTGATAGTATATCTGTCGGCTACACCGGCAAATAAATCAGGAAAAACATTATCTTTTAAGTAGTCCCATACAACATTATCCCGGAAGAAATTAGTTACCCCAATTAAGAGCTCTTTAAAAAGTATATCCGCTTCGGTGGGGTTTTCCTGCAAGTAACGAACATATGCGGCTATTTTATTTAACTGGTGAACGCCCATTCGCCTTTCGATACGGCGATACATTGTATTTTTTTTATATTGTGAAAAGTCGTTACCCGTGTGATTTCGCAAGAGGATAATTACTTTATCCAGGGAACTGGAATCTTTTTCGAGTTCTTCCTTAATGAGCGATTTTGGAGAATGTTGTATCAGCTTAATAAGACTTTCGGGCAATTCGTTAACTGACGCTACAATATCAACAACCACAGAATCAATTGCCGAACGGGGCATGCTGTCGAATTTAGCCGATTCAGGATCTTGTACCATTACCAATCCCGATTGTTCTTTAATTGCCTTTAGTCCTAAAGACCCATCTGATCCCATGCCAGAGAGGATGATTCCAATACTTTTTTCTTTTTGGTCAATGGCAAGTGACCTGAAAAAGAAATCTATCGGTAAACGCGGACCATGTACTTCAACCAGTTTGAATAAATGTAGCTCACCATTTAGTATAGACATACTTTTGTTTGAGGGAATCACATATACACAGTTGGGGCTTACTTTCATACGGTCGGTTACTGTATAAACCTGCATTTTGGTAACCCGCTGAAGAAGTTCGCCTAGTATTCCTTTATGATCAGGTGAAAGATGCTGGATTACAATAAAGGCCATCCCGGAATTCTCAGGTACATTTATAAAAAACCCTTCCAGAGCTTCCAGGCCTCCAGCAGAAGCACCAATTCCTACAATAGGAAACTGATCGGATATTGTAATATCTGTTTTATCAGTTTTTGGATTATCCCTGGAGATTTTAACTTGTGAAGCTTTATCTTTCTTCATTATGGGGTGGTAAAATATTTCTAAAAAGTAACGGTTTAAGTGAAAAATAAATTGCTTTTAATTCATTTTAGGTTTTCGAAACACCAGTAACCATCTTGTTCCAAATATCAGCCAAGTTCACGCTTGTAATTTGGGAAAAAGTACGACTATTATTGAATATTTAACGAAACTAAATTACTTAAACCCGTTTATAAAATATTACATAACTTAAAAAAGAAGTTATATTATTCCCTCATTTTTAGTAAATATATAAAAAAAGAATATCATTCCCTTAATTTAGAAATGTATTCCTCACACCTGTTAAAACTTAGTTAAAGGTTAACAGATTTCAAATAAATGTAAAATATACCATAACGCTTTAAA
This sequence comes from Bacteroidales bacterium, assembly GCA_038320545.1. Lineage (GTDB taxonomy): Bacteria > Bacteroidota > Bacteroidia > Bacteroidales > JAAUTT01 > JAAUTT01. Next base: position 4,871 of record JBBQEI010000112.1, read on the forward strand.
TACAATAATAATACGAATTAAGGGTTAAAAGAATAAAATATGCAGTTTGGATCCAAAGAATCTGGCTCGTATTCTTCAGGCTGAAGGCCTGAGACATCGCAACCTTGGGTTAAACCCAAGGATCCTAAAAGCTCCCCACTTCCGTTCAGCCTGAAAAGGCTGGGACAAAAGCCGGTATCGAACAGGCGGGTTATAAACCCATATCGCAGGCATACAGCCTGCAAAAATAAATGGTATCTCTTTACGACAGGGCGTTGCCCCGTCCTTTGTTATCTCATGCTTTCAGCCTGAAAAACTGGGTCAGCCGATAATTTTGCCAAAATAAAGTGTTTAATCCTTAATTCGCATTAAAGTTTAACTTTTATTAAATATTTTTCATTTAACTTATTCATAATTGAAATGTCATTATTGTCAAATTTCTTGATAAATAGATAGATGCTTAGGGAATTCAACTTTTCGTAATCGTCTGTACAATTCCCGATTTCAATAATATTTTGCAAGGCTTTAATATCATCTTCAAACTCGAGGTTTGGATGTTTCAAGGGGTTTATATTGTCGGATGCTTTCATAAGAGTAATATTAAGTGAAGTGTATCAGGGTAAACAAATGGTCAAGGTTTATGTTATTGTTATTAGCCACTATCTTGCTTTTAAATCAGATCACTTCGGGTCGCACTTCGACGCCGCTCGGTGTGACTGGCATCATTACCCTAAATAATTTATTTTAGGGAACTATATACCAGATGGGACGCTAAAATATTCGCTGTTACTAACTATGCAACCTCTACGAGGTTGTGAGGTATAAGACTCCAATTCGCACTACAACTATGTATCCTCTACAAGGATGAATTAACATCGTAGATGTTTCATAATTGTAGCAAATAATAGAGACCTGCTAATTTTAAACCTCGTAGAGGTTTCATAATTAATCAATTTATTTTTATCCCAACTCATATATAGTTACCTTATTTTAATATCATCATCTTTCCGCAATGCTCCTCGTCATTCAGAGCGGAGTCGAAGAATGAGCGGAAGGTTCTTTTTTCAAGTTCACGGGTCGCACTTCGACGCCGCTCGGTGTGACTGGCATCATTACCCTAAATGATTTATTTTAGGGAACTATATACCAGATGGGACGCTAAAATATTCGCTGTTAATAACTATGCAACCTCTACGAGGTTGTGAGGTATAAGACTCGAATTCGCACTACAACTATGTATCCTCTACAAGGATGAATTAACATCGTAGATGTTTCATAATTGTAGCAAATAATAGAGACCTGCTAATTTTAAACCTCGTAGAGGTTTCATAATTAATCAATTTATTTTTGTCCCAACTCATATATAGTTACCTTATTTTAATATCATCATCTTTCCGCAATGCCCCTCGTCATTCTTAAATATTCTGGTAAATATTTATAAAATTTAAAAACTATTTCTATTTTTGTTTCGTATTTAGACGAAATACTAAACATGGAAGTAAGTAAAGAAAAATATTTTACCGCTAATCAGGAAAAGCTTGCCCGATATGCCAAAGCTGTTGCTCATCCTGTAAGGGTTTTTATACTCGATTATCTTGCAAATAATATAAATAAATGCTGTTACAGTGGCGATATGGCCGAAGAACTTCCGATTGCCCGGTCTACACTTTCCGAACATTTAAAAGAACTTAAAAATGCAGGTTTGATTCAGGGAGAAATTAATCCGCCCTATATTAAATACTGCATTAATCGCGAAAACTGGGAAGAAGCCAAACTTCTTTTTGCCAATTTCTTTAACCGTTAAAAGTTCAAGTTCAAGGATTTTCGAATGATATAATTGAAATATATGGAAATAAAAATTTTAGGAACCGGCTGCCCCAAGTGCAAAACACTTGAAAAAATTACCCGTGAAGTAGTGGAACAAAACGGATTTAATGCTACAATCACTAAAGTGGAAGATATTATGGATATTATGAAATATAGTGTAATGTCCACTCCTGCCTTGGTGGTAAACGAAAAAGTGGAAATAAAGGGAAGGGTGCCATCTGCTGAAGAAATTAAACAGGTTTTATCCAAATATTAACATAAAAACTATCTGATGAAAAAATTAGTCGTTTACAGTTTTGCCCTGATTATAATGTTGGGCAGTTTCTCTTGCAATGCACAATCAACACAAAAAGAGGACAATAAAACCGCTTCTTCGGATAAAGTTGAAGCATATTACTTTCATTTTAGCAGTCGGTGTGTTACCTGCAAAGCAGTTGAAGCAGAAGCCAAGGCAGATATTCAGGGCCTCTATGGCAACAACGTAAAATTTCGGGCAGTGAACCTTGATGATGAATCCAGCAAACCATTAGCCGAAAAATTACAGATTTCAGGCCAGACGCTATTATTAGTTAAAGGAAACAACAAAATCAACATCACCAACGAAGGTTTTATGTATGCCCGCTCAAATCCTGAAAAATTCAAAGCAGTCATTAAAGAAAAAATTGATAGTCTTCTGAAATCGTAGTAGATGGATTTTTTTAACAATATCCTCGAAAACAGCACCATGCCATGGCTTTCGGCTATGGTACTGGGCTTTATGACTGCAATCAGCCCTTGTCCTTTGGCTACAAACATTACAGCCATTGGATTTATCAGCAAGGATATAGAAAACCGGCACAGGGTATTTATTAACGGGTTACTGTATACGCTTGGAAGGGCGATATCATACACGGCAATAGCTTTTATTATTTTTCTTGGTGCCGATCAATTCAAATTCTCCGGTATATTTCAAAAGTATGGTGAAAAGCTGCTTGGCCCATTGCTAATTATCATAGGCCTATTTATGCTTGACGTTCTAAAAGTAAATTTTCCCGGCATCAGTAAAATAACATCCCGAATGGAAAACAAAAAATCGTGGAAGTACATCGATGCTATTTTATTGGGAATTGTATTCGCACTTGCTTTCTGTCCTTACAGCGGGGTGTTATATTTCGGAATGCTTATTCCCATGACTATAAGCAGTGCCTCAGGTTTATTTCTTCCTGTAATTTTTGCACTCGCTACTGGCATTCCGGTTATAATTTTTGCCTGGGTACTTGCCTATACCATTTCCGGAATAGGCAATGTTTACCGTAAAGTAAAAGTTTTCGAGATATGGTTTAGACGTGTTATTGCAATCTTATTCATTGTTGTTGGCATTTACTATATTATCAGGGTTTACTTTTAAAAAAATTTAAAAACTCATTTCGGGATTAACCGAAATGAAAAATCCATAATATGAAATTGAATAAAAAGTTAATACTGCCCATATTATTACTACCAGCATGGTATATAATTTATCATTTCCTTCAGCCTTTAGCCGATTGGTTTATTGACACTGCTTTAAAACTTGAAAAGGGAGAACATCTTACAGAAGCACTACGCTTTTTTATTTTTGAGGTTCCTAAAGTTTTAATGCTGCTTGCATTAATTATTTTTTTCGTAGGCATTATCCGTTCATACTTTTCGCCCGAAAGAACCAGGAAAGTTCTGGAAGGAAAATCAACTTTTACAGGAAATGTACTGGCGTCCATGTTAGGTATTGTAACACCTTTTTGCTCGTGCTCGGCCATACCCTTGTTTTTAGGATTTGTTGAATCGGGCGTTCCCCTGGGCGTAACTTTTTCGTTTTTAATTGCAGCACCTATGATTAACGAAATAGCTGTAATACTTTTATTTGGAATGTTTGGATGGAAAGTAGCAACCATTTATGTACTTACTGGCATAGCAATAGCTATAACAGCAGGCTATATTATTAACAAACTAAAACTTGAGCATTGGGTGCAGGAATGGGTATATACAACTAAAATAGGCCATTCAGAAGATGATGAAGAAAAGATAAAATTATCCGGTCGTATCCGGCTTGGGTATGAAGCTGTGAAAGAAATTGTGGGCAAAGTATGGGTTTACGTAATTTTAGGCATAGCTGTCGGAGCCGGGGCGCATGGTTATGTGCCCGAAGATTTTATGGCTGTTCTAATGGGAAAATCAGCATGGTATAGTGTTCCTCTTTCCATTTTAATTGGCATTCCATTGTATTCAAATGCTGCCGGGATCATACCTATCGTATCTGTTTTAATTGAGAAAGGTGCATCACTTGGAACTTCCCTGGCCTTCATGATGGCTGTAATTGGTCTGTCGTTACCCGAAATGATAATTCTGAAAAAAGTTCTAAAACTCCCGTTAATATTAACTTTTATAGGCATTGTCGCCACAGGTATATTGATAGTTGGGTATTTATTCAACTTTTTATTTTAGTTTTTGAGAATTTACAATAGCGCTCAATTATAAATACAAATCCAAAACATTTAAATTTCATAACATGAAAACGAGATCCATAGGTTTTATTGGAGGTGGCCGCATTACTGGCATCATTCTCAAGGCATTTGAAAACAGCAAGGCAGAATTTGAAAAATTGTTGTCCTGTATCCGAATCCAGAGGCCTTAAATTCCTTACAGTTAGAATTTCCCAACATTCAAATTTCAACAGATAATTTAAAAGAAGCTGCTGAAAATGACTTTATATTTATAGTCCTTCACCCACCAGTATTAATAGAAATGCTTGGAAAAATCAAAGATTTCCTGCCAAAAAAATCTTTGTTGGTCTCACTTGCACCAAAACTTACAATAGAAAAAATGTCGGCAGCATTAGGAGGATTTGCTAACATTGCCCGAATGAATCCAAGTGCTTCCTCTATTGTTAACAAAGGCGTGAACCCAACAACTTTTGCCAGGGATATGAACACTGATTTACAAAATGAATTTTTGGAACTGATGCGCCCACTTGGTTCAATTCCGGTTGTGGAAGAATCGAAAATTGAAGCTTAT
>JBBQEI010000113.1:0-9461 GCA_038320545.1 Bacteroidales bacterium
TTGCTCCAAGATTATAAAAACTGGCAAACAACATTCCAGTTTCAAAAGTAGTGAGCTTGTCGATAAACCTTGTTTCCTGGAGCGACAAACCTATAATATGATGCAGTTCTTCCTTGTGACCTTTCCATTTTTTGCCCTGCAAAATTATTTCGCCTTCGTCGGGGTTCTGAATTCCTTCGATCATTTCTACAAGGGTTGTCTTTCCGGCTCCGTTAGGACCCAGTAAGGCTAAGAATTCGCCTTTATGAACCTGTAAATTAACGCCGTCTACCGCTTTTACTGTCTTAAAGTGTTTTTTTACATTTTTAACTTCCAATATGGTGTTGTGATTATCTCTCATCGATGTGTAATCATATGTCCAAAGTTAATGCGCATTCAGATTATCCAACAGTGAATAGAGCACAAGGTTTGCTCCGGAAGCAAACTTTTTTGTATCTTCCCTTATTTCATCAGTATTTTGAATGAATGGTGCCTGATATAATTCGTGTGAACAATTATTCAACATCCCCTCAATTGATTGCGGAGTCATTTCGAGATGGCATTGTAAGGCCAAAACATTGGTATGTAACTGAAATATTTGATTGGTACATGCTTCGGTTGATGCCAGTAACCGGGCTTCTACTGGTAAATCAAAAGTTTCGCCATGCCAGTGAAACACCATTATGTCGTTTGGAATAAGAAACGTATTCTCCGGATCTGCAATCTGTTTTAAGGGAAACCAACCTATTTCCTTTTGCTTTCCGTTATAAATACTGCTTCCCAAAACATTTGCTATAAGTTGCGCCCCCAAACATATGCCCAGCACTTTTTTACCGGAGTGAATGCATTGTTTTATGAATTTCTTTTCCTCTCTAAGCCATGGAAATTTCTTTTCATCATTGACACTCATGGGGCCACCCATAATGATGAGCCAGTCTATATTATGAATTGATGGAATTTCAGCATTTTCATAAAAGTTAGTATAGCTTATTTCAAAGTTATTCTTTGTAAGCCAGTTCAATATTGCAGCAGGACTTTCAAAATCAGCATGCTGGAAGATATGTGCTCTCATTAAATTAGTTGTATGATTCGTATTCAATAACTTCATTCACTTTAAAAGTACTCTTCGATATTTCCGCTGATTTGTTTGAGAGTTATTTCCGCAATTTTAGCAAGATATTGGGCTGTAATGTATCTATTGTTTGCGTCGAGAAAGTTTTTCTGTATTTCACGCATTTCAATCCCTGCCAAACCTCCAAGTCGATATTTTGCCATGGCAATATCCAGGTTTTCTTGCGACGATTGAAGGTTTTGTGTTTCTAACGACAATACTCTTAAGTTGTTACTGTAATTATTCCATACCTGATTTAGTTCCGAAGTAATTTCGAGTTTGAGATTTTCGTATTCCAGATCACTGTTCTTCTGTAATATTTTTGCATTGCGCATTTGTCGCTGGTTGTCGAGTCGATTAAGAATATTGAAATTAACTGTTGCCCCATAAGTAATTCCTGTAGTTCGGTTGCTTAATGCAAATCCGGCTTGCGATTCGGAGTTTGTATAATTGTATGCTGAATTTAAGGTAATAGAAGGATAATATCTCGATCGGATAGCTTTTACATCTAATTGACTTAATATTTGATTCTGACTTGCGATTAACAAACTCGTATTCTTATCTAAAGTGCTCCGGAGCAGATTGTCAAGGATTAAATTGCGGTCGGTAATGATGCTGTCATCCCAATTATCAGGAAAGTTTAATTTATAGGCCAATATTTTCCCCAATTGAATCCGGGAGGCAATTACGGCTTCTTCCTGCCGTATATACTGGGAACTATCCGCATTGTAATCAACCTGTGCCTGCAGAAATTCCAACCTAGAAAAGCTACCGATTTTATATTTTTCTGAAGCAATTTCCAGGCGTTCCGAGGAAAGTTTCATACCATAGCTCATTGCTTTTAATAGCTGGGTTTGACGAATGAAATTATAGTATTCCGATGATATTTGAGCTGCCAGGTTTTCAACATTCATCCGGGTGTTGAGCTTTCCTAATTCTGAGAGCTCCCTGACTTTATTATATCCTACAAACATCCCAAATCCATCGAAAACTGTCCAGTCTAAGTTAACAGCGCCTGTAAGCGCATTCGATTTGGCATTCTCTCTTTCCTGTGTTGTTCCGGAAGCAAAAACCTGACGTGTATCCACAATTGAATTTGTATTTCGTCCCGTTGCGCTTGCCGTTGGAATGAAAGCATACTTGGCATAACTTAGGTTATTTTGAGTTATTTCTTCCTGATTTCGTGCAATAAGAATTGAATAGTTTTTTTCAAGTCCTATTTTCAGGATGTTTTTTAATGAAAGGGAATCCTGACTATAGCCTGATATATTTAAAGTAAGCAGCAGAACAAGAATAATTCCGATACAGTTATAGTATTTAACAAGTTTAGTTTTCGAAAGCTTAAACATTATCTGGTGTATTAGAATCATCAACAACATTACTTACGTCTTTTTGCTTTTCTGAAATATAGCTATAGATAGCTGGTACTACGTACAACGTTAAAGTGGTGGAAATTAATAAGCCACCAACAACAGCTATCCCCATCGAAACACGGCTTTCCGATCCGGCTCCCAGTGCCAAGGCAATTGGAAGTGCCCCTAAAACTGTAGCTAAACTGGTCATCAGAATTGGGCGAAAACGAGAAACCGAAGCATCAACAATTGCATTCATTTTTGTGAGACCTGCTGCTTTACGTTGATTGGCAAATTCAACTATAAGAATTCCATTTTTCGATACCAGTCCTATCAGCATGATCATTCCTATTTGACTGAAAATATTTATGGTTTGGTCGAAATACCAGAGAAAAATGAGTGCTCCCGATAATGCCAAAGGAACTGTAAACATAATGATCAATGGGTCCCGGAAGCTTTCGAATTGTGCAGCCAACACCAAATATATTAATACCAGCGCCAGTACAAAAGCAAACAACAAACTGGATGAACTCTCTGCAAATTCTTTTGAATCGCCTGATAGTGAGGTGGAATATGATTCGTTAAGTACTTTGGAAGCTACTTCGTCCATGGCTTTTATTCCTTCTCCAATAGTATGCCCTTTTATCAAACTTGCCGATACCGTTGCCGAAACTAATCGGTTATAACGGTATAGCTGCGGTGGACTACTTTCATTTTGAAGTGTAACAAGATTGTCGAGTTGCACCATTTTTCCGCTGCTACTCCGAACATACATCGATTTCAGATCGAGCGGGTCATTCCGGTTTTCACGCGTAAGTTGTCCAATAACCTGGTACTGTTTTCCATTCATAATAAAGTATCCAAAGCGTTGTCCACTCAGCGCCAATTGCAGTGTTTGAGCAATATCCTGGGTTGACACTCCCATTAACACAGCTTTTTCCCGGTTAATTCGTACCCTTAATTCGGGTTTATTAAATTTTAAATTTAGGTCAACTACTTGAAATATTGGGTTTTTGGATGCTTCAGCCATAAATCCTGGAAGGATCTTTTTCAGATCATCGAGTTCCTGGGCTTGAATCACATATTGAACCGGCAAGCCCCCTCTTCTGCCTCCAATTGTTTGCTGCTGGCTGAGAAAAGTCCGTGCACCGGTAAGCTGTTTTACCTGACCCGATAGATCATCCAATATTTCCTGTTGGCTCCTTTCCCGGTCTGACGGCTCTTTTAATATCATCCTTATAATCCCCGAATTTACTGAAGCTCCGCCAAATCCCGGAGCAGTTATGGTGATCATCCGTTCAGCCTCTGGAGCTTTCTCCTTAATAATTTTAGTGAGTTCGTCCATATACCTGTTCATATAATCGAAGCCACTACCTTCGGGAGCAATTGCATTTAACACTAGTGAAGAACGATCCTCAAGCGGAGCCATTTCAGAAGGCAGCAATTTTCCAATCACAATTATTGAAACAAAGGCTAAAACCATTATGATTATTGCCCATATCCGATGTTTAAGAAATCTTTTAAGACTATTCCTGTAACCATTATTCATCCATACAAAAAATGGTTCTGTTTTACGATAGAGCCAGTTATGCTGCGTATGAGGTTTTAATAACTTTGCCGAAAGCATTGGGGTCAGGCTCAACGCAAGAAAGGCCGAAATACCCACCGCTCCTGCAATCACAACGCCAAATTCGCGAAATAACCTTCCGGTAACCCCTTGAAGAAAGATAATGGGGAAGAATACTGCAATCAAAGTTATTGTAGTGGCAATTACTGCGAAAAATATTTCCGATGCTCCTTTTATTCCTGCTTCCATGGGTGGCATTCCCTGTTCAATTTTGGTATAAATATTTTCCAGAACCACAATGGCATCATCTACAACAAGACCAATGGCAAGAACTACTCCCAACAGGGTAAGTACATTGATAGAAAAACCGGCAGCGTACATAATGAAAAAGGCTCCGATAAGCGATATAGGAATTACAATTACCGGAATAAATGTTGATCGCCATTCTCTTAGAAACAGAAAAATAATCAGAATGACAAGTAAAAACGCTATAATTATAGTTTGTTCTACTTCTTCTATCGATTCGCGGATGTATTTTGTATTATCAAAAGTGATAAATGCTTCAATATCTGCTGGCAAGTCCTTTTGAATCTGGGCAATTCTTTTATAAACCTCGTCTGATATTTCAATATTGTTTGATCCCGGTTGTGGGATTATGGCACATGCTATCATCGGAACTCCATTCAATTTAAGAATAGTTCTTTCATTTTCTGAAGCCAATTCTGCAAATCCAATGTCGCTGAAACGAACTACCTGATTATCGGTTTCTTTAAGAACCATGGTATTAAAATCGGAAGGGTTCTGAAATCTACCCATTGTGCGCACGGTTAGTTCAGTATTATTTCCTTCGATTCTGCCAGAAGGCAATTCGATATTTTCGCGCAACATGGCATTACGCACATCGAGTGGTGTGAGAGAATATGCGGCCAGTCGGGATGGATCTATCCTTAATCGCATCGAATAGCGTTGCCCTCCCCAAATGGCAACGGAACTAACCCCCGAAACTGTTTGCAACCGTTCCTTAAATACATTTTCACCAAATTCAGTCAGTTCCATCAGCGACCGTCCGGAACTTGATATATTCATAATGATAATTGGGTTTGAATCCGCATCTGCCTTTGTTACAATGGGAGGATCGACATCAGCAGGAAGTAGCCTTATTGCCTGAGAAACCTTATCCCTAACATCATTGGCAGCTGTTTCCAGGTCTATATCCAGCGTAAATTCGACGGTAATATTACTGTTTCCATCCCGGCTCACACTGCTGATTGATCGTATCCCGGCAATGCCATTTATTGACTGCTCTAGTGGTTCGGTAATTTGCGTTTCAATAATATCGGCATTTGCTCCAACATAATTTGTAGAAACAGTAATTATTGGAGGGTCAACACTCGGGTATTCTCTTACTCCTAAAAATGATAATCCAATAAAACCCATTATAAGGATTAGCAATGTACTTACAATGGTAAGCACCGGCCTTTTTATACTAAGTGAGGATAAACTCATGGTATTTGTTCAATTGAATAAACATTTACAATATTCACAGGCATTTCAGCTTTTACCTGAAGCAAACCTGTAGTAAGTATTGTGTCACCAGGTGCAACTCCTGATAATATTTCTACCAGTTTATCAGTACGAATTCCTGTTTGCACAAAGCTTTGCTTTACTAATCCGTTTTTAGCTACATAAACTTTCTCTTTACCGGCTTCAGGAATTATTGATTGCGTTGGTACGCAAAGTGCATTATTTATTTCTTTTGTAATCAGCTCTATGTTCACAAACCGTCCTGGAAGTAAAGTGCGGTCACTGTTATTATAGCTGGCTCTTAACAGGATGTTCCGGGTTTGTACATCAATGGTTGGTTCAATGGCATATACTTTGGCCTGAAATTTCTTTGTTTGACCTTCGACCGTAAAATCCAGCATGTTACCAACTTTAACAATGCCGCTATATTTTTCGGGAACAGAAAAGTCTATTTTCAGTGGAGTTATTTTTGTTAGCCTGGCTATTTGAATTGCTGGTGTAACATAAGCACCAGGGCTAACATATCTCAAACCAATAACCCCATCAAATGGTGCATGTATTTCGGTATAAGCTACCCTGGTATTTAATATTTGAATTTCTGCTTCATTGCTTTTAAGTTCAGTAAGTATCTGATCGTAAGCCTCGCGGCTAACTGCTTCTTTTTCCAGCAAGGTACGTTGCCGGAACTCTTTCTCTTCAATAAGTTTTTGTTGAATCTGAAGTTTTGCCAATTGAGCCTGTAAATCCTTGTCATTAAGTTTAGCAAGCAATGCCCCCTTTTTCACTGATGAACCTTCGGTAAAATATATATTCGTTAAACGGCCACTCGTTTCAAAGGCAAGATCTACTTCTTCGTCGGCAAAGAGGGTTCCGTTTACCTTAACAGATTCAGCAAGATACATGGGTTTAATTACAACTGCTTCCGCATTTGTTGTCATTGGCCCTTTAGTGTCGGTTTCTTTATCTTTATTCCACGATTTGCTAACTTTTGGATATGCAATTAGCGCAACTAATAAAATGCCTAAAATAATCCAAATAATGGTTTTTGACGATTTATTCATTCGGGGGACTTAATTAAATTTGTTACTGAAAAAGTATACTATTAACATTATTGGAAATAAAAGGTTAAGCAAATACTAAAAAAACTATCATGTACTCATTACACAATTGAATAACAGGTTAAAAGGGTCTTAAAAGGCTTATTGCCTGCCTTATATCAATTGCTAAATTTATGAATAAGTATTATTATCTGTCAAATCTGAGGGCATTTCCTTTATATTGTTCTGTGAATTCTCCGTTATGGTATATTCTTCGTCCATTAATAAAAGTACTTATCACTTTGGAATGCATAACCGTATTTTCAAGAGGAGACCAGCCACATTTATAAAGTATGTTTTCTTTGTTAATTGTCCATTGTTTGGCAGGATCCACTAATACCAAATCGGCATAATAATTCTTTCTTATATAGCCTCGTTTGCTGATATTAAAAGCAATTGCCGGCGAATGACACATTTTATTAACGATTTGGCTCAATGAAATTTTGCCTTGGTGTTTAAATTCCATCATTGTTGTAAGCGCGTGTTGAACCAAAGGTCCTCCAGAGGGAGCTTTAGAGTAAGTTCTGGATTTTTCTTCAAGAGTATGTGGTGCATGATCGGTAGCAATAACATCCAGTTTATTGCTTAAAAGCCCTTCGAATAGTGCAATCTTATCATTTTGAGTTTTAACAGCAGGATTCCATTTGATTAAATTTCCCAGCTTTTCGTAATCCGATTCATCAAACCAGAGGTGATGAACACATATTTCACTGGTAATCCGTTTATCTTTCAATGGCATGGTATTGTCAAAAAGCTCCAGTTCACGTCCAGTAGAAACATGCAGTACATGGAGTCTTGTATCGTATTTTTTAGCCAGCGAAACTGCAAATGAACTCGATTTATAACAAGCGTCTTCCGATCGGATATATGGATGATATTTTACCGGGATATCTTCCCCGTATTTATTGATATATGCTTGGGTATTTTCTCTTACGATGTTTTCATCCTCGCAATGGGTGGCAATTAACAGGCGCGATTTCTTAAAAATGTTTTCCAGGGTATCATGGTTGTCGACCAGCATGTTCCCCGTAGAAGCTCCCATAAATATCTTGATACCGCAAACGTTCTTAATATCGGTTTGAAGAAGTTCATCCAGGTTGTCATTTGTGGCTCCTATATAAAAGGAATAGTTTGCCAGAGATTTTTCAGCTCCAAGCTTATATTTTTCTTCCAGAAGTTTTTGAGTGGTAGTTTGGGGAGAAGTATTGGGCATTTCCATGAAAGTAGTAACGCCTCCGGCAACAGCAGCCCTCGATTCTGTATAGATGTCAGCTTTATGGGTCAGGCCCGGTTCCCTAAAATGCACCTGATCGTCAATCACACCTGGTATAAGGTATAAACCTTCTGCATTAATGATTTCAGCACTTGTCAGAACTGACTCCGGGATATTGGAGTTGAATATATCTGTAATTATCTCACCTTCAAGAAGGACACTGCCTTTAAATTCTATTCCTTCGTTAGCAATAATAGCATTTTGAATGAGTGTGGCCATTTATATGTTATTTATATGTACTAAAATAGCTTTTAACTTTCATAGAGATTACTCCCCATATAGCCTCGCTGAATATTCCTCCGCTCATTTTGGATGATCCAACTTTGCGATCAGTAAATATGATAGGAACTTCCTCAATCCTAAAACCTAATTTCCATACGGCAAATTTCATTTCAACCTGGAAGGCATATCCTTTGAATTTGATCTTATCGAAGTTAATTGTTTCCAGGACTTTACGCTTATAACACTTGAAACCGGCTGTTGTATCATTAATTTCCATTCCGGTAATAAACCTGACATATTTTGAAGCAAAAAACGACATCAATACCCTGCCCATGGGCCAGTTAACAACATTTACGCCCGATTTATACCTCGATCCAATTGCAAGATCTGCTCCGTTAATATCACACATTTCAAATAGTTTGATCAGGTCTTCCGGATTGTGCGAAAAATCGGCATCCATTTCGAATATATAATCATAATCATGAGCCAAAGCCCAATGAAAACCAGCAATATAAGCAGTTCCCAACCCAAGTTTGCCTTTTCGTTCCAGAATATGCAACTGCTGAGTAAACTCCTTTTGAAGGCTCTTCACTATAGTTCCTGTACCATCAGGAGAGTTATCATCAATTATCAGGACGTCAAAAGGTAAGGGGAGAGAAAATACTTTCCTTATTATCTTCTCTACATTGTCTTTTTCATTATAAGTAGGAATAATAACTACGCTGGAATTCATAAAAATAAATTAAAACTTTGAATATAAAGGAATTAAATCTAGGAGCAATCTGGTTGCTCATGATTGAAATTGCCATTTTGTAAAGTTAATTCATATTATTTAAGAAAGTATTATTGATGGAAAACTTGTTTTATTTAAGAGTTTCAATATTTCTATAACGAATACTATAACAATTATTTAGATGAAAATTCCTTTTAAATATTTTAACAAAATATTAATCATATATATATGGTATGTTTTATGAAGGTGATAGAACAAGGACACTTTAAGAGAATTGAGCGGTATTAGGTTTTGTTTATCTGCACATTGCGATATATTTTAAAAAACTTTAAAAAAGTTCTTGCAGGAAAGGGAATGTTGTATATATTTGCAGCCCGTTTGAGATATAACGGGGAAGTACGTTGAGAGGGAGATTCAGAAAGGAAGCGGTAAGAAAGAGAATGAAAAGGAGCCAAAAAAAAGGAGCAAAAGATTTGGAGAATACAAAAAAAGCAAGCATCTTTGCGCTCCGAAAAAAAGGAAAGCACATTGAAAAATAGGGACAAAGTCAGACAAAAAAACTTAAAATTATTTTAAGAAAAAGTTTGGAGAAAAGAAAAAAGC
>JBBQEI010000114.1:0-9083 GCA_038320545.1 Bacteroidales bacterium
TTTTTATTTTCCGTAAGTAAAATTAGTAATAAGTAATGAGAATTGTATAATGGCGTATTTATTAGTTCAAGAAATTAAGTAAAAACAAACATTTTATGAATTGTATATTACGGTGCTCTGCACCTTAAACTGCTTATATTAACTATATTTCTACAAATATTCCGTCCCGAATGTTCGGGATTGCTAAAGGTGCAGAGCACCAAAATATTTGTAGGAAGTTAATCCCCAATAATATGAAGGTGCAGCGCACCGAAATATCAGGTGATAATAGAAAATATTAATCTATAGAAAGACGGAGGTGAAAATACGACATTAAATAGTTTTTATTACTTATATATTCTCTGACGAAATGAATGAGAAAATATTTGTTCTTCCTATTTTCCAGATCTTAACCTTCTGACTTTAGCCATCTAACTACGGTCAGCTAAATAGCCACACGCATATAATGCAACTGAACAAGCCCTTTGTCAAAAGGTGTTGATTGAATTAGTTTCAATCCGGTTTCCATTCGCCCACCTTTAAAGAGTAAAATACCATCACCAAGCAGAACAGGGATTACTGAGATATAAAATTCATCAATCAGATCGTCTTTTAGCAACTCGTTAACGATTTCCGAACCGCCATCCGCAAAAATATGCTTTCCTGATTCGTTTTTCAGGCGGGCTACAAGATCTTTTAAACTGCCGCTGTAAAATTTTACAGAACCGACCGAAGGTCTTGCGGTTCGGGTTATGATATAGGCATCTTTATCAATGTATGGGAACTCGTACCCCATTGAGAGGACCTTGTCGTACGTCTTGCGACCGACAATCACAGTATCTATGGTTTTTACGAAATCGGCATAGCCATAGTCCTCGCCCTCCTTTTCCACCATTGATAAAAAGCCCAGGTCACCATTGGGTTTTGCAATATATCCGTCAAGACTCATCGCAATATATAGAATTACATTTCTGCCACACGATCGCTGATCATTCTCTTCGCGGGGTTTATTATTTGTATCACTGGCCATCATACATTCAAATTTAATTTTTCAGGATTCAGGTCAAAGGAGGTCGCCTTTATTTCCCCTCAAAATACTGTTTTGTCGTCGTAACGATTGCGTAAAACCCATTGAATGCTGCCAAAAAGCTTTTTTGAACTTCGGCGGCTTTTACTGCCTCTCCATTGATACCGAGGTCCCTGGTTGCACATGCATCGGCGATTACAGTGCAGTTAAATCCGAGATCTTTTGCTGCCCTAACTGTAGCATCCACACACATATGCGTCATCATCCCACAGATAACCAGTTTGGTTATATTATTGCTTTTCAGGTATTCCAACAACTCTGTCTCCCTGAAACTATTGGGATAGTGTTTGACAATGATTTTTTCGTTCGCTCTCGGTTTTACATTTTCATGAATTTCTTGACCTTTGGTAAGGGGCAGGAAAAAAGTTGAATTTGGTCGTTCAGCAAGATGCTGAATATGAATAACCGGTAAATTATCCGATCTGAATTTTTCAAGGATTTGCCTGGCATTCAGGCTTGCGGCCTCAGCACCGACAAGAGGCATCCTCCCATTTTCGAAATAGTCGTTTTGGATATCAATGATTATAAGCGCTTTATTCATAACTTTCATATCAGGTTTTTGTTGACTGAAGCCCAAAGTTACAGAAAGCGAAAATAAAACCAAGAGGAGAGTAAGATATTTCTTCATCGTATTTCCCAATTTAAAATTTCAGGATTACAAACTCAGATTTTATTTTTTTTGAGTTCCAAAATAACCTTCTTTAATCGCCTGATTTCAAAACCGCTAATTAGAAATTGAACAAGAAATCCATACGTCAATAAGTTGCTGCCATAAGGGTAGTGCTGAAGCTTAAAAAACGCCCCTATCAGAATTATCATAGCCGAAATTATTAGGAGAATGTTCATTAATTTGTCAACTGTCGTTGTTTCCATATATTTTATTTTAAATGATAGCTTATTAATTAATTTTCAAATAGTTAGAATATAAATTTATCTTTTTCTGAATTTCCATTCCTTGCCGCAATTGTAACATTTGAAAGCCGATTTAAACCTGGGACTACTTGTTCCCATCATAAAAAACAGGTTTAAAATTGCGAATAAAATTGCTGCTATCGCGCCAACCTGTCTATCCTTTTCAATATTCGCTGATTTGCAAAACGGACAGATTTTTTGATCGGTGGTTTTGTCGAATAAAACGGTTTCAATCTTACTTTCAGGTTCGCTGTCCGCTTCAATCAGATAACCACCTTCCTTTAATAATTGAATTCCCTGTTCATAGTCCGATTCTCTGACTAATAGCTTTACTCCACCAATGGCACTTGGCAGATAGCTGATAACCTGAGTGGTGAGTTCATCTTTTAGAAAGGTTTCCACTCCATTGGCTTCGAGGTAACCTTTTACCTGATGCGCTTCATGCGTAAAATTAAATGCAATTAATACAGGCCAGTTTTCCATTTTTAGTTAATATTAAAGTACAATAAAACAGATGAGTATATTTTTTTCACAAAAGGCTTTTCATTAATGCATTAACCATTTCTTTGCTCATCATGTTTTTATTTATTATTCAATTTTTATCAGTTGCTCATTAAATAATCCAACCAGGATACTGTTTCCTTTATTATCAACTTTTACTCCGCCATATTTGGCTTTTTCGTATTTTGCTGCCTGCCCCTCTTCGAAAAAGTAGGATTCGGCACCAATGTTAATATTCCATTTGCCAGCGGTGTATTCAATTAAAAATTCACCTTCTGATTTGGGAGATTTCCACTTTTGAATTCTTACTATTTGCGCAATTCCAGCGGAATCCAGCTTAACAACACAATAACCACGTTTGGAAATACTATCAGGTCTGAAGTCATCCGAGATATCATAACGTAACCTCATATAATCACCCTGCATCAGCGAACGAGGATCAACCGGAGCCAACTTCAATAAAATCAAAGTACCTTCTGACAATAGGTCTTCTTTTTTCACCACGGAATAATTGAAATATCCCATTAATAAAAACAAGTTAACCAATAGGATGATCCACTTCATTTTTTTCATTACCGAAGTTTTTTGTTGGTGAATAAAAAGAAGATGAGAAACATGACTCCGGTTAAGAAAAGGAGTATCGATTTTGTTAATAAGCTAAAATTCAAATCGTAATAGTATTGACCGACGAAATAAATAAATGCGATGATGCCCGCTGCAAAACCAGTTTTATATTTTACGAAAAAGCAAAGAAGAATAATCAGTAATGAACCGGATATGGCAGGAGAAAACGCGGTGGGTATCAACAGCAAAATACTAAGTATATAAATGAAAACAGACCTTCTCAGATTGTTAATTTCAAGAATCTTCAGAATCATGAAAACAAGATAAATAACGGCAGGAATAGTAATGACCGATGATAACCAAATAAAATCCGCATCTAATTTAACCATTCCGCGCTTGCCTACAAAGGCTAAACCTGCAAGCAGCGAAAACAACAATCCCAGACGAATAGGATTGTATAACCTAGATAATATTTTACTTGTGGAAACTATCCTTGCTTCATTTAACATGGAATACGTGAAAAACAACGTAAACAGCATATTATAGAGATGAATCAGATCGTAAGCCTCATTAATAACGATTAAAGAGAGGATACTTCCACTGATGATTAACACGGAAATAAATGAAAGGATATACCGTTGAGTGATAAAGATTGATGTAGCAGATATGATCACAAACAAAACGGGCAATAGATTTTCGTCGACCTTGAAATGGGATATCCCAAAGGCCAGTAAAAAAAATCCTGTTATATAAACTGAGACGACGGATGTGTCAAGTATCTGTCTGTCTGACTTCCAATTA
The DNA here is from genome assembly GCA_038320545.1 of Bacteroidales bacterium. Taxonomy (GTDB): domain Bacteria; phylum Bacteroidota; class Bacteroidia; order Bacteroidales; family JAAUTT01; genus JAAUTT01. The sequence goes on from JBBQEI010000114.1 coordinate 3,845, forward strand.
ATCAGGATGGCTCCTGATATGAACAGAAAACCGAAGATCATCAAACCAGTTTTTGAATCGTATAATCCGGCAGCAAACAAAAAACCAATAAATGATAATGTTGCCAGGAATCCCCCACCTATCGAGAGGATTTTTATCGCAAGGCCCGATTTATCGTCATTGACTCTTTGAAACTGGTGAAACAGAGCGCTTTCATCAAACACAAAACGCTCACCTTCTGTTTGACGAACCAAATCAATTTTCGCCTGTATGTTATTGGCGTTGTTCATGATCCCATTTTTTTTGAATATCAATTAAAAATTTGATAACCAGCGTTACACTTAAAATGACAAATACACTAATAAAGAGCAGCATAGATTCTCCATCAGATATTTTGATCAACAAAGAAATGATCATAACGATAACACTAAACGGGATGATTGACAGGTAAAATCTGCTTTTTACATTCATACCATATTTCAGACCAGCTGCATAAAGTAAAATACCCACCAATTGCAACAATGCAAACGAAGTCCCGAATTTATCGTGAATGCCTATCGAAATTCCAATGGTTGAGAAAGTGACAGTAGCCAAAGCAATTATCTTTGTAAACCAACCGGGTGCTTTAAATTCATCCCTCGTCCCCGACAAATAGAGGATAATCAGGAGTAATGAACCATTTAAGATGAATAGCAGCAAAAAAATGAAAACGGGTGACCAGTTATGTGCAACCTGCTGTGCATAAAATATCAAAGTAGTGTTGATCAGTGCCAAATAGATCAACCATAAAGGAGCATAGTTTGAAACGATTACCCAAAGTGAAATAAAAACGGTCCACACCAGGAAAAAATCGTAGGTATTGGCGCCTGTCTGGTAAATTTGTCCATAAACAGCAAACAGTATTCCAACCAGCACCGAGGCTCCGGTCAGTATGATGTTTTTTATATCCTGGTTGAATTTTGAAAACAAGATGAAAAAGGTAGTAACAATAATTACTCCCTCAACCATACCTATTTTAGTAAATTTATGCAAATCAGCCCAGTTATAGGCGAAAAAGAAAATAATCCCCGAAATTGTGAATCCCACACCAAGACTAATAAACAGGAAATGAAGGAACTTTTTCCATTCCTGGGGTGTTGCATAAACACTCTCCTTTAATTCCTGCTTAATTCCTCTTTCAGACCAGTTGCTGTATCGGCTGATCAGGTGAATATCCTCTCTGTTCATCGCTCTACATGGTTAAATTATCTCATCAGTGTTGGAGGTATTGCATTCAAATCTCCCACTATAGGTTAATCGAACGCAAGTTAAATATTTCAAAATTAAAAAACAATATGTTATAAATGTTTTTTTCGTTGTAAAAACCAGTAAACGGGTAAACCAGAGAAGATAAGGGTGAGTCCGATTATGGCTTCACGGGGTCGGGTCAATATCGTATTAAAAAACAGGATTAAACAAAACACAATGAAAATTGCCGGTACAATGGGATAGCCCCAGACCTTATAGGGTCTTGGAGCGTCGGGCATCTTCCGGCGTAAAATAAAGACACCGAGTGAGGTGGCGCCATAAAAGAGAAAAACGGCGAAGATGATCATATCGGTCAACTGATCGAAAGTCCCGGAGAGCACAAGTACAGACGCCCAGATTCCCTGCCAGATCAACGAATTGCCAGGTGCATTCGATTTGTTCAATGTTCCGGCCCCCCGTAAAAATAATTGTTCGCGTGACATCGCAAAATAAACCCGAGGACTCGCCAATATTGTCGCATTTGTACATCCTAATGTGCTGATAAGAATAAGCATAGAGATAAACAGCGCCCCATTATCACCCCAAAAAGCCCTGACTGCTTCAATTGCAGCTATCTGGTTCCCCGACTGGTAAATCTGTTCCAGTTGCGGAATGGATAACAACGAAAGATAGGTAACATTAACGAGCAGGTAGATGGCAATGACCATGAAAACGCCCATCACGATTCCTTTGGGGATATTCCGTCTGGCATCCTTCACTTCACCGCCGATAAATCCTACCGTAGCCCAACCCTGGTAAGCCCAGAAAGCGGCCAGCATGGCGGTAAAAAAAGCGGAAAGTGTAACAGGAGCATCTGATGTTGAACTAAAATCAAGGCTACGGGAAGGTATTGACTGGGGACTTCCCAATCCGAACACAACAATAATAAAAATCCCTGTAAACACAAGTATCAATACCAGTTTACTCACAAGAGCCCCACTTTTAATCCCCTTAATATTTACAAGGGTCAGCAGCAATATCAGAAAAATTGCCGCAAGCTTGACCGTAAAATCGGCAAACGGGAAAAAAATCCCTCCAATTGTGAAGTTATTTAGCGATGGGAGCAAATCAGGTAAAGCAATTAAACTATTGAGCGATTGCGCAAACACATAAGCCAGCGAGGATATAGCCGCTGTCTGAATAACCGCAAACAACGACCATCCGTAAATAAAAGCAAAAAACCGGTTATATATCTTTTTGTGATAAACAAAATCACCGCCCGTATCGGCCAGAAGACCGGCAACTTCGGCATTGCTTAAGGCACCAAACAAGGTAATAAGTCCTGCAACAATCCATGCAAGCAAAACCCATCCTGAAGAATGAAGTTCAGCGGCCATGGGGGCAATTTTCTTAAAAACGCCCGAACCGATGATATTCCCGACAACCACGACGATAACATATCCAAGACCCAGTGTACGTTCAAATTTCGTGTTGGTATTCATCGTTTAAGAATGGGCAAAATGTCTATGCTGTTCAATTTCAAAGTGTGTTCAGGTTTTACGTTTTTCGGGTCTGTCATATGATGTTTAGTTATGCAATTCTTTAATAAAATCAAGAAAACAAAAGTAGAAATTTTGATTACAGTTTTTGTCAATTTCCGAAGTTTAGTTATTTTCCAAATTGTATCCCGTCGGACGGATCGGTCACCGTGGCACGTCCTGAAATAGGTTTACAGATTATTTTGATTTTTTCGGGTCTCGCGATTGACTCATGCCACTGTATCCCCTTCTCATCTTCTCATTTTCTCATCTTCAAATTATCGAAGGCTCGTTACCATGTCAAAAACACGTGCTCAACTAAATTCTGCAATTTTTTTCGCATAGCGGCTTACCCCTTCTTTTCAGTAAAATAATTTTATCTTTGACATCACAAAACACTATTATGTCCATGAATACTGATTTAAAATCGAAAGAAATATCAACGAACCTGAAATCTAAGGATTCTGAAATTGTATTGGAAACGATCGCGAAGATCAGGGAATCAGGGAATAGTTATGTTCTGGCAGAGACGATTGATTTACTGCACCAAACAAAGAATCAGGAAATAAAAAAAAGTATTTTAAATCTGCTGTCAGAACTAAAGGACAAGGAGAGTATTCCAATATTGATTGCCGCCATTAAGAACGAAAAATACCATAATGAGCGTGCGAACCTGATTGCCAGCTGCTGGCAAAATGGTCTCGGTTATAATGATTACCTTCCGTTTTTTATCGATCTGGTTATCCACGAGGAGTTTAAAATTGCTTTTGAGGCCTTTACGGTTATTGAAAATATGTTCGGCAGCATAGGAGAAGAAGTAATTGAGGCTGAAATAATAAAGGTAAGTGATGCACTAAAAGATGCAGATGAACAAAAAGCTTATTTTTTAAATGGTTTATTGACAATAATCCGGGATATTCCTGAGCAACATGAATTTATTGAATAATATAACATGAAACCCTAAAAGGCAAAAGTACGTTTAAGAAGATAATTCTTCAACTGGCGGAATTAGGGTTCTTCGCCACATATGCGGGATTAAAAAACAAATTATTTCCTTATGAAACGAGCCATGATTGAGAAATCACCAACCAATAATGAGAATATATTATCATCCCGCCCATGCGGGATTCCATCAATGAATATTTAAAAGTGAAAACAGCAGGCACAGCAATTATAAATATTTTTTTCGCACAAAAACGGACCGCTCATTTTGCGACTTCCGGTTTCAGGCATATTCTCCTTTTTGCTTTTATGCTCCTTATGATAACAGCCCTTCAGTTAAAGGGGCAGGATCCTGAATTTTCGCAATTTTATGCAAACCCGCTCTATTTAAACCCTGCCTTCACAGGAACAAGCGCCTTCCCGAGAGTAGTGACCAATTACCGGAATCAATGGCCAAAACATGGAAATACTTATGTCACTTATAATCTGACATATGACAAATTTGTCAACAGCATGCGAGGCGGAATTGGAATGAAAGTAATGTACGACCGGGAACTAAATGGTGTCGTCAACAGTATCAATACCTCTTTTCTGTATTCTTATCACATTAAAGCAAACGACTGGCTTTTTTTTACCATGGCGCTCGAGGCCGGATTTATCTATAAGCAATTCAACACTTCCGGATTGATCTTCCCCGGAATGATCGACCAGGGAACCGGGACAATCACAGGAACCTATCCCCTCCCATTTGAAGACGGGCAGAAAATTTTCCCTGATTTTTCATTCGGGGCTGCCGGACAGCTGGATGATGTCTATTTTGGCGTTGCGCTCCACCATCTCACGCAGCCCGATCAATCGATTCTTGAAGGCGACCAGGTAGGACGTCTTCCGCTTAAGCTGACACTTCATGCCGGAGCTAAAGGCCACCGGTTTCATCGTGGTTTGCTCTCCAGGGAGTTTACATTATCGCCCAATCTTGTGTTACGTAAGCAGGGAACTTTTAAACAGATCAACGCCGGGATTTACATGAAAGAAGATTGGCTGACCTTTGGATTATGGTATCGCAACAACCTATCAATCAGACCAGATGCACTTATTGCCATGATCGGATTTCAAAAGGAGAAGTTCCAGTTTGGATACAGTTTTGATTTTTCGTTATCGAATGTAGCGGCCTACAGCTACGGCTCACATGAGATCTCCATGACCTTTTTCTTTGGCGAATTCCATCGCAGGATGTTCAGCAATACGATGTTGATCCCGCAGATGTAGCAGAATCATTAAACGGTGAAATGGCGACCGGGCGAAAGGGAGAATGAATGAACAATGAGAAATGAAAGAATGAAAGAATGAAAGTATTAATAACTCGAAGAATTAAGTGAGATCACAATATATTATTGTTTAGTAATTGCCCTGAAAGGTGGGGTGATGTAAGTCTAAAATATTCTAAATAAATGTTCGTTCCATTGAATAAATATTATATCTTTGTTTATATAAATAATTAGACATATGGCAGAGGTAAGGACAGCAGTAGAAATAGATTGGAAAGTTCGTGC
>JBBQEI010000115.1:0-9009 GCA_038320545.1 Bacteroidales bacterium
CCTCACTTTTTGCCAGAGCCTCTTCGGCTTCTTTCTGTTTAGTGATATCAACGTGCTGAATAATGGCATTGGATACTCTTCCATTATCGTCGAAAATAGCAGAAATGTTGACATGTAAGTGTAGTTTAACCTTATTTTCAAGCGAGAGCCCTTCCATATTTGAGGTATCATATTGAATCGTAAAATGTACAGTTTTTCCTTTTTCAAAAACATCTTTCACTTGTGGCATCACGCCTTGCGATTCAAGAATATTGTCCTTTAATATGTTGTATTTTCCAATTACTTCTTCCTCTTTGATGCGTAAAATATCGCGGCACGCCCGATTTAAAATAGTTAATGTACCGTGCTGATCCGAAATCCACAATGCATTTGGGCTACGTTCAACAATATTAGCCATGATACTCAGAGCCTGAAAATCTTCGTCCTTCTTTTTTGCGTTCTCAATGGGACTTTGAGGTATAAAGTCTTCAGCGCTTTTGATGTGTTTTAGTTTACTTAGCTCAATTTCTAAATCTGATATTCTTTGTTCCAACACACTTTTATCCATCTAATCAGAATTTGTCCGTTTTATTGGGATTTAACGTTGAATTTAGGATTAATTTCCATAAGAATTATGAAATATTGGATTTTATTCAAATAATTACAATTATTCAACTTAAAATCTGGAGAACCTCAATCAATTTATTTTGTTTTTAACAATAAAGTAAGTTTTTGTATAAACATTTGAAGTTAATTGACGTCTTGGAAATTAAATGTAATTGGCAGTGAGAAGATGTTTGTTGAATAATTTTTAGGAATAGCAGATTGTAACTTATTTGAAAAACAAGAAGCAGACTAAAAAATAAAAGAGATAAACAAAAGGGCACCAAGGCACACATTAAAAATATCTGATAAGAAATTCTGGTGTCTTGATGCCCTTTTATTTAATTAAAGTTATGCATGCACAGATTCCTTCTGATGATAAACCTGAGCAAATATTCTGGCAAATTCTTCAAGAGTGGTAGGTGTTGTGGAGGATGAATCTCTTTTTTCGACAGCAAACACTCCATGGTTTATTCCTTCGTACAGTCCATTAAAAGCCTCAGCCACACTAGCAGAAACGCCAAATTGCATCATGCCGGCTTTCATATCTTCGGGCGAAAATTGTACATACTGTAGATCTGGTTTTCCAATAGCTTCGCCTAAAATCTTAGAAACTTCCAGCATTGTATAATCACGTGGTCCTAACAACGCCCGAACAGATTTTCCTGAAAAATCAGGTTCCATAAGTTCTTGTGCAATAACCCAAGCAATATCCCGGCAGGAAATTAACGGGAAAGTTACGTCAGGTTGAAGCACCGAGCCCAGAATTCCGTTGTTTCTTATCATAGGGATATTGCTAAAATAGTTTTCCATAAAACTCGTTGGGCGAAGGTGTAACACATTTACCCCTTCAAGTGCATTCAAACGAATTTCCTGACGGGCTAATCCGGCAACAATACCGGTATTCTCTTCGGTATGGCCGCCAACACTGCTTAGGTTTACTACATGTTTAATGCCGGCAGATTTAATGGCAGCTATGGTGGCTTCACCGATTTTATCCTGATGGGATTTGATATCCGGAGAGTTTAAATCGGCAGGTATCATGGTTAACACTATATCAGCACCTTTCAATGCTTCGGAAAGGAAATGAGTATCTGACGCACTTCCTACAGCAATTTCAGCACCTCTGTTTTGATAAGGTCTTAATTCATCTTCTTTTCGGGCAATCAATAGAACGTTCTTTCCAGCTTTTAAAAGATGTTCGGTGGTTTGACTGCCAACTTTTCCGGTTGCTCCAATTATTGCTATCATAGTTGTAATTTTTAGAATGAATTCTTTAAACAACTGTTAGGGAGAATGGTTATAAAAACAAACAGGAATTTTAGCATCCATTACCAGTTAAAATAGAGTTCTAGACGCAAGTAATTTTATAATTAACAAAAAAATGTAAGCAATATTGGTTTTAACTTTTTCTATTTTAATTATGAACAATGAAGCATTCAGGGAAATGGCCTTATCCTTTCCGGGAACATTGGAAGCACCCCATTTTGACAGGAGAGCTTTTAAAGTAATGAAAAAAAGAATTTTCACCACCCTACATGAGGAAAGCGAAGCATCAAATCTGAAACTTCCTGTTAAGGATCAGGAAGTCTTCTGTGCCATCGACAAAAGTGCAATTCAGGTTATTCCGAATAAATGGGGATTGCAGGGATGGACCACTTTTAATTTGAAAGATGTTCCTGAACAATTAATGTTTGATGCATTAAATACAGCTTATCAGGACGTATTTTAAAAAAATGTGAAAGAGGATTAATCAGATTTTAGATATGGTAAAGACATGAATATGCGGCGAAAAATTAAATTAAGTATTCTCGATCAGTCTATAGTGCGGAAAGGTGGAACTGCCAAACAGGCGGTTGAAGAAACAATTGCTACAGCAAAATTGGCTGAGCGTTTGGGATACTCGCGTTTTTGGGTTTCGGAGCATCATAATTCTACAATGATTGCGGGTTCTGTTCCCGAAGTACTGATGGTAAAACTGGCCGATGAAACAAACCACATCCGTATTGGATCGGGCGGAATTATGCTCCCTAACCATAGCGCTTTGAAAGTTGCCGAAAACTTTCGGATGCTGGAGGTGCTTTTTCCTGGCCGGATTGATCTGGGAATCGGCCGGGCTCCGGGTGGCGATCGCATTACGGCAGCATTACTTAACCCTTCCAATAATTTCAGCGAAGATAGTTATCTGTCACAATTGGATCATCTTCAGGCATATTTTACTGATAAAGCAGCAACCAAATATGGGCCATTACTTGCAGTTCCTCAAGCTCCAACAATACCTCTCCGGTGGATATTAAGTTCAAGTGGAGGCAGTGCACTTATTGCTGCCAAATATGGCTTGGGACTTGTAATCGCAAAATTCATCAATGGTTTTGCATCCTCGGAAATGGTTGAGAGATATAGAGAAAATTTTCAGATTTCGGAACAATTTCCTGAACCCCAGGAGATGCTTTCCGTTTCGGTATTATGCGCCGAAACTGAGGAAAAAGCTTTGCAACTGCGAAAACTCTCCGATTATTTCTTACTGCAATTTGAAAGAGGAATAATTCAACCCATTGGCTCGTACGAAGAGATCAAAGATCATCAGTTTTTAATGATGGAGAGGGAAAGAATTCAATATAACAGTGGCAGAATAGTTTCAGGTAATAAAGAACAGGTTAAGGATCAACTCACCAAACTTGCCGATGAATTTGATGTAGATGAAATTATGGTCACTACCATGACTTATTCCTATGAAGACAGAATTCGTTCGTTCGAATTACTGGCTAAGGTATTTGAGCTGGAAAGAAGGAAATGAGAAAAATGTTTGGTAGAAGAATAATTATTGTTTTTATTTTATTATTTTCGAAATAATTATATTTAACACAACACACTAACTTTCAAATATCGCTTTATGCTGAAAAGACTTTTGCTTTTCATATCATTAACCAACCTCTTTTTCTGTTCTGTTTATGCTAAAGCTGTAAATCCACCGTGCTCTGTTGTTCAATATACCACAACATGTAAGGTAGAACGTAACAAGTGTACCGTTGAATCATCAATGCTGATTGAAATTAAGGATAGGTCTGGCGAAAAGTATACTGAAGTATCCATTCCTTTCTCAAAAAAAAACAAGGTTACCATTTTATTAGCTCAAATTGAAACAATTGATGGTACTATTATCCGCCAATTAAAAAAAAGCGATTATAAAGATAGAAGTGCCATTTCGGGATATTCTCTTTATGAGGATGATTTCATAAGGACTTTTGAACTCAAACATAATGTTTATCCCTACAGAATTAGGTATCAATGGAAATACGATTACGATGAATTTATTGATATTGTGGACTGGCACCCTTATCTTGATGAGATTATTCCAACCGAGCTGGCAACACTTGAAGTGAGAGTGCCGTTGAACTATCCGGTAAAAATTCTAAAGAGCAAAATTGAAAAGGCTTCGATCGACTCATCTGATCAGAATTTAATTTATTCTTTTGAAGTTTCTAACCTGATCTTACCCAAAAAAGAAATCCATTCCATTCCTGTAAAGAAAAATTCATCATATGTGAGGGTGGTGCCGGTAAGTTTTAAATGGGCTATTGATGGTTCTCATAATAGCTGGACAGATTTTGGCAATTGGATAAACAATTTAAACATGGAGACAGACGATCTTTTGGATTCTGATAAACAAAAAGCGCGCGACCTGACCAAAGGAATAAGCAGCAAGCGCAAAAAGGTAGAAGTCCTCTATAATTATCTCCAGCAAAATACAAGGTATATAAATGTAAGTATCGGGACGGGCGGGTTAAAGCCCTATCCTGCATCTTATGTTGCTTTGAATAAATATGGTGATTGCAAAGCCCTTTCTGTTTATATGAAATCGATGCTTCAGGCAGCTGAAATACCATCGTTTTACACAGTTGTATATGCCGGAGGCAATAATCCGGGTATTACCAAAGACTTGGCAGCATTGCAATTTAATCATGCTATTTTATGTGTCCCTTTAGAAAAAGATACTGTTTTTCTCGATTGCACCCGAAAAAATGTTCCAATTGGGTATATGGGAACATTTACCCAGGGGAGGGAAGCTTTAATCATTAAAAAGGACTCCAGTCATTTCGGGAAAATACCGGATTTATCATTAAACGAAGTGAAAGAAGAAAATTCTCATACCTACAGCCTTTCTGCGGGTGATAATTGCTTTGTAGAAATATGCTCAAAATCACGGGGTGATAAATTCGATTTTCTTTCTGCAATGGACATGAATCTTAATTATGCAGAATCGGAAAAACTTCTTAGAGAGTACTATTTCCATTTTCCTTCATTTGAACTAAAAGACTGGAAATTAAATCAACCTTATAAGGATTCGGCCTATGTGATGCTGCATGCCTATCTGCAATTAGATAACTTCATAAAATCGTATGGAAATGATTTTGGTTTCTCAATTTACCCATTATCAATTGAAAATTACGAGAAGCCCTCCGATAGGAAATGGTCCTTATCAATTGAATATCCGGAATGTATAGAAGATATTTTTGTGTACAAACTTTCATTGCTTCGGCCTAAATTATTGCCCGAAAATATTCTCATTGATAACCGCTTTGGGAGATATTCATTAAAAACCACTGTTTCTGAAAATGTTATAACCATTTACAGGAAATTTGAATTATTCCAAGGTGAGTATTCCTTAAACGAATACCCGGACTTTTATATTTTTATCCAGCAAGTTCAAAAATCGAATAAGCTTATTATCATGCTAACCAAATAACTAGCTATGAAAAATTTATTTACCATTGTTTTTATCTTTATTTCAGTTCATTTGTTTTCACAGGAATTTTCCAGGAATTATGGGAAAATTATGCTCCCCGAACTTACTTTTAAAAAGTATGCAAAAGACACCAATGCTGAAGCAGTAATGATTTACGACATTGGTGAATCGAGATTTTACATTACGGACAATGGGTTCGAACTCAATTTTAGCCGATCGGTAAAGATCAGGATTTTGAAAAAGTCAGGAATCAAATGGGGTGAAGTTGAAATCCCATATTACTATGAAGGCGAAATCCTGGAGAAAGTATATGATATTGAGGCTACTTCTTATAATATTGAAACAAATGGCGAAATAAAAAAAACAGTTTTAAATGTTAATACCGTTTACGATGAAAAGCTGAACGAGTACTGGAGGATAAAAAAATTCGCCATACCCAATGTACGAGAAGGATCAATCGTTGAATTTAAATATAATATCCGTTCTCCTTATTTATTTAACCTCCGCGATTGGGAATTTCAACGTAGCATTCCTATTGTTTATAGTGAATATACTACGCTCATGACTCCTTTTTACGAATATATTTATATTGTGCAAGGTAAAACGAAGTTTGATATTTACGAAGCAAAAGAAGACGGGGGCTTTGAAAACCAATTTGGGTCAATTAAATATCGGGATATGATATATAAATTCGGTATGAAAGATGTACCAGCATTTAATGATGAGTCATTCGTAACATCCGATAAGGATTATTTATGGAAAATGGATTTTCAGCTTGCTAAAGTTCATCAACTTAATGGGTCTGTTCAGGAAGTTATTTCTACATGGCCAAAGCTATGTAACGATTTATTAAAAGAGCCGAAATTTGGGAAGTACTGTAATGTTGTGGAAAAGTCGGCAGGCGACATTTTGAATTTAAAAGAATTATCTGCAAAAAGTAAACTGACCCAACTGGAAAATATTGTAGATTTAGTGAAGAGAACTTATTCCTGGAATGGGAATTCCAGCAAATATGCTACTAAAACATTAAAAGAATTTCAAAAGGAAAAAACAGGAAATTGTGCAAATATAAATCTATATTTAGCTGGATTGCTGAAAGGGGCTGGGCTTGAAGCTTATCCTGTATTAATTAGTACCCGGGATAATGGTACTGTTTATAAAGATTATCCTTTTCTGCATTTTTTTAATTATGTTGTTGTAATAGTTAATATCGACGGAAAGTTTTTTCTTACAGATGCCACTGAACCCCTTTGTCCTTTCAATAGAATACCTTCAAGATGTTTAAACAATATGGGTTTGATAATAAAAAAGGACGCAGAGGAATGGGCTAAGCTTATTAATCCGGAAATTTCAAAAATTGAGGAGTTTCTTTCCATTAAGGTTAACCCTTTGGAAGATTCATTAAACCTTAATATTTTTAGTATATATTCTATTTATGAGGCATTTGATCATAAATCGAAATTTAAAAACGATATAGCTGAAATATCTAAAAGTCTTAATAATAAAGGATATTATAGTATAGACTCCTTAACTACTGAAAATTACGACAGTACAAAGAATAAGTATATTGTGAAATACAAGGCTTCTACCCCCATGGTTAAGATTGAAGAAAAAATATATGTTTCGCCATTCTTATCTGAAGTATTGTCTGCAAATCCTTTAAAGCAAACAACCAGAACTTATCCGGTCGATTTTACTTATCCTTTCGGCAAAAAGTTTACAACAGAAATTATTATCCCCGATGGATACAAAGTTGAATTTGTACCTGCTCCGCTAATTATCAACAATGCAATGGTTTCTGTTGATTATAAAACCATAACATCGGAAGAAAATAAAATTACTATTTCCGGGAATTATTCATTTAAAAAAGCTGTTTATGAAGCTACAGAATATAGTAATTTGAAATATGTATATAATGAAATTATAAAGAAGTTCAATGAAAAAGTAATTTTGACCAAAATTTAAACAATGATTTCGCAAAGGATAAACCTTCTATTTGACATTTACTAAAAATCCCGTACGTTTGAAGCAAAATTAATCAACATGTATTCGCTACACGAAGTTAAAACTGAAAAAAACGTACGGGATTTCTTGTTATTGCCTGTAAAGCTTTACAAAAATGATAAGAATTGGATTCAACCACTTGATAATGATATTTTAGGTGTTTTCGATCCTAAAAAGAATAAGCTTTTACGTAATGGTGAAATAATCAGGTGGTTGCTGTTAAATGAAGAAAATGAATTCGTTGGTCGCGTAGCAGCTTTTGTTGATCACAAAGCCAATAAAAAGGAAGAAATAAAAGCCGGAGGAATCGGCTTTTTTGAATGCATCAATGACAATGATGCTGCTTTTACACTTTTTAATGTTTGCAAAGATTGGTTATTGGAAAAAGGTGTGGAGGCTATGGATGGTCCCATTAATTTTGGTGACCGTGATCGCTGGTGGGGTTGTCTGGCTGATGGCTTCTATGAACCTATTTATGGTATGCCTTATAATTTTCTATATTATAAAGATCTGTTCGAAGCATATGGCTTTAAAAATTATTTTAACCAGTTTACCTACCATCATCTCGTAAACACTGAAGGAATAAGACCTGAAATTATAGAAAAAGCAGAGCGTATTTTTAAAAATCCTCTTTATAGTTTTCGCAATGTTGATAAAAAAAATGCCGATAAATATGCTGCCGATTTTGTAGAAATTTATAATAAAGCCTGGGCAATTTTTCCTGGCGTAGAACAAATGAGTTTGACTCATGCCAAACAATTGTTTAAAGAGCTGAAACCGATTATGGACGAAAAGCTGATGCTTTTTGGCTATTACCAAAATCAACCCATTTGCTTTTTCCTTTTGATGCCTGATATCAATCAAATTCTTCGTCATTTAAATGGAAAGATGGATCTGACGGGTAAGTTAAAATTTCTTTATTACCGATGGAAAGGAACCTGCACCAGAGCTATAAGCCTCATCATTGGTACCATTCCGGAACATCAGGGAAAGGGCATGGAGGGTGCTATTATCATGTCGTTTGCAAAAGTGGCATTAAGAGCCGATTTCCCATATAAGGAACTTCAATTTAACTGGATTGGCGATTTTAACCCCGCCATGATGAAATTAAATGAACAGATTGGTGCAACCATTTATAAAACTCACATCACTTTCCGTTATCTTTTCGACCCAAATAAGGAATTTAAAAGATATGCCTTAATGCAAAGGGAGGCAAGAAAGAAGAAGACAGCGGAAAACTGTGAGGGCAATTCTTGAAAACAGGGAAGCTTTAAAAGGCAGAAGCCACTAAGGCACTAAGGCACGAAGGTGCACAAAGATTTAACATCTTCTTTCTTAGTGATTCTTTGAGTCTTGGTGTCTTTGTGGCCTTGTATTTTATGAAAGTTAGAAGCCACTAAGGCACGAAGGCACAAAGGTGCACAAAGGATTTTTTCTTTCTTAGTGATTCTTTGAGTCTTGGTGTCTTTGTGGCCTTGTATTTTTTATAAAAGGCAGAAGCCACTAAGGCACGAAGGCACAAAGATTTAACATTTTTCTTTCTTAGTGATTCTTTGAGTCTTGGTGTCTTTGTGGCCTTGTATTTTTTATGAAAGGCAGAAGCCACTAAGGCACGAAGGCACAAAGGTGCACAAAGGATTTTTTTCTTTCTTTAGTGATTCTTAGAGTCTTGGTGT
>JBBQEI010000116.1:0-8955 GCA_038320545.1 Bacteroidales bacterium
GGAATGTTCTCATAAAGTTCTTTTCCCATGTTTATATATTGGGCGCCCTGACCGGGAAATACAAAAACAGTTGACTTTTGCATTTCATCAGTTTTACCATCATTAAATAATGGTTCATTCTGAGTAATATCCGATATAGAATTGGCAACAAGAAAACTTCTGTAAGTCATATGTTGTCTGCCATATTGTAAAGTATATGCCAGATCAGGAGTTTTTATTGAATGATTGTCCTTTAAGTACCGGGTTAATTCTTCTTTTCTGGCTTTAAGTGCGTTCTCTGATTTGGCTGAGACCACAATCAGATCAGGCCATTTTTGCGTAACAGGCAATGCAGTTTCTTTTTGAGGCGGTTCTTCAACTATAATATGGGCATTCGTTCCTCCAATTCCGAATGAGCTCACTCCAATTACCAAAGGTTTTTCTTCGTTCCATTCTTTTAGTTTTGATTGCACATAGAATGGAGTCTTAGCAAAGTCGATATGAGGATTAGGTTCAGTAAAATTAAGCGAAGGAGGAATTATCTTGTGGTAAGCTGAAAGACATGATTTTATAAATGAAGCTACTCCTGCTGCTGCATCAGTATGTCCGATGTTGCTTTTTACCGATCCAATGCCACAATATTGTTTTTGATCGGTTCCACGTGAAAAAGCTTTCGTTAAGGCTGCAATTTCTATTGGATCTCCAAGTTCAGTACCTGTGCCATGCGCTTCAATATAACCAATCTCATCCGGGCTAATATCAGCAAACGACTGGGCCATAATGATTGCCTCAGATTGTCCGTCGATACTTGGCGCCATATAGCTAACTTTTTTATTGCCATCGTTATTCAGGGCCCAACCGCTAACTACTGCGTAAATCCTGTCGTGGTTCAAAATAGCGTCTTCAAGTCTTTTTAATACAACTGCCCCAACTCCGTTACTAAACACTGTTCCTTTAGCTTGAGCATCAAATGGTCGGCAATGACCATCAGGCGAAGGTATAGCTCCTTCCTGATATATATAACCGGTTTCCTGTGGAGTTAATATACAAACTCCACCTGCCAGACACACATCCGATTCAAAACTGAATAAACTCTGACAAGCCTGAATAATAGCAACTAATGAAGTTGAACAAGCAGTTTGTACATTAATTGCAGGACCTCTTAAGTTAAATTTGTAGGCTGTTTTTGTCGGAATGAATGCTACATCGTTTCCTGTCAGTATTTGAAATGAATCGGCAGAACGAAGTCTTATAAAATTTTCTAATTTAATGCGGTCTCTGAGTATATTATTATGCAGATATGTATTGATATAACCACCAGCATACACCCCTATGTAACCAGTATATGTAAAGGGATCAATTCCGGCATTTTCGAAGGCATTCCAGGCATTTTCCAGCCATAGCCGATGTTGGGGATCAGTATATGAAGCTTCCTTTGGTGTCATGCCAAAAAAAGGAGCATCGAATTTATCAATGTCTTCTAATATTCCACGAGCTTTAACATAATTAGGATTTTGCTTCAGTTCATCGTAATTAAATTCAAACTTTGAAAGAGCTTCATCTGAGAGTGTAGTAATGGTTTCAATACCTTTAATCAGGTTTTCCCAGTATTCAGAGATATTTTTTGCTCCAGGAAACTTTCCTGCTATTCCTATAACTGCAATTTTATCAGTACTCGATCTCATTATTTTCTTGTATTTCTTAAACGTAATAGATTTTGTTTACTTTGAAGGGCTCGTTTTTCATGATCGGAAGCACTATTCAAGTCTTGCTTTTGCTCCAGAAAACAATAAAAACTTCTGATTGACGGATAATTTAATATATCTATGGGAGTAATTGAAAGATTTAGAACTTTATTTATTTCTAAACTTAACTTAATAGCTAATAGCGAATTACCTCCTAGATCAAAAAAATTGTCACAAATACTTATATTTTTTATTCCTAACAGTCGTTCCCAAATTTCTAATATCACAGCTTCTTTCTTTGAATTTGGAATTTCGGTTGATACTTCTTTAGTGTATATTTTAGGTTTTGGTAATGCTTTTCGGTTTAGTTTACCGCTGGATGTCAAAGGAAAGGAATCCATTATTTCATAAAGCGCAGGAACCATGTATTCTGGTAATTTTGATTTTAAATAAATCTTAATATCCCTTTCAAAAAGCGATTCCTTTTTGTTCAAATGAACATATGCCACTAATACTTTATTTTCACCTTCACCATTAACTATTACGGCACAATGTGCAACTTCTGGAATTTCAAGAATTTTGGATTCAATTTCACCAAGTTCAACTCTAAAACCCCTGATTTTAATCATACTATCAATGCGGCCTAAATATTGAATTTCGCCATTTGGACATAATTTGCACAAATCTCCGGTTCTGTATGCCCGCACTTCGGTATTGTTGGGAAGATTAAGTTTCAGAAACTTCTCCCTGTTCAGATCGTCACGCTTTAAATAGCCACGCGATAAATTTACTCCTGCAATTAAAAGCTCCCCCGGAATTCCAACAGGTAATATTTTATAATTTGAATCGACAATATACAGTTGTGTGTTATCAATGGGCTTTCCAATAAATACATCTGTAACATTTGTGACAGGACAATCATAATAAGATACATCAACGGTAGCTTCGGTTGGTCCATATAAATTAATCAGCCTTCCGGATAAATTTTCGAGCGAATTAAATTCATTTACCATTTTAGCTGTAAGGGCTTCTCCACTTAAAAAAATCTTTTTTAAAGCTTTTGACGATAAATGCTTATCAGCTTTAAGGACCTCCAAAAAAGCACTAAACATGGTTGGAACGAAATGTATAGTAGTTATAGAATTTTTGTTTATTGCATCAATTATTATGTTTGGATCTTTTTCTGCTTCAGGCTGAAGAATAAATAATTTTGCTCCGGAAAAAGTCCACCAGAAAAGTTCCCAGACTGACACATCGAAAGTAATAGGTGTTTTTTGAATTAGAGTGTCGCTGGCATCTATTGGATAATTTTTCTGCATCCATAAAAGCCTGTTTAATACTGAATGGTGTTCAATCATTACGCCTTTCGGAGTGCCTGTTGATCCTGAAGTATAAATTATATAGGCTAAATTACGGGAAGTAACATTTACATTTGGATTGGAAAAATTATTACTGAATGGTTTGTTAAGTATTTCATCCAGAAAAATGAGATTTTCTATCGAATCCAAATTTTTGGAAGCTTCTCTGGTGGTTAAAATATATTTAGGTTTGGCATCTTTAACTATATCTTCAATTCTTTCTTTTGGATCATGAGGATTTACTGGCAGATAAGCAGCTCCAGCTTTTAAAATTCCAAAAATGCCAACCATCATTTCAATTGATCGAAAGCAACAAATAGAAATAATGTCTTCAACCACAACGTTTCTGGAAATAAGATAATGGGCCAGACTATTGCTATGTTTATTAAGATCATCATAATTTATTTCGTGCGATTTAAAAAGCAAAGCAGGAGAAAAAGGTGTTTTACTTGCCTGTAACTCCAGCTTTTCGTGAACACAAACCTGATCTTCATAATCAGTTTCGGTTTTATTTAACTCATGAATAAAGTTAATGTCTTCAAGTGGAGTTATATTTATTTGAGAAATTTTAATCTGTGGAAATTGAAGAACATTTTCCAAAGTGGTATAAAAGATTTTCAATAAATGATTGATGAAATCTTTAGAAAACAGGTGGTTAGAGTATTCAATAAATCCTTGTATCTCATTTTGTTCTTCCCAAAGGGTTAAAAATAAATTCAACTGAGCCCCTTTTCTTTCAATAATTTTGTTTATTACAACAATATCATCGAATTCAATGTGCATGGGATGTTCAAATGTAAATCCAATATTAAATAACGATTTACCTTTTTCGATTAAAGAATTGATTAACAAAAATGGAGTTTCCTGTTTGCGATGTGCTTTAAGCATGGATACTCTTAACCTTTTCGTTATTTCATGAAAAGTAGGGTCATCATCAAATTTTACAATTATTGGAAGAATATTCACAAAGCTTCCTATGGTATCTTTATATTCTTCGTTTCGCCGGTTAGTAAAGGGAACTCCAATAGAAATCTGTTCAAGATTGCTTATACGATGCACTACTGTATAATATGCAGATAAAAGAACATTAAAAAGGTTTAGTGTATTTTCATGACAAAACATTTTGGCTTTTTGGGAAATAACCGCATCCAATTTAAAATATTTTCGCTTACCAGATTGTGATTTATTACCCTTATTCTCTGCGAGGTCATAGGGAAGATCCATTGAAAAGTCAATTTCATGAACTTCGGACGACCAATCATTCAATTGTTTAGCACTTTCGGGAGATAATAACCAAATATTTTGTAGCTCGCTGAAATTGGAGTATTGATTTAATTGATTGTTATTTTCAA
Source organism: Bacteroidales bacterium (assembly GCA_038320545.1). GTDB lineage: Bacteria > Bacteroidota > Bacteroidia > Bacteroidales > JAAUTT01 > JAAUTT01. Next base: position 4,375 of record JBBQEI010000116.1, read on the forward strand.
TTTGTTTACCAGCATAATATTTATTATAAATCTCCGATAACTCTTTTGAAAATACTTCTTTGGAGTGCAAATCAATAATAATATGATGAAAAACAATGGTAAGAAAAAATTGCTTTTCACTTATTTCAAAAACTCTCACCCGCATTAATTTATCTTTCTCAAGATCAAACGGTTTGTGAATTTCACTTATAACTTCTTGTGGTAAAGCCTTGTCCGAATACTGATGATTTATATTATATTTAATAAAATCGACCTGTTCAGGAAAATCCGAAATAACCTGAAATATTTGATTATCAGAATATTTAAAATTCGTACGAAAAGCTTCGTGTTTATTTATGATGTAATTCAGAGCTTTAACCAAAGACCCAATATCCAAATTTCCGGATATTTCATAAACGGAGGGGATATTGTAAGCGGTATCAAGCTTATTTAGTTGGTTTAAAGCCCAAAAATGTTCCTGAATTTTCGAGGCCACAACAAGTCTTTGTTGTGATATATTGTTAGTTATCATTAAGAAAATAGAATTTCATTTAAACTTCTAATTTATCATTTAAGTGGATTAATAAAAATACACTATGTTCTTTTCTTTCTAAAAAGTGAAAAATCCTGTTTTCTTAATGTTGGTATTGGGTCATTGCCTGTATTTACTGGCTCATTTTCTGTTAATGAATGCATGAATTTGGCTAAATCCCGAATAGTTGGATATTCCATTAATTTGAGTGGTTCAATTGAAATATTCAAGTGAACTTTAATATTGCTTACGACTTGTATTGCTAACAAAGAATTTCCGCCTACGTCAAAAAAATTATCGAGTACTCCTACCTGTTCAAGATTCAGGCATTTTTTCCAAATCTTTGATAGTTCATTTTCATTACCAACATTTGGAAGAACAATATTTTTATTGTTGATTATAGTTGGTTTGGGAAGTGCTTTACGGTCTATCTTTTCGCTTCTGTTAAAAGGCATTTCATCCAGAATCATCAAATGTGCTGGAATCATGTAATCAGGTAACTTGGTCTGTAAAAAGCTTTTTATCGATTCAACAGTTCCTGAATTCTTATCTTTTAATGTTACATATCCAATTAAAACTTTATTATCCGCATTAGTGCTGTCAACAATTACAGCAGCTGATTTTACAAATTCACATTGCTGTAAAACAGCTTCTATATCACCTAATTCTATTCTAAATCCTCTTATTTTAACCTGATTATCAACTCTTCCTATAAAATCCAGATTCCCATTATCCAGCCAACGGGAAAGGTCGCCAGTTTTGTAAGCCCTGATTTTTTGTCCACGATATTCAATTTCTACGAATTTTTCATCGTTTAGCTCCGGCCGGTTAATATAACCACGTGCTAAATTAACGCCTGTAATTACTAATTCGCCGGGTATTCCAATGGGTAATATTTTTTTGTTGCTATTAATAATGAAGATTTTTGTGTTGAAAATGGGCTTTCCAATATAAATATTTTCAATAGTTCCATTTTTTGGGCAATCGTAATATGTTACAGCGACTGTAGCTTCCGCCGGACCATAAGTGTTTACCATTAATGGATTGAAATGCTCAGTAAGTAACTCATTGAAGGAATTAACAAGCTGAGGACTAAGAGCTTCCCCAATTTGAATAATCCATTTTAAACTTTTAAGATTTTCGGAAAGATTATTGGCTTTAATATAACCAACGAAATACGAAAACATGGAAGGCACAAAAATGATAAGCGTTACCTTGTTTTTTTCGGCAACATCAACGATAGTTTTCGGATCTTTTTCACCTTGCGGAGGAAGAATAGCTAACCGGCTCCCGTTGAAATACCACCAGAACAATTCCCAAACAGAAACATCAAATGTAACTGGGGTTTTTAACATAAGAGTATCGTTCTCCTTTAATGGATGCTGATACTGCATCCATTCAATTTTATTAATTACCGAATGGTGTTCAATCATTACCCCTTTTGGTTTTCCTGTAGAACCTGAGGTGTATATTATGTAAGCAACATTATGTGAATTTACTTTAACATTCGGTTGAGTTTCATTTGCGGGAACTGATTCAGCCAGAATATTGTCGACATAAATTTTTTGAAATTTGTTCGGAATATTATGCGATGAACTGTTTTTTGTCAATATAAATTTTGGATTAGCATCTTCCAAAATCATTTGCATTCGGTCCTCAGGATAATTAGGATCGATAGGAACATAGGTTGCGCCCGCTTTATGAATTCCAATAATGCTAATAATCATTTCGAGGCCACGTTCCTGGCACACTCCAATTTTATCTTCAATATTCACTCCTTTGCTTATAAGCAGATTTGCCATTTTATTGGCATACTTGTTCAATGCTTCATAAGTTAAAGTTTGATCATTAAATATCAGTGCAACTGCCTGTGGTGTTTTATTTACCTGTTGTTCAAATTTATGATGGAGGCAAAGATGTTTGTTATATTCCTTGTCGGTGTTGTTCCAATTGTCAAGGATTTCTGCATCCGATTCTGGCAGAATATCAATATTTGGAATTGTTTCAGTTGATCGATTTATAAATGCATTTACTATTTTCTGGTAAATTTCTTTAAACCTGTAAATGGTCTTTTCAGAAAACAGTAATGAGGAATATTCTAAAAAGCCGTGGAATCCATCCGGTTGTTCCCACAGGGTAAAAAATATGTCGAGTTGGGCACCTTCTCTTTCACAAACCACCGGTTCTATTTTGCAATTATTTAATTTCAATTGCATTGGAGGTTCGAAAGCAAAACCTGCCTGAAACATATTCATTGAATTGTTATTGTTTTTTAGTCTGTAAAGTTCATAAATATTCAGGAAAGGTATTTCCTGTCGACGGTGTGCAAATAAAAGCTGCTTACGAACCTTTAAAACTATAGAATCAATTGTATCATCTTTATCGAAGTCAATAAAAACGGGAACTATGTTAACAAAACAACCGAAAGTATTTTTAAATTTTTCGTTTTTTCGATTGGTTAATGGAACCCCAATTGATATTTTTGGCTGACGGGTGATACAATGTAGAAATACAGCATAACTGGCCAATAATATAGTATAGGAGTTAACATTGTAATCATTAGCCAGTTGATTTATCTGGTTTGAAACAGGTTCCCCGAGTCTGAACAACGATCTTTTTCCTTCCAGCGTATTCACTTTAGGGCGCTGAAAATCTATTGGAAGTTCAAGTGAACCAACCGGATCTGCAAATTCTTCTTCCCAACTCGAAACTAATTTTTTTGCCTCCGGAGAAGGAAGCCAGTTATTTAACCATTCAGTATAAATTGAATAAGAATCAAATTCCGGTTCAATTGCAGAGTTGATATTATTATCATAGAGAGAATAATATTCAGCCAACTCCTCTGAAAAAATCTCTTTGGATTTTAAATCTACTAGAATGTGGTGGAAAACAATGGTCAAAAAATATACGTGGTTTTCTGTTTCAAACAGTTTTACACGGAAAAGAGGCCATTCGTTTAGCTTAAATGGTGTATTTATTTCGTCATTAACACAGCTTGGAATCTCTCCTGACCGGGCAAGATCCGGAACATGTTCAATTTTGATATCATATTTGGCATTTTCGCTATCGACTAAATTCTGGAAAATCTGATTATTTTCATCAGTAAAATAACTTCTTAAGGATTCGTGATTAAGAATAATCTGATTTAAAGCTTTGTTAAGAGCGGGTACATTTATATTTCCATCAATTTTGAAAACTGAAGAAATATTATAGGCCGAATTGTTTTTATATACATTTTGTAAAAGCCAAAATTGCTCTTGTATCCTGGAAATTTTGTTTTTCACCATATGTAAAAGTTTTTATTTAACTGCTTCTATAAATAAGGCCACATTGTTCCAATATTTGTCAAAGTAAAATTTATTACGCATAACCGGCGATGTGCTCTGAAAGCACGAAAGCTGATATATTTTCCTGAATCCTGCACTTTCGAGCATGGTTATTAATTTCTTATTTGTCCACCAGTTAATATGATTCTGTCTGTATTTTTTTTGTTTTTCAACAGAACATTTTTGTATGCAAAGGTTAAAGAAATCGTCCATTGAGTTATTATGGAAAAAATCCTTAAACTGATCATCCGAAATTCTCTCAGGAGCTCCATCATTATAAATGGCAGATGCATTCGCAGCAAAATGAACCAATAGAACCTGTTCAAATGAAGCCTGATTTAAAGGAATATTCAATCGAAGATTCTTATATAGTTCAGGTTTGCTAAACATTTCTATCCAGTGAAAATAGTGCTTATCGTTATTGGCGTAAGCAATATAGTCGAGTTCGTTATTGGGAACAACAATCCGAAAAACTCCCTTTGATTTTAAAGTTCTATAAACCTCTTCAAAAAAGATTTTGGCCGCTTCATCGGTAATGTGTTCAATTGTATATTGCGATTGTACGAGTTCGGCTGACGATGTTTCTAACGGCAATGGGGTAAGACTGAGAAGATCGTGAGCAATTTCATTTTCAGGATTGAGAATATGTTTAGGTTTTAGAAAATCAATATTTGTCCAGCATGGATGATTAAATCCACCCCCAAAACCAAAGTGACCACCTCCGCTGATATTATAAAATCTTTT
>JBBQEI010000117.1:0-8913 GCA_038320545.1 Bacteroidales bacterium
AAATAAAGATTCATCATTTCATTCGCAATGACCGACTTTGGTAAGATGATGCGGTGGTCCTAGCGGCTGGCGAAGCCAGCCTCTCTCACCACCCATAACAAGTTTTTATTGTCATTCCGAACCTGCCTGTAGCAGGCAGGCAGAGTGAGGAATCTTTATTAATAACAACACTTGCCCGAAGTGGATAAGCAGTTTTTATTAAATAATACAATATAAAATAACATTCTCTTCCATGTAATCCTGAGCGGAGTCGAAGGATAGCCTGGAAATCAGCTTTTTAAAAATATGTCAATGGTATCGGAGTCGAAATGTGATAATTATTATACTTTTGAATAATTCTCTTGCTTAAATAAAACTAATTATATGTTAAAAAAAGTCCTTTTCATCGCATCGCTATCATTACTGGCATGCACACAGAAACCAATAGAATGGATTTCTACGACCAATGATACCAGATGGTCGGAAGAAAATAATTTGTCATTGAAAAATGCAGTGGATAATGCGCCCTTTGATGCTGTTATAACTGGAAACACTGCCCAAACCATTGATGGATTTGGAGGATGTTTTAATGAACTGGGATGGGATGCGCTGCAAATGTTATCAAGTGGTGCTCGCGATTCCATTTTACAAGATCTCTTTATACCTGAGCAGGGTTTTAATTTCACTATTTGTCGGATGCCTTTGGGTGCAAACGATTATTCCCGAAAGTTTTATTCTTACAATGAAACTCCCGGAGATTTTGAAATGAAAAACTTCTCCATAGAACACGATACTACAGCTTTATTACCATATATTAAGGAAGCTTTAAAATACAATCCCAAATTGCAGGTTTGGGCTTCTCCCTGGTGTCCTCCATCGTGGATGAAAACAAATAAACATTATGCCTGTCACCGCGACACAGTTCAAAACGATTTGCCGATTTCAGGCGAGGGATTGGAAGGGATTAATCAATTTATTATGAAACCTGAATATTTAAAAGCATATGCCTTATATTTTTCTAAATTTATAGAAGCATACCAGTCCAAAGGAATAAATATATATGCTGTTCATGTTCAGAATGAGCCAAATTCCTGCCAGGTTTTTCCAAGTTGTATTTGGACAGCATCGGCTTTGCGCGATTTTATCGGGAAATATTTAGGACCTCAATTACAAAACCAAAACCCTGAGATTTGGCTTGGAACAATGGAGCGTGCATCAGTTGAAAAAATTGATACTGTTTTAACTGATTCCTTAGCTTCGAAATATGTAAAAGGGGTTGGTTTTCAATGGGCAGGAAAAGGGGCTATTCCCGGAGTTCATCAGAAATATCCTGAAGTGAAGCTGATGCAAACAGAAACTGAATGTGGCGATGGTTCAAACGATTGGGCAGCTTCGGAATATACATGGCAGCTTATTCTTCATTACCTGAATAATGGAGCTAACGCTTACATGTATTGGAATATTATTTTAGACGAGACCGGTAAAAGTCAGTGGGGCTGGAAACAGAATTCCATGATATCAGTAGATTCTAAAACAAAAAAGGCAAAGTTTAATCCCGAATTTTATCTGATAAAACATCTTAGCCATTTTGTTAAACCCGGAAGTAAAAGGTTAATTACTGAAGGAATGGAAGATTTACTTGCATTTTCAAATCCGGATGGAACTACAGTAGTATTGGTTTACAATCAGTCAAAAAATCAAAGAAATCTTAAAATAAGAGTCGGTGAAAAAAGTTTTAAGGTTGAACTAAAACCTAAGAGTTTTAATACTTTTAGAATCAATAAATTAGATTAAAATAAACTAATTGGAACAATATTAAAAGATTCATTCTTTATTCAATTCAATATTCGTTAAATCGGGTTCTTTTATAAGGATCCGATTTTTTTATGGCCTATATTATAAAAGAGCCAAAAATATCTTTTTATGCAAATGATTTTTGTCAGATAATTTTAAACTTTTTCCTAAAGTTCTGCGTAAATACAACCCTAAAACCTGACAATTATATATCTGTTTGTAAGCCAATCTAAAAAACATTCTTGTCTAATTGATTAATATACCCAAACGCTTGAGATTTTTAACCACAATAGAACTATCAAAGATGAAAAAAAAGAGAAGGATTATTACAACGCTGCTTTTATTGATATTAGGCAGTTGTGCATTAAATGCCCAAAATGAAAAATTCAAAGCCTTGTTTCTTTACAACTTTATTAAAAATGTTGAATGGCCTCAGGCATACCAACAAGGGGACCTAATTATCGGAATTCTTGGAAGCAATTCAATTACCAAAGAATTGGAAACCATTACAAGTACTCAAAGAGCTGGTAGTCAGACAATGAAGGTGAAGGTTTTTAGCAATGTTGAAGAAATTGGCAATTGCCACATTCTTTACATTTCTCCAAATAAAGGTTTATTGATTCCACAGTTATTGACGAAATTTAGCGGAAATAGCACCCTGATAGTTTCGGATAGCAAAGGAGGCATTCAACTCGGTGCAAGTATTAATTTTATAATGGATGGTGACAAACTTAAATTTGAAATTAATAGGCAACACATTGAGCAAAAAGGGCTTAAAGTAAGTGCTAGCCTGCTTAATTTAGGAATTGCTGTTAATTAATACATATGTATCAATTCAAAAACATAATCATGAAAAAAATATACATTTTAATATTCATTATTTCTTTTGTTTTATCACAGGGAGTGGGACTGGCACAAGAGGTTTCAAAAGCTGTTTCGGAAATGACAAAAGAAGAGCTTTCTCAATTTTCCTATCAGGATCTTTTAAATCTTTCTTTGGAAGATTTAATGGTTGTTGCCAATAAATTCGGACTTTCGGCAGACGAAATTATGGAGTATTTTCTGAATAAAGATGTTACTTCAGCTTCAAAAAGAGCCGAGAAATCGTTAAATTCACCACTTTCCACCACTGTATTATCCCGGGATGAAATTTTAAATTCTGGGGCAACAAGTATACCTGAAGCATTACGACTTGTTCCAGGAATGATTGTCAGGGAAAAAACTAATGGAAACTATGATGTTCACATTCGTGGAAATGACAACATGCCCCCCAAAGGAATGTTCGTATATTCCGAAAATTCTATTTCATTAATAATGATTGATGGCCGTCCGGTTTATAACTATGCTTTTGGTGGTACATTTTGGGAATCGTTACCCGTTGATTTGAATGATATTGAAAGAATAGAAGTTATCCGTGGACCATCAAGTGCCTTATATGGGCCTAATGCAGTTTCGGGTGCAATAAATCTTATTACCCGAACAGTTGAAAATAAAAAGATTCATACTGATGGCCAATTGCAGATGGGTACTAACAACTCAAAAATATTAAATGGTGGCGTATCGTTTGGTATGGGAGAGAAATTGAAGGTGAGACTTTCGGGGAATTACAGTCATTTCGACAGATTCGAAAAAGAGTTTTATGTCTTCGATTATAATAAAAAGTATTCTGCAGAAGAAATGAGCACTTTGCGTTTACCTACCGGTTTATTAGCTGAGGAAGGTTTTGATAAAGTATTTCCAAATCCGGAGCTAGCTTTGGAAAAATATGCTGGAAATGCATTTATCCGATACGATGCATCAAAGGATATTGGGATTGATTTATCATTTGGCGCTCAGAAGTCAGACATTATATCAAGTACCTTAGGGAATAATTCCCTTTCAATAGTTGGCAGGGAATCGTCAACGCAGTATGCTGATATTAGGATAAAAGCTTATGGGTTTCATTTCCAGTCCAATTATATGTATGGAGAGCAAGATCTTCAGAGAACTTACACTGGTTTTCATGTTCAACCACAAGTTCTGAATAACACCCTCGAATATGAACAAACATTTGGTTCCCTGGTAATTCGTCCAGGTATTAGTTTGCAAAAAAGTATCTACAATGATGAAAAGTGGGTCGACATTTCAACGAATTCAGGATACCTAAATGGCTCGCAAACACTCACCTCTATTGCGTATTTTCTCCGTGCCGATTATAAACTTTTTGAAAAACTGCGATTAATTGCAGCGATCAGAGGTGATAAATATAATAAGCCTGAGGTAACAAAGGTGACTTACCAATTTATCTCTTCATACGATATTGACGAAAACAATGTAATCCGTGCTGGCTATTCCAGGGCTAACCGTGGTGCATTCATGGCCGACACATATGCAAATTATTATTGGAAAGTGGTACCTGGCTATTACACGATGCATTACGAAGGCAATCAAAACATGGATCTACCTACAATGGATATGTTTGAATTAGGCTACAGAACTAAAATCTTAAAGAATATTTTATTTGAAATAGAAGCATTTCATTCCGAAATGAAGAACTTCATTTTTTATACTCCGGATGCCATGACCATGGACTTTGACTTTGCTCCAATAAAAAATGGATTGGCTCCCAATCAAGCTCCTTCAAGAATTCAGAGTCATGGTCAATATCAGAACCTGGATTTAAAATCGGTTCAAAATGGTATTACCGCTAACTTAAGCATAGCAGTAAATACTCAGTTGAATTTCAGGGTATTTGGAACCATTCAGAAGACAAAAATCTCCAATTTCTATGAACGAACTATCTGGGATGATTTTAGTTACCTTCAGAATGCCTGTGCTGCTCAATATATGGGCGATTTAATGAAAATTGCGGGAGGTGATTTTTCTCCTATTCCTCAAACTTCGGATATAAAAAGCTACAGTATTAACTACACTACTTTCAGGGATAGCAGTAAGACTTCCATGACTCATAAATCAACCCCTTCGTTTTACGGTGGATTAGTAATAGACTACTCCTTCAAGAAAAAATTGAATGTGAATTCCAGCTTTTATTTCTATACTGAGCAAACAATGTTGCATAATAAAATCAATGATATTGGTCGTTATAGTGATGCATACATAAATAATCAGGCTGCATATAAACCCGAATTATTTAAAGAAGTTTACACAATGGAGCCAAAAGTGATCATAAATTTAAAGGTTTCATATAAATTCTGGAAGGATAACAGCATATTTATCAATGCACGTAATTTGATGAATGATACCAAAAAAGAGTTTGCTTTTATGGATCAGGTAAAAGGTCTTTATTTGGCAGGTATCAATTTTAATTTCTAAACAAAGTAACTTCAAAGAAAAGAGGGTGTCTAAAAAGTCAATTAATTATCGCATTTCGACTCCGCTCAATGTGACAATTAATTGACTTTCAGCGGCCAGACTGAGCGGAGTAGACGTCTTTACTCACTTTTTAGACACCTTCTTTTTATTTATAAGCATTTTTTATTTCTTCATAAATGGATACTGATAACTTACCGGAGATAAGAAATTCTCTTTGATGGTTCTTGGCGAAACCCAACGATACAAATTTAAAACTGATCCGGCTTTATCGTTCGTGCCTGATCCTCTGGCGCCGCCAAAAGGTTGTTGGCCTACAACAGCACCGGTTGGTTTGTCGTTGATATAGAAATTACCGGCTGCATTCACCAGTTTTTGGGTAGCAAGTACAATAGCCTCCCTGTCGGAAGAAAATATACATCCTGTTAATGCGTATATCGAGGTTTTATCAACCAAATCCAAAGTCTCAACAAATTTATTTTCATCATAAACATAAATGGTCACTATCGGCCCGAATAATTCTTCCTGCATCGAATAATAATGCGGATTAGTTGTTACAATTACCGTAGGTTCAATAAAATAACCTTTCGAACTATCGCATTTTCCACCAAAAAGTATGGATGCATCGCTATCTTTTTTAGCCTGTTCAATCACACCCGATAATTTCTTAAATGAAGCTTCATCGATAACTGCATTTACAAAATTACCAAAGTCTTCTACATCGCCCATTTTAACTGTCGACAGTTCTTTTACCAATTGCTCTTTAATTTCAGGCCAAAGGTTCGAAGGAATATAGGCACGCGATAAAGCTGAACATTTTTGACCCTGGAATTCAAAGCTTCCACGAACAATTGCGGTAGTTACCTGCTGTGGTACCGACGAAGGATGGATCATGGCAAAGTCTTTACCACCAGTTTCGCCTACAATGCGTGGGTAAGCTTTAAATTTATGAATATTGTTTCCGATTGTTTTCCAGATATTTTGAAATACTTCAGTGGATCCGGTATAATGGATACCACCAAAATCGGGATGGTTAAAAATTACTTCACCAGCAACCGGTCCGGATACAAGCACCATATTGATGACTCCATCGGGTAAACCAGCTTCTTTTAAAATCTCGACAATTACCTGAGCCGAATAAACCTGTGTGTTCGAAGGTTTCCAAACAACCGTATTTCCCATCAGGGCAGGCGCTGTAGGAAGATTTCCGGCAATAGAGGTAAAATTAAATGGTGTAAGTGCAAATACAAAACCTTCCAATGGTCTCCATTCGGTGCGGTTCCAGTTACCAGGGTTGCTTTGTGGTTGCAGTGCATATATTTCAGTCATAAACTGAACATTGTAACGGAAAAAATCGATTAACTCACAAACACAATCAATTTCGGCCTGATAAATGTTTTTTGATTGACCAAGCATTGTAGCTGCATTCATTTTGGCACGGTATGGACCAGCTAATAAGTTTGCTGCTTTGAGAAAAATAGAGGCACGATGTTCCCAGGGCATGGCAGCCCATTTTTCTTTTGCAGCAAGGGCTGCATCTATTGCTTGTTGAACGTGTGTTGCATCGCCCTTATGGAAATGCCCTAATAATAATTCTCTGTTGTGCGGGGCACGAATTTCAGTTTTATTTCCCGTTCTTACTTCTTTTCCATTAATGAACATTGGAATATCCACTAATTTTGATTTTGCTTCAGCCAAAGCTTTAACAATATCTTCCCTTTCCCTGCTTCCCAGCGTATAATCCAGCACTGGTTCGTTAACCGCTACAGGAACAATATAATTATTTGGATACATCGTATAATATTTTTTAATTATCAGAAGCCAAAATTAGCTAATATAGTAACCTGATTATAAACAGTTTGTTTTGTTTAAAAACATAAATAAACACTTATAAGTATAGTAAAAATCATATTTTGTGAGAAAGAAAATAATTATAAAAAGCTGGTAATTTGAGATACGATTTACAAAATGAACCAGTTTTACTTTTTTTTGTTCATACTTAAATTTAAGACAGAATTAATGGGCAAAACAATGTGCAAGCTTAGTAAAAAGGAAAGGCTTGAGAAACAGGAAGATGGTGAATTGAAATTTAAATGTAAAAACTGTGGGGAAAAAGCCCGAAAAGAAAAGCATTTATGCGATCCGAAGAAGATATAGTATAGTCTTAAGTAGATAGTCGTTCCGATAGTTATCGGGAAGTTGTATGAAATACAAAAAAGTAATCCGATAGCTATCGGGAGTAAGAATTAGAACAGCCGGGGAAATCCTAGATTGTAAGTCGTAAGTCGTTAGTTTAAGCCGTTAGTATTGGGTAAAATGAGAATAGGGTCTGTTTAACTAACACATTAAATTAATTGAGTGAAAACAGTTGTAGCCATACGTTTCCAGACGCTATGCAAAGCGTGTAGATTTCTGGAGCCGGAGTTGGTTAGATGGCTGAGAACGAAATGTTATTAGGGTAGATCCGTTTTCTAATGTGGAGAATAATTTCCCTAACGTGAAAAATAATTTTCCTAACGTGAAAAATAATTTTACACGTTAGATGTTGAAAGTGATAGCAAAACGAAGAGTATAGGGATGTAAATTTAGTAGTAAGTCGTAAGTAGTAAGAAACCAGTAAGAAGTAAACAGCCATTAAATTTTTTTTGGCTGTATTTCTTTTTACATGCTATTGACACGTAACACGCAACCTCCAACCCTTACCCGTAACCCCAACCCGCAACTCGCAACTCGTAACCCGCTAAATTGCAACCCGTCAATCCTCCTCCAGCAAATCCGGCCTCAGTTTTCTGGTTCGTTCCAGCGATTGTTCCATTTTCCATTCGTCGATCAGCTTTGTATTGCCGCTCAACAGAATATCAGGAACCTTCCAGCCATTAAATTCCGCCGGACGGGTATATACAGGTGGCGCCAGCAGATTATCCTGGAACGAATCGGTTAAAGCTGACATCTCATCGCCCAAAGCTCCCGGCAGGAGTCGTACAGCACTGTCGATAATGATTGCAGCAGCAAGTTCACCGCCTGTAAGTACATAATCGCCTATGGAAATTTCTTTTGTAATCAGGTAATCGCGTATGCGTTGGTCAATTCCTTTATAATGACCGCATAATATGATAATATTCTTCAGAGTCGAAATATAGTTGGCTTTTCCTTGTGTAAAGGTTTCTCCATCGGGAGAGGTATAAATTATTTCATCGTAAACACGTTGCGACTTTAAATGGGTAATTACATTGTAAATAGGCTCAATCAGCATCACCATGCCAGCATCGCCGCTAAATGCGTAGTCGTCAACTTTGCGGTGTTTATCATGGCTATAATCTCGAAGGTTGTGGATTACAATTTCACATAATCCTTTATCTTTTGCCCGTTTCACAATGGAGTGGTTCAAAGGGCTCTCCAACAATTCGGGTAATACTGTTATGACATCAATACGCATCGAAAAAATTTGTGCAAAAATACATGAATAATGCGAATTAAGGGTTAAAATCAAATTCTTTTTACGCGGAACTGAATCGACCAAAGGGAGCTCAACTAAGTTAAACCCGGTGGTATATGGAGATAGTCTCAACAACCACGGAGTGCTTGATACTGCATTTAATTCAGGAAACTATATACAAGATGGAACAAATGCTAAAATATTTGCTGTTAATAGCAATGCAACCTCTACAAGGTAGTAAGGCATAGGACTCCAATCCGTACTACAACTATGTATCCTCTACAAGGATGCATCAACATCGTAGATGTTTCATAATTGTAGAAAATGATTGAGACCTGCGAATTTTAAAACCTTGTAGAGGTTTCATAATCAAACAATTTATTTTTGTCCCAAAT
>JBBQEI010000118.1:0-8889 GCA_038320545.1 Bacteroidales bacterium
AGTTCAAAGAAAATATGCTGGAACCTGCTAAAAGGGAACAACTTTTAAACAAATCGTCCATTAGATTATTTGAAAAAAAATAAAGTTAATTTACAAGACGCACTAATTATTTGATGCAATTCTTATTATTTCCCAATTAATCCTGGTTCCTTAACTTGTTTCATAAGGTTATCATTCCATTTTCCCGAAACGTTTATCTCTGCCAAAGCTCCAAGTAAAATTGCCTCAATTAAATTGTGGTTTAAATAAACATATTTTCCCGGCTGCCGGAATTGATATAAAGCTGCCACTGCTGATCCTGCAGGAACTGGCCAGGTTTCATAATTAGTAACCGGAATATCATTAAATGAGCCTCCAAGCCAAACTAAATCAGCATGTCCGCCAATCAGATGAATTCTTGTGTCGCGATTCGCCTGAGAGGTTATAAATAATACTTTTTCACCTACTTCTGCCTGAATTGCATTACTACCTGTTAATGCATTTTCTTTGCCATTAAATACAAGATGACTGGGAATCAATCCTCTCATTTTTTCAGTTAAATCTCCGAAACCTGCTGCAGGAGAATCATATTCCTTGTATTTCCCATTGGCATCTTTGGTGAGATAGAAATCTTGTTCGGCAATATAAAATGCCTTGTCGTATTTTACCGGGTTACCGCGTTCGTCTTTTAAACCATCCCTAGGTAATATCATAATGGCACCATTCATTCCCGAAACAACATGTATCGGAACCATAATACCGCCCGGAGCACAGTGGTAAATAAATACCCCTGGTTTGGTGGCTTTAAATATAAAGGTGGCTTCCTGTCCCGGGTTTACAATGCTCAGGTCTCCGCCTCCCATTGCTCCGGTTGCTGAATGAAAGTCGATATTATGAGGCATTGTGTTTGAGGCAGGATTCACCAATGTGAGCTGAACATAATCGTCCTGATGCACTACAATCAATGGCCCGGGAACAGTGCCATTAAATGTGAGTGCCCATGTTTTTACTCCCGGAGCAATCTCAAGTAATATTTCTTCGACCACAAGCTTTACATCTACAATCACCTGATCGTCATTTCCAACATCCTGTTCGTGAATCGGTATAGCCGGAGGAGCAACCAATTCCTGTTTAACATGCTTCATGTTTTCAGATGATGTGGTGCCTGTTTCTTCAAAAACCGATGTTTTTTGATCTGAATTGTTACATCCTGCGACAAACAATAAAATAATGGAAATTATTAATATATGTTTCATATCGTTTATTTTAATTAATTGATCAATAATTTTTTTCAATAGCTGTATTCTGCCTCCGGGATAAAATTGCTTGATGATCAGTAATTTTTTTTGCTAATGTTTGAACTGTCTTTTCTGAGACCATTTTATAAAATGTTTCTCTAACTTTGGAGTATTCATCATGCAAAGGACAAGGATTTTCACTATCGCAGAACTTTAATCCGAATCCACATTTGGTGAACAATTTTTTCCCTTCCAAAAGTCGGACTATATCGTACAACGGTAATGGAAGCTCAGGTTGGTCAAAAAAGAAACCTCCTCTTCTGCCTTTCATGGAAGATATTATTCCTTCATGTGTTAAGGCCCGAAGTACTTTCGCCGTAAATTGTTCGGGAGAATCTATTTCCGCCGAAATCTCTTTAAAACCAGGCCTTTTTCCTTCCACATTTTGTAAATAAATGTATACCAGCGCCCTTATCGCATATTCGGTTGTCTTTCCAAGCATAGTATTTAATAATCAATAATATTAGCCTGAAATATTTGGAGCAGTCTTAAAATTCTTTTTTACTACTTCTATTACAATGGTATCTTCAATTATATTCATAATGGATTTCTTAATGGTTAAGGCAAAATTACGAATTAAATGAATATAAAAAGATATAAAGGTCTATTAATATATTAATGTATATCAATGTCGTTTAGTTAGGACGAAGGCTTCGACTCGCTCAGGCTGACGAACGGGTATTAGTATCACACTGAGCGGAGTCGAAGTGTATATTAGGATTTATCATTTAGGCATACGATTGGAAATTCGCGCATTCATTCCTTTGCTCATATTTATAATTCTGGTATTTCAAACATTTTACCTGTTGTCTTCTTTAAATAAACGGGCCGATATAATTATGGGAAGGACTGAAAGTAGAACGTTCACTTATTCATATACTATTTAACTGTTGAGTTCCTGAAAATATGTATTCTCGTTTTATCAGGCGTCATTATTTAAAGTTCAGGACATTCCTCATATTAATTAACTATTTATTTCAAGTCTATCACAATAATGAAAATCGAGAAATATAATTTTAAACCCTTCTTTAAGGTTCCTGTTTCAAAACAAATATTATTCTATTCTGTTGATTTTTAGTAATGAGAATTGAATGTTAAACGACTTATTAATTGAAATGCAGCTTTCTGATATCATAATACAAAAAATCAGGAAAGAAGGTCCTGTTTCTTTTCACGATTTTATGGAAATAGCGCTTTATTATCCTGAAAAAGGATACTATACCACTTCGCAGGACAAAATAGGGGTTGCTGGCGATTTTTATACAAGCTCCAGTCTCACACCGGCATTCGGAGCCATGATAGGCCGTCAGCTTGAAGAAATGTGGGATGTTTTGGGTAAAAACGAATTTAGCATAGTTGAATATGGAGCAGGCACTGGCGCACTTTGCCATGATATCCTGGATTATCTTAAGAAAAATAAAAAATTTTACGATCATCTGAATTATTGTATTATTGAAAAAAGTGCTGCCATGCGGGAGAAGGAAAAATTGCACCTGCACGATAAAGTATATTGGTACGAAACTATAAAGGATATTCCTGAAATTACCGGGTGTATTTTATCCAATGAGTTGATTGATAATTTTTCGGTGCATCAGGTAGTGATGGAAGATGAGCTGATGGAGGTTTTTATTGGATACGATAACGGATTTGTGGAATTGCTTAAACCCGCTTCCAATGTTTTAAAGGACTATCTTGCTGAACTAAAAGTTGTTTTGCCCAAAGGCTTTCGTACTGAAATAAATCTTGAAGCTACGGAATGGATAAAGGAAATTGCTGAATCCTTGCAAATGGGTTATGTTTTAACAATCGATTATGGCTATCCTTCTGCCAGTTTATACAGCGAAAGCAGGAGGAGTGGCACCCTGTTAAGCTATAATAAACACAAAATTATCGACAATATCTACCTTAACATTGGAGAACAGGACATTACATCGCATGTGAATTTTTCGGCATTGAAACACTGGGGGTTAAAAAGTGGACTGCTTTGCTGTGGTATTACCAAATTAACCGATTTTTTGCTTGCACTCGGGTTTAAAGATTATCTCAGAAATGCGCTAACGTTAGAAACAGGGCAGGATTTACTTAGCCTGGTCAGGAAAGAATCATTTCTCACTCATACGTTGCTTGTAGATATGGGAACCAAATTTAAGGTGCTCATTCATGGCAAAGGAATAGAAAACACTGACTTAACTGGCCTGAAGGTATTTAATATAGCTATGACTGGCGCTTTATAAAGGTTTATGATTTGTGTAGCAAAGAACAGATGTAGTGAGGTTATGCGAAATGTAATTACTTAAATTACCGGTACCGAGATATTGGTTAAAAACATACACTTATATTTTATAAGGAGCTTTTTAATTTCATTATCAAATACCTTTTCATCAAAGTTAAAATTCATTCTAACATCATTTCAGATGCATGTGTAAAATTAATCAGAGTATCGGTGTCGCGACATGGTACCTTACAGAAGTAAGCTGTTAAAACAGTTTTCGGTCTTCCTACTTTCCTATTTATTCATCACACTTTGGCAAAGCAAATTTAAAAGTACTTCCTTTTTCTAATTCGCTTTCAACCCAAATTTTGCCACCTTGTTTTTCTATCAACTCTTTGCAGAGCATCAGGCCCAAACCGGTACCCCTTTCTCCTCCGGTGCCGGGAGTAGAAATATTGTTTTCGGCCGAAAACAAACGGGGTATATTTTCCGCCTCAATTCCTACGCCATTATCATTAACATGAATTTCGACATGCGAAATGTTTTCCAATGCATTTATAGAAACCATCCCTTTGGGATTTGTAAATTTTATGGCGTTCGATAACAGATTTCGCAATACTGTTTTGGTCATATCGATATCGCAGCATATATCGATATCGGAAGTTATATTATTTTGAAGAGTAATGTTTTTATCTTTGGCAATGTCGCTGTATAACATGCATGTATTATCAACCTCAGTTTTCAGGTTGTATTTTTCTATTTTATTTGTAAATTTTCCTGTTTGTAATCGCGACCAATCCAATAGATTTTCTAATAATTCATAGGTCTTTTTTGAGTTATTATGAATGTGGCTTATAAATTCCTGTATTTTATCTAAAGGATAATCATCGATATTTTTTAATAAAATATTAGAAAGACCAAGCACTGAACCAAGTGAGTTCTTCAAATCGTGCGAAATGATAGAAAATAGCTTTTCCTTGGTAGCATTAAGTTCTATTAATTTTTCGCGCGACATCTTTATTTCCAGATGGGTTGCCACGCGTGAGGTTAATTCAGTAGTATTAAATGGCTTGGTAATGTAATCTACAGCGCCAAGATCAAAAGCCTGAACTATTTTATCGGATTCTGCAAAAACCGTAAGGAATATTACCGGAATATCTTTTGCATTGGTATTTTTTAACGCTTTAAAAGTCTCGTACCCGTCCATTTCGGGCATTTGAATATCGAGTAGAATTAGGTCGGGGATTTCGGTATTTACTGATTCCAATGCACTTTTGCCTGAGGTTGAAATGCTGATATTATATCCCTTTGCATGAAGAATATTGCTCAATACCTGAAGATTTTCGTGTGTATCGTCTACTATGAGTATTAAAGGCTTTTTTAACAATTCCATTTAGTGTTATTTATTGATGTAAAGCGTTAATTGTTTTAACGAAGCATTGATTCTATCTACATTATAGGTCGATATATTATCTTTTAGCTGTGTACAATATTCTCCCATTTGAATAAGATTATGTTTCGTAGTAAATTCTTCCAAATCTTTCTCAAAATCAATTAAGTTGTCGACGTTTAATGTCTTTTGGAGTTTTGTGATGACTGGCATAAATTTACTAACGAATTGAATCTTGATTTCTTCAGGTAATGTTTCAAGGTTTACCACTGTTGCTAAAATATCAGTCTTTGATTTATGTTGTTTATTATCATCAGGTAATGTTTCATATGGTAAATATTTGCCGAGTAATTCCAATAGATCATTTTTGAGTACAGGTTTAAGTAAATATTCATTCGCGATACTGCCCAGTTTATCTTTTTCTTGTTTCATTCCCGATGCTGTAAGGGCTATAATGGGGATGTTTTTTAATTCGCTATCTGCCTTAAGAATATTAATGGCAGTATACCCATCCATCACAGGCATTTGCATATCCATTAATATGATATCGGGGCGTTTTTTGTGTGCAGCCTTAATACAGTCTTCTCCATTTTCGGTTTCAACAATGGAAATATTATATTTTGCGAGATAACCTTTTACTACCTGCCGGTTGGACAAAACGTCTTCGGCCATAAGTAAGCAAGGATTTTTAAACCTGATATTTTTCAGATAACTTTTATCTAAAGTAAATTCTTCAACAGTATTCATTGCTACTTTTTCGATATTGAAAAGAGAAACAATAAATACCGAACCTTTACCTAATTCGCTTACTGCTGAAATGGTTCCTCCGAGCAATTCTGTTAAACGCCTGGTGATACTTAAGCCTAAACCTGTGCCTTCGTATTTATTACTAACCTTATGTGCTACTTGTGTAAACGGAGCGAAAATATTTATCAACTGATTGGCAGGAATTCCTATTCCACTGTCTTTTATGGTAAACGATATGTCTATTTTACTGTCGATTTCTTTTTTAGGAATTATGTCAACCAAAATATCCACATTCCCGACATTAGTAAATTTAACGGCATTTCCGATGAGATTGAATAATATCTGGCGAAGGAATTTTTCGTCGGTAATAATTCTTTCGGGCAATTTATTGGCTATTTCGATATTGATAGCTATTCCCTTTTCGGAAGCTTTCATCAAAAAAATTGCCTGGATTTCTTTAATCAGGTTTTTCAGATATACTGGCCGAAGGTCAATAACCATCCTGCCTGCTTCCACTTTCGACAAATCGAGGATGTCGTTTATCAGGTTGAGCAGCACTTTACTACTCTGAATAATATTATCTAAATATTCGGTAAATTCTTTGTTGTCTTCAACTTTTTCTTTCAATATACTCGAAAAACCTACAATGGCATTCAAGGGGGTTCGTATTTCGTGACTCATATTAGCCAGAAATTCACTTTTCATTTTGTTTGCATCTTCGGCCAATTGTTTGGCTTTTTGCAATTCTAACTGGTACACTTCAAGTTCGTTGGTTAATCGGGTTTTCTCTTTAATCTGGTCGATAAGACTCGTATTTTTTTCTCCTAGTTGCTTTGTACGTTCCTCGACTTTTATTTCAAGTTCAGCAGCCCTTTTCCTTTTCTCCTGGTTTTGAAAAGCAAGTTCTTTGTTAGCTATGATTAATTCGGCAGCACGTTTTTCTTTTTCCTCATTTTGATAGGCAAGTTCTGTATTAGCAATGATTAGCTCGGCGGCACGTTTTTCTTTCTCTTTATTTTGAAAGAGAAGTTCTTTGTTGGCGATACTTAATTCTGCTGCGCGTTTCTCCTTCTCTTCGTTTTGAAAAGCAAGTTCTTTGTTGGCAATGCTTAATTCGGCGGCACGTTTTTCTTTCTCTTTATCCTGAAAAACAAGCTCTTTGTTTGCAATGCTTAACTCTTCAGCCCGCTTTCCTTTTTCTTCATCCTGAAAAACAAGTTCTGTATTGGCTATGATTAACTCAGCAGCCCGTTTTCCTTTTTCCTCGTTCTGGAAGGAAGAATTCAACCGGATAATTTCATTCTGTCGTATAAGTTCGTCAATCTGTTTTTCTAAGTCTTCATATGTGGGGGCGTGTGTCATTTATTTTTTAGTATGTAGAAAAGTTCAGATAGCTAACACTGCAAACCGCATATTGTTTAAGAAACAATAGCATTTATATGAATTTAAGATGATTAGCAGAAAAAGTAAGAGGCTGTGTCAATTGATTATCGCATTTCGTACTTCGAATCCGCTCAGCATAACTAACGACCTGTCAGTCTGAGCGAAGTCGAAGACAAATACCAATGACATAACACTGGTTTAATTAGGTAAGATTCAGGTCGTTTTCGAAGTGATTTTGTTTCATTATACGAAATAGTGTTTTTTAAATTACCGGTACCGAGATATTGGTTAAAAACAGGCACTTATATCTTATTATAAGCTTTTTAATTTCATTATCAAATTCCTTTGCATCAAAATGAAGTTTTTGTCCAAAATCATTCTGTAGTCGTACAATTGCAAGAGAAGAATTAACGGGTAAAACAATTTCTTTATACTTGCCATCTGCAGGATTTACAAATTTATTAGTAGATACCTTTTTCTTATCCTTACTTTCGACCCAGATCAAATAATTTGAATTGGAGAAAATGCTATAGGAAGGGGATGAAGGGCATTTAAAGTATTCTTTTTGTATTTTATTTAATTCCGGAGAAGGGTTTACAGCAGGAGAGTATGCAACAGAAAGGTTATTCATTTGAAATCCATTTCGGGTTACATGGGTAACTATTAATTGCCGATCAGTTGAATCAATATTTTCTTGTTTTATGGCCTGGAAGCTTTTCATGATCTGATTGTCAATTTCGCCGGAATGCTCTGCAGATAATGTTAAACGATATTCCAACAGACCAGTAAGATAATCGATCCGATAAGCATTATAATGGTTTAATTTTATTTGGTTTGTTTGCGACAGACAATTTATCAGATCAACAACAGCACTATTCTGTTCAGAATTTTTTAATGATTTATTTAAATCTTTGCAGGTGGATTGAAATACGTTAAATTTAGTTTTCTTCCAATCGGAATTTATGGTCTGGGTAATTTTTTTGGAAAAATCATCTGTAACTATCTCAGGCAAAATTAACTCACAGAAAGGATCATATTTCCTGAGGATATCATTATAATCGTAAATAAAATAAATTAAATCTTCGTATTTTGATTCCAGAGGATTAAAAGTTGAAATCTTCTTCTCAATGTATTCTACGGTTAAATTAGTAACATATTCAATCTTGATTAAAACTCTGTGTAAGTCGTTGATATTTACATTAATAATTCGAGGTTTACTAAATTCGCTGAACGCAATAGTGTTTGCATTTGTCTTTTTATAAACAACATTCAAATCAATTTGATACTTTCCAGGCATAATCATATTTGCATTTAGCTTTCCTGATCCATCACTCCACGAAAATTCCGGATTTAGATATGTCGGTTTATATGCATCGGTAACTGAAAAAATCAGAATTATTTTCAATATAGAACCAGAATCTTCTTTTTGAATATAATCAGTATAATAATATTGGTTGTTATTGGGTGTGATCCTGAATTTCTGGCTAAAAGCCGAATTAGTAAAAGCTGTAAACAATATTATTAAAAGTGTTATCCGGTTCATATACAATAGGAAAGATATTGATTCATATTTGTTTATGACAATTTTAAAATTACAGATTTTACGGATTAAAAATGTTAAGGTTTTACGAAAGGTCTTTTATAATTCGAGCATGTCAGGGAAAAGGGAAGCAATCGCTGCGTCCCTTTCCTTAATAACTCTAAAAGTATATTATTACTTATTGCTGTTTTTTGTAAGTAACAGTTCTGCGTATTTTTTCATAATTCTCGAGCTTCTGGTGATAATTCAGCAGATTGTTGAAGAATTTGTCGTCAGAATAAAATGGATGTTCTGAATTATAAATTATAAAACCGTCTATTGTTAATTCAAAACAATCGTT
>JBBQEI010000119.1:0-8770 GCA_038320545.1 Bacteroidales bacterium
ACCCTAATCCCGAAAGCTTTCGGGATCTCTCCGAAAAGGAGAGGGACTTTAAAAACCCTACAATCTCGCTCCCCTCTCTTTCAGGAGAGGGGCTGGGGGTGAGGGTGAGGTTATTATCAGGTTTATGAATTATCCAGGTTATACATTTATTTTCTCCACACGAAATTTTTCATAATCAGAATATCCCTTTACCCCAGGAGTATAAAAGGTAGAAGTATCGAGATTTTGTGATAAAGGCCAATTATTTCTGAACCGTTCCACCAAATCGGGATTATTGATAAAAGATTTACCAAAGGCAATCAAATCAGCATTTTTAGCTTTTAGATCCTGTTCAGCCCTTTCCTGATTATAACCACCCGATAAAATCAATGTACCTTTAAACTTATAACGAAACATTCTTTTTATGTTGACAGGAACTTCAGGAGCACCCATGCTGCTATGATCAACAAGATGTATATAAGAAATTTGCAACATATTTAACTTTTCAGCCAGATATGCATATTCATCGTCAATTTCAGGATAATGAGGCATATCGCTTGCAACACCATAAGGTGACAGCCGGATTCCCAAATGCTCCTTCCCTATCTGATAAACTATTTTTTCAATAATTTCCAAAACAAACCTGCATCTGTTAACGGTATTTCCACCGTACATGTCGTTTCGCTGATTACTCACCGGAGATAGAAATTGCTCCAGCAGATATCCGTTTGCACCATGAAGTTCAACACCGTCAAAGCCAGCATCTATTGCCATTTTAGCTGCTGATACATACTCTTCCTGTGCTTGAATTATTTCTTCGGGGGTCATTTCCCGCGGTTCAGAAAATTCCTGTAAACCTGAAGCATCGGTAAACATTGTCCCCGCCGGTTTCACAGCAGAAGGTGCAATAACGGAAGCCCCTTTCGGCAAATTCAAAGTATGACTTATACGGCCGGTATGCATAAGCTGTACGAATATTATTCCACCTGCAGCATGCACGGCATCAGTAACTTTTTTCCAGCTATCTACCTGTTGCGTATTAAAAAGACCAGGAATCCGGGCATATCCCAAACCATTCGGCGATGGGGATGTGCCTTCGGTAATAATTAAACCGGCATCTGCCCGTTGCGAATAATAAACTGCTGCAATATCGGCGGGAATATTCTCAATAGCCCTTGAACGGGTCATAGGTGCCATGACAATGCGGTTTTTCAATTCAAAATTACCCAAACGGTAGGGCGAAAATATTATAGAATCATTCATAAACTTTGTTTTTTATTTTAGGTAAGAACAAAGTCAAATGACCAAAGTTTAAAAGTGATTATCATGAATGTTTTAGTTGGGTTGAATTAAACAATATCTATTTTCCGAAATATTTTTCCTGATCGATATATTTACCCATAAAACTGTTGACCAGCTTCAAATACTCTTCTTTATCAGGTATGTCCTCCTCTGCTTCTGTTTCTTTGACTATTTTAAAGCCTCGTGCAATATAATTTGATAATGCCGATTTATGATCGCTGGTACAAGTATGCAACCACACCTTTGATACCCCTGAATTCCAGGCAGTTTCTATTGCGTGCGATAACAAGTAGCCTCCGTATCCGGCACCTATATGTCTTGGGAAAAGGCCAAAGAAAGTTATTTCAACTTCATTTTGAACCCCAAAAAGCAATTCAAAATATCCGATTAACTGATTCTCATGAAAAGCAAGAAAAGCCCTGGAATCATTATTTTCGAAATAATTGTTCCATTCATCAGGCGACCAGCCCATTCGGCTATACCATCTCCAGGGCAGCCCCACACCAACAAAAAGCATCCATTGTTGGAAAATGTCATTGGAAATTGGTTTAATTTCAATCTTTTCTTTAAACCCTTCTTTGGGTTTAAATTCCGATTTATCAAGCATTTCCAGGTAATAGGTAATTGTTCTTTCAATCATTCAGCGATAAGTTATTATTATCCAATGTTGTTTAGTTAAGGCTTCGACTCCGCTCAGCCTGACAAACTGGTATTATTGTCACACTGAGCGGTATTAGTGTCACACTGAGCGGAGTCGAAGTGAATTTTTCATTTCCTAAACTAAACGACATTGTATTTATCTATAATTATTATAATGCCTATAAAACACTTATTTGGGTTAATTAGATATAAATGGAAAGAATTTTCAGATGGATATTATAAATGTTGTATACTCATCAGACACAGATACGTCTTACTTTTAAAAGAAATCTTCATTTGTTTCTCCATAGCTTCGGGAGACAATAGTAATACAATATTTTTAGTTAGCTGACAAATATTTACCTGCTTGAAGTGAGGTATCGGAAGTCTGGAAAGCATTTTGTATTTATCTACCAGCGAAACTTAATCATTCACCCGATCCAGAATTAAATCCAATCCTATTCAGGTGTCTGTTTCCTTTTGATCCACAATGATGGAATTAATGCTGACTGTTTTGCTGCAGATTATGCTGTTTCAACTATTCAAATTAGAAATAATGATAAGATCCTGATGAAACTAGAACCCGGAGGAGGCTTCATTGCGAAAATCACTCCATTACGTTAATAATTTCACAACAAAAATATCTTTTACTTACCTTTGCATCGTCTATAAAGAGCCGTATTTTTAATGAAATTTACCCTGTCGTTTCCAACCAAGCGTTATTATCGGATCGCTGTAAGCACCTTTTTCTTTTTAATGGGTTTTACTTTTGCCAGTTGGGCGAATCGTATTCCCGATATTAAACGTACTCTGCATTTGAATGATGCCCAGCTTGGTGCGTTATTATTTTCCTTACCAATCGGTCAACTTGTCGCCATGGGACTTTCAGGTTACCTGGTTAGTAAATACAGCAGTAAGAAAATTCTACGAATGGCTGTGCTGATATACCCTCTGGCTCTCGTTTATCTTGGAACAGTGCAACACTCATGGCAACTTGCAGTTGGATTATTTTTCATGGGAATGTTCGGAAACATGTGCGGTATTTCAGTGAACACTCAGGGTGTTGGCGTTGAACGCTTATATGGTAGGAGTATCATGGCATCATTTCACGGAGTTTGGAGTTTGGCCGGCTTTTCTGGCGGACTTTTAGCTACTTTGATGGTTAGCTTTGACATCACTCCTTTTGTCCATTTTTGCGTAGTTTACGGCATAACCTTTTCGCTGATGATTTCGATGCGGAACTGGTTATTGCCCCGGGATGCCAAACCTGTTGAAAAACCAAAGAAAGGAGCAATATTTAAACCCGGAAAGCAAATTGTTGCACTTGGTTTGATCGTTTTTGGAAGCATGATTTGCGAAGGTACCATGTTCGACTGGAGCGGTATTTACTTCGAAAGCATTATCAATCCTCCCAAAGAACTTGTTCGCTTGGGGTATATAGCATTTATGTTTATGATGACTGCAGGAAGATTTACCGCAGATAAACTTGTCACCCGCTTTGGAGCCAAAAGGATCCTTCAATCCAGTGGCATTATTATAGCAACCGGCTTGTTAATAGCGGTGCTATTCCCATATCTTTTTACTGCTACTATTGGCTTTTTACTGGTAGGTTTGGGAACTTCTTCAGTTGTTCCATTATGCTACAGTATGGCCGGAAGAAGTAAAGAAATGCATCCAGGGGTTGCTATCACTACCGTTGCTTCCATTGGCTTTTTTGGCTTTTTAATGGGTCCTCCTCTTATTGGTTTTATTTCACAAATGTCGAGCCTTCGCGTTTCGTTTGCCCTCATTGCAGTTTTAGGTTTAATGACCACCATTATTTCGTCCCGAATAAAATTTCAATGAAAACTCAAGGATTTTTCTTTTTCAGTCATATTCTTGTCTGTATTTACTTGTCCGAAAAAACTATTTGTTATCATCAGACTAATTATCAAAAGTTTTATTTCATCGTTATTCAATTATGTACTACTTCACCCGCCATTTTTATGGCCTTTTTTGTGGGCAGTACTCTTTAAAAATATCAAAAACTGTAACCAATACCTATATAAATTTGACTGCTAAATTTTCTCTTTTCAAATCGCCAAGATTGGTAACTTATATTTTCAAGTCCATCTGTATTTGGCTTAGTATCTGTCGTGTACAAATGAATGTCTTTTAAGCTAATGGATGCACAGTATTATTATGCTTGAAGGTCTCATATTTTTTTTATTTTTTTTATAATTATCTGTTTCGCACTTAGTATGACCGCTTACGGTAGTATAAGAATAGTAGCCGAATCGGCTACAACCATTGAATTTACTAATGTTTCGGCTATTATTTTTATACATTTTTGTGGGCAGTTTTTTTAAGGTAATTTTGAAATCAGTAAATTAAGGTTTTCAATCACAAGGTTCGGTTCTTCTTTCATAATATAATGTCCCGAGTTAGTAGTTTGTATATGAGTAAAATCTGCAACTCCACTTTTTAGTAACTCATGAGCTTTATACCAATCTTGGCGTGTTTTATTATAAGTTTGGTCAGCAGTTGTGTTCGCATTGTCTTGTTTCATACTTGTGAGTACAACTACGGGGACATTGGGTAAATTAGGTAGTTCGGAAGCATAAGCCAAGTCTTCTATTAATTGTCTAACTTCTTTTGTCCCTCCGAAATTGGCCCCATAAGCATCTTTAAATGAATTATAAATCAAGTCTTCGACTTCTTGGGTTGGTTGATCACACAGTCTTCAATTGCCTGAATACTTTGGATGGAAACACTCTTATTTATAAAACTCTGATATTCGGCTATAAATTCTCCCTCCTTTGTAAATTCCAATGTCGACTCTTCTTCATTTTTTATATACAAAGTACCTGACTAATCCCTTTTTTATGAAACCGATGCAATTATTCTTGTCTCCTGATTTAAGGAAATAATCACCTTTTTTAAGAAATTGAGGTTTAAACAATTCACAAAATAAATTTTCTTCCTGCGTATTCAGGTTTGCTATTTGCCTAAAAACAGTTAAAAGTTCAGTATGCATTATGCCTATTTTTTAGGTGATTAATTGTCCACAACACGATGATAACTGAAAGTGAGATTTATATTTCTATAGCGCAAGGTCCGGATTGTAAATTTAACCATTATTGTTGACACACTATCAAAAACTTAGGGAATGTGTGAAAGATGTAAGTCTTTTCAAAAGTAATGTAACGGTTGCAGGGATATCTTCAATTAACTTTGTATGTATTTAAATTTCACATAATGAGACATTATTGGAGATAAAGTAAATTGCATGAAAACAATTATCGTTCCAGAAAGTTTCAAATCAAGCATCGTCATACGAAGATGCGTTAATCGTGCTTTCAACGCACGGCAAGTCGAGATTTGAAGAATTTAATGCCTACAAAATAACTTCCGTTTCGAAGAAATCCGGTTATTTCAGTACGAAAAGGAAAATGTTGAAATATCGAAATAAAAATGACCAAACATTTTACAGGGGTGATTTCCGAAAAACCATAAGAGTAGGAAAAAAGTTAATACTAAATAAAATGAAAATTTTTAAAAATTTATTAATAGGTGCATTTATTTTGCTTTTAATGTCCTGTGGGTCAGCAGTAAAATTTCCAACATCTAATGTTGCACCGGCATCGGAAATAACTGCAACAAAGAAACAAGACAAAAACAATAATTTTGTTATTGAAGTTAATGCAAAAAATCTGGCAAGTGCCGATAGGCTTAATCCGCCAAAAAACAACTACAGTGTTTGGGTGGTAACAGATAAAAATGAGACTAAGAATATAGGACAACTAATGAATAAAAATGCCCAAACGGCCACATTAAAAACTTCAACCCCTTTTAACGTAAAAGAAATTTTTATAACAGCCGAGGATCAGGGTAATAATTCGTACCCACAAGGTATCGAGATTTCCAGGACTACTTTTAACAAATAGAAAATAAAGAACAGATGCCATCAGCGAAATGAAAGAAGCAATATCCCAAAGTAATGTAATTACCGGCTTTGCAGGAAATGTATTGTGCAGCTAAAGAAGGAACGCTCAGGTGATCAAAGATAAACCTGGGAATTGCCCCATATGCAGTATGGCACTGGTTAAAAAATCTGATATGAAGCAGGGAGGGATGCATCAAATGCACGTTTCAACAGGTATGAAACAACATCGCATGATGGGCGATTCTACGCATATGAAAAAAGGAATGATGCAAAATAACAAGGAAATGAAGATGAATAAAAGCATGAATTAACTGTGGCATCCATAGAAATAAGAAGTTTCATCTGGATCAGTTTGTGAACTTTTTCATATCCTCCTGCTTTGTTCACTATCGAAAGCCCGATGCCGACATCTTTCGGATAGCGCTGGATATCGAACAGGTGCCCGCCGAAAATGTTGTGTATATAGAAGAAGAAGATATGCAAATGTTTATTGATGTTACCAGCAAGTTGGGAATTCGAAGTATCCGGCATAAAGATGGTTCAACATACGCAGCTTTTAGCTTCTATGGGACTAAAAATTAAGTAAAAGAAGGAGAAGTATTGCATGAATAAAGACCAGGCACATATATTAACCATCAATGGTGGTTCATCCTCTATAAAGTTTGCTCTTTATATTGCAGGTGAAATCCCTGCACGTCTGCTTCATGGAAAAATTGACAGGATAGGCCTGAAAGATTCAACATTGACTTTTCGTACTGAAAAGGAAGATCAGCAAAATGCGCTTAAGGTAGAAACTTCTGATCATTACTCTGCTTCAAATTTTTTAATGGACTGGCTCGAAAAGCAGGATGGATTCTCTTCCATAAAGGCTGTAGGACACCGCATAGTCCATGGTATGGAGCATACCGAACCCGAACTTATTACCCAGGAATTACTGGACGAACTACATCGCATCACACCTTACGATCCCGATCATCTGCCTGAAGAGATTGAATTGATTGAAATTATTCGACAGCGTCAGCCAAAACTTACCCAGATAGCATGTTTTGATACTGCATTCCATAGTACCATGCCACGCGTGGCTAAATTACTTCCTATACCCCGCCGTTTCGACACATTGGGAATCCGCCGATATGGTTTTCACGGTTTGTCCTATGCTTATCTGATGGAGGAGCTTGCTCGTGTTGCAGGTACTAAAACAGCCCATGGGCGTGTGATCCTGGCCCATCTTGGTAGCGGTGCGAGTATGGTCGCCGTTCATCATGGCATAAGCATAGACACTAGCATGGGATTAACTCCTGCCGGTGGAATAATGATGGGTACCCGGACCGGTGATTTGGATCCCGGTGTTGCCTGGTACATGATGAAATCAGAAAATTTGTCACCCAAGCAGTTCAATACCCTTATCAATCATGAGTCTGGTTTACTCGGAATTTCTGAAACCAGTTCCGATATGCAAGATTTACTTGAATTGGAAAAAGAAGATATACGGGCTGCTGAAGCAGTGGCATCATTTTGCTATCATGCAAAGAAACAGATTGGTGCTTATGCTGCTGCACTCGGCGGACTGGATACGCTGGTATTTGCCGGGGGTATGGGAGAAAACTCCCCGGAAGTACGCTCAAGGATTTGCAAATACTTAGAATTTCTTGGAATCGAACTTGAAGAAAACCAAAATATAGCAAACTCTCCGGTAATCTCAACAAATACAGCAAAAACTGTTGTTCGGGTCATTCATACCAACGAGGAATGGCTGATTGCCAAAATAGTAAGTAAAATGATAAATATTATTTAATTAACGAATGGGAAACAATTATGTTGATCAAAGCAAAAACCCTAAAAGGGTACAAATTAGATGCTAATGATGGCGAAATTGGGAAAGTTAAAGAATTCTATTTCGACGACAAGTACTGGGCCATTCGCTATCTGGTGGCTGACACAGGAAACTGGTTTACAGGCAGACAGGTGTTGATTTCGCCGTATGCGTTGGTTTCTGTGAATAAGGAAGCAGAAAACATCGGCATCAATTTGATCAAAAAACAGATTGAGGACAGTCCATCTCTGGATAGTGACAAACCCGTATCCAAACAATTTGAGATGGATTACTATGCTTTTTATGGTTGGCCGAATTATACAAGTGGTTCAGATATGTGGGGAGGAGACTCATTTCCCTATATATATCGTGACAGCAAAGAATGGAAAGAAATAAAACAACAGGAGGAATCCTGGGATCCCCATTTGCGCAGCACCAATGCTGTGAGTGGCCTTTATATTCAGGCCAGCGACGGCGAAATAGGTCATGTAGAGGATTTTATAATTGATGATGAAACCTGGGCAATTCGTTATCTGATCATCGATACAAAAAACTGGTGGGGTGGTAAGGAAATCCTGGTTTCGCCAAAATGGATTGACCATATTAGTTGGGATGAACGGAAAGTATTCGTGAAACTTTCCCGTGAGAACATTAAGCAGTCACCGGAATATTCGGAGGAGTTACTGCTAACCCGGGATTATGAGTCCGATTTGCATCGACATTACAACCGCAAGGGGTATTGGGTTGATGAACCTGTTGCCAATATGCATTCCCATTAAGCAAATGCGAGAAAGAGTTTTCTAATATGAATGACTTGTCTTGGGATGTGTATACATAATTATAGTTCATTTTATTCATACTGATGAGGAAACTGATGATTGCAAGGTCGGCCTGTCGTATTCTTAATTTTTCAAACCATTACTATTAAATTTGATACAATATGAACCTGTCTTTTCAAAAACTTTTTTTTGCGATTGCCACTATATTTGCGCTGTTTGCAATTCTGGTTTTGGCAAAACCCATTCTCATTCCTTTAAGTATAGCTTTGCTTATTTCATTCATACTGTTTCCATTGGCAAAAAAGTTTGAGTCATGGAGAATTGGTAAAACAC
>JBBQEI010000120.1:0-8370 GCA_038320545.1 Bacteroidales bacterium
GGGACAAAAGCCGGTATCGAACAGGCGGGTATAAACCCATATCGCAGGCATACAGCCTGCAAAAACAAATGGTATCTCTTTACGACAGGGCGTTGCCCTGTCCTTTGCTGTCTCAGGCTTTCAGCCTGAAAAACGGGTCAGACGATAATTTTCCAAAATAAAGTGTTTAACCCTTAATTCGCATTAATCATTTAAATCATAGTTCCAGACTTCATAGTCTTCATTAAATCATGCGAATCATAACTCCAGACTTCATTTAATCATATAAATCATAGTTCCACACATGTTATTATATATCAATACCATAACCTTAAGTATTGATTCTACACTAATGCTTTTGTTAAGCTAAAAATCATCCTTTTTACTGACTCAAAACCGTTAGTTGATATGGGTTTTTTAAGATGTTGTATATGTAATTTTAAATTACAAAACAACAGCACTTTATGGATCCTATTCTACAAAAATTTAAAATTATATTCCTTGAGGAAGCTTCCACATTATTGGATCAACTTGAAAAGGATCTGCTCGACCTTGAAGCTTCTCCTGAAGACAGGGAGCTGATTGAATCAGCATTCCGGGCAATGCATACCATTAAAGGTGTTAGCGGCATGTATGGTTTCGATTTCGTAAGCGAGTTTACCCATCACATGGAGAGTGTTTACCAGGCAATTCGGGATAAAATTATTAGTTTCAATAAAGAAATTTTTGATATAACATTTTTATCGATAGATCATATTCGGAAGTTGCTCCATGACGAATCGCTTTCTGTACCTGAAAACCAGGTAAATCAAAAAGTCATTTCAGGCAGGATTATGACTGTTTTGAACGCCATTTCACCTGATAATAATGCTAATTCAGTTGCAGCTAATTCATTATCTGTAACCGACAAACACCAATCTTCTACATGGAACATTCTCATCAGGGCCAGTGAGCAGATTTATTTTCGTGGAATCAGTATCACCAGTCTGTTTCACGATCTTTCATCACTTGGCCAATTTGAAATATCGCAGGTCGATAATCTGAGCAATAATGGCACCGACACCTGGAGCATTATCCTCTACAGCGAGGCCCGGGAAAACGATATTCGTGAAGTGTTTATGTTTATTGAGGACGACTGCACCATTACCCGTCTTACCAGCCGAAACCTGTTTGATGATTCTTTTCCCGAATCGTTTTCGGATAACGAACAATCTATTATCGATTTTATTGAATACCAGGACAAAAAAGGTGACAATAATCCTTGTCCTTGCCCACCTTCACCGGAACACAGCAATGGCAAAGCCGAAAATGGCAAAAAATCGTTGAAACGTATTTCTGTCGATTCCGAAAAACTCGACCACCTCATGTATCTGGTAAGTGAGCTTATCACACTCAACTCACAATTTAACCTCACCACAGCCGATAATAAATACGAAAAGATATGGCCTTATACCGAAAGGCTCGACAACCTTTCGAAGCACTTCCGCAATAATGCTCTCGACATCCGACTTGTTCCTCTCAGCGAATCCATCCTGCGTTTTAAAAGGCTGATAAGAGACTTATCCCGACAGTTAAACAAAGATGTGGAACTGGTTACCGAAGGCATTGACACCGAAGTGGATAAAGGCACCATCGACCAGTTGAACGATCCATTGATGCATATTATCCGTAACTGTATCGACCATGGCCTTGAGTTGCCAAACATACGAAAACAAAATGGTAAATCAGAAACGGGAATTATAAAAATAACGGCCAGCAATTCAGGCAATTTTGTCATCATCAGAATTGAAGATGATGGTACAGGTATCGATTTAGAAAAAATTCGGTTAAAAGCGGTGGAGAAAGGCATTATTAAAGCAAGCGACAAGCCTACACGCCAGGAGTTGTTTGACATGATTTTCCTGCCTGGCTTTTCCACCGCCCAGAACCTTACCGAAGTGTCGGGACGTGGCGTGGGAATGGATGTAGTTAAACGAAAAATTGCCGAACTCCGCGGCGAAGTAATTGTGGACTCCGAAACAGGGGTTGGAACATCGTTTACTTTGAAACTACAGCAATCCATCGCCATTATCGATACTCTTTTGTTCAAAGTTCAGGACACGTTCTTTACCGTTCCCATCTCCGATATTAATATTTGCATGCAAATCCCTTCCGAAGAAATTGAAAGAAGGAAACATACCTGCACTATACCTTTCGAAAACCAGTTGATCCACTTTTTAGATGTACGCGACAAGTTTCATTTAGGTGGAAATTACGGTGAAGTTACCAAGGCCATCATTTTGCATAACAACGAACATCAATTGGCACTGTTAACCGATACAATCATTGGTGGGCATCAGGCGGTACTTAAACCTCTGGGCAACCTGTTTCGCGACCAGAAATGCATTGGGGCAGCCAGCCTTTTGGGAGATGGAAAACTTGCCTTTATGATCGATACAAACGAATTATTTATAACAACCGACCAATTCACAAATTAAAAACAAAATAATCATGATCAGAACTTACTTGTCCTTTACCATTTGCGGCGACCATTACGCTGTTAATGTTGCCAAAGTGCTGGAGGTGTTGCAGGAAGAGCACATTACTCCCGTACCAAATGCCCCGGCTTATATTCGGGGAATAATAAATTTCCGGGGCGATGTGGTCCCGGTATTCGAAACACGGGTAAGGTTTAACCTGCCTGAGAGAGATAATGAAGAAGCTTACAACATTATTGTGCTCGACATTTCGGAGGGCTCCGATTTGTTCCGCCTGGGTGCTGTAGTGGATAAAGTAAAAGATGTAATATCGATTGAAGATACCGACATTAAACCAGTGCCTGCCATGAGCAAGGAATTTAATACCGATTTCCTCCAGGGCATATATAAACTCGGAAATGAATTTATTATGCTCCTGAATGTGGAACGGGTATTTTCAGGCACTGAATTACAAGCTATTAAAGAGACAAATCAAACAGAAAAAATAAACTTATAATAACTAATAAAACTTAGAACCATGTTTAAAAAATTCACCATTCAGAAAAAACTCATTTCAGGATTTTTAGCTGTTTCGCTAATTGCAGCAATAATAGGAATATTTGGAACCATAAAAATCAATGAAATTCAAAAGAAAGACAAATTATTATATGATCAAATTGCTGTTCCACTGGAATTAGTAAACGACATCTCAAGTTTATTTCAGAAATCAAGAATAGTATACAGGGATATTATTGAAGAAAATGAACCTCCTAAAATTATTGCTCTGATGGATTCTTTAAACCGTATCTTATCTGAGATAGACGAAGCAAATCTCGAGTATGAAAAACTCTTGTTTACAGATGCCGGAAGAGCGGGTTTCAAAAAGTATAATGAATCATTTAATGCAATGAAACTTAAGTTAAATGACTTATTGACTTTGGCCACTTTAAACAAAGATGAAGAAGCAATTAAATTTCGCAAAACAGTATTAAGAGCATCGACCCGAACTACCGAACTAGAATTCAACAATATGGTTCATCTGAAAATTAAAGTAGGAAAAGAAATTTCAAACAACAATAATGCTACTGCAACCCGAGCTTCAGTAATTATGATTTCTTTAATAGTTGCCGGTATTACTCTTGCTATGGGCTTAGGTTTTCTCATTTCGTTCAACATAAAAAAAATTAACAAACAACTTATTAGTGAAACTAACCGGCTTGTAACATCAGCTATAGCAGGAGAACTCGACCAGAGAGCCGATGTAAGCAGTATTAATTTTGAATTTCAGGAAATACCGATTGGCATTAACAAAACATTAGATGCCGTTGTTGATCCACTAAATGTTGCTGCAAATTATGTTGATAAAATTGCTAAAGGCGAAATACCTTCCAAAATCACAGATAATTACAATGGTGATTTTAATAAAATAAAAAACAATCTGAACCAGTGCATCGATGCTATAAGTTTATTAGTAGCCGATTCTAATTTTTTGAGTGGCGCTGCTGTTGAAGGGAAAATCAATACACGTGTTGATGCAAGTAAGCACTCAGGCGATTATAAAAAAATAGTAGAAGGAGTGAACGACACGCTCGATTCACTTGTTGGTCTCATAAACGTGATGCCAACACCAGCCATGGTAATCGACAAAGAATTTAACATTCAGTATATTAACGAAATTGGTGCTTTGGTAGGTAATAAAACACCGAAACAATTAGAAGGGACTAAATGTTATGATCATTTCCGTACCGATGATTGCAAAACCCGTAATTGTGCTTGTAGTAAAACAATGTCTACAAGTCAAAACGAAAAAAGCGAAACAACTGCACGTCCGGGAAGTTTAGTCCTTGAAATCGATTATTCAGCAGCACCTATTAAAAATAAGGCAGGTATGATATTGGGTGCTTTTGAAGTTGTAACCGACCAAACAGCCATTAAGCAGGAAATGAGAAAAGCTGAGAAAATTGGCAAATTCCAGACAAATGAAGCGGTTAAATTAACTGAAGGCCTGAATAAGCTGGCCAAAGGTGATCTGTTATTTGAACTTAAAGCCGAAACTGCGGATATCGATACCAAAGAGGCTAAAGAAATGTTCGATGAAATTAATTATGCAGTAAATACATCAGTTGCTGCTGTTAATCTTTTGGTTGCCGATACAAATATGCTTGTAAAAGCTGCAATAGATGGAAAGCTTGCTACTCGTGCGGATGTTTCCAATCATCAGGGCGATTTCCGCAAAATTGTTGAAGGAGTAAATAATACGCTCGATGCAGTTATTGGACCTCTCAATGTAGCTGCTTTATATGTCGAAAAAATTGCAAAAGGCGATATGCCGGAGCTTATCACCGAAAATTATAATGGCGATTTCAACAACATCAAAGTCAACCTGAATAGTTTAATCAAAGCTTTTAACGAAATTATCACCAAAGCAAAAATGGTTGCTCAGGGCGATTTAACGATTACCCTTGCCAAACGATCGGAAAATGATGAACTGATGGGAGCTCTCTCAGAAATGGTAGCACGTTTAAGCGAGATTGTTGGTCAGGTAATGGAAGCAGCCGAAAACGTTGCCACCAGCAGTAACGAAATGAGCACTTCGGCGGTTCAGATTTCGGAAGGTGCCAGTGAACAATCAGCTTCAGCAGAAGAAGTTTCCTCATCAATAGAAGAAATGACTTCGACCATTCAACAAAACAGTGACAATTCAGTTGCTACCGAAAAAATTGCAGTCTCTTCAGCTCAGGGCATGATGGATGTTAATTCGGCGGCTCAAAAAAGCTTAGATGCCATGAGACAAATATCGGATAAAATTAAAATTATCAACGACATAGCAGGAAAAACCGATATTCTGGCTATCAATGCAGCAATTGAAGCTGCCCGTGCAGGAGAACAAGGCAAAGGATTTGCAGTAGTAGCCGCTGAAGTTCGAAAGTTAGCTGAAGTAAGCCAGAAAGCTGCCGTTGAAATAAACGAATTATCAGCATCGAGTTTAAGGGTAACTGAAGAATCAGGCAGTTTGATGATGAAGATTATACCTGAAATTCAAAAAACAGCTCAACTGGTGAAAGAAATAGCAGCTTCCAGCCATGAACAACGTATGGGTTCGGAACAAATTACAAAAGCTGTAATCCAATTTACACAAGTAACACAGCAAAATGCTGCTGCTGCTGAAGAAATGAGCTCGAGCTCCGAAGAATTGGCAAGCCAGGCGGAACTTCTTAAAGAAACCATAAGCTTCTTTAATACTGGCAAACAAATTAAGGTTCACCAACCTGTTAAACCAGTTCATAAAACAGGCAAATCAAGATCGAATTCTGCCATTAAATTTGCCAACTCACATTCCGAGCATAACTCAGGCATTAATGTGAATTTAGATGGTGCAGATAAAGACGATAAAATGTTTGAAAACTTTTAGGTTTTCATGATAAAAAATGTTCCGTGACCAAAAGTCCGGAACATTTTTTTTGTATAACAATATTGCGAAGCACAAATCACATCCCCTCTAATTCATTTATCTTTTTTAATACCCAAAAAAATCAATGGATTAACAACCAATTTTATAGAAATACCTATTTACGCAAACTTTATTAATGCAAAAATAATAAGTTTAAAATAACGGAAAAAGAATACAAAGCGCTATTGTTATGAACCCTGATTTTTTAAATATTAAAAGAGGCAAAGCATTCATAGCTATGCCTCTTTTAATTTTAAAACTAGTCAATAATTTTATCCTTTTCCTCTCTTAAGTTTTAGTGTTCACATATATTAAGTTTCCGTTTATAAATATCACATGCTTTGTTATTTCTATAAGCCTTAAATCCTTGTTATATTATCAGAAGAAATATAGCGGAGGTTCAAATGTTTTGGGAGAATCAACTTAAACTACTATCAATAAACATTATTTTAAAACATTCATTCAGCTTTTTGACCAGGCATCACTATCGTTTTCAGAAAAAATTAATCGTTTCTATTTAAAAAAAATTTAAAAAACCATTATGAACTGCAGACATTGTAACACACCACTGAAGCTAGTTTTTGTAGATTTAAACAATTGTCCATTATCCAACGACATGTTAACCCAAAGCCAGCTCGATCAGCCCGAAACGTATTATCCCCTTAAAGTTTATATGTGTCATAGTTGCTTTTTGGTTCAGGTAGACGAGATGAAAAAAGCAGAGTTGATTTTTAATAATGAGTATACTTATTTTTCATCGTTTTCTAAAAGCTGGCTGGCTCATGCAAAAAGGTATGTCGACATGATGACAGTTCGCTTTAACCTTGGTGAGAGTTCCCAGGTTATTGAAATAGCCAGCAACGATGGATATTTATTACAATATTTCAAAGAATACAATATTCCGGTATTAGGAGTAGATCCTACGGCAAACACAGCATCTATAGCAATTTCCAAAGGAATACCTACCATTATAGATTTTTTTGGTTCTGAACTTGCAAACAAATTTAAATATCAGGGAATTAAAGCAGACTTAATTTTGGGAAATAATGTTTTAGCTCACACTCCTAATATTGACGATTTTGTGCAGGGTGTTAAAATTGCCATGAAAGAAAATGGAGTTGCAACTTTTGAATTCCCTCACCTTTATCAGTTAATCGAAGAGAATCAATTTGACACGATCTATCATGAACATTTTTCGTATTTATCATTTATCACTGTTTACAACATCTTTAAATCGCAAGATTTAGAAATATTCGATGTGGAGGAATTGCCTACCCATGGAGGTTCGTTGAGGGTTTTTGCAAAACACACTGCAGATACCACAAAATCGATTTCACCAAATGTTCAAAAACTATTCGACAAGGAAATACAGGCAGGAATGTGTACACTTCAATATTACAGCGGCTTCCAATCGAAAGTT
This sequence comes from Bacteroidales bacterium, assembly GCA_038320545.1. Classification (GTDB taxonomy): domain Bacteria; phylum Bacteroidota; class Bacteroidia; order Bacteroidales; family JAAUTT01; genus JAAUTT01. Next base: position 7,307 of record JBBQEI010000120.1, read on the forward strand.
GATAAAATAAAATATGACTTTTGGAATTTTTTAATTATGGCAAAAAAACACAATAAAACAGTTGTGGGATATGGAGCTGCTGCTAAAGGAAACACTTTAATTAACTATTGCGGGCTTAAAGGCGACGACCTTATTAAATTTGTTTGTGATGCTTCGCCATTTAAACAAAACAGGTTACTGCCGGGAAGTCATATACCTGTTAAACATCCCGATGAAATTAAGCAACTCAAACCGGATTATGTAATTATTTTCCCCTGGAACCTCAAAACAGAAATAAGCGAACAACTTAGTTACATTAAAGAATGGAATGGAAAATTTGTAACATTCATTCCTGAAATGGAAATATTTACTGCAAAGAAAACAGAGATCCGATCGTCCATAAAGCAGAAATTCTATAGTATCAGGAATGTTGTTGCTGCTCAAATTGCATTAATTCAAAGCGATGGACTAAGTGCGAATTTATAATGCGAATTATTGCATTTTCTTTTCTCTGCCCCGGTTTAATGCCGGGGTTTTTATTTTCCCCCAAATTGAGATAGGTTTAATTTGACCGAAAAAAGCCCCAACGACTTTAATCGGTACATATAAGTTTTGTTGGGAATTTCGATGCTCTAAACTGTCGAGTCGATAAGAATTTATATAGAAGTAAGCCTTAAAGTTCTATTGTTCATAATCCATTCTGTTTTGAACAAATTTAAGCATTTACTAAGACAAAATCATCCTTTAGTATGAGAAAGAACCATTCTTATACCCGGTAATAAATCCCCTTCAGTACGTTAATTTTAATTAACCAAATGAAAGGAATTATGGACCCAATATTATTAAAATTCAAAGCAATATTCCTTGAAGAAGCTTCAGGCCTATTAGATCAATTGGAAAAAGACTTGCTCGACCTGGAAGCCAACCCGAATAACCAGGAACTCATCGAATCAGCTTTCAGGGCAATGCACACAATAAAAGGGGTTAGCGGAATGTATGGATTCGACTATGTGAGCGAATTTACCCATAATATGGAAAGTGTATATCAGGCCATTCGCGACAGGGTACTCCAGTTTAATAAAGAA
>JBBQEI010000121.1:0-8310 GCA_038320545.1 Bacteroidales bacterium
CTGCTGTCTCTAAAAATAAAGCTATGGCAATGATTGAAGCCGAAAGAAAAAAACTGGGCAAATAATGTACGAACTTCAATACAAGAAAAAGGCAATTAAAGCTCTTGCCAAAATCAACGACCCTTATTATACCGCTATCATAGAAGCAATAGAGGGACTTGCCGAAAATCCTCGACCACACGGTTATAAAAAACTTACTGGCAGAAATGGCTATCGCATACGTGTAGGCACTTACCGTATTCTTTATGATATTTTTAATACTTCCTTGATTATCGAAATCGTAAACGTAGGTAGTAGAGGTGGTATTTATGAGGATTAAAAGAAATTGAAAGCCCTTAAATTTGAGGGCTTTCTATTAGAAATCTTTTTAAAACATCAAGTTGAGAGAGAATGTTTTCATCATTTGTCTTCGCTATATTATTTACTTTCCTATCGTATTGCCACAAAGGGAATTCTGTTTTTTCTATATAGACACTAATTGAAAAGCCACCTGCATCTCCTGATATCTTTATCTCCATTTCGTTGTCAGAAAAATTAATTTCCCAAAACATTGAATAAGCGTTTTCAGATAACACGAGAAATCTTGGAAATTCTTTTTGAAAAAAATGTTTGATTAAAGTATTATTTGAATTTACCATACAGCTTTCCATAAATCACCCGTTTTCTGAAAATCTTTTACGCCTAATTCTATAAAATAATTAACCTCACGTGCAAAAAATTGTTCATTCTTTGGTAAAAATGGATCGTGAGAAAACCAAAATTCTTTTCCTGCTGATTTCTGTCTATCAATAAATTCTTTGTTTATTCTCCAAATTTCATCATCACTTTTATTTACTAAATTATATACTTCGTAAACTTGTGGGTTTACATGCTGATCGAGCCATTGATTGCCAAGTTTAGCTTCGGCAAACACCAATGGAGCATTCCCGATCCTGTGCCTGGAACATATATAATGTGGGTGGTTACAGAAATCGAATTCATAGCATTATTATTGTCTTAGATTCGGACAATTTTATCAATCGCGTTGAATATTAATTATCTATGTTTAACTATATTCAGTATTCAATTTTATGTTATCAAAAAACAGGAAATAATTTGCAAGTTATGGCTTTTAAAATTGTCTATACTAAGTTACTAAATCTCATCTTTAAAATCCTTTCTATGAAAAAGCTTGGTTACATTTTCTTTGTTGGCCTTTTGCTTATTAACGGGGCATGGCTTTTGGCGCAGCCAAAATATAAAATTGGCAATAAAATAGCAGTAGGTGGCGATGGAGGCTGGGACTACATTTCGGTAGACGAAACTTCGGGTCGTATCTTTGCTTCGCATGCTACAACAGCAGTTGTTATTGATATAAAAACCGGCAAAGTGGTTGGTTCCATCCCCGACACCAAAGGAATTCACGGAATTGCCATTGCCCCGGATTTAAATAAAGGTTTTACAAGTAATGGCCGCGATTCGTCGGTTACGGTTTTTAACCTTAAAACCTTAGAAGTAATAGCCCAAATAAAAATTACCGGAAGAAATCCGGATGCTATTTTATATGATGCTTTCGCACATAAAGTATTTGTTTTTAACGGAGGAAGTGCAAATTCGACAGTAATTGATGCAAAAGACAATAAAGTTATTGGCACTATACCCCTTGACGGCAAACCTGAATTTTCGGTCACCAATGGAAAAGGGCTGATTTATGTAAATATTGAGGACAAAAGTCTTATCAATGTTATTAATGCCACTATATTAAAAGTAGAACAACATTGGTCAATTGCTCCGGGAGAAGAGCCCAGCGGACTCGCTTTAGACAATATTACCCACCGGCTATTCAGTGTTTGTGGCAATAAACTAATGGTGGTAACGGATGCCGAAACAGGTAAAGTTATTACAACTTTGCCAATTGGCGACAGATGCGACGGCGTTGCATTCGACCCTGAATACAAACGCGCATATAGTTCGAACGGCGAAGGTTCTGTTACGATGGTTCAGGAAGTAGATGCAAATACTTTTAAAGTTTTGGAAACAATTCCAACACAGGCAGGAGCCAGAACCATAACCGTAAACAAAACTACTCATCACTTATATTTGCCTACTGCTGAATTTGAAGCAACACCTGCGGAAAGTAACCGTCGTCCAGCAATTAAACCAAACTAATTTGTAATTTTAGATATCGAAATATTGAAATAAAGATTACCTTTCATAGGTCGCCACTGGTGATTATATAACCAGTGGCAAACCATTACTTTTTTTACAGATGATGAGATTGATATACCGCTTGCTGACAATTATATTTATTTCTCAAAATATAACTGCTCAGCAAAAAAACTTAGAATACTATGTTGGCCAAGGCTTGCAGAATAGTCCGCTGTTAAAAGATTATGACGGGCAGATGCTATTAAACCGGATGGATAGTATGCGAATTCGCGCCAGTTTTGGTCCCCAGGTTCAAGCTGTCAGCAACAACAGCTATGCACCTGTTTTTAATGGCTGGGGATATAATGAGGCCATAACTAACGGGGCAAACATTAGTGCTGTAATATCTGTATCGCAAGAAATTGTTAGTTCTAAAAATCGCAAAAACCAATTCGAGGTGCTGCAATGGCAAAACCAATCGTTAACAAATTCGAAAAAAATATCGGAACAAGACCTTAAAAAAACAATTACAGAGCAATATATCATTGTGTATGGATTATGGCAATTGTATACTTCTAATAACGACATATTAAACCTCTTAAAGAAAGAGGATCTCATTTTCAGGAAACTTACCGAACGGAGCCTATATAAACAAACCGAGTACCTTACTTTTCTAACAGCACTTCAACAACAGGAATTGCTGGTTCTTCAGACTAAAATTCAAATTCAAAATAATTTTTCCATTTTGAATTATTTTTGCGGAATCAGAGATCCGTCAGTGGTACCTATCGATGAGCCGCAACTAACAATTGCCGATTTGCCCATTCTGGAAAACTCCTTGTTTTACCAACAATTTGTTATCGATAGCTTAAAAATGGTAACTAACGACAAGCAAATTGATTTTTTATACCAACCTAAAGCTTCTGTGTTTGCTGATGCCGGTTACATTTCATCGCTTGTTTTCCAACCGGCCAAAAATGTCGGAACCAGTATTGGGTTAAGTTTAAGCGTTCCTATTTATGATGGGCATCAGCGGAAAATACAACACAATAAGATTGCAATGGCTGAGCAGACTCGAAAAAATTATCGTGATTTTTTTAGTAATCAATATCAACAGCAGATACAACAACTTTTAGATCAGTTGAAAGGTAACCAACAGGTTGCCGAATTGGCTGCCAAACAAATAAAGGTTGCACAAACCCTCGTCGATGCAAACCATAAACTAATCGAAACCGGCGATGCCCCTGTTGCAGAATCTATTTTAGCAATCAATAATTTAATTTCGGCAAAAAGTATGATCGTGCAAAATACAATCGAAAAATATCGGATTATTAATCAAATTAACTATTGGAGCAGAAAAAAATGAGACGCTTTCTTCTATTCATAGTCACTTTATTTATTGTATCGTGTAAATCCGGTCAGGATCCAATGGAAGAAAACCTTCCGGAAAGCCGTGTTCCTGTTACCGTTACAAACATAACTATCGGAAAAATTACTGATATTGTTGCGCTTAACGCCACATCCTCTTTTTTACTTAAAACCTATGTAAAAGCTACCACAAATGGGTACCTGCAGGAAGTAAATATTAAGTTAGGAGACCGGGTTTTGAAAGGACAAAAGTTGTTTACAATCCGTTCGAAAGAATCAGAATATCTTGGAAACATAGTCAACAAAGTAGATAGCTCACTTCGTTTTAGTGGTCTCAATTCTCTCACATCGCCCTCCAACGGATACATTACCCAGCTTACTTACCAACCGGGCAATTATGTACAGGATTCAGAAACGCTTGCTGCCATTAGCGATATAAATAGTTTGGTTTTTCTCCTCGATTTGCCTTACGAACTTAAACCCTGTCTAACTTATAACAAAACAATTGACCTCCTTTTACCCGATGGTGCTGAACTAAAAGGAACTATCGAATCGTCGCTTCCATTAGTCGATCCGATATCGCAAACCCAAAGTTACATTATAAGGGTTTCTTCAACCCAGCCAATCCCTGAGAATCTTAATGCAATCGTCAATTTTATAAGAAAAGTTAAGACCAATGCGGTTTCGCTTCCCAAAGACGCCATTCTGGCAAACGAATTACAAAATGAGTTCTGGATAATGAAAATGTCAGATTCCATTACTGCCATTAAAGTCCCCATTACAAAAGGGATAGAAACTTCTGACAGGATTGAAATTTTGTCGCCCACGCTGACTTTGACCGATAAAATATTAGTATCGGGTAATTATGGACTGCCCGATACGGTTCAGGTTTCTATAGAAAACAAAATGAAATGAAGAACCGTTTTTACAAAACCTATAAAAGCCCTTTAGCAGTAGCTATTGTTATTGTAATTATGGGAGGCTTGTTTGCATATAGCAAGTTGCAAACATCTCTTTTTCCTGAAATTACTTTCCCGAAAATTAAAGTGATTGCCGATGCCGGACAACTTCCCGTCGACCAGATGATGCTTACCGTTACCCGTCCCCTTGAACTGGCTATAAAAAAAGTTCCCGATTTGCAAACCATTCGCAGTTCTACCAGCAGAGGAAGCTGCGAAATATCTGCTTTTATGGATTGGAAATCGGATATAGACGTCGACCAGCAGCGGATCGAATCAAAAATTAATGAAATCCGAAACACCCTTCCTCCCGGCGTAGAAATCAATGTGGAAAGGATGAATCCTTCTATTCTCCCGGTTATTGGATATACCCTCGAAAGTAAAGGCCGTTCTCCAATTGACTTGAAATATCTGGCCAATTTCACCATAAAACCTTTTCTTTCGCAGGTAGATGGCGTTTCAGAAATACGTGTTATCGGTGGAAAAGAAAAGGAATATTGGGTTCAGCTCGATATTTCTAAAATGAGTGCATTAGGCATTACACCTGAAATGGTTAGCAATACCCTTTCCGAAACCGGGTTTGTGAAATCTAACGGGTATCTCACCGATTATCGTTTGCTATACCTAACTGTAACCAATGCAATTGTTGATGAGAAAAGCAAACTTGAAGAACTTGTAATAAGCAATAACGGAAAACGGATAACTGTTCTTAAAGACATTGCTGCTATTGAAATCCGGGAAGCGAAAGAATATATCAAGATAAATGCGAATGGTAAAGAAGGAATTCTTATTGCAGTAGTCAAACAGCCCAACGCTAACCTGATTGAGCTATCTGACAGGATGCGGACTAAACTTACTGACCTTCAAAAGACGTTACCTTCAGATGTAAATATTCAACCGTATTATATTCAGGCTGATTTTGTAAAAGAAACCATGACCAGTGTAACCGATAGTCTATGGATAGGATTAATCCTGGCTATTCTGGTGGCAATTCTTTTTCTGCGCTCACTCAAAGCAAGCGCTACAATATTTCTGACCATTCCGGTAACCCTTTTACTTACGCTGGTTGTTTTATATGCTACCGGACACACCTTAAATATTATGACACTGGGTGCTATTGCAGCTGCCATTGGATTAATAATTGACGATGCCATTGTGGTAGTGGAACAAATCCATCGTACCCATGAGGAAAACCCAACCGAAAAATCCTCAAAACTTGTTAGGGAAGCTATCCATTACCTTTTCCCTGCTATGGTGGGGTCATCACTCAGTACCATCGTAATTTTTCTTCCTTTTGTACTTATGACAGGAGTGGCAGGCGCTTATTTTAAGGTAATGACCGATGCTATGATTATTACCCTTGCCTGCTCTTTTGTGGTCACATGGATAGGGCTCCCCATCATATACCTGTTACTCACTCCTGACCAAAACAACCACACAATTGCTAAAAGAAAAAAAGAGGAACATCCTATTAAAAGCCAGCGATGGGTTTCTATGATTATCAAAAAACCATGGATAAGTATATCGTTCGCAGTGGTGCTAATCGTTTCTATTATTTTAATATTTCCAAGACTTGAAACAGGTTTCCTTCCAGAGATGGACGAGGGCAGCATTGTGCTTGATTACAAATCTCCTGCCGGAACTTCTCTCGAAGAAACCGACCGGATTCTGCGTGAAGTTGAAAAAATAATTGTGTCAATTCCCGAAATGGAAACATACTCCAGACGAACAGGAACACAAATGGGTTTTTTCATTACGGAACCTAACGATGGAGATTACCTTATTCAACTTCGAAAAAATAGGAATAGAACTACCAACGAAGTGATAAACGATATTCGTACCCGTGTTGAAGCCAGCCAGCCAGCGCTTGAAATAGATTTTGGCCAGGTAATTGGCGATATGCTTGGCGATCTTATGGAATCGGTTCAGCCAATTGAAATAAAAGTGTTTGGCAATGACAGACGAAAACTCGAAGAATATTCAAAACAGGTGGCTGGTATCGTCGAAAAAGTAGAAGGAACCGCTGATGTTTTCAATGGAATTATCATAGCTGGTCCTTACCTAAGTATTAAACCAAATGAATCACAATTAGGACGATTTGGCATTACTCCTGCTAATCTCCAGTACCAGCTGCAAACAGCCCTTGAAGGCAATATTGTTGGTTTAGTGGCCGATAAGGACCGGTATACCAATATCCGACTTATATATTCGGAGAACCAAACAATGAATGTAGCAGATATAAGCCGCTTACAGGTTTTTTTGCCCAACGGAAAACTAAAATCTCTGGAAGGACTTGCAACTGTAAAATTACTAGCCGGCGATGCCGAAGTTCAAAGGGAAAACCTTCAAAATATGGGAGTAGTTACAGCGCGATTAGATGGCCGTGATTTAGGAAGTGCTATTGGCGATATACAGAATGAAGTATCCAAACAGATTAAATTACCACAAGGATATAGCATTGTTTATGGCGGAGCATTTGCTGAACAGCAAAAATCGTTTAGTGAATTGTTGATTATCCTGATTATCTCTAGTGCGCTGGTTTTTTGTGTCATATTAGTTCTTTTCAAAGAATTCCGCATAGCGATTACCATTTTATTTATTGCTGTTTTAGGAATCGCCGGCAGTTACATTGCCCTTTATTTTACTGGGACTCCATTAAATGTTGGAAGTTACACCGGATTGATAATGATTGTGGGGATTATTGGCGAAAATGCCATTTTCACTTTTCTGCAATTTAAAAATGCCAATAAAACTATGCCAGTGGACGAATCAATCGTATTTGCTATTTCGACCCGGTTACGACCAAAACTCATGACTGCGCTAGGTGCCATCATAGCCCTTATGCCAATTGCTTTAGGAATTGGGGCTGGGGCACAGATGCATCAGCCTTTGGCTATTGCCATTATTGGGGGTTTCTTAGTAGCATTGCCATTGTTGTTAATAGTTTTGCCAACTATGCTAAGGCTTTTGTATAATAAAAAGATAAAACAATAAGCTACGCGTTATTGTTATACTGTTCTAATGTAAGTTAATGATAAAAAGAATCCTTTTAATTCTGACGGTATTTATTTCAACACAGGTTTATTCGCAGAACATCGACATTCAAATTCTTCGATCTTTGAATTCTTCCCGATCGCAGCCTTCAGACATTTTTTTCAAATTTGCTTCAAATACAAATAATGGAATTATTATGGGGGTTCCAATTACGATGGGAATAGTTGGAATCATTAAACATGACGATAATATACTGAAAAACGCATATTTAATTGCTTCCGCAAGTGTTATTAATTTTGGGCGAACCTCGTTTCGATCATGGCCGCCAACAACGAAACCGGCGCCTTGAGCGACATCCCGGCATTGGCCGCGGTGGCCGCCCGGCAAGGCGCCTGGATGCACGTCGATGCGGTCCAAGCCTTGGGAAAGCTTGACCCGAAGGCCTGGAACGACGTCGATTTGCTGTCGCTTTCCGCCCATAAAATCCAAGGCCCGAAGGGCGTGGGCGCGCTGGTGATTCGCCGAGGCCGCAAGCTTTCCCCGCTGCTATTTGGCGGTAGCCAAGAGCGCAAACGCCGCGGTGGGACCGAGAATTTACTTGGGATTTTGGGTTTTGGCGCTGCCGCGTCGGCCCTGCGACCGGATGCCTGGTCCGCGCTCGCCGACCTTCGCGACCGCCTCGAAGCCAAGCTGGTCGAAGGCTTGCCGAACGTGGTTTTCCACGGGCAAAGCGGCCCGCGCCTTCCAAACACCACGAACCTACGTTTCGCCGGCATCGACGCCGCAGTACTTTTATCGGCGCTCGATCTGGACGGTTTTGCCGTGTCGGCCGGCTCGGCCTGTTCCTCGGGCTCCATCGCCC
>JBBQEI010000122.1:0-8161 GCA_038320545.1 Bacteroidales bacterium
AGCCGATCCTGATCCTGCAAGGTTTTAATGTATTCCATGGGTTCATTTCCATTCATCAAAGGCAACTCCGGGTAATTGCCACGGCCTTTCCCTTCGGGTAAATGGTTGCCTTCAAAATCAACAGGCCACATATCATTAGAATAGGGTAAACCCACATATTCGTCGAAGCCATTCTGAAGCGGAAGAAATTTCTTATGATGACCAAGATGCCATTTTCCGAAGATCCCGGTGGAGTATCCTTGCTCTTTAAGAATTTCGGCAATAGTTTTTTCATCCGGATTGATACCCACACTATCTTGCGGAAACAAGGCTCCTGAAATACCAATGCGATTAGGATAGCAGCCTGTCATGAGTCCGGCACGCGAAGCACTGCAAACCGGTTGTGCCGAATAGAAATTCGTAAAGCGCATACCTTCACTTGCCAATTTATCAAGGTTAGGAGTTTCCCATCCGGTAGCCCCGTAACAGCCTACATCACCATAGCCCATGTCGTCGATAAAAATGACTACAAAATTGGTTGCGTTTTGTTTTGTCTTTGTTGCGCAGGACGCAAATAAAAAACTGATTGCTGTTGGAATAAGAATGAAGAGTTTTTTCATCTGTTTAGTTTAAAAGCTTAGAAAGTGTCTCAATATCTTCCGGATGTACCGACCCATCCGGCAATGGTCCGATATTGAGCAATAAATTGTAATGATTTGATTTGGCGACATCGAGCAGTTTCTTAACATCGTTAACTTTCAAGTGATGTCCGTCAATGGCTTTGTTGTATCCCCAGGTTGAGCCACCGTCGATTCCGGGAAGATGAGGTTGCATTGTATTACAAACTTCCTTGGGTTTGTATTTATTGAGTTCATATGCTTTTACCGCAACAGGGTATTGAGCTCCTACTTTTGCGTTGCCACCCCGTTCAGGAGCCATAAAATCCTCATCTCCATTTGCTCCCTGTTTAAATGAAATCAGGGCATGTGGCGATAATTTACGAATTAGCGCATAGGTTTCATCAATCGGAAATACATCAGGATTTGCATAAAAACCCATAACCGGGTCGAACCAAATTCCGGCAATGGTAGGATATTGGGTGAGTAGCTCCTTAAGCTGGGCATGCACATAATCGACATACTTTCGAAAATCCTCCGACTTTTTGTATTTGTATTCTGCCGGCTGCACTTTGTAAGCAGGACGGGCATTGTTCCAACCTGCTTCTCTTGAATAAAAATTAGGATGGTGCCAATCGGCAGCGTATGAATAATAAAGGAACAGACCAATTCCCTCTTTCTCGCATGCTTTAGCCAGCTCACCAATCAAATCGCGGTGGGCAGGAGAGTCGACACTGTTATAATCTGTTTCTTTGGTTTTAAACAGACAAAACCCTTCGTGATGCTTGGATGTGATGGTGATGTATTTCATGCCTGCTTTTTTCGCCAGTTTCACAATGAATTCTGCATCAAATCCTGAAGGGGAAAAACTTTCCTTTAGCCTGGTGTATTTATCCAGCGGAATGGTATCCCGCAGCTGCACCCATTCGCCTTTGCCCAACTGGCTGTAAAGTCCGTAATGAATAAACATCCCAAAACCGGCATCCTCGAACCAGTGCAGATTCGCCTCGCGGGGATTTTGCTTGTACTCTTTGCTGTAATCTTCCAGATATGACGGAACCTGGCTGGTCGCAGAAAAACCAACGAAGGAGATGGCTATGATTAGTAAATATTTTACCATGATAATTTGATTTTATCAGGATTCTTTCGGTAAGGCAATATAATGAGGATCGCTATCATGTTTTGGAAATGAAAGGGCAACCTTCCAAAGTTTTTTGAATTCAGATTTTATTTTTGGATCATTACTTTTAAGCAAGTCATTTTTTTCTTCCGGGTCATCCAATATTGCAATCAGCTTTTGTGGCTTCCTTTCAGATGATACAAACAGTTTATATTCCTTGTCACGGATTACCCTGTCGCGAAAACGGTATTGGTTTTCCAGTCCCTTTTCCGAGAGTTCGGCGGCAGAGCCTCCTCCATTGCCGCCCATGGCCATGATCCATTTCCTGGGCGAATCCGAAGATTTTCCTAAAATAACATCTGCCAGTGATATTCCATCAAATGTATAATTTCCGGGTAAGGTTGCCCCACCAAGTTCAGCACAGGTCGGCAGAATATCAGTCAAATCTCCTAAAGCATCTGTTTTCTTTGAAGGCACAAGCTTAGGACAATTGACCACAAAAGGTTCACAAATCCCATTTTCAGTCGTCTTCGTTTTTCCTCCCTGAACCTCTCTTCCGTTCATTCGTCCGGTTATCGACTGGGCTGTTCCGTTGTCTGTAGTGTAGATAATAATTGTGTTTTCACGCAGACCCAAATCATCCAATGCTTTCACCATCTTTCCCATGCAGAGATCCATATACCTGACCATAGCTTTGTGACAATCATATCTCTCGGTTACATTTGGTTCAGCCGGAGTGCTGGTAAATGGAAGATGAGTTAAACACATCGCATAATACAAGAACATAGGTTTGTCTTTGTTCTTTTTCATAAAGTCAATCAGAAAATCAGCAAAAATATCTTCTCCATATTGTCCTTTATAGGTTTTACTACCTGATTTTGTGTGAATGTATGGATTCCAATATTGTTCGTCGCTCGCAGGATTTCCCGCTTCGCCACCGGTCCACATACAATAATCATCAAAGCCATGTGAAACCATGGCTTCAGGTTGAACCCTGAAATCATTGAGTTGCCATTTGCCTGCTGCAGCTGTTTTGTAATCAGCCGATTGCATGATGCGGGCGAGACCGGGATTCTTATTCCAGTCAAAATGTGCCCCACCACCCCAGCGGGGCACATCCCAGTGATTCACCCATCCATGACGAAACGGATACTGGCCCGTGAAAAGTGTAACCCTGGAAGGCGTGCATTGAGGTGTTGAATAAAAGTTTTTGAATTTCATTCCGGTTTGAGCAAGCTGATCGATGTTTGGAGTTTTTATCTCTTCTGCACCATATGTACTGACCCACTCTTTCCCTAGATCATCAGTCAGGATAAACAGAATGTTTGGCTTCTTAGGTTGTATTCCATGAGCTGAGTTCAAACAAGCTAACCCGGATAATGTCAGTAAACCTAATTTGACTGAATAGTTTAGTTTCACTGTTTTATTCATGATTTTAAATTTAGCGGTTGGTAAAAATAGAAATTTTAATTTACCTAAACTATGAAAATCTGATTGCTTTGTGCGAGAATTTCTAACTAATAATTTATCCGCTTCCGAATTTTTACCTTCGCGCAACAATTTCCTCACTTCCTCCAAATCAGCAGGATTACCCTTGCGGTTGTCGGCCCATTCGGGGCCTCCACCGGAATATCCAACCGGCATCTATTTTGCCCGGCCATCGTGCAATCATGGGCTCACGAACCCCTCTTTCATACAAGTCGCGTTTGTATCCTTTTAATGGACCATTGCTGTCAAAATAATCAGGATCAGCTCCTCCTTCCTGGTGAGGCCCGTTATCAGACGAGAAAATAACCAGTGTTATTGTCTATATATAAAGAAGGATGTGTCTTTGTTCGTTTCAATAAATCGAAGAGCTTTCTGATGAATTAATGTTGGGGAATATTCTCCAAATTTGTCCCCCATATTACCCTCCAAAACAACTTTTTGATCGTTATCCCACAAATGACCCGGATAATAACTGTGGGCAAGGGTTTGGCAAATATATCCGTAAAAATGATCAAAACCTTGTTTGTTCGGAGCTCCTTCAGATTCGGTATTTCCTAATCCCCACTGAATACTACAATGTACTTTCTTTTTTCTCCAAGCTCAGGTTTGCATTTTAATGAAAATTGAATAATCAAGTTTGATAAAAATTTGCAAGTCAACAGATGAGCTTTCATATTCAATTCAGCAGATTTATTTATGTTTAAGCTTTCTATACTTTTAATGTGTTAAGCCTGTAAAATGCACTCACCTGTGTCCGATTTTATTTTTTACTTTTTCAGATTGAATTATCAATATCATATAGATCTGTAACATTACGAATTTGAGAATTACAATTTTAAGGCGCAGCATATAGCTGGGCCATCAAGCCCATTCCCATTTGCGATATTACCCGGTAATTGCTTTCCTGCAGTTCGATTCCTCCCTGGTTCCCTTGAGCAGTTCCACTCAACAAACCATCAGGGGTTAAATAACCAATCAAGCCGCTCCAACATTTTTCTGCAGGTTGCCAGTAGGTTTCAGGTAAAATATCATGATTTACACCCGTCAAGATAGCGGCTGCAATTCCCGCAGAACCGGATGTATCGGGCAGAACATCTTTGTCCATGAAGCAATTCCAAAGTCCGTTGCTTTGTTGCATCGACAGCGCCAAATCAACCCCTTCCTTGTATTTTTGGACGATTTCCTCATCGTAAATAATGTCCTTCAATTCAACAATTGTTCGGACAAAGCCTAATAAAATCCAAGCAACACCACGGGCCCAGTTTCGAAAAGTGCGGGTACCATTTTCACAGTAACGCAGGTAAAAATGGCCTTCGTGATATAGAATAAAACGATGTTTAAGCTGCATGATTGCATTTTTCATCAAATCTTCATCTTGCCTTGCCTTGCCTATAACAGCCATTGGCCAGGCAACTGTATAACAACCTTCCGCTGTTATGGCATTCACCGTAACTACCCCGTCTTTTTTTTGTAAATTTCTTCCAACTTTCTGTTACAATTGGGAGTACCTGATGTTTGGCATCCAATTTAGCCAAAATTGCAAAAGGCAGTGTCGATTCAATTCCATCCAGTTCATTAAGCATTGTACCGCCTTTCAAAGTTTCATAAACCAAGTTTTGGTTTTCATCAATGAAAAGAGATAAATGCTCCTTAATGGTATTCAGTGCTTTTTTGTCCCCTTTCCTTTCGTGAATTTGCCAAAGCCCATCTAGCACACAGCCTTCTCTCCAGCCAAAAGGCTGAACTGAATTGACCGACAGGAAACAATCCAGAAAATCGTTAATCCTTCCTTTTCTAATGGCAGGTAAAAAATGAGGTGCGAGTAAAGCGTTCTGCTGAGTTGCTATATTCTCATCAAATATCCATAGGGATGTTGGCCCCTGAAGCTTGACTTCTATCCCTAACTCGTTTATTTCATTAATGTGTTTCTTATCGATAGTAAGTTCATATATCGATAACGCAGATGAATACCGGATATCAAAAGCACCGAGATATGTCTTCGTTCCAGCAGACCTTGCATGCAATAGAAATTCTACCCTGGCACCCTGAGCAACAGAAACCCGAAATGCCATTGGTATTCCAGGCAACTTCTCCTTCAGCTTGAAAACCAAAGTATTTTCGGGTTTTATACTCGTCGCATGCCATCCAAAAGGAAACCTTTTCCCTTCTGACAGTTCGATCTCATCCCGTTTAGTTATCGTTAGAAAGTAACGCTTTACATCATTAGGCTGTTCACTATTTACTAGTCCAGCATTCAAAATCTTCGGGATCATGATAAGTCCCAAATGCCCGGTAATTGATAAATCTAAAAAACTTCTTCGGTTCATGTGTTATTCAGTTTTCTACTTAGTGTCTTCTGCTCCATGGGCTTTACTTAAATACCCCAGCGAGATTAAAATATTTTGAATATCAACAAGCCCCTTTTTATAACTTTCAGGGCTTTTATCTGAATGGAACAATTCATGGCCGACACCCTCGAATAAAATTAATTCACATTTATTACCAGCCTTTTGCATTGCGCTATTAAAATATTCACCAGTAATCGCCGGAATATTTTGGTCTTCAGTTCCCAGTAGAATTAAAGTTGGAGGCGCTCCCATCCGAATATTATGAAGAGGTGAAAAAAACATACATTTTCCACCAATCTTTTCATAGCCATAACCACCTGGTCCATTGTCAAATACAGGTTTTATTAACACCAAGGCATTTGGAATGCAACTGATATCCAGGTTATCTGTCTCTTCATTCAACAGTTCGGTAAATTTTAGTATAAATATTTGAATATCAATAAAATAAGTTAAAAATAAGTGTGAAAATATTTTGAATAAACCCAGAAAGACTTTTATCGTTATCGTTCTTTGGCATTTTATGAGCATCAAAGGTAGGAATAATTTCCTGCAACTTGGGCGGTTTAGCGGGCTTAGTGAGCAAACCTTCCGGAATCAGTTTGAGGTCGAGTTCGAACAAGAAAAAAATTCTGTTTTTCGATGAAATTCAGCTTGTTAAAGGCTGGGAATTATATATCAGGCAGAAATTGGATCAGTCAATGCGAATTATCATAACCGGGTCGAATGCCCGCATGTTAAGTATTGAATTAGGCACAAATCTAACAGGGAGACATATCTCTAAAGAGCTTTATCCATTCAGTTTTCAGGAATTTTGCTTATTCCATTCCCTCCAATACAACAAGGAAGATTTTCTTTCCTACTTGAATAAAGGTGGTTTCCCTGAATTTCTCAAAACAAATAATAATGAATTGCTTAGTTCCCTTATTGAGGATATTATTTACAGGGATATTGCGACCCGATATGCGGTACGAGACATCGCCGGGTTGAAAAATCTTTGCATTTTTTTGATGTCAAATGCTGCAAAACTTGTCAGTCCCAGTAAGCTGACAAGCGTTATTGGTGTTAAATCACCATCAACTGTACTTGAGTATTTATCCTATTTTGAATCGAGCTACCTGCTTAATCTCGTTTCCAGATTTTCATGGTCTGTTAAGGGACAAATGTTGTCTGAAAAAAAAATATATGTGGTTGATAATGGACTAATTAATGGGGATGTTTGATATAGCGTGTTTCAATACACACCAGGATTATGTATGGGAGGTGAGTACTTTCTCCTATCAGGAGAAACATGGTAAATCCTCGAAAAAAGTCAATAGAATTCACCCTTTCTACGATTGAAGTCCCGATGAGACTGGACATAATCCCGGCCCTTCTACCGGCTTTGCTGCCAAGTGTGTCAGGTGTTCCAGGAATAAGGCATTGTCTTCGGCTTCAAAAATGGTTTTGCCATCAAACGATCCATAGATCTTATTGCCAATTTAATATACCTGATTTTAATCCATCGATTCTGCTCCAACCGCGAGACACTGCCAACGTAAAGGCTTTTTCCCCATGGGTTTTTATTAACGTATTGCGTTTCGACATCTGTTCGCATGGCTTCAACGAGCCTAATATAACTATCTGTTAAGTTTGATCTTTTACAAAAATTTATCTGCGCATAGTTTACCTGACACAATGAGATTCTGTAAACTCTACTTTTGTACCGTCGCCGTTTACCATGTTCAGCAACCAGCGTTTTCCTTTGCCAACAATTGGTTTTCCCAGTTTTTCATCAACCAATCGTCCCTTCAACGCCCCTGCTTTGAAGGTATTTTCGCATTTGTTCCACAGCTTCTGTTTCAAACGATACCGAAACCAGGCGAGCTTTATTCTTAGCATCAGCATCTTCAATAAATTCAATAAACTGACGGTCGTTTACCTTAAAAGAAATGGTTTTACCCAGCGGCGATGTATAAGAAAATGCTTCGGCGAACCCAAGAAACCGACCGTAATAATTACGGGCAACCCCAAAATCGCTGACCAGAAAAGTCATTTTTGCTATACCCCAGAGAGCAGGGCACTCAATCTTTTCTTGACCTAATCCATTGAAATTAAAAACGCATATAATTAATGCTAGATTTAAAAATTTTAAAACTCGGCTTATTTTCATATTTATTGTTTTAATAAGGCAATTTAATCTCATACCATTTCCCTTCAAATTGAATTTTTAATAAGCCTTGACTAAAGCAAGCCTTTCTAAAATTAAGGCTTGCTTTAATCTATCTAATAACTAGTATCCTGAATTTTGAGGGGCCAGGTTTGGATTTACGTCCAGTTCTGTTTTTGGGATAGGGAACAGGTAATCGCGGGTAGCATCGAAATTTGTGTGTGGCTCGGTTGAATTCGACCCTTTAAAAGCCACATCGCCGAGGTTTCTGCGTTTGATGTCGTACCAGCGTTTCCATTCGAAAGCCAGTTCTATTCGCCTTTCTTCCATTACCAGATCAATAAAGGCAGCTTTTGACAATCCTGTTTGAACATTGTCCGGATAAGTTCCGGTAACTCCTGCTGCATTTTTTGCCCTGGTGCGAACCTGATTGACATACCCTTCGGCTTCAGCATTTGGAACA
>JBBQEI010000123.1:0-8023 GCA_038320545.1 Bacteroidales bacterium
AACATTGAAAAAGCCGACATTACATTATTTAGATCAATTTTTGAAGTTAACTATGCTTTCCATAGCTTTAGTTTGTGGCTTTGTTGCATGGTCGCAACCTGGTAATGCGGAATTTCGCCCTACGGATAAAAAGGCGGATAAAAATGTTGTAAATCTGTACCGGAATATGGCAATGCTGGCTCCAAACTATATTATGATAGGACACCAGGATGCACTTTCTTACGGCATAAACTGGAAAAATGGAACTGACCGTTCGGATATCAAAGATATTACCGGTTCGCATCCGGCAGTATTCGGTTGGGATATTGGCGCCATCGAACTTGGGAAAACTGTAAACCTTGACTCAGTTCCATTCGACGAAATGAGGAAAAATATCATTAAAGTTTATCAGCAGGGAGGTGTGAATACCATTAGCTGGCATGCGTATAACCCAATAACAGGAAAGGATTCCTGGGCCGATAATAAAACAGTAAACATCACGGTAGCAAAAATACTTCCTGGTGGCAGCCACCACAAAGAATTCAAAAAGCGACTTGATCTGGTAGCCAGGTACCTGAAATCGCTGAAAACTGCTGACGGAACTCTTGTTCCGGTAATTTTCAGGCCGTGGCACGAGAACTCCGGAAACTGGTTCTGGTGGGGAGCTATACATTGCAGTGCTGATGAGTATAAATCGCTTTACCGGTTTACGGTTGAATACCTGCAGAAAAAGTACAAACTGCACAATATATTGTATGCCTATTCGCCCGATG
Source organism: Bacteroidales bacterium (assembly GCA_038320545.1). Classification (GTDB taxonomy): domain Bacteria; phylum Bacteroidota; class Bacteroidia; order Bacteroidales; family JAAUTT01; genus JAAUTT01. The sequence continues at coordinate 753 of JBBQEI010000123.1, forward strand.
TTGGTTTTAAAGATGTTGCAGGATATCTGGCCCGCTATCCGGGCGATGACCTGGTGGATATCATCGGGCTCGACGATTACAATTCGTTGAATACAGGCCATCCGGAGAAGCTTATCAGCAACCTCGAAATAATAGCAAGGATTGCCATTGATCACAAAAAAATAGCAGCGCTTACCGAAACCGGCTCTAACAGGCTTGAGCGAAAGGAATATTTCACAAAAGAAATGCTTGCCTGCCTTGATCATTCGGAGCTTACACGATCTATTGCATGGGTACTGTTCTGGCGAAATGCCGATACGAAGCAATTTTTTGTACCTGCATCCGGCCATCCGGCTGCGCCCGACTTCCTGGAATTCAGAAATAATAAGTTGATCCTTATGCTTAATGATATTTCCGGTCTGTATACCGATAAATTTGCAATCACAAAAAAATGAAAGACATTTAAAATAAGGTTACCAGTTGATTGAGGTTTGGTTGGTAATTGGTTGGTTGATTGATGTGAGAACTTCCCTGCGAAAGTGGGGAAGTTTTTTTTAAATCGCCTGAAGGCACTATTCAGGTAGACCGCGAAATTTGATTTGCATTGCCTGACTTTTTGTTTTGGGTTCGAGTGTAACCATCATCAAACACATTTGTATTAGTATGCTGTGTGTTTATAGCCAAGCTATTTGTGAACTCTTAATCCCTGACAGCAAATAGTGTTATCATTTTTATATCTATACGACTTATTTCTTCATGCAATAGTGTGGCCCGGATGTAAATGAAAAAAAATAATTTTATGTGAGTTTTATATATTTTCACTTGCAATAAACCCTGTCCATTTATATGTTTGTGCAAACATAGTTAAGTGGTATCTTAGAGGAAAAAATGCATTACTCTGATTTGGCAGATCCTCATAAAAATGAAAAATAAAAAAAAGATATGTATTGTCATCTTCAATTAAAACTTTCGGTATTGCTGTTGAGCGTAATATTGATTCCGGGTTTTTGTTATAGTCAAAACCCCGAAAATACCATCTTAAAAAATTGGACCAATAAAGACCTTCAATACAATTCTCCGCAAACAGGAAATCCAATTTTACCCGGTTATTATGCCGACCCATCTATTATTGAGGATAACGGAACCTTTTATATATACGCCACAAGTGATTTAACTTCGTGGGATGCCATAACAAGATTAGGTGTCTGGAGTTCAACAGATCTGAAAAACTGGAAGTGTCACTACCTGAACTGGCCAACAAAATCTGAATGCAGCAGCAATACGGGCAGGCCTGATGGTGTTTGGGCGCCCAGCGTTGTTAAAGGACAAGAAGGGAAATTTTACATGTACGTAACCGTTGGCCGGGAAATTTGGGTTGGTGTAGCCGATCATCCTTTGGGACCGTGGAAAAATGCAAGAAAAGACAAAACACCTCTGATCCGCCACAAAGAATATTTTTATGTTGAAACCATTGACGGAGAATGTTTCATTGATAGCGATGGCCAGGCTTATCTTTATTGGGGATCTTCCGATTCCGGTCTCGATATCGAAGGCCGATGCCTGGCAGTAAAGCTTAATGCTGATATGATATCTTTCAGCGAAACACCTGTGGATGTTACACCACCTCATTATTTTGAGGCTCCTTACATGCTTAAACGTAATGGAAAGTACTATTTTATGTATTCGTGGGGTCACACATGGGATAAAACCTATCAGGTGCGCTATGCTACGGGCGATACTCCTTTTGGCCCCTGGAAAGAAGGGATGGTCAGGCCAATAATGGTTGCCAATGAAAAAGAGAACAGGATTGCATCCACCGGTCATCATTCGGTTTTGAATTATGATGGCAAATATTATATTGTCTATCATCGCTTCAACACTCTGAATAATTACGATGTTTCGGCAAAACTCCGACAGGTTTGTGCCGATGAACTCACTTTTAATACCGATAGTTCAATACAACTTGTGATAACCACGCACAAGGGTGCCTGGCCGGTGACCAATACAAATGAACGAAAAAATATTGCATTTAATGCCAAAGTCCAAAGCTCATCAGACCTCGACATAAGCTGCAAAGCCAGTTATGTAAATGATGAAAATAACGGCACACTATGGATTGGAGTTAAAGCAGCAATTGAATGGATTGTGATTGATTTGGAGAAGAAAGAAACTATTTCTGAAATCAATATCTATACTGAATTCCCAATTTACGCTTATAAATACAAGATCGATATTTCGGATAATGGCAAGGACTGGGTTACACTGGAAGATAAAATGGATAATGCTGAGATTGGTTCACCTATTGTAATAATGAGGAATTTTAAAACGCGCTTCATCAGGGTGAGTATGCCCAATGCTGAAAAATCCCCACGCCCTGGAATATGGGAGATTAAGGTATATTAGCATGATTCCCAAATAAATTCCTCAAATTATTATCTGTTTTTAAGTGTGCCTTTTTCAACTTTTGCATGATTAAAAGTTAAGTTTTATTTCCCAAAATTAAAATTCGGGGTATTGCCCATTTCAAATTCCAACACACCTCCCTTGATAAGTTCTGCATGTAAAATCTTTAAATCATTAAAAGGCTTTCCATTCAAACTTGCCTTCTGTATGTAAACATTTGATTTTGAATTGTTATTGGGTATAATCGTAAATGTTTTGCCCGAATAATATTCCTTATCGAGATGGATTACAATTTTATCGAACAACGGACTTCCAATATCGTATGATGAATTGACGGAACATCCTCCATCCATTTGAAACAATCCCATTGATGACAATACGAACCAGGCGCTCATTTGCCCTTCGTCTTCTTCACCTTGCCATCCATTTAGCGGCGAAGAATCAAAGAAACTATCGAGTAATTCCCTGGTGTATTTTTGGGTCAGCCAGGGTTTTCCCGAATAATTAAAAATCCAGGGAGCCTGCATGTTGGGTTGATTGCCAATAAATACGTTACCGTTATGAAAACCTTGTTCAAGGCGGCTGTTAAAGAGATCTTTACCTACCAGCTTAATCATACCCGGATAATCCTGAGGCACAAAATAAGTATATTGCCAGGCTGTACCTTCTACGTAACCAGCACCAAACCAGGTTCCATGATTTTGCAGCGAATCCCACTCCTGAACCCATTGTCCATCGGCATGGCGCTGCCTTATAAATTTAGTGGACGGATCAAATACATTTTTATAATTTAACGAGCGTTCGGTGAAATATTTATAATCCGATGTTTTGCCAAGGGCTTTTGCAAATTGGGCTGCGCAATAATCATCATAACCATATTCCATGGTATTTGATACGGGTCCGTCTTCGTTTGACACGAAGCCCAGTTCCATGTAACTTTTTAAGTTTTTGTCACCAACATACCCGCCGCATTCATGCGGTTTTCCGGGAGTTGTTTGTATGAATTTAACTGCCTTCCACGCTTTTTCAACATCAAAATTGCGTATTCCCTTTTGGTAGGCTGCTACAATTAAGGAAATCTCATGCTGTGCCACCATCACATCAGCATACTCCAATCCGGAAGGACTTTTAGGCAACCATCCGCCGCCTTTGTCAGCCATTTCGAGCAGTGAATTAACCCACGAATTGGCCAGGCCCGGGTTGAGTAAGGTCCAAAGCGGCGCTAAATTCCATTGTATTCCCCAAAGGGCATCGCAACCGTACATGGCATCGGCAGGCTTTTGTAACTGCTGTACCTTTTCGCACACATCGGTGTATTTTCCGTTCACATCACTCAAAACACCGCGCCCCGCATAAACACGGAACAGACTTGTATAAAACTTTACTTTGTCATCTTCATTATTTGTAAAGACTTCTACCGTATTGAGCTTTTTACTCCATGCTGCTTTATTTGCGGCCACGACAGCTTCGAAATTCCAATCAAATTCATTGAGTTCGGTCGTCAGGTTAAGTCTTGCCTGTTCAACCGATACCAGAGAAATAGCTGTTTGTTGTTGAATAACTTCCCTTTCACCGGTGTTAAAGGTGAGATAAATACCACAATCATCAAATCCTTTAAATTCCGTGATATTTTCCGTTCTGTCAACTTCTTTTTTCCAATCCTCACCATATCTTTTTTCAGCGCCGGCGTATGGATGTGCCTGAAAACCGCCCATTGCTTTAAAAGCTTTGCTAAAACGGCTAACAAAATGAACGGTATAATCGTTTCCGTCAACATTATATTTTATAGAACCTTCAATTTCTCTGTCATTTACAATTCGTGCATTCGCCTCAGGAATGTGGGCTTGGTATTCCTCCTGAGGATAAAAAAACTTGAAAATTATATTGGATTTATCACTTTTAGGGTAAGTATATCTTAAAACGCCGCAACGGGTTGTAGCAGTTAATTCAACGTCAATGTCATAATCATACAGTTTAACTTTATAATACCCTACTTCGCCATGTTCATTTTTCTTTTCAATGCGCGATTTATAACCGGCTGTCCACATCGAGCCAAAAGGTCCGTCAGCAGACCCGGGATAGGTTTTAATGGCTCCGGTTGTTGGCATTACGCTAGGGCCATTCATCGTGTAGGCGTGTATGAAGCTAAAACCATTGATGGCATTAATGTTATACTCATATCCGGCACACCATGAACTGAGTTGATTATCGGGACTAAGCCGTATCATTCCCATGGGCATAACAGGGCCGGGGAAAAGCATCCAGCGGGAATTTGAAGTTCCGGTAAAAACATTTACATAATCAATAGGCGGTTTGTTGTTTTGTGCAAAACAATTGCCCGCAAAGAGTATTACAGCGAATATTATTATCATTTTCATATCTGTATGCTTTATTCCTAGCACATTTTATAATTGTTATAGAGCCTTAACAAGATGACTTTAAACACTTTTATGGAAGATAAATCTCTGAATTTCTTAATTTGGACAGACTTTTAATAGTTCTATTCCTTTGTCAAAGTCCGTTTTGCCACACCTTTAAAGGTCATTTTAATTGGATTAATAAATCCATTCTTGTCAAAAGTCATCTTATCTATGCAGGTTTCCCTATGACCGCTCTTAGTTGTATTCAAAGGGCGACGATGGTAAACGATATAGTGCTCGTCGGTATTTGGAATGGTAATTACAGAATGATGGCCGGCGCCTGTTGCAACAAGAGAATCCTGCTGTAATATTTTCCCGATTCTGTTAAATGGTCCCAGGGGCGAATCAGCTATGCCATAGGCTACACTGTAATTTGGACCCCCCCAGCCACCTTCGGACCACATCAAATAGTATTTACCTTTTCTTTTTAACATAAATGGTCCTTCAACATAATTTTCGGGAGTAATTTCTTTTGCGATTTCAACATCATCGAATTTTACGATACTCAATAAATCACTGCTTAATTTTACAACGTTACAGTGTGCCCATCCCCCATAATACATGTAAAACTGACCATCGTCATCCTTAAAAACAAATTGGTCAATTGGCTGGGCGCCATTATAGAAATCTTTAATAAGAGGTTTTCCCAGGGCATCTTTAAACGGGCCGGCGGGATTATCAGAAGTGGCAACTCCAATTCCGCCATATTCAGTTGCGTTTTGAATATCGTTTGCGCCAAAAAACAGATAATATTTATTGTTCGCTTTAAGAATTGCAGGCGCCCAAAGTGCAAAAGCAGCCCATTTTACATCTTTAATATCTAATACGTGTGAGTGCTTCGTCCATGTTACCAGGTCTTTTGAAGAGAACGCATTAAAAAATGTCTGAATTAAATATCCACTTGTAATTGCCTTTTTTTGAGCTTCCAATTGTTGTTCGGACAACTCTTTTGACACATCAGGCGTTTCAAAATGATCAGAATAGGTAGGATAAATCCAATATTCATCATCGAAAATTATTCCCTCCGGATCAGCGTACCAACCTTTAATTACTGGATTTCCTGAATATAATTTAGTTTTATCCAGCTGTTTTTGTGATGTGCAGGCAGCAAGTAAAATTGTAATCAGAATGAAAGAGTAAGATTTAGCGTTCATAATCGTATTTTTATTAAAAAGCACCGAATTATTTTTGCAATAACTTAGCATAAAAAGGAAGCAGTTGTTTAGCTATGACTTCATGATCCTTTAAATCGGGATGCGAATCACAACCCTTTGGCTGCATAGGTTTAAACTGGAAAATGGCTACGGTGTGGGTATCGTCAAAATGAGCTTTTACTTTTTGTAAACAATTAAATAGTATCTCATTGTTTTTGTCCGAAACCATTGGACTGGTTAACAAAGCCAGTTTAGTATCTGGATAAACTTCAAACAATCTTTTTACAAAATCGATATAGTTGGAGGTGAATTTTTCGGGATTAAAGGGCTTACGCGTTTTCTTTCCATCTCCTGCCGAAAGATCATTCGTGCCCAGGCAAATACTTACCAGATCAGGTTTTGGGCCGGAGAAATCCCACATTTTGTCCTTATTTCCGTTGAGGTGGGTTGTAAAATATACATCGCCCATTACGGGTGCCGTATCCTCGTCGTTCCAGTTGCGGTATATGCCCATGCCCGAAACCGAACTTAAGTTGTATGCAGCATTTAATTGCCGCGCTGCCAATGGCCCATAAGCCAGGTAAGCGTTGTGCTTATCGTACCAGGTGCCGGTTCCACAAGGAATTTCGCGGGTGTCGGCACCAAATCCGCAGGTAATAGAGTTGCCGATAAACTCAATGGTAGCAGTGGTTTTCACATCTGCGAAAGCAATACTTGCAGCCAGAACACCATAAAAAAGCACGGGACCATTGCTGGCCTCGGTGGCTTTATAAGCACCAATTTCGTTGTATTTTACCGAACTTAGAGGAATTGCTATACGGTTTACCGAATCTTTCACCACACGAAAACGCTTGTAATAGTTTCCATTAACTTCGATAACAACATAAGCAGTAGGATCGCCCTGGCAACCCAACAAAAATATTACTGAGTCGCTTTTTGCATTAAACACAACATGTGCAGCCGAGCTGATTAGTGCCTGTACCGTGTCATTCAGTATTTCTGTTCTGCCTGAATAGGCAAATTCTTTTTGTGAAGCGTTAAAAAGATGTTTTTTAGCCGATAAGTATCGATCATCGATCAGGGCGTTTTTAGATTGATATAAATAAATCTGATTTTTAACCGGCTCCGGCAATACAACCTGCTTCATATTAATACCATCCACATCGTCAAAAACAAAAGCAGGACGGAAATCTTCGTCATCCAACGTAAGTTTAACATTTTTAAAAGTTAGCCCTTTGGCATGACGAACATAAAAACCCCAGGCCGGTAATTCGCGAAACATATCAAATTCAGGGTAATTTTTAATATTCTCCGG
>JBBQEI010000124.1:0-7699 GCA_038320545.1 Bacteroidales bacterium
GCCAAACACAAGTAAATGATAATCAGAAATTTTTTCATAGTTTATTTTTTTTATCGCTATAAGTTATTGGATTTCATATCTTCAAATTTTATCAACTAATTTTATTTTTCAAGAGTAGAAAAGTTCAACATGCTTTGGTAAAACTCTTGTTTAAAGAACGCTGCATCAATTGTTTTATAGTAAAAAACGTCCCTGTTTCCATTTTCCTTCGAAGTTCTGATTTTCACCTCAGTTACTTTTTCGGGGAAAATAAGTGCATCTACAATGGACAAATCCCAAATTGTTCTTTCGTATCGGCCTCCATCAATATGATTGTACCAGCGGTGGATTAAAAAATCAAAAAGCGGGTGTTTCCCTACTAATTTCTGTTTGAGTTCGTCAAAACTAAATAACATGGACGAGGCAACATTTACCGGTATTATGTGCATTTCAACCTTGCTATTGAACAAAACGTCAACGGCTTGAATGTCCATAACACAATTGAAATCAGTCTTTTTCAATACGTCCTCATCAAAGTTATATGAAGTTCCGAGCCAATACAATTCAATTTTGTTTTCGATTGAAGGCTCCATTAAAATGGCCGATGCAACATTTGTCAAAGCCCCAAGTGCCACTATTTTCAACCTTTCATTGTCTTTTAGCTTATTCGCCTCAGTAATAATCTGGTAGGCAGCAGAAGATGCCTGTTCCAAATTTCCCCAATCAAAAAGCCGGTCTTCAGCTCCCCTTAGCGATTTTATTTCTCCACTTTTCCCCAAATACGACAGCAAAACTTCGTTCAGCCTGTAACTCTCTTCCATGGTTTTTTCAACCGCCCAATGAGCTGCTTGCCATTGCGTTGCATTTAAAGCAAGCACTTTCCAGCCTGGTTCTAACACGGCCCGTGAAATGGCATATAAATCATCTACTTCATTACCGGTATCGGCATCAAGAATAATTTTTGTTTGCTGTGAATTTGCCGAAATTGAGGCAAGAGCAAGGAACAGAAGAATGAAATATTTTGTCATAGTTAATTATTTTACTGATTATGATTTGCTTCAAAATTAAGGAGAATTTTCAATCCACCCTCTTTATTTCAAACAAAAACCCTTCAATTTTTTCGCTTGAAGAAACCTGGAATCCCTCAGTTTCTAATTTTTCACCTGTAAGTTGAGCAAGCTTTTTGCCATCGGGTGTTAATACTTGGTATTTTGATTTTGCATCCAAGCCTTTAACGGTTACAGTTCGGTTTGATTCAACTGCATCTTGCCGGAAAACGCCAACAATTCCGCCCGATTTTGTGTCGGTGTTGATGCGTGAAAACCCATCCCAACTTCCCCAAGCAGGTTGTCCAAAACCCGGTAAATCCTGCCTGAATTTCATTATTCCATGTTTCTCTTCCATTTTTGCCATCCAGTTTGTCCAGCTTTTAATATCGTTTTTTGTTGCTTTCGACAGACCCCGTGTATCTCCGAGCATAATTGGCATATTTCCCGAAAGGCTATACATGGCCTGTTTATAGTTGGGGTCGTCAACGCGGAGATTGCCAATTACCAACGACGATGCCGGAATAGAAGGCGACCGCTACAATTTCGTTATCCCCAACATTTTCAAAAACGATTGCTTTTTTAACGATAGGCAAATCGGGGAAAAGCAAATATTTAACTTTTATCTGAAATTGATTTTTACTGTTTTTGGGTTGAAGAATTACTTCAGCACCATTTCCGCCCGTTTCATCGCTAATATCATTTACACCAATCAATTCCCAATCCGAATTCCCGTCCCATTTTTTTTGGTTGATTTGAAACTGGAGCTCTTGATTTTCTTTCAACAAGAAACCCTGTTCATCATCTTTCAAATCAAAAAAGGTTGTTTTGAAATTTGTCTGATTTTCGGCAGGTAAAGTAATCTGACGTTTTACTAAACCGTTATTCAATATCAGATTATTTCCGTCAACAGAATAATATTTTTGAGAGAAACCATTGATGATTAGCAAAAATTGGCAAAAAATAAACAGGGCGATTTTATATGATATATATTTCATTGTAATGTTTTTTAAATTGGCTTATTTAGATTTTAACTCTTATTTCTTTATTCTCTCAGAATTGTATTGTTTTATTTCCATCAATTTCTATTTTTCGATAAACGGGCCAGCTCCGGTAATTATGGCAATGTCAAAGCCAAAAAGTAGTCCTCCAAGCGATGCGACAATGGTTAATAATGCGAGATAGGCTTTGTTGATTTCGGTTTTCATGCAGGTTTTGGCTTTTAGATTATATCACATAAACATAACTAAAATACTTCAAGTTTAAATGTTGCTATTTCATCGTCTTGCAATATTTTAACAAAGTAAACACCTTCAGTTTTAAAAGTATCACGTGGTATTTTTATAATTTCTTCACAATCGTTTTTAGTAAAAACACATTTCCCATCAACAGCAAAAATGGTCAAATCGGTGCTAAAATTGCCCGGAGTTTTTATCGTCAACAAACCCTCCTTAAACGGATTTGGGTAAACTTCAACCTTTTCTTTTAGAGTAAGTTCTGCCGATACCGGTTTTTCAACTGAAAAATGAATGGGAGGAGTTTGAAAGTATTCATTATCTGTGTCATAAGCACGGGTATAAGTTTGGTATTCGCCACCGGGCAAAAGTGGTAGGCGGAATGAATATGGCGCTACTTCACTTGTTGCCACCAGTTCGTCGTTTAAATAAAATTCCACTTTTAAAACCGCAGTTTCCAAATCGCTTGCGGTTGCCTGCAAAAGCGGTTGTTTGTTGGCACCATAAATTGTGCCTTCTTTGGGTGCGGTCATTGTAGCCGTTGGCAAATCGTTAATATGTGGAATATCAAAAACAGCCGGCGACGAAAATGCCATTGCACCTTTATTATCAAATACTTTGGCGACATAGGTTTGTTTTCCGGCAATTGTAAATGGAACTGAAACCGCATAAGGCGCTGTCCTGGATTCGCCGATTTTATTAAATCCTTTGTAATACTCTACTTTTGAAATCGAACCATCGGAATCAGCCGCTGTTGCTGTAAGATTCATCGGATGACCATCATTTATTGTATTCATATCGGCAGGAACATTGATAGAAACTGTTGGAGGTTTATTAAACACTCCGGCTGCATTATCGACAATTATTTTTAATCCGTGACTTACTGCAACTGCACCTTCATTATCGAATGTTTTTGCAGTTAGTATGTACGAACCGGAATTTACCGCCATGTAATCAAGCGAATAAGGTTCAGAATTTACCTCGCCAATTAATTTACTATTCATAAAAAACTGGACTTTTGTGATAGAACCATCATCATCGGAAGCAGTTGCAACAACTAAAAGCTGTTGACCTTTAACAATATGTATTTCGCCAAGCGGGGAAGTGAGAAAAACTTTTGGGCTAATATTTCCTGCACGGCCAAACTCAGGCGCTTTGGGGGCAATTGGATTTCCACCTCCCCCAACCGATTTGGCAGTATTGTTATTAACCACTTTTAAGCTTGTAACAATTGTTCGCATATCGCTGGCCCAGGGCGAATTTGTACTGCCCTCTATCATCGGGAATCCCCAAACCGACTGAAACTCAGTTCGAACCCTGCCGACACTACTCCATTCAATCATAACTGCATACACATCCCAAGCCGTATCATCAACAATGTAGGCTCCATATTTTTGCAATGTGCGGGCAATAATTCGGGCTGGTTCGGTTTGCAGGTTAAGCTTATCGAGGTTCACCGATGCGGGAATAGCGACCAAAGCACCTACACGACATTCGGGCGTTGTTCCAGCATAGTTTATTCCTGAGCTCACATTGCCTGCATATCCATCAGCACTTCTTGCAGGCCAGCGAAATCCTTTTGTAACATTATCGTAATAAAAATTTTTATGCCCAAAGAAATTAAATTTCAAAGCATGGTTTATTTCACCACCGGGAACCAGTTCGCCCAAGCGGATTGTACCGCCAATGGCCGACATTCCGGTTGCACCGTGCGCCCCTTCAATTCCTTCGGCGTAAATATCTACATTGGGAAAAACATACTGACTTGTGCCGAAAGAGCCCAAATTGCAACGGGCGAAAGGCTGGGTTTGCCGTATTGTTCGCCCATCGGGCAAAATAACTGCCAACCCTGCATTTGGAGTATCGCCGTCCCAGGTATCGCGGCTTATTAACCAATCTTTGGGCATTGGCGCTTCAAACAAAAGTGGTCCGGATACAATGCAACGGTCTTTGTTTCTGTCCCACCCCGCCGTATTTGTAAATATTGGAGTTACAGGTGCATTCGGGTCGAGTTGTAAATAATCTTCATCAACTGTCATTCCCATTTTCGTGGCCGGTTTTATATTTGCCGGTACGTATTCCGCTTTATCTCCAATAGGCATATTCCAGATTGAAGTATCGGCAAACGGCCATTTATAAGGGTCGCGGGTTTGTGCCTGAATAGTACAAATAAAACAACAAAGGGCGGTTTGAATAATCCAGAATTTCTTCATTTAAATATTTTTCTGATAAATTTTCGATAATGTTTTGCTTTTCGGCTTACTTTATTTTCGGCTTCTTTATGATAAAAAAATAATTATTATTCCAGCAATGGTAAATATTATTGTTAATGTAAGAATAAAAACGAGCATTTTTTTCTTCATCTCGGCGAATTATTTGAATCCTTAAAATAAAAAGGCTGTCCGATATTCTGGACAGCCCTTTTAATATTAATAAACTTTATGAAACTAAAACTTAACTACTTTATATCTACCAGTAATAGAGTTACTTTTTGAAATTACAACCATATATATTCCGGCGGATTTATTTCTTAAAGAAAAGCTTTCAATGTTACGGACAACATTAACATCACTAATAATTGTTCCAACTGAATTAATTACCTGTATTCTATCTCCAGGTTCTACTCCTGCAACTTTTATTTCGTTGTTAGTAGGGTTCGGATACACTGAAATTTCATTTTGGTTTAAAGATTTATTCGAAGTAAGAATTCCAAAAGAATACATTACCACTATTTTACCATCGGCAGATGTAACTTTAACCTTATCATCCCTATCAATATCGCCTGATATTTTTACCACACCAGCTTTATCAATAACTACGGCATTGGCACCTGCGGCAGGAGTTACTTTAGTCATGAAGTTGACAATACTTTCTTTTCCATCAACTCCATCAATCCTGAAACCAACCTGATCTATTGGATAAGTTGCTGATAAAATGTAGGCCAGATAAGTTGTTTCACGCACATATTCTTCTGCTAACATTGATAAGTAATAAGCCTTTGAAACTGAACCGTCTGAAGAGGTAACAACTACTTTGTCATCATCAGCAATTCTGCCACTCAATCTTTCCATTCCCATTTTATTTACAACTTTTATTGAAGCGCCGGCTGAGGCAACAATATTGGACAGTAATGTGTTTGCGGTTGTTCCCCGAGGCACATATTGAATCAGTATTTCTTTTTGAATAACATTGTATATATCCGAAAGAACAAAGGCATCTTTATCGGTAGATGTGGGAATTAATTGGTAAACAATTTCAGTCACCCCGTTTTCAGCAACCACATCCATATATATATTGGAGTTTACAGTTACATTTACATAGGAGGTATCGAAGTTCAAGCGAATCAGCGGCACATAAGCACCGTTTAAGTCAACCACATCCATATTTGCGCTGGCAGGAACAGTAATATTAGCCAAGATGGTTTTCAACGAAGTACCATAGTCGAAACCGGTAATGATTGCAGTGCCTGCGTTTTCATTTTCAGTTCCGCTCTTTGGCTCGCTGGTAATGGTAATGGTATACCTACTTGAAGTCAGGACGGCATCTGAACTTAAACCCACTTCGGAAACTTCCAAAATATACTTGGTAGTATTTGTACTATCTGCCGACATTACAACCAGTATGTCGTTCATACTTAATACCGCATCCATACTTAAAGCAGAACCATCAGCACTACTGAGAACATTAAGCATCTGATTTTCATCAGCCTTAATAAGGTTAGTCATAAAGTTAGCCACAGTTATGCCAGTTGTCATTCCTTTAATTGATTCATTTTTTGAATAGCCGGGAGATACCTTGTAAACTACCGAGCTTACGGTTGACATATAAGCTGTTGGTTGAATTAAAAAGTGTTGTCCTACGTCGGTTGCAACGGCAGAATGGGACTGATTCCAACTAATACCGGGGCCTTCGAAATCACTTTGTGTATATTCTACCCATTCCATTTTATCATTTTCTTCATCCTGGGAATCTCCGAATAGAGGATTTCCTTTCCAGATTTCAGGCTTCCTTCGGTAGTCGTTCGTCATACCAGCCTGACCGATGTCAAAAATATCAAGTAGTTGGAAATCGTTGATATCATTAGGTGCCTTTAATCCACTTTTGATAGAATCATTTTCAATTTTGAACATAAAAATTACTCCACCCCATTGCCCGATTGCAGAATTCTGTTCACCAATATTTTCTCCCCACGGATTATGTTTCCCAAAATCAATATCTGCAGCTTTAGAGGCATACCAGGGATATCCAATAGTCCACCATTGACGAATATCTGCCAACACAAAAACATCTCCAGGTACAACTATAGGATTCACATTTAAATCAGACTCTAAAATCCCCGGATTTGATGCCCAGTCCGCTTCATTGTTGGTATATTTATATCCTGGAATATATTTATTATAACGACGTGCATAACTTTCTGCGGATGAACTATTTGAAACCGCAACGGCTGGATCATCCGGCCAATCATTTACAAACATGTAATTACTTAAATCAATGGGTTCTGTTCCAGGATTAAAAATTTCCATCCACGAGTTAGCCCATTGTTCTTTCCAAACAATTTCAGAAATAAATGGATCAGGGGTAAATGGTTGAATATCGTTAGGATTTCTTTCTTTTATTAATTCAACATTGTAAGTGTTTATGGTCGTGTCATCTTCTGCTGTTACTATAAATGAAATAGTTCTGTTTTTGGTGGTTCCGTTTAAGCTTGATGCGCGCACCACTTCAACTTGCGCATTCAAATCTGCTGTCTTGGCGATAAGGCCTGGAATCCCATCCACATCCAACGGAACGGTTACCTTATAGTTGAACACGCTACCTCCAAAATTTGGAATCGTATCTCCTAACCATCCAAATATACCCCGGTAAGATCCCGGTATATCAGGCCAAGTGATTGAGCTTAACTGTGCATTATGGCTTGGAAGATAACCATTTACCAATATGTAATATTCTTTTTCAGAGCCATCTTTTGCTACAATTTTTAGTTTATCACCTCCTTTTAAATCGGGACGGTTCAAACCGTCAACGGTAACAAGTTCCCAACTGGCATTTGAAGGAATCTCTATACGATCTAATAACGAATCAATTCTGGTTGCATACGGTATTCCTCCATATTCTCCCCAAATTGTGTCCATATCGGATTCGTTTCTTGTAATTCTTGGCCATGTAAGTATTCCATTTTGAATTTGGTCTTTCCAATTTCCTTGAGCGTCTGCGTTTAATTTTGGCACCGCTAATTTGGCATCTGTAGTTGGTTCTTTTACAATTATTTCAAAAGTAACTAAATCGAGACCTTCTCCGCATACAAATAATTGGAGTTGATCCCCTGTTTTAGCCGTAAAAGATACAGAGTCTTCAGCACTTGTATTGGGAGCAAGATGGTAATTCCAGCCAATACCTGGTTTTTTTACAAAATAATTCATAATGTCGTCGCTTCGC
>JBBQEI010000125.1:0-7615 GCA_038320545.1 Bacteroidales bacterium
TAAATAATCGGCGCTGGGCCAATATCCTATTTGTTGTTTATCTTCAACCGTGTTGAATGTATTTTGTCCATTCATCTTCATCAGGTTATGCACTGATTGCTGGTAAGCATCAATATATTCCCAAACCAGTTCATATCCTTCGTTAATATGTTCAGGTTTAAAGTAATTAAAACCTGACGATATTATAATTCCTTCTATTTCAACTAAATCAGCAAGTGTCAGTAAACGAACCAGGCTTTGCGCATCATCGGTTTCCTGAACACGTTTCAGGTCGGTAAGTACAATTATGCGTGGTTTAAGCTCATCCCGGACAATAGAACCTTGTGAAAATGAGGGTTGAATCAATACAAGCATTACAAATAAAAACAGAATAATGGTCAATCGGTTGTTTGATGTCTTTTTTCGAACATTCATAATGGTTAATTTTTTATGTGAATAGTATTTTGTTTGAGATTCCAACCTTCCAAAATAAGGTTAACATCAGAAGGATTGGTTATAATAAAAGGAATTTCAATTGAAATAGATTTTTTTGTTCCCGGAACCATTGAAAAATAATTATCGCTGTAAAAAATTGGACGAATTAATTTGCTGGTTTTAACATCGAGCAGTTTTACCCGGGTAAAAAATGCTATGGTTTTAGAATTGTTTGACAGGTTGAGTAGGATAAGCGTTTTCCCATTTTCGCATTTCCAGGTAGCGTCACATTCAATTTTAGTTTGGGGCAATGTGTTTAAGGCTTCGAATGAGGCATACAAAGGACCGGTAGTGGTCCATGGACCTTTGTAATCGCTGGTAGAGCGCCAGTAAAATGTTTCGGCCAATTTTTTATTGTTAGCGTCCGAAAGAACAAGCTGAATAAAATGCACTGGTGAAATATTATTAGGAAAATCCAGTTTCAGTATATTGTTTATAACATTATCAGCAGAAATATTAAAATTTTTCTTTTCCGAAAGTATCAGTTTAGATGAAAGGTCGTACAATTGGGCAGTGACTGTTAAATTTGAATACGACACGTTCATGTCGTTAATCACTGAAACGGTATTTTTCAGAAAATCGAACTGGGCATGTAAAGGCTCAAGTGCATTTTGTGTGGCATAAAGTGCTGCAGTTGGTTCGAGCGACCAATCCCACATGCGCGAGCAAACCTGTCGAGCCGTACTGTTATGGTACCAGAACAAAACTCCTGATGCAAACCGGTCGCCGGCTTCAAACTTATTGTAATTCCAGTTTTCCCAAATTGACCGATATGCTGCAGCGCCGACCAATTGGCCCTTTAGTGCCAAGTCATTTGCATTGACAGGTTTTCCATACTGGTTAATTGCATCAAGATATTTTGTTGTCATGTTGTGAAACCCATTTCCATCAAGGTAATTCCAGATTTCTTTATTTACCGGCCAAATATCTTTTTCTTCCATCATTTCGCGCAGGCACTCTACAGGAGGCAGACAAGCAGTTCCATATTCAGGGCAAAATCCGTCAATCCGGCTTCCTCTGTCGGAAGCTGTATTATCGTAGTACTGCATGGGATTTTCATACTTATATGGGCTGCCATCGTGTACTCCACAACATTCCGATTGATATTGGTAACCACGTGTACCATCAAGCCGGTTAAGAATAGGTTGAATGTCGAGTACCGACTCCTGTTCATTGGATGATACGTAATAGGCAAGGCTCGGATGATTTCGAATCCTTAAAATGGTTTCTTCCACATTCTTAAAATAAAGATCTTTATCCAGCGGCGCTTTGGTGTCGCCGGTCATCCAGAATTCGTGCCAAACCAATATCCCATATTTGTCGCACAGGCTGAAAAACTGGTCTGACTCGCTTATACCACCACCCCAAATTCGAAGCATGTTTATACCAGACTGATGGGTTAAACGCATTTCGGCCTCCATGCGTTCGGCGGAGGTACGCAACATGGCTTCCGGAATCCAGTTGCTCCCGCGTATGAAAATCCGTTTCCCGTTCACATAAAAAACCCTGCTGCTGTCAGGACTGTTTGTGTTGGATGTGATTTCACGTATTCCAAACAAAGTAGTGATTTCATCGGACATATTTTTGCCTTCAGCTACAGTCAATTTTAGAGTATATAAAAATTGTTCTCCTTTGTTAATCGGCCACCACAATTTTGGATTTTTAAGCTGCAACTGACTAAAATCAGCGGCATCAAAAGAAATTGTTCGTGATTCACCACCGTTCAGGGTAACCTTTTTCGAAAACGAAAGATTGCTCTCTTCTATTTTACCTGAAACTGTAATTTCCTTTGATTCGTTTCCAGTATTGTGTACTTCAGCCGAAACGTTTAAATCAGCCGAATCGTAACCCGGATGTGAAAGCCTGGATTTTACAAAGAGGTGACTTAATTTTACATTACCTGTACTGAAAAGGCTTATATCTCGCCAGATACCAGTATTGCGATCGCGAATGCCATCAGAGAATATAAAATCCCATCCAATTGACATAAGCATAGTAACATCTTTACCAATGTCGCCATTGCCTCCATTGCGGTTTTCTTTTAATACAACCTCGTCCTTTTTGACAGTTTCAAAAGTCCCCGGATGTTCCACAGGTTCAACTTCAACTGCTAAAACGTTTTCCCCATCAAATCTTAAGTTTTCAGTTACGTCAAATAATGCGGGACAAAACATCCCTTTCATTTCTCCCAAATGTTTTCCATTTAGCCAAATATGGGCAATGTAGTTTATGCCATCAAACTGCAGCCACCACTTTTCACCCTTCATTTCGTTTCTTAAATTAAAAGTTCTTCGAAACCAGTAGGTGTAAAACTCACGACCTTTCTCGTGAATATCTGGTATAAGTTTCTGTCCGATTTTGTTGTTCAATCCAAAGTAAGGCTCCGGGAAAATACCATTTCGAACCAGATTGTCGAGCACTGTGCCGGGAACTTTCGCAGGCATCCAGCCTGAATCATCAAAGTTTAATGATGAAACCAGCTCACCCGTTCCCTTAAATTCGGAAGAAGCTTTCATCTTCCAGGACAATTCAGAATTATTACTGCTTGTAAGTACTAATTCTTTTTGTCGGTCTTTTGCCCAACCCAGCTGGGAAAAAACTACAATTGCTAAAAGACAAGTTGTCAGATATTTTAATCTCATTTTGTACTATTTTTATTTGTTACGCAACGTTATATTATCAATTCAATGTACTATAACTTTGTCTTTCAAAATTATACCATTTTTAAAAACTATATTTATCAAGTAAATTCCTCCTTTATTTACAGGAATGATTAAATCGGAACTATTAATTTTCCCCAAATTGTAAACTATTCTTCCCGTCAGGTCAGCTACCAATACTTTTTGGGGCGCATCATCCACAGGAAAGCGCAAATTACAATGGATATTACCGGGCAATAATCCGCTGTAATAGGTTTGTATTTGGTATTCCTGATTTTGCAGCGTCTGAATTCCGGTGGTTATGGCCGAAAACCAATTCTGTGCTGTGTTTGGATTGTTTCCGGGGTTCGTTGTTAAAACGGTAAACGCGAAGTATGTTTTTGGATTACAATTTTGGACTGTATTATTGTAAACATAACAAAGAAGATTCAATCCCGAATAATTATTGGCATAAATACCCCGGTTTGAACAGTCGTGTACTTTGTTATTCACAATGTTTACTCCAACGGAACTAAACATGATTCCATTGCCCCAATTGCTATATCCGGGAGAAATATTATACACCTCATTACCTTCGATCCAAATATCGCGTGATTCTGATTTCGCGTAATTGTTCAAGCTTTGACTGCTTGTAACAACAATAACCGTTGCCGATAATCTTATCGAAATCAGATATAAAATTGCCAGATACACCCATTTTTGTCGAATTTTAAATCCCATATTTTGCCGTATTAATCATTTTATTTATCAAAACCTGATTATCGTATTTATATAACTGAATTGATTTAGTTCCAATTCACCCAATAAATAATCTTCCCATCTTCCATTTCTTTTTTTCTGCCTTTGGCAAGAATTGCATGTTCTGTTATGAAAGCAATCCGAGACACGATATCACTAATTTTTGTATAGACAAGTAAATCGTCACGGGTCATGTTAATGTAGGAGGAGTCTTTAAATGGCTTATTCCAAAGTTGTTTATCTGATAGATATAGCGTTCATTTTTCAGCTATATTCCCGATTATTGCCATCTGTAAGTTTTATTTGATTGGGCAGGTCTTTTGCCCATGCTTGCTGAAGAATAAAAAAAAAGTATAAATATATGATCACGCATTTAATCTGCATCATAGTGTTTTTAAATTAATAAACTAATGATCTGAAACGGTGAGTAATCTGGTTACATCACTTGCTGGCTTATATAAAGAGTCGCCAACCTGAGAAACTGTTATTGTTTTACTGTCGTGCTGGGATTTACGAGTTCATAGGAGCCGTTATTCCGCATTAATTTTAAGTTGTCCCAATAAACTATTCGGGGCGATTGACCATTTGGCCCGGTTTTCCAACCTGGATAAATTCCCCATTTGAAGTTGATTTTGCTGCCAGGATACCCCACGATTCCGGTATAATCAAGTTTTTGTATCCCATCGCACCAACACTTTATATAGCCATTTTCGGTAAGCGAAAACTTCACTGTCCACACAAAATCGACCCATTGTCCTTTAGGGAATGAAAAAGCAGTGAGGTTTTTGATGGTGTTCACATTGCCTTGCCGCACGTAGGCACGTAACATAAAATCGCCGTCGTTTTTAAAACCCATTGCAGGTGAATAGTTGTTATTGTAATCGGTTTGCATAAACTGTCCGATCATCTCTTCCTGAGGTGTATTTACCATGCTGTTCGGATAGTAGATGCTATATCCAACCCAAGCGACATCTCCTTGTGTTTGATCGAAGATCATGTCAGTTTTTTGTTCCGAACGAACACCTCCCCCAATTTTAGGGTCAGAGGCTCTTACTTCGAACCGACAAGAGTGACTTCCTGAACGAGCATAATCTGTAGAGATTTGCTGACCGTAAGTGGTTGTTGTTTCGCTTCCAGCATTGATGGGAACCACGTTACCGTCTTCCCAACTGGTATTAATTATGTACGACTGTGCGAACGCACTTGTATCTAAGCATAAAATAGATACAATCAAAATCATTAATGCTTTCATAATTGCAAGACTAAATGCCAATTAAATTGATACAATTACTTAATTTTAACTTAACTGAATTATAAACGTGAAGAATCAAATTGACCATTCAATTTCCTATATGAGAAAATATTCAGTCAAACTTTAGTAATTGTCTTATAGTAAGTTCGTCTTTTATTAAATGGAAGAACCATTTCAAGTAAGTCTTGAAATGGTTCTTTTGACTTTGCAGTTAATTTATTTTTAACCGTTTAATGCCAATTGTCATCTCTTTTTTGGCATTATCCACTTTGTTTATGTAAATGTAAGAGGTATAAGTTCCGTCGCTGGTTTGTGAAACTGCTGACATATCATTAGTTAGCCCATAAACGTAATCAACAGCATTGGAGAATTTTTGACTTAACAAATCAATATCGTCAACAAAAACGGTTGGCGGCGCACCCTTAAGTTGACCATCTTTCATATTGTCAATTCGTTTTTCCATTTTTGTGACTGGCTTGATCCAACTCGCTGGAAGATTAAGGTCGTTAATATAATTTGGATTCGATAAAGCGACTAACGCATGTCCAAAAGCTGCTGTACCCGCACCCATTGTTGCTCTATATATGTACACGAAGTCAATTTTATTCGATAAATTCTGCTGATCAACCTGGTCTTTTGTATAAGCAGCCATATCTGCAACAGAAAAATAACAAGCAGCTCCATCTTTCAAAAGTATAAGACGTTTCATGTCCATATTACTGATCACATATTCCGGAGTTGTTATGCTTACTTTCTCGCCCAGTAAATTTACACCGTTAAAACTGAAAGAGACCTTCTTCCCTTTTGCTTCAGGAGGTATGACATAATAATAACGGAGAGTAACAGCATTGGTGTCAACTAATTGTATGGTTGATAATTGATTGATTGTAATACTATCTTTTCCGGTTTTAATCAATCGGTTTATACCCCCATTACGGTCGGTATAAAGTGAGTAGGTACTGAATCCAGTGCCGGTCGCACCTGAAATGGACGCATTTGCTTCTGCCGATTTCAATTTCCCGGAAACAGAACCCAAGGCATATTTAAATTCCAGATTCTCTCCAACAATTGCCGGGCTGACAGTCTGCTTAATAAAATCATTTTTTAAATTTGTATCTGAATTATCCTTTTCACAAGAATACAAAACAGTCGTGGCAAAAAGGAACAATAGCCAAACTTTTATATTTATTTTCATGATATATCATTTTTGAGTTAAAGATTATTGCTGAAGTGTTATTGTAATAGTGTAAGTTTTTCGAACCTTCCGGCTTCCCGATATTATTGTATATTGCTGTGGCTGGGTAAAATCTATCCATTTTCCCATTGCCGGTTCAACAATAGCATCAGTAACCACACTACAATATGGCTTTACATATTTCAGGTTTGTTCCAAATTTGGCAGTTGCATTTACAGTCAAGGCAACGGTATCTATAGTTGTTCCAGTCAGTAAAGTGGTGACATTTTCAGGCCCAAGAATGTCAAAAAAGCTCATATAACATTGACTTCTATTGGTAATCAGCAAGCCATTATCGTCAATAACATCATCGTTACACGACATGAATGTTGAAAATACTGTTACTACAAGCGTAAAAACTATAATTATCTTTTTCATATCTATCATTTTTATATTTACAACCATGGTTCATTTTGAGTTAGTTTCGGATTCACTTCACGTTCATCTGTTGGTATCCTGAAAATTTTATATCGGCCATAGTCTCGTGTTTGGGAATTTTTGAATTCATCACGTATCTTTTCTCCCCAAGTATTAATAGAAACTAATCCGTTTGGAGCTGGCCAAATTTCTTCTACTTTATTCCATCTTCGAATATCAAAATATCGTTGTCCTTCAGCAATTAGTTCTACAATTCGTTCCTGTTCCACTGCCTTAAAGAACTCAGTCTTTGAAGCAAACTTTGACTGATTCAGAGCTGGAAGATTTCCCCGAAAGCGAATTCTGTCGAGTAAATTAAAAAGTTCTGGAGTTGGACCACCATTGGTTTCATTTATAGCTTCACAATACATGAGCCATACATCTGGCAGGCGCATCAGATAAAAATTCATAAGCCCATCGCTCCTATCTAATCCGGCAGTTGAACGAACAAATTTTCTGAAAATATAACCAGTAACTCCATCACTATAATTTATAAAGCTTATTCCGTCCTTTGTTTTAAATTTCAGAGGCAAACTATCTAATAGGCTCATCCCATCTTGTGTCATTGTAGGGTACTTTTGTCCATCCCAAAGCATAGTTGCTTTCATTCTCCAGTCGCGGTTTTTATAGGTATCCGGATTAATTGAACCATTTACCTGTGCAACTTTATTATTAAAAATAACAAGAGGTGCATAACTTCCGGTGCTAATTAACTGATATCTGTCGGTTATTCGGGTAGTTGGCATAATCCAGGTTTGAGCAAATCCGGTATTACGTGTACCAAAATCACGTAAGAGATTCTCTCCCTGACCCAAAAGAGGCCCCCCATACTGAACAGAA
>JBBQEI010000126.1:0-7565 GCA_038320545.1 Bacteroidales bacterium
CGACTCGTCAAACTTGTCGCGCATCGTGTTCCTGAATTTCTTGCTTTCAGTGGTTAATTCCGGGTTTACCGACAGGATGTAGCGTTGCGTCCCATCTGTTATTTCGGCCAATTGCTCCGAGAACATGTCCATTTGTATTATTTTCTTTTCTATCAAAGATTTTATCTCGTCGGTACCGGTCAATGTCTTCACATTTATTTAGTTCATTGCTTTTACCATAATTTACAGGATCAACATCTTCCCCTCCGGTGAGTAGCAGGGCATTGCAACTTGTGAGTAACTGCAGGGCTGAATCGATGGAAAGGGAATACATATTTACAGGAATAACAGAAGTATCGGCTGTTTTCAACCAATTTTCATACGATGCTGATGTTTTACTTATGGCAATTCTAATCTGTGAAAAAGAAGATGTATTAAAGCAAATGACCAAAGCGATCATAATAAGATACATGTACCCGCTGCAGTTTGATGTTTGTTTCATGAGATGTTGGAATTAAAATTCCAAGTTACTCAAATTTTATCTTTCCTGTTTTAAAAACTGCTATTTGATTTTAAATGCTTTTGCTGTCATCTATAGTCCAACTACGGTTGACTTTTATTTTCATTTAAATTAGATTATTTTTATTCAATGGATTCGATAGCATTTATTGATTTGGAAGTAGATCCTGACAGTACGAAAATACTTGATTTTGGTGCTGTAAAAGATAATGGAGCTAAACTTCATTCTAAATCAATAGCTGAATTCAGTACTTTTATTAACGGTATCAGCTATATCTGCGGGCATAATATTATCCGACACGATCTGAAATATCTCGGCAAAATGATTCCGGAGGTATTGAATCTTGTTAAACCTGTTGATACCTTATTTCTCTCCCCGTTACTCTTCCCGAAAAGGCCTTATCATGCCCTTTTAAAAGATGATAAACTACAAACAGAAGAATTAAATAACCCGTTGAATGATTCCATGAAGGCCAGAAATCTTTTTTATGATGAAGTTTCTGCCTTTGGACAATTAAGGGAAGATCTGCGAACGATATTTTATTTAATTTTAAAAGAAACCCCGGAATTCAAGGCCTTTTTCCAATATTTGGGTTACACAACCTCTGTTTTAAATTGCGAATACCTGATCCGGCAATACTTTTCGTCAAGAATCTGTGAAAAAACTGAGCTGGGAAAGTTAATAGCTGAGAAACCGACAGAGTTGGCTTACAGTTTGGCCTTAATCAACTGCGATGATATATTCTCCATTACTCCTCCATGGGTTTTGAAGAATTATCCGGGTGTTGATCATCTTACGCATTTGTTACGGGGAAAGCCATGCCTGGAGGGTTGTACCTATTGTAACGAGGCATTGGATATCCGGAAAGGATTAAAAACTTTTTTTAATTACGATTCTTACAAAACATACGCTGGAGAAGCTTTACAGGAAAAAGCCATACAGGCAGCAATGGATAACAAATCTCTCTTGGCTGTTTTCCCCACCGGTGGTGGGAAATCCATTACTTTCCAGGTGCCTGCGCTCATGAGTGGAAAAGCAGAAAGGGGATTAACCGTGGTTATTTCTCCTTTGCAATCATTAATGAAAAGATCAGGTGGATAATCTTGAAAGAATCGGCATTATAAGTGCTGTTACTATTAATGGGTTACTAGACCCCATTGAGAGAAGCAAATCCATTGAACGTGTGGAAGATGGTTCTGCGCATCTCCTCTACATTTCCCCGGAATCGCTTCGCTCCAAAACGATTGAAAAATTGTTGCTGGGGAGAAAGATAGTCCGCTTTGTTATCGATGAAGCTCATTGTTTTTCATCGTGGGGACAGGATTTCAGGGTCGATTACCTGTATATCGGCGATTTTATAAAAACCTTACAGGAGAAAAAAAACCTTCAGGAACCGATACAGGTGTCGTGTTATACTGCCACTGCCAAAAGAAAGGTGATTGACGATATATGTGCCTATTTCAGGGATAAGCTATCGCTTGAAATGGAAATATTCAGTTCCAAAGCAAGCAGAACAAACCTGCACTATACTGTTTTCGAAAAAACGGATGAAGAGAAATTTAATACCCTCAGGGAACTGATTCTTGAAAAGGACTGTCCCACCATTGTTTATGTTTCCCGGACACGACGGGCTTTTCAGCTTGCCGAACAATTAGCGCAGAGTGGGATCAATGCCAGGCCATATCATGGCAAAATGGATCCGAAGGAAAAGGTCGAAAATCAAAATGCTTTCATTGCAGGCGATGTCCGGGTAATGGTGGCCACCTCAGCTTTCGGAATGGGTGTGGATAAAAAAGATGTCGGGATGGTGGTTCACTTCGATATTTCGGATTCGCTCGAGAACTATGTTCAGGAAGCGGGAAGAGCAGGAAGGGATGAAAATATTTCAGCCGATTGTTATGTTCTGTTTAATGAAGAAGATTTAGGTAAACATTTTATTCTGCTAAACCAGACAAAGCTTTCCATTAAGGAGATTCAGCAGATTTGGAAAGCCATTAAGGAAATAACAAAATTCAAATCACCGGGTGTATCAAATTCGGCCCTGGAAATTGCCCGAAAAGCAGGATGGGACGAAAATGTTAAAGAAATAGAAACCCGGGTTACCACTGCCATTGCAGCACTTGAAGATGCAGGCTATCTGAAAAGGGGTCAGAATATGCCCCGCATTTTTGCGAACAGCATTTTGCTAAAAACAGCTCAGGAAGCCATTGACAAAATCAATTCTTCGCAGCGGTTCAATGAGAAGGAAAAACAACAGGCTACAAGAATTGTCAGAAGCTTGTTTTCAAGTAAAAGCAAAATCCAATCGGGCGATGAAGTTGCCGAATCTAGAGTTGATTACATTTCCGACAGGTTAGGCATTTTGAAGGAAGACGTAATTTCTGTTGTTAATGGTCTTAAAGACGAAAAGATATTGGCTGACACCAAAGATTTGACAGCTTACATTAAAAAAGGCGAAAATAATCGCTCCCGAAGTATCGCTATTACTTTTATTAAACTGGAAAGCTTCCTGTTTCCTTATTTTGAAGAACATGAAAAAAGCTTTCATTTAAAAGAATTGAACGAACAGGCAGAACAGAATGGATGTAACGATGTCTCTCCCGATAAGATAAAGACAATTCTTAATTATTGGGCTATCCGTAAGTATATCAAACGTGCCAACCTGGATTATTCCAAAAACCACTTTTCAGCAATTCTAACGCAATCTAAATTTGAGATAAAAGAAAGAATCGAAAAGCGGCATGCAATGGCTGAATTTATCATTGAATTTCTTTACGTCAGGGCCATTCAAATTCATAACGATCCTCCCAAAGAAGAAGTGCTGGTAGAATTTTCGGTTCACGGGTTAAAAGAGGCATACGAAGAAAGTTACCAGCTTTATAAAGTTAAGGTTACCATTCAGGATATTGAAGATACGCTTTTTTACCTTTCACGGATAGAAGCCATAAAAATTGAAGGCGGATTTCTCGTTGTTTATAACCGTCTTTCTATTGAACGAATTGAAACTGACAACAAAAAGAGATACAAATACGAAGATTACGAGAAGTTACGACAGTTCTACGAAAGTAAAGTCCAACAGATACATATCGTGGGCGAGTATGCCAAAAAGATGATCAGCGATTACCATGGAGCCTTGCGGTTTGTCGACGATTACTTTCAACTGGATTATTCTGCCTTTATAAGAAAATATTTTCCGGGCAGCCGGGAGGAAGAGATAAAGAAAAATATCACTCCGGCTAAATTTAAGCAACTATTCGGCACTTTGTCCCCCCGGCAGCTAGCCATTGTTAACGAGAATAAAGCCCGCTACATAGGAGTACTAGCCGGCCCCGGAAGTGGAAAAACAAGGGTTCTTGTCCACAAACTGGCTTCCCTGCTATTAATGGAAGATGTTAAGCATGAGCAATTGCTGATGTTGACATTTTCGAGAGCTTCCACCACCGAATTTAAAAGGAGGTTAACAGCCCTTATCGGTAATGCCGCCAATTTTATCGATATTAAAACATTTCATTCCTATTGCTTTGATTTGCTTGGGAAGGTCGGAAGTTTGGAAAAATCGAATGATATTTTGAAAAAAACTATTGAAAGAATAAATAAGAAAGAAGTTGAAACAAGCGGAATTACCAAATTAGTTCTGGTGATTGATGAAGCCCAGGATATGGATTCGGATGAATATGAGCTTATTAATGCACTTATCGGACAAAATGAGGAAATGAGAGTTATCATGGTTGGGGATGACGATCAGAATATCTACGAATTCAGAGGATCCAGTTCGGAATACCTTGAAAACTTTATTGGTGAAAAAGAAGCCGTAAAACATGAGTTAATTGAGAATTTCAGAAGCAAAAATAATCTGGTTGAATTTACCAATGGTTTTGTAAAAACTATAAAACACCGGTTGAAGGAAAACCCAGTTGTGGCCAGCCAGTATGAAAATGGAAAAATTAAGCTGGTGCAATACCAGTATAGAAATTTAATTTCCCCGCTGGTGAAGGACATTTTAAATACCGAACTTACCGGTACAACCTGCGTGTTAACGAAAACAAATGACGAAGCATTGCTGGTGACCGGGTTACTTTTGAAAAACGGTGTTAAAGCAAAACTCGTCCAAAGCAATGATGGTTTTAACCTGTATAATTTACATGAAATAAGATACTTTACTGATCAGATCCAAAGAGAAGCAGGAGATTATCTCATTCAGGACGATTTTTGGAATGAAGCCAAACGTAAATTAAAAGATGAGTTTCAGCGAAGTCACATGCTTGATTTATGCAATAACCTGTTAAAGAATTTCGAAGTAACAAATCCGGACAGGAAATATAAATCGGATCTGGAAGTGTTTATCAGGGAATCGAAACTCGAGGATTTTATTAGGTATAACAGCGATACAATCCTGGTGTCGACCATTCACAAGGCAAAAGGAAAAGAATTTGACAATGTTTTTATTCTGTTGGAAGACTTTAACACCAATACGGATAAGGATAAACGACTGCTTTATGTGGCATTGACCAGGGCTAAAAATACACTTGCCATTCATCTGAACGGCAACTACCTGGATAGATTTAAAGCTGAAAACATGATTGTTGTTGAAGATAACAATGACTATCTGCCCCCCCAAATATTAGCGATGCAGTTAACCCACGAATTTGTATATCTCAAATATTTCGATTTTGTACAAGGCCGTATAAATACTATGGTCAGTGGTGATTTACTTCTCCTCACCGATGATGGATATAACAATGCTGCCGGTAATCAGGTTTTAAAATTTTCGCGAAAATTCACCGAACAACTCAATGCAAATAAACAAAGGGGATATGAACTTCAAAGAGAAGGCAAAGTGAATTTCATACTTTACTGGAAAAAGCCTGACGAAGAAAAAGAAATTAAAATCATCTTACCGGAAGTATATTTTGAGAGAAAGGAATTATGAAGAATTATTGGTGTCCGGTTCTGAGCGAAGCGAAGAATCTATAATTTTTTACCTGACAAAAATGAAAAAATTATTTAAAAGACAGTTTGAGAAACAATTCAGATAATAATCAAAAAAAACACCGACATGTAGATTTTGGTCAAGAAAGATTTCAAATGGTATGTGGTTTGCAGCAAATGCCAGGTAACTAAAAAACTAAAACTATGGCACAAAGAGAAAATAACCCAAAAAGGGGAAAATCGAACAACCCCCAGACAAACGGATTAGCTCCGGATTCATAACTTTTCCCTTTGCGGTTATCCAAACCACTTGTGTCTTTGTGTTCGGTATATTTTGAGGCTATAACGTTATATCATCACTGGCGGCAAGGCTGATTAAATCTACCGAAAGGTCTTTTTTGGTTTTCAATCCCATGCTTTTAAGTTTGGTAGCTTGGGTGATTAAATTGTCGTTTCCGGTTTTTAACTGTTTGTACGAATCGTTATAGGCATCTTTGGCTTTGTCGATGTGTTTGCCCACTTCTTCGAGGTTTGAGATGAAACCCACAAATTTATCATAGAGTTTTGCGCCCCTTTCGGCAATATCCTGTGCATTTTTATTCTGATATTCCCGTTTCCATAAATCCACGATTAATTTCAGTGAAATGATCAGGTTGGTGGGATTGATAAGTAAAATACGCTTTTCATAGGCAAAATTCCATAATTCGGCATCGCCCTGCAGCGCTGCCATATAAGCTGGTTCGCTGGGAATGAACATCATTACAAAATCAAGCGATTTATCATAATCGTCGTACCCGCGACTGCTTAATTCAACAATACGGTTTTTTACTGCTTTCACATGCGCATCCAGTTCTTCTTTCTGAATTGCAGGGTCATTTGTTGCCAGAAAACGGGTAAATGCATTCAGAGAAACCTTAGAGTCGATAATGACAGCTCTGCTATCGGGATATTTGATCACCGCATCGGGTCGCATTTTCTTATCTTCATGTTCCGATTTTAGAGTTTTACCATCACCATTTTTAAGCTGATGTTCCATAAAATATTCTTCATTTTTGCGCAAACCCGATTTTTCGAGTATACTTTCCAAAATCATTTCTCCCCAGCAACCTTGTGTTTTAACTTCACTCTTCAAAGCACGGGTTAAGTTTTTTGCTTCTTCGCTAATTATCTGATTTAACTGAGCCAGTTCTTTTACTTTTTCTCCTAACGAAAAACGTTCTTTCGATTCCTTGTCGTATGTTTCATTTACAGTTTTTTTAAATTCCTCGATGTTTTTCCCCAAAGGTTCCAATATGGCTGATAAATTATTTTTATTCAGTTCTGTAAACTTTTCAGTTTTACTTTCCAGAATTTTGTTTGCAATATTTTCGAACTCCACGGTAAATTTCTTTCCCAAATCTTCAATTTGTTGTTTTTGGATATTGAGATTTTCATTTAACGATCGGTTATTCGCTTGGGCTGATGCTAATTCCTGGTTGCGAATATTCAGTTCTTCTTTTATTTTGCGAAGCTCGTCATTCAAAACGATGATGTCTTTTTTCTTTTCTTCAATTAATTCTTTTGTTGCCAGCAAGTTTGCTGATGCCGTTAAAAAACTCCCATTCAGTTCATTATATTTCTGAAGAATTTTTTCTCTTTCTAAACGAGAAATACTGATGCTTCTCAAACTGGCCATGAGCCAACCGATTATTCCTCCGATGATAATTCCTATAATTGTGAACTTCAAATCCATATGCATTTATTTAGGTTTTCGGTATGCTTTAATTTCACTATACAAGTGTACAAATAATGAAAATATGATAGCATTCAAAATTACAAATCACACGTGTCAAATAGTGGCGTAGTTTTATTTTGAAATTGAAATATCGAATTTTGGATAGGTCGCAGCTACGCTGCTTTGGAAGAACCGGAAATTGATCTCTCCTACAAATAGGCAGCAGCTACGCAGCTTTGATAAAACGGATATTTTCAACATTTTCAAATAAACCGCAGTTCAACATCTTTATTGATCGCAATAAGCATATTATTAATATATTAACCTCATCTCGGAGCATTTAAAATCATGGTTAGGAACAGGACATTATCACCTACAAAAGGGTCGCAGTTACGCTGCTTTGGAAGAACCGGAAATTGATCT
>JBBQEI010000127.1:0-7228 GCA_038320545.1 Bacteroidales bacterium
GTTTTTAGTATTTTCACAATCCTCAAGGTCAAAAGATAATGTTTTGTCAAATAAAGGAAGTAAATGACGAACATTATTATTCTTGAATGAATCCCAGAGGTAGAGTATAAAACGAGCTTCCGGATAAGATTTTCTCAATAGCTTTATTTCTACACTGCTGAAAGCCTCGCCTCTTATAATCAAAACATAATCAAAATTTAAATCAGCATTTTCAAGAATTATGTTGTTAATATAGGAAGTAAAATGTGAGCGAACCAATTCTTTGCCTGCCCGGTATATGATTTTGCTCCATGTGGAGGTCGAAACTCGTTCATTGTATATTTTAACAATTGCTCCTTTTCCAATTAATTCATTATAAATAGCACTGCCATAAATCCCTTTTCCCTGTGGAGCAAACAGGAGGATTTTTTTTTCTCGAAGTTCTGGTATTGATGTTATAACCATCTTATTTTAATAAGCCTTTTTGCCTCATTTCGTTAAGTGACTCTTCGTAATTATCAACCTGGGATGATTGCTCTTTAACCCATTTAGCAAAAAGGCCAATCCCTTCATTAAATTTTATTTTAGGTTCATATCCAAGTTCATTCTTAATCTTGGTTATGTCGGCAAAATTATGCCTGATATCACCGATACGGAAATTTCCTGATATTTGTACAGGAACTTTTTTATTGTAAAATTTCATAAGGTTTTCAACAACAGTCAAAATGTTGATTGGTACGCCTGTCCCCACATTATAGATATTTCCACCTGCTTTATCGCTCTCGATTCCTAAAATAGTGGCATCAACAACGTCGTCGATAAAGACGAAGTCGCGCGACTCCAGGCCATCCTCAAACACATTGATTGGATTCCCATTTATTATTCTGGTAGAGAAAATAGATAAGATACCTGTATAAGGATTTGTCAGTGATTGCCCTGGACCATATACATTTTGGTATCTGAATGCAACTCCATCTATTCCAATTGCCTTGGTCACAGTCATAACCAATTGTTCCTGCCCGAGTTTGGTAATGCCATAAATTGATGAAGGATGAATCATTGAACTTTCATCTGTAGCCATTAACTGCAGAGGTTGTTGACAGTCAGGATATCTGACTTCAAACTCTCCATTAAGCATATCTGTTTCAGTGCGGTTGCCTGGATATACAGGACCATGCTCTGAACTTAAATATTTACCTTCACCATAAACTGCCCTTGAAGAAGCAACAACAACCTTTTTAACAGTGTGCTTTGAATTTGCCAG
Organism: Bacteroidales bacterium; assembly: GCA_038320545.1. Lineage (GTDB taxonomy): Bacteria > Bacteroidota > Bacteroidia > Bacteroidales > JAAUTT01 > JAAUTT01. The sequence goes on from JBBQEI010000127.1 coordinate 1,244, forward strand.
AATATCGAGCAACATAGCGGTACCTCCGATATTTGCATTGCAATAATGCTCAATCTGGTACATGGATTGGCCTGTTCCGGTTTCGGCTGCAAGGTGAACTATTACATCCTGCCCATCAATTGCTTTTTCCAGTTCCTCTTTACAAGTAACATCGCCCAATAAAAATTTAACCTTACCTAAAATTGCTCTATATAGTGGTGAGGTAGCTAAAGGATCGTCACCATGTATTTGTTTGCGCAAATTATCAAATACGGTAACTTTATAACCCAATTCAGATAATTTAATAGCCAGGTTTGAACCTATAAACCCGGCTCCACCGGTAATTAATACATTCTTATTCATCAATTTTTATTTAATAATTTCTGGTAAATACTTAGATATTCGGTATAGCGATCTGTTTTGTTGAATAAAAGCAGAGCACGGTTACGACATGCATTAGTGTAATAGTCCTTCCCTGTTGACACAACCTGTATAATTGCTTCTTTCAATGAATTAACATCACCTTTTGTTACAACAATGCCTGTATCCACATCAATAGCTTCGGGGCTTCCTCCGGTATTATAAGTGATTACCGGGGTGCCACAGGCAAGGGATTCTATATTCGTAGTTGGAAAATTGTCGACGTATGTTGGATTTACATATACATCAGCAGCAGAATATAAACTTGCCAGTTCTTTAATACTTTCAGTCCGGTTGATGCATACTATTCCCTGAGGGAGATTCTTTTGCTGATCTTCAGATAAACCGACGAGGACTATACAAAAGGAGCTATCAAGTGTTTCCCTTAATTTCACAAAATCTGACAAACCTTTTCTCTGGCTCCAAACGCTAGCTACTCCGAGTATAATATGTTTTCCAATTAATGAATATTTTTCAATAATTGCTGCAACCGATGATGGTCTGAATTGATCAAGATCAATTCCATTATGAATAATTTCAACTGGATAATTACTCAAAAAAGATTCATTAGAAAAATCTCCAAGCCACCTTGAAGGGGACACAATTATCATACGATTTACCTGGTTGAAAAGCTGTTTCTTCTCAATATAATTAAACTTGGAATTATCATAAAAATAACTTTCAGGATAAGCATTAAGATTTGGACATTTGTTGCATTGAACCCGCCATTTATAGCAGTTTACAAAATCAAAATAGGTGCAATGACCTGTAAATGCCCATGCATCGTGAAATGTCCAAACAACCGGTATCTGAGATTCTTCTATAAATGAAAACAAAACCTTTACATCTATATAGTAACCATGTATGCAATGTAAATGAATAATATCAGGGTTAATATGTCTTATCCATTTAACTAATTTCCGGGTAGCATTTCTTGATGCGAATCCATGTTTGTCGAAAAGCCGTGTTATTAGGACATGCCATAAAACTGATAGCTGATTACCAATACGAAATGTTTCAGATAAAGAAGGTTGTTCTGCTCTGCCATAAGCAATATAACTTTCATGACCCTTCGATATTAATACCCTGCCAATATCCTCTGCAATACGACCCGTACTCCCTGTATTAACGGTTGTATTAATTTGCAGTACTTTCATTTCGTGTCAACTCTTTTCATGAAGTTTTTCTCTTTTAATTTCTTCGCATGATCACGTATATCGCCTATCATAATGGCCGGATTACCACTCACAATTGAATAATCTGCTATTTTACCCCTTACCACACTTCCCGCTCCAACAATTACATTATTTCCAATTGAAGTACCAGGTAAAAGCATGGAGTTCATACCGATAAAGACATTATCGCCTACTGAAATAGGCCCTAGAATACCCACATCTGTATCGGGTTTTTCACCTATAGCGATCAAACTTGTTGTGAAACTATAATCGTGTGTAAGAAAGATAACATTGGAAGAAACTACTAATCTATCGCCAAGGGTTATAAGATTAAAATCATCAAATTTTACGCTATAAGCAATGAATCTTGGTGTACCGTTAATTTTTAATCCTGCCGATTTGAGAAGTTTATTATAAAATTTCATATATTTCCTATGATCGGTATATACTAAGGGTATCAGTAAAAACCGCTTCAAGCGGAAAAGACTCTTATTGATAATTCTTTTTAAATTCATTTCAATAAAAAGTTTAAGTATTTGGGTCCAATCTTGTCAATAGAGAGTGTTTCTGCTTTTTCTTTTGCTGAGTCTCCGAATCTGGTTTGTAATGCGTCATCATGCATTAGCGTATTGAGTTTTTTAAGGTAATCATCCAAATCTCCTTCATTTACAAGATATCCGTTAATTCCATTCTGAATTAAATCAGCTGGGCCAGCTTCGCAATCAAAACTGATACAGGCCAACCTTGCCGCCATTGCTTCTCCCAATGCATTTGGAAAACCCTCTGAAACTGAGGTGAAGGCAAAAATTTTACTTTTCAGATAATACTCGTCCACATTAGCGATATTCCCAGTGAAAACTACAAATTTTTGTAACCCAAGAGTATCCCTGTATTGTATCAAATTTTCTTTTTCTGGACCATCACCAACTATGTATAGCTTCCATCCGCGATAATCTGTTTTTGAAAATATTTCCATTAATAAATCGTGCTTCTTTGATTTGATCAGCCGGCCAACGTTAAGAATAATATTTTCTTTTTTTATTCCTCCAATATCTAACTTATGCTTTCTAATAGGATTTCCAATGACTTTAATATTTTTGTTGCCTGTTTCTTTGAATAGAAATTCTTTCGAAAATTCAGTTTGTGATATAATACCATGTGCAAAACGATATATTATTTTCCTAAGTAAATTATGAAAAGCACCCCAGTCTTTTGTGGGTTTACTCCGGTCAGAAACAAATATATGATACTTTAAAAACAAGGTTGCAAGCAGAACAAAAGAACTGTACATTTCCTCAAAGCTTAATACTGCATCAGGCTTAACTTCTTTAACCGTTCTTCTGAGATACCGCATTAACTTTATCGTGAATACAATCCGTGAATACTTTTTGTAATCAAACTCTGGTTCATGAATTGTGACATTTGGTGAAATTGAATAGAATCTTTCAACTTTTGCTAATATTATTAAGTGTGTTTCAATTTTGGTGAAATCAGCAGAATAATTAGCAAGTTCGGTAATAACCCGTTCTGCCCCCCCCCCGGCCGTGAGCGAAGGAATTACAAAGCAAACTTTTTTCATAATGATTTTATCAGGTTTTCAACCATCCAAGCCTGTGGATTAAATTTTCCTGGATTCCAGTTTAAATCTTTGTCCCAATAACCGGGGCAATCGTCATAACCTGCTGCTGAAAACCCATAACTGATCTCTACCACAAGCGGTTTCCCATCCTTATAAATAAAATCGAATGCCACGCATTGTGTTCTGAGTTTTTCTGCCATTTCAAAAGATAGCCTTAATGTAGGTTCATCAAATAATTCTTTTGCATAAAGAATATGCCCACTACCAGATGCCCTGAAATCGTTCTCACGAACCATCCGTTGAATGGCAAATGCTTTTTGATCAATAACGATCACCCTGATATCATGATCGTTATTGGGGATAAAATCCTGAAAATAGATATAACCCCTTTCTTTTCCATGGACTTTTGCGAAATCAGTTGCTTTAAACTGCCTTAAAAAGCTTTTGGCAACATTTACAAAGGAAGTTCTACCATGAATAAATTTTTGATAAACATCCGAAAAAGGGACTAAACTACTATGTTTAAATCAATATTCAAATGCTTTATTGATAAGTTTTAATGCTTGTGATTGATCCTTTACAAGCTTTACATTTACAGAACCAGCACCACCTCTTAATTTAAAAACCTTTGGAAAGGTCGTACTATTACTCCATTCAACGGCCTCTGCTTTGGAATAAAAGACATACGAGGGAACTATTGGTGCTCCAATGGCTTCCAATAAATATTTTTGTCCAACTTTATCATCGAAATGCCAAACTGTATCGAAATCTGGGAAAACTTGTTTTCCCAGATTTGAAACCGAATAAAGCAACTGTTTTGCAAATAAACAGTTTTTTGCGCTTGCATGATGAAAATGCCACATCAAAGCGCTGCAATCATTTAATTGGCTGATAATATCATTGTTGTAACAATTCACAATTTTGTATTGAAGATTTTTCTCTATGCAATAGCTTATCCATCTACCGCTATAAGAGTTATCTGCCTGTTGAATTGCAATTTTTATCATTGTTTTCTTAAATGTTTAATGATCACTGAGATTTCAATTTCTTTGATCTTTTTAGCGGGTACTCCACCAATTAATACATTCTCTTCAGTAAAGGAAGAACTTACTGCTGCATTTGCTGCTGTAGCAATATTATTGCCAATAATTATATCTCCATAAATTTTAACCCCGGGAGCAATATACACATTATTACCAATTTGAGGTGCCTTCGATGTTCCACCTGAGGTGCCTATACAAGTAGAAGGATGAATTCTGCAATTAGATCCTACTCTTGCATTAGCATTTACTATAATTGTACCATAATGAACAATTGCTAAACCTGGTCCAAAAACGTTTAAAGGAATAGAAAATCCAAGTTTTAGTGATAACCGTTTGAACCAGAATTGTAACCAGACATACCTCAATTTGCCCCAAAATCCTTTTTTACAGTTTTTTGTGTATTCTACTTTTCGCAATAGTTTTTGAAATCGATAGATATAGTCAGGAAAGAGAATTTCTCTAATCCAAAGCTTGATTGACTTCTTTGGAATCCCCAAAGCTTTTCTATCTTGAGCAAGATAATCCTGATATTCCTTCTTTGATTGTATCATATTGGTTTGCTCAATTTTTTATCGTTCACATAATCAATCCATCCGGGTGCAGGTAGCGTGGCAATCGCTAATGATTTGAGATCTTTAATATCAATAGTATCACCATTCAAAAGCATTTCAACAATATCCGATTTTGGATGATTACTTGCAGCAGCCAGCAAAGGAACTTTATTGATCTCAAACCCCATTAATGTTCCCATACAAATATCATTTATCGAAGAATGGTTCGTTAAAGAAATAACTCCCAATGGCAAAGGCATAGGCTGCAATGGCCCGTCACTCTGGCCGCCAACAATCCCATCACATAAACTATATATGATGCGTTGAGGGGTAGCGGAAAGCGTTCCATCCGGCTTCCCGTAAAGGGCTATTTTATTCAGATCGAGGACCATCCGCCAGGTGGTGTCGTTTCCTGACCAGGCTGCTGCAAGGTGATGGTTCCTTCCTGGAAACGAGATTCGCCAAAGTGCAGTAGATAAACGTGTCCAAAACCGGTAAATCACTTTCCCTTGTTTCCGGTTCGCCTGGTCAAGTGCTAATTCGGAAAAATACCGTAAATAGTTCTTTCCCGGATAGCAATCGCCCCCAAAACCGGTTCCTCCCAGCCGATGATGTGGCAGGTAATCTTTATCGCCGTTTACTCCAACAAAATTCTTTAACGCTGCTGTTATACCGGTTTTCTGATGGGTCTTTACTTTTGGCAACGAGATTACCACATCGGCATCAAATAATTCTTTTGTAATACAGTATTTGTGAACCCCTTCCCGATGTGCTTCGGCTAACCGGTCGGGACTGTAATTAGTAACCCGGAATAGTTTTCGATCACTGCAACTGATGGGTTCCAAATTACTTGCTGTCCCTAAATCAAATATAAGGTATTCAGATAAGGGATTTCTTTCTTGTATAAGTTTGTTGTTTAGAGGGCTGAAAATAACACGTCTGAAATCTTTAATTTTAATAGGCACTTTATATTGAATACTGAGAACTTGCACTGTATTCACAAAATCTTTAGAAATCATCCTCTCCCAATTGCAACCCTGTATTGGCGCATCGCCGATCACAACTGAAGAAGGTTCATTCGCTAAAATTACTTCTATAGCAGCCAATAAAAACTGATCATTGGTTCGAAGGCATATCTCATCAAGATCATTAGTCGAATGTTTGACCCAATTTGGTTTTAGCAGAATTTTTTTTCCTTTAAAGACTTCTTTGGGTATATGCCTGTCGATTAATTGTTT
>JBBQEI010000128.1:0-7047 GCA_038320545.1 Bacteroidales bacterium
TTCCAGGTGTCGTATTCCCACTCAGTAGTAAAGGTATACACATCATCACCGGGTACTGAAATAGTTCTTGTGTTCTTTACTATTTCACCCAGTGGCCCGTAATAGAATTCCTGAGCTCCGGTGGCATCTTCCTGCATCACAATCCTTCCTGCCCTATTGTATGGATTGCCTGTTTTACCATATTCGTACCGAACATTGTTGAACGTATTTTCCGGATAGATTATAGCTTTTAACCGGCTGTATTCGTATTCGTACTGTATGGCTTCATTCTTTGATTTAAGATTAGCAGTTACCTGAGTAGTAATATTCCCGGCAAGGTCGTAAGTATATTCAGATATACCAGCGTCAGGGTGATTGCGGCTGATACGACGGCCCAGCATATCATAAGTGGATGTGGTAATATATCCTTCAGGATCTTTTGCTTCAATTAATTCATTTATGGAATTGTACACAAAGCTAGTCCATGTGTTGCCGGGGGCTTTCACTGCCGTTTGCCGTCCCTTCACATCTGTAAACGTTTCGGAGATTTTACCATTGGCATCAATATAACGAGTAACAAATTGCTCCTTTTCATTCCTGTCTTCTCCAAATCCATAAACTATACTATCTGTTGCTCCATCAGGAAGTTTTGTGAGTATTGTTCTATCCATCACATCATATTTTACTGTGGTGGGAGTTACTTTGTCAATCCCGAAATTAAAATTGCCAATTGCACCTTTCGGTTCAGTTATTGGATAGTACGACGACACTGCCCGTCCAAAAGCATCATAATTTACATGTCCCGACACAATCATCACTTCTTCATCGGCAGCTTTTTTACGGGTAAATAAAGCTCCGTCTTTTTTAGATTGCAAAACCCTTCCAAGGCCATCGATAAAAATGGAAGTTTCAATTGGGTTGTTAGGGTGGGCAGGATCGTAATGCTGTGTGTGTGCCCAAGGGATATCATCATTTGGGTAATATTCAAATCTTAATGTATAACCAGCTTTAGATTGAATTTCGTATGGCCCTGTTATTTTGACAATACGCCCCAAGGAATCGATTTGATATTTTGTTTCCTGCTTGTTAATGTCTATTGTACTTAACACTGCCCCAAAACGATAGTCGTAAGTGGATGAAGAAGTGTAACCAAAAGCATCTCTTACATTGGTAACATAGGTATGCACCTCAGGATCGTAGCTGTATCCGAAATACATTCGTTGTCCCTTATAGTTTGCAGGTCGTACAATGGAATCGAGGTTTCCATACGCATCGTAGTGCATGTTCCAGGTAGCAGGAGAACCACTTTCGAGGTACTGTCGTATCTCAGTAATGTCGCCCGTGTTGTTGATGGTGGTTTCGCGTTTACGGTAGGTTTTGCTGCCGCTGCTCACCATAATAGATTTGGGGGTGCTTACTATGTTTTTATCTTTTAATTCATTCGATTCGTGGTAGGTAATGGAGGCCAAAATATTATCGTTACTTTCATCCGGATCTCCATAATCGGTAAAGGTTTTTACATTTCCATAAGGTCCATACGCAAAAGTCGACCGGGTGGTTTTTACAGGGTCTTTTCTGCCTTCGTAGAATTTTTTGATTGTTTCGACCAATGCCGGAAAAACAACGTTCGTACTTTTAGTTGTATCGGTCATGGTGAATGCATCTTTCAACTGAAAGGTATTGATGGATTCTACATATTTTTTGCCCGCAGCATCTTCGAGTGATTCGGAGAGAAGCAGTCCTTTATCGTAATAATTGTCATTGGCAAACTGCTGGGTGGTGCTTCGGTACACCACATCTTTGTTGCCGGTGTCGTGTTGTTTTGTTATTACCTTTCCAAATCCATAAAATGCACGTTCATGCCGATCCTGGTAACCGCCTTCGTATTCGTAGGTGGTGAGCATACGGTCTACGCCATCGCCTGTGTGGTTATCGAGTACTGAAACACTGCTGAGTACCCATTGGCTTTGAGGCATGGCGTAGGTGTTGCCTATTTTTTGATATTCAAGGCCGATGGTGGCGCCTAATGGGCGTTTAACGGCTTTGAGGAGATTGGTGCGGGCGATGGTGGAACTATGAACTTTCAATTGGATAATATCGTGCGAAGCTACAAAATCAAGATTTCCATCGCCATCATAGTCCATAAATTGCTGTTCACTTCGCGAAACTGACCGTGCAAGGTTGACCCGTGGATTAAAAACCAATTTAATGGGAAGGGGCGGAAATGTGAAACCAAATGTATAGGCCACGTTAAATGAGCCATTAAGGGAAACACTTTCGCTGATTTTACCCAGAGTGGTCCATTTAACAGACTCATTTTCAAAACAATTACCCTTATTTAGTCTAACACTTACTTCTTTGGAGTCTTCATTGTACAATACTTGGTCGGGCAGGCCATCGCTGTTTACATCCATAAATACCACGTCGGGGCCACTTTTTGAACTGTACAATCCGACACCGGCCGCGAAACTGCCATTTTTCGTAGAGTACTGAATACTGCCGCCTTTTATTTCTCCTGTTTCCAGATCTATATCCAAGCCTACACCTCCGTAACCCACACTTCCCTGAGTACTATTTACCGTTGTTTTTTGAATGCCATCGTTAAAGCCCCAGTTTTCAGGGCTGGCAAAATGGTAACCCAGGTTCAATGCAACCCGGCCATCTTTGAAGATTTTATCGGGCAACCCATCTCCGTTCATATCCGAATAGGTAAACACATCCTCATTGGTACTGCTACTGGTGCTGACACCAACCGACATATTTCCCATAAGGTTAAGATCGGGCTTTTTAGAGACTTTTTGTATAATTTGCTTCATAATTCCTCCTCCAATCGTGAGGCCTGAAGTTTTTGCTGTGGACTGGTTTACATCTCCAATATTAAATGTTTGGTCCATCAAACCTCCCCTTTGATTTGTATATTGAATTGATCCGCCTGCAATAATATCGGGATAGCGGTCGCCATTCATATCCATAAAATCGCTCAGCATTTTGGATTCAGTACTCGAACCGGATGCCCCCAATCCGAATACATTTCCCGTACCGGCAAAAGTGGTGCTTTTATTCTTTTTAACAGGTGCAAAGAAATCGTTTCCATTGGGCGGTGAATATGAACCATCGGTTATTTCTTTTTCACCCATTCTGGAGCTGCTGATTGTATCTTTGGAAATGAACACGAAATCGTCATATCCAACCCATCTATGAGTAGAAAAATCGGGGCGCATTAAAATAAATACTGCGGCAGATGCATCATACCCCCCTTTATCATTAAATTTGGTATTGAGTTCATCCATATCTTTGCTGCCATCGAGGCCATCCACTTTGTAATCTTCCTTATCATCTTTGTCTTTGGGGTCCAGGTCGCCTTGTATTTTCAACCGTTCTTTGTCAATTGGTGACACACCGCGTCCATCGTTGCCATTATATCCGAATTGTCCCCATCCTCTGTACATATTTCCATACTGGTATTTGACAGGGTCAAGTAAAACGCTATTTATAAATACATTTGCCTTATAATTTTTATTATCTACAGTAATACCAGCCTTTTTCCTTAGATAATTGTATAGCAAACCTGAATTCAGGATATATCCGATATACAATTTCTGACCGGCAAATGCTTTACATGTCAATGTTTGTACTCCTGAACCATATGAAATTTTACTTTTTGTAAGCAAAGCACCTTGTTGTTTAACCGTCACCCACATCATTTCATTTCGGTTTAATCCTAAAGGAGTATATTCAATAGTGTCTATTCCGGCTGAAATAGAAATTGTTGTTTGTGGATTATATTCAAATATGCTTGATACAGGGTATTTTAATGACTCAAACAGACTGTTACTTGAACGTATGAAAACAGAATCAGCTAATGCATTACCGGAGATACCTGTTAATCCATTTATTGAAAACTTAAGACGGGTTCCACTTACACAGCGGAAACTCAGCAAAGAATCTGCACCTAAATGTCCGTTCTCAATTTTTATGATTTGGGATCCTAATGTATCTCCATTCTCTTTTATAGCCAATAATTTAAATGTTCCTACCTTTCCTGTAGCCTCACTTGTAAGTCCCGGTTTAACCTTAATTGTATCTGTAAAGGATGGAACAGTAAAGATTTCTCCCATATCTGTCAGCTCAGGATAAATGGTATAATGTACCACAGGGTGAACGTTGATATAATGTTCACCTTTTTCTCCTGTTACCTGTGTAATCTCCGGATCATTAGATTTGGTGTAATATAAATAGGGATTCCATTGAATTGCGTTCCAATTTACATTAGACGATGCATATATCCTGAAAACAATTCTATGACTTTTTAATAACGACTTGCCCAAGAGATTAATTTGCTGCACCGTATCCTTTTGCCATCCATAAGTAGAATGCCATAGTGTATCTATTATTGCCATGGTTGAATCGTACCTTACAATAAGTGCTTCTACATCATCGGTTTTCCATACACAATTGTAACAGGTGGTATCAACAGCTCAATAAATGGTACAACCGATGCTAACGGAATTATTTCAACATCAAGTATCCCAAAGAGTTTTGGTTTTATAGTCGATTATAAATTAAACGGAATAAGGTACAAAGCAAATACAACAATTGATATAGCTGATAAAAATTTTGCGGTTGTTTATGGATATAATCCTGAAGCAAATTTTGGAATAGTTACAACAAATGTGCTTGATTCTGAGGGTTATTCCATAAAAGATATGCCAACTTCAAGTATTTTATCAGTTCAGTTCACATTACCGGTAGATACTACCACTGCTTCTTTTAAGATTCTGGAAGATGGATGGTCTAAAATTGCTAGTAAACATCGTTGGTCTAATGGAAATATGAAAATCGATATTACCCCCTCGTCACCATTAGCTTCAAAAACATATTATAGTTTATCATTGAATTTAGATAATGAAAATCAAACGCAATCATTAAATAAGGTTTTGAATTTTAGTACTAAATAATAGGGGTTTTGTAAGATAAGTTTAAATCGTATCCTACATTCCAGAATTTGAGAATTATGATTTCAGTTTATATAATCATTATTATAAGGCTTAATATTAATTGATAATCAGAAGTAAAAGGAAACAGAAGTTGAATTTTACTTTTTTTGTGTTAAAATGAACCATTTTGTCACATACATTTTTGTAAATCGTATAATATGTACGGTAAATAAACGTACCTTTGTATAAAATATAATTCAAATGGAAACTTTACCAAAGTCTACAAAAGTTGCTCGTCAGAAAGCTAAATCGCGCAAAGAGAATAAAACAGCTCGTTTCGATGCGAAATTGACAATGGAGCAAAAGGAACTTTTTTTACAGGCTGCAACATTAAAGGGTTTTCGCTCATTAACAGATTTTGTGGTGAGTACAGTTCAGGAAAAAGCGCAAATTATTATTAAAGAGCATAGTACTATTTTGGCATCTCAAAGAGATAAGGATATCTTTTTTAATGCAATTTTGAACCCTCGGGAACCTAGTGCTAAATTGTTAGAGGCTGCTAAAAAGTATAAAGCTTTAATAGATAAGTAATGAGCTTTCTTACAGTCCTTTTCGAATCAAGTTTTAATAAAAAGGCATTTTCCTGTGGAATTGAGGCTCTTGATAATTATTTGCATAAACAAGCAAATCAAGATGTCAAACGAAAATTGGCCGCATGTTACGTTTTTCCAGATGCAAATAATAATGTAATTGGTTATTATACAATATCATCCGATAGTATTTTACAGGAAATATTACCTTTAGAAGTAACAAGAAAGTTGCCAAACTCCTATTTAAATCTGCCAGTAATCCTGATAGGCAGGCTTGCCCGGGATATTCATTATAAGGGACAAGGAATTGGGGAACATCTTTTGTTGGATGCGCTGCATAAATGTTATTATCTTTCCTTTCAAGTTGGTTCAATGGCTGTTGTGGTTGATCCGATTGATAGGAATGCTGTTAACTTTTATCAAAAATATGATTTCCAGTTGTTGCCTGATAGCGGAAGAATGTTTTTAGAAATGGAAACGATAAAAGGTCTTTTTCCATAGTAAATTCAGATTTAATCCAATTTATACCGTTTGGGAGTTCCGGCCAAATTGGTATTTTTTCTTTTTTTTCTTGGCCGTCGCTGCGTTACGGGCTACGCTCTGGCATTTATATTATTAAACTACAACACTATACATCTTATAAAAAACAAATCGTGTTACGATTTAACTTTTATTAACCTTTTTTCGGACTTTTTGGCAAGAGAATTGACCTAATTTGAAACATATTTACAAACCTTCAAAACGGATTTCCGTAAACGAGGTTTTCAATTAAAACTGATAATAAAGACATTTTTCATAGATATAGTAGTAGTTAGTTAGTTAGTTAAAATCTTAAAAGCGGCTCTGGGAAGACCCGCTTTTTTTGTGTTCACCCGGCACGGATAAACATATAAAAAGGCCGGGTCATCCAGACCAGGCCTTTACTAACCAACAAATTCAAATCAAATTAATTTGAATAGGCACGCAATTTATTCATTGTTATGATATTTCCGAGCGGGAAATGCTAAAAAAAATCCAATCTCCCTTGGGGGTTAGGGGGAACAAGGCTTTTCTTATTATTTACTTTCTACTGAGTTTAGAATGTTGTCCGGTGCATCCGGGATGTTTTTGTCATCGATCCGGCCTTTTTTTAGTGATATAATCAAGGCTCTGAGCTCTATGTACTCGAAGTCAGTTTTTGAGGTCATTTGATCCATTATCGGTAAAGGATTATTCAGGCAATTATTAAAATAAGGTTTTATAAATTAAAATATTGGGCGTTTCGGCCAAAGCGGAATTTTATCATTATTATTTTCTGGCCGTCGCTACGTTACAGGCTCCATTACATTGCGGCCTCCTCGTTCCTGCGGTGGCTTCCCCTTCACATCGCTAACGCTGGGAGCTCCCCATTGAGTATCAATGCAGACACAGGAGCAGAAGGCCGAGTATAACCGCTATCCCGAAATAATTGACCAGATAGTAACACTCCATGGAATTTTAATAGAGTTAATTGGTGACTGGATCTGGATATCGGGGAACACATATCCGCACCGCAAGCGGCT
>JBBQEI010000129.1:0-6982 GCA_038320545.1 Bacteroidales bacterium
TTGGAGAGGAATGTAACAAAAAAAGGCTAAATGTTTTACAGAAGACAATTCGTAAATCGTCATTCGTAAATCGTACCTATTTAAAAAGCTACTCTGCCAGCGAAAACGCGAATTTCGTCATATCGGATTTACGAGGTACGATTTACGATTTACGAGGTACGATTTACGATTTATGATTAGGGGAATGTAACTAAATAAGGCTAAATCGAAATCGTGAGCAAGGTAAACAACATTCGCAAAATAGCAGATGGTTCGTTAAAAAAAATTATTGTAAAATTAAATTTTTGAAGCAATGTTATAAGGGTTGGCATAAAGATAAACATAGACCAATACGAATTCTAAAGCGTATGCAGGGCGTTACAAAATATTTATTTTTGATAACTGAAATCGTTTTTAACTTTTCGTTGTATATTTGTTTGCATTAAATATGTCGGTAATAAATAGATAGCATGTTACTATATAATCTGTTTCTGTATTCATTAAAATTATCGCGGCAACGGATTGTTGAAACGCTTGATTTTGTAGAGAGAGAGAGAGAGAGAGAGAGAGAGAATCTAAATCCGGACACCCCCCTTAGCTTAAAGCCATATACGAATATTTCCCTGTTGTAATTTCGACAGGATGAACTACGATTTTAAATTTTAACATTTTAATTATAGTGAAAATGAAAAAAAATTATTTAATCTACTTTGTAATACTAGCTTTCGTTACCATCACTTTTACCAACTGTAAGAAGTATGAGGCTACTAAACCCGATAACAAAGTGCAGTTAACAAGCTACAACCTGCAAATAAACCAAATGATAACAGGCTTCAAGGCTAAACTTGCTTCTAAATTAAAATCCGGCGAAACCATGAGCTTTGACAGTGCGTTGTGGTATATAAATATTACTTTAAACGGCACTTATGCTGTTTTGAGCAATGGAAATTTACAACCTGGTAAAACATATTTTGACTCTTTGACAATTACTTTACCAGTTGTTGCTGGAGGGCTAAATATTGAGCAAATTAATAATCTTTACAATAAAATCACTGATAGTGCACGAGTAGTTTATCACAGAATAAGTGATCCTGATAAACAGCTTGCTGCTATTATTTTTGATCCAAGGGGAAACGAAAACAGTATTGAATTAAAAATAAAAATGTTGACATATTCAACATGGGGGTTACAATATTGGGAAAGATTCGGAGAAAGCGAAACATATTACTATGGATATGTGGATGAAAATGGCAATCATTATAATCCTTGCGCAGCTGGTAAATTTAACGAAAAATTTGCACTGCATGTCTCACCATATATGCCAGCACCAGGTTATTTTTGGATTCCTGCATTCACAAAGTTTGTCATACAACCAGAAGAATTCCCATATAATTGGCAAGCAGGTACCCACACTAATTATTTGGAATATTATCTATTCACTTCATATTTCTATTTTCCAGGTTACCACACTTGGTTGTGTGCAGATGAATTAAATTTTTATATGTCAAAAGCAATAGAATTGGCTGATGTAATAATACCACAGCAGAACAATTTTGAAGTTTCTGAAAACTTTAGATGTTACCAAATAAATGTTGGCTCTTGTATGGGCTTTTGTGGAAATAGTTTAGTGGAAATAAACCATTCAATAAATTTCTATTACGGTTGGAGGGAAATAATAGGACAATGGGACCCACTTGAATTATAATTTAGAGAATAAGTAAAATAATCCTGTTTGTAAATAATTTAATATCTCACCCAAAATGACCATTTATTTGCAAACAGGATTTTCAATTGTTCAGTTTTTCAATTAAATTATTAAAATAAACATCAAAGAATAGATGCAAAAGTTTTCCGCTATAATTCTTGCAATCCTTTTTTGTGAGATTGCCATCAGCCAAAACACATATTTCAAAGTTCTCTCTTCACCTTTTACCGAAAGTGCAGGCGCAACTATTGAAACCGGGAACGGAGATTTACTAATGCTTACCGAGGCTGGTTCATTTACCAATCTGGAATATATAAAGATTTTAAAAATTAATACTTTTGGCGACACCATTGCGTCCAGAAAAATTAAAATGCAGCAAGACTATTACTATTTCAGTAAAATATTCAGGCTT
Source organism: Bacteroidales bacterium (assembly GCA_038320545.1). Lineage (GTDB taxonomy): Bacteria > Bacteroidota > Bacteroidia > Bacteroidales > JAAUTT01 > JAAUTT01. Next base: position 2,097 of record JBBQEI010000129.1, read on the forward strand.
AGTAACGATGAGTTTGTGGCTGTGGGTGCATCATTTAATTTTGCCACAGATAATATGCATAGCGTTGATAATAAAGAGATTTTTTTTACTTTCAACAGCAATCTTGATTCATTATCATTTAAAGAAATACTGATGTATGAAAATGAAATCATGTTGTTTAGTATGCGAGATGCAGTTATGAATTCCTATTCCCATATTGTTACATTGTGTGAAGACATGAGTAAGCACAATATCACCTTACTTGAAACTAATTACAATGGCGATTCAATAAGATCATCTCATCTTCAGCCTGATTATGGAGTAAACGTCTATTCTATTATGCAAAAAAAAGATTTAACAGGTTACTGTTTTTCAGTTGAAGGAGACTTTAATCATCTGAATAATGGTTATATCAGTCACCTGGTCTCAGTTGATAATTTTCTCAATTTTGTTGCAATTGATTCGCTAACTGGTGAATGCGCATATCTTTCACAAATCAGGAATTTCAATAATTCTTTACTTATCGGAGGAAGAGCCCGAAGGAATTGGATTTCGAACCAGCCGCCCTATTCTCCACCCTATGTTACCGAGGAATACTGCATTGAAAAATTAGATGCCAATCTAAATGCAACCAAACAGGTATATCTTTCGCATGTTTATCAAAATCACATGTATACTCCTGAAGATACGATTTCATATCCTGCAATGAACCAAAATTTTGATTTTATTGATACAAGCAACATTTATACTTGTCATTACAGGGAATATCCATGGGTTATGTATTCAAATGAACACAATTATTTTGTTATCGCAAAATTCAATGCCAATCTTGAAATGAAATGGCAATATTATTTTGGTTATGATGCTTATTACCGACCAATTAGAATTCTAGCTACAGCGGATGGAGGATGTTTTGTAAATGGTATCAGGTATGATGCCGCCACCCAGATTGAAGAAATGGACATTTTCTATTTGAAACTCGATTCAACAGGCATATATACTTCCAATAAATTTAATACCCCAATTCATTCGGTCATTGTTTACCCCAATCCGGGCAGAGATATGGTTACTATACGGTCAGGGCCGCAGGTAAATGGCGCACTCCTACAGCTATATGATATCAATGGAAAACCTGTTGCCGAAAAACGTATAGATGCAACGCTGCTGCAACTGCCGGTTCAAAACCTGCCAAAGGGCGTTTATCCCTGGCGCATACTAAAGGACAATAAACTCGTGGATAGCGGGAAATGGGTGAAGGAATGATATAGTTACAGGTTTATTCAACCAGCGAAAGAGCCAATTTTGTCATATTGGTGAAATTGGTTTGTCTTTCGTCGGCACTTACATGTTCGCCGGTAAGCAGGTGATCGCTAACTGTAAGTAGTGACAATGCTTCAACGCCAAGGCGTGAAGCAAGCATATACAACCCGGCAGATTCCATTTCCACAGCTAGCGTTCCGTAATTACGCCACAATTGATAGGCATCACCTTCTTCCGGAAAATGGTAAAAAAGATCGGATGAAAGTATATTCCCAATTTTTACAGGCATGTTCATTATAGCTGCATTTGCTGCAGCAAGCTGAGTTAATCTGAAACTTGCAGTCGGGGCAAAAGTCATTCCGGGGAAATATCGTGAAACTGCTGCCGAATCGGTTGATGCACTGATTGCCAGAATAACATCCCGCAATTTGACATCCTCAAGTAATCCTCCACATGTACCAATCCTTACGAGCGTTTTTACATGATAATCGTTTATCAGTTCGGTTGCATAAATCATATGCGAAGGCAGCCCCATACCGGTTCCCTGCACCGACACGCGTTTTCCTTCGTAATAACCGGTATAGCCGAGCATGCCGCGTACATTATTATAACAAACGGCATCAGTAAGCAGGTTTTTCGCAATATGTTTTGCTCGTAAAGGATCGCCAGGCAGTAGCACGAAATCAGCTATTTCGCCTTGTTTTGCTTCAATATGAATACTCATGATTTTTAAAATAAGGAGCAAAGATAAGGACAAATTGCTCCACAATGTAGAATTGAGTCAATCTGAAATTGCACAGTACTCCAAAAAGCGATTATTTAACTGTTCCTTTCAGCCACTCCCTCGCATTCACGAAAGCCTCCATCCAGGGCGAAAGTTGGTCAGCACTGCGAGCATCCGGATACAAAGCCCATTGCCATGGCAGCAGTGAGCGCTCAAGGTGAGGCATCATAACCAGGTGACGACCATCGTTGCTGTATATACATGCTGTATCGAACATCGATCCGTTAGGATTTCCGGGATAACTGCTGTACGAATATTTTGCAGCAATGTTATACTTCGCTTCTTCGTAAGGGAAACTAAATTTACCTTCGCCATGTGCAACCCAAATACCCAACTTGCTGCCCGAAAGTGATTTAAGCATCACCGACTCATTCTCAAGTATATCAACCGTAAGAAAACTGGATTCAAATTTCCCTGAAGCATTGTGAAGCATTTTTGTTTTTTGCTGATGATCTGGATTTACAAGCCCGAGTTCAATCATTACCTGGCAGCCGTTGCAAACGCCAAGACTAAGGGTATCCTTTCGTGCATAGAATTTTTCGAGAGCTATCCGCGCGTTATCGTTGTATTTAAAAGCACCGGCCCAGCCTTTGGCCGAACCCAATACATCGGAATTAGAGAAACCGCCAACAAAAACTATCATCCGGATATCTTCCAGCGTTTCACGACCGCTCATAAGGTCGGTCATATGAACATCTTTCACATCAAGTCCGGCCAGGTGCATGCTCCAGGCCATTTCGCGATCGCCGTTCACACCTTTTTCACGAATAATTGCGGCTTTTAATCCTGAACGTGTTTTGCGATTGGGATCTATTCCAAACTGCTTGTATTCGCCGGTAAATGTTTCGGGGAAAACAAATTTTCGTTCCTGAATGGCATAGTTATCAAACCGTTCTTTTGCTTTGGCTTCACCGCTTTGAATCCGGTCGAGCAGATAGGACGTACGGAACCATTTGTCTCGGAGAGCCTGAATATCAAATGAATAATCTTTTTGTTGATGCGAAATATTAAGTGTTTTACCAGCAACTGGTTTACCAAGAAATGTGTAATTTATTCCCTTTTCGTGAAGAAAAATACTGACAAAATCGAGATCATTAACCTGGATCACAACTCCTGGTTTTTCGCTGAAAAGCAAACGGAAAATATCGTTTTCGCCCAGTTCATCGAAATTCAGATTCATTCCTATTGTGTTGTGACTAAAGGTCATTTCGAGCAATGTTGTAATTAATCCGCCGGCTGAAACATCGTGACCGGCAAGGATCATATCTTTGGAAATAAGTTCCTGTACCGCTTCGAAACAAATGCGGAAATAATCCGCGTCTTTCACAGTAGGAGTTTCACCTCCAAGCAAATTCAACGCCTGCGCAAATGAACTTCCTCCCAGGTTAAAATTACTTTTCGAGAAATCGATATAAACAAGTGACGAAGTAAAACTTTGTTTCAGAACAGGGCTGATCACTTTGCGGATATCGGTAACTTCGCCTACCGTTGAAATAATTACGGTTCCAGGAGCCATAACGGATTCACCGCCAGGATATTTCTGTGTCATGGAAAGGGAATCTTTTCCGGTTGGGATATTGATACCCAGCCCAATGGCAAATTCGCTGATCGCTTTCACTGCTTTGTACAAACGCGCGTCTTCGCCTTCGTTTCGGCAAGGCCACATCCAGTTGGCGCTAAGCGACACGCCCGATAAACCTTGCTCAACCGGAGCCCAAACCAGGTTTGTTAAAGCTTCGGCAACCGAAAGCACCGAACCCGCTTCGGGATCAATTAATCCTGAAACCGACGCATGGCCGATAGAAGTTGCAATGCCTTTAACACCCTGGTAATCCATGGCAACCACGCCCAGGTTATTAAGCGGAAGTTGCAGAGGACCAGCTGTTTGCTGATGTGCGATACGACCAGTAACCGACCTGTCCACTTTATTGGTAAGCCAGTCCTTGCAGGCTACGGCTTCGAGTTGCAGAACCTGTTCGATGTAATGAGTGAGGTTGGTTTTGTCATATTCCGGTTGCCTGAACGAAGCTGAAATTTCCTTGTCGCGCATAAAAGTGCGTGGCGGTTTTCCGAAAAAATTCTCGAGAGGCATATTAATAGGTGCTTCGCCCGTTTTGGAATGAACAAACGAAAAATTCATATCACCGGTAATTTTGCCGACATTGTAAAAAGGTGCACGCTCCCGATCAGCAACTCTCTGCATTATTTCGACATCAGAAGCTTTCATAACCAATCCCATGCGCTCCTGCGATTCGTTGCCAACAATTTCCTTAAACGAAAGAGTTGGGTCGCCAACAGGTAATTTACTGATATCGATGGTTCCGCCTTGTTCTTCAACCAATTCGGATAACGAATTCAAATGCCCGCCGGCACCATGATCGTGAACTGAAACTATCGGATTTTCAGGCATTTCGGCCATAGCACGGATGGCATTATAAACGCGTTTCTGCATTTCGGGATTCGAACGCTGAATGGCATTCAACTCTATTCCGCTGTGAAATTCGCCGGTGGCGACGGAAGATACTGCACCTCCGCCCATACCAATGCGGTAGTTGTCGCCGCCCATCACAATCACATTGTCGCCGGGCTGAGGATGACCTTTGAGGCTATCAGCTTTTCTGCCATAGCCAATACCACCGGCCTGCATAATAACTTTATCGTAACCATACCGCTTATTGTTTTCGGTATGTTCAAAAGTAAGAACAGAACCACAAATGAGCGGCTGACCGAATTTATTTCCAAAATCGCTGGCTCCATTTGATGCTTTGATCAGGATTTCCTCAGGCGTTTGATACAACCACGGACGAGGTTCATTTTCAGTTTCCCATTCGCGACCTTCGCCGGTACGTGGGTACGAAGTCAT
>JBBQEI010000130.1:0-6950 GCA_038320545.1 Bacteroidales bacterium
AAAGGCAAAGGCTACATTAAAGTTTTTTTTAATCCCGATAAAGACGGTAATACAACTGCCAATGGCAAAGAGTATTCTGTTACAAAAACTACTAAAAACACGTATGCCACAGGCGATACAAGTATTCGTGATGCAATAAAACTAAAAAGCTTTTTGACATACAAGCATCTTTTAGACATTCATCACATCAAGAAAAACGATGAAATAGATTTGTTCAATTTATTGGTAAAAGGCGTTTTAAAGCATTTTAAAAGCGTTGCCATTACTGGCAACAAAGAACTTGGCGAATTATGGACAGGTTTTGAAAAGGCTGTAGCTAAACCACTCGAAGGTACAGCCTACAATATAACAAAGAAGAAATCCAATGTTGACGGGGCATTACAAGCATTTAACACTGCTTTTTCAAAACTGTTTCAAGGCAGTCCCGAAAACATATTAAAATTTGCCCAACCTATTCTTGATAAATTCGGGCATAACATGGAGATAGAATTGCGGTATACAAGTACAAAAGTAACACCTGATTATAGTGCTTATGAGCGCAATCATGTACGCATAAAGATAAAATATTTAGAAAAGGATATTCTTAAGCCGCATGTATTCCTTAACGAAGCAAGGCTTTCAGCCATAGCAATTTCAATTTATTTGGGAATGGTAAAACGGCATATTCAAGGAATCCCATGTAAAATATTATTCCTAGACGATATCTTTATTGGCTTAGACATAAGCAACCGTTTACCGTTACTGCAAATTTTAGACACAGATTTTTCGGCTTATCAAGTATTCATAACCACCTATGATAAACCTTGGTATGAATTCATCAAATCAAGCTATTTGCATAATAATTCAGCATGGAAAAGCTATGAATTTTATGCGAGACGGTCAGCGCAAGGTTTTGAGATTCCTATAATCCATGAGATTAAAAGTCCTTCACATATACAACATTACATAGATAAAGCACAAGAATATTTCGACAATGGCGATAATAAGGCAGCTGGAGTTTATTTACGTTCAGCATTCGAGTTTATTTTAAAAAGATACTGTATTGACAAAGTTCCAGTATTATTTAATTCAGACATTTCAAAAATGAAAACAGATACTTTTTGGAATGCAGTTAAGAAGTATAAAACGGTGACCCCTGCATGTGGATTAACTCCTGCAACAACAACGCAGATAGACATTTAATTACTTTAGTGTTAAACCCACTAAGTCATCACGATGTGAATAAACATGAAGTTACTTCTGAAATCCAAAGTGCATTGACAGTAATAAATACGCTTAAAACGGAGTTAAACCGATGAAAAGCCAACGCACTGGCGTAAGCACATTTGCAAGCCCGCACAAGCCAACGCTCAACGGCGCAGCCCTCACGAACACCATAAAAATTAATTAAGGAGTGAGTAAACCAAATGCTTGCAAAAGAGCTTCCGACTTTACAACGCACTTTGGCAAAGCCATTTTGTCCAACGCTCAAAAAAACAAAATAAATTTGTGCTTCGTGGATAGGTTGGTGCGGGTTAAAAATGATTAAAATAAGAGAGCTAAATAAGTGACAAATAGGGAGATATGAATAAACACCAGTTGCTAACATCATATAAATTTTATTGGGGCGGTATCGCCAATTTTAATGGGCTTGTTTTGGTTTCAGCTCTTAACGCATCGACAGGTATCTAAAAATTGTCCGCATATTTCCTCACCTTTACCTTTTATCGTATTTTTACTGAAATAAGAAAAGATTTGAAACTTATTTTCAGAAATAAAAACAACCGTTGGCAAAATATGAGCGATGACGCTTTACTGGCTTCATACCGTAAATCGGGAGAAATGGAAGTCATTGAAGAGCTGTTTAACCGCTATGGTCACCTGGTTTTAGGTGTTTGCTTAAAATATCTCAAAAGTGAAGATGAAGCCAAAGACGCCTGTATGCAGATTTTCGAAAAACTCATTTCTGAATTAAAGCACACAGAAGTTTTACAGTTCAAATCGTGGATTCACGCGGTTACACGCAACCATTGTCTGCTCCATATCCGGAAAATAATCTCTGTTGAAGAACAAAAAAATGGTTATCTGAAAAATTTCTCACTAGATTTTGTGGATTTTTGGATGGAAATGAATCATACTTATGAAGCAGAACTTGAAATGAAAAATCTGCATTTGTCCATGGAAAAGCTTGATGCCGATCAAAGACAATGTCTGGATCTGGTGTATTTTCAGGATAAAAGCTATCAGGAAGTTTCAGCTATTACTGGTTTCGATTTGAACAAGGTAAAAAGCTATGTTCAGAATGGAAAGCGTAACCTTAAAATAATTTTGGGGAAGCATCATGAAAAATAAAATCAATTTGTGGAATCGTTCGGGATGCCTAAGCCAGGATGCAATTCTTGCTTTGACAAGCAAAACCCTTACAAATGCTGATAAACATTTGGTTGAAAAACACCTCGAAGAATGCATACTTTGCAAAGAAGCTGCAGAAGGCTTTTCTACTCAATCTATTGGTAATGCAAATTCTAACATTGAAAACTTAAATGCAGCTTTTCAAAACAGACATGGTAAAAGAAATTCTTCTTCAAAAAGGATAATCGTCAGTTTGGCTGCTGCTCTTATAATTGCTTTAATCGGCATTTTTTCGCTTGTTAGATACAATCGTCCAACTTTCAATATCCAGGAATTGAGTGAAAGCAACAAGAATCAAAATGCTGAAGGCACTTTAGCAGAAATTAAACATCCACAACAGGTTCCTTCTTCACCTGAAATTAGCACTGAATACAAAGCTAAAAAGGAATATAAATCGGAGGATATGAACATTCAGGATACGGAAGAAACAAATGTTTTACCTGCTGTTTCTGCTTCTGAAGGATATTTTGCCAATGATATACCTGAAAAAGAAGTGGAAAGTATTTCAGAAAATGATACTCGACTTCAGGAAGAGAGCATTGCATATGAATCATCAATTGCATCAAACGACAAGAATAATAAAACTGTTACCAGTTCGCCGTTGAGGTATGCTAAAAAGGCACTTTCCATTGAAAAACAAGCCAATTCCGAAACTGTTTTTTATAATGTGGAACAATCTGCTTTATTTAATGGAGGTGGTATTGATAAATTCCGAAGTTATATTGAAAATAAGCTCACATTGGCAGCAAAGGAAAATCAGGTTTCCACCGGATCAGTAACTGTTAATTTTACCATTGACAGTAAAGGGTTTACAAAAGATATTTTGATTGTGCAAAGTATAAATGCCAAAACAGATTCAATAGTTATAAGCTTCATTAAAAATTCACCCGGATGGACTCCCGCCAAACAAAAAGGCAAGGCAGTAAATGTAAACATGGTTTTGCCATTAAAAATTCGGTCACTTTAAATTAAACATAAGCTGCCTGAATCAATCCATACAATTTATTGTAAATTTCGATTTCTTTTATCGATTGACCTTTTCCTTTGATATGAAAAAAATAACATCTTCAATAGCATTTCTGCTTTTGGTATTAATCGGTAATCAAAATGTACAATCGCAGGAAAAACTTGACAGCATATTTCCGGTTCGCGGTTTTTGTATTGCAGCTCCACTGCCCGACAGATTAGACGAGTTTATTAAGTTTATCGATACAGAATTAGCTCCCCGTAAGGTAAATACACTTGTTCTCAGAGTCGATTTTAATTACCAGTTTCAAAGTCATCCCGAATTACGCGATAATGTTGCTCTTACGAAAAATGAAGTTAAGAAATTAGTTACCAGTTGCAAGAAAGCCAATATCCAGCTTATTCCACAAATTAATTTATTGGGACATCAATCATGGGCTGGTTCAGTTACAAATCTTTTAAAAGTATATCCGGAGTTTGATGAAACCCCGCACGTTAAAATGCCGGCTAATTACTCCTGGCCTAATGCCGACGGGCTTTATTGTAAAAGTTATTGTCCGATGCATCCGGGAGTTCATAAGGTAGTATTTGAATTAGTGGATGAAATTTGCGATGTATTCGAAACCAAGGCCTTTCATGCTGGTATGGACGAGGTTTTTTACATAGGCCATGATAGTTGTACCCATTGCAGTGGGCGCGGCAAAGCTGAACTATTTGCCGGCGAAGTAAGAACGATCCGCGATCATCTGGCTTTAAAAAACAGGAAATTATGGATCTGGGGCGACAGGCTCCTGGATGGTAAAACTACAGGACTTGGAATGTGGGAAGCCAGCTATAACAATACTTACCGTGCAGTTGATATGATTCCACGCGATGTAATGATATGCGACTGGCATTATGAACGGGCCGACTTAACACCGGTATTTTTTGCCATGAAAGGATTGAATGTTGTAACCTGTCCGTGGCGAATGCCCGAAATTGCAGTAAAACAGGCAAATGATATGGTGAGTTTCAGGAAACAGTCTACTCCTGAAATGAAAGCCAATTTTCAAGGGATGATGCAAACAGTTTGGTCCGATGCCGGTTCGTTTCTCGATGAGTTTTATGGTAAGAAATCCGCAGATAATGACACGAAAAACACACCGGCCCAATGCTTTAAGGCCTTGTATGGAGAAATTCTGAAATATAACTAACCAAATAAATATGAGTCCTAACTCTGTTCACAGGATTGCTTCTATCGATGTATTCAGGGCATTTACAATGTTTCTGATGATTTTCGTTAACGATTTATGGACACTATCCGGAAAACCTGTGTGGCTGGAGCACACCGCCACACATACTGACGGTATGGGATTGGCCGATATTGTTTTTCCTGCTTTTCTGGTGGTGATGGGTATGTCGATACCCTTTGCTATTCAAAACAGGATAAACCGCGGACATAGCAAAATCAGAATACTAAAACATATCGCAGGCCGGTCGATAGCATTGCTCGTTATGGGGGTGTTTACCGTAAATACCCCATTAATGGATAGCTCTGCTACAGGAATGAATAGCTCCTGGTTCGGAATTATTTCAGTAGCCTGTTTTTTCCTTATTTGGAATGTTTATCCTAAAATTGAGGGAAACAGGAAATATTTCTATTGGGGACTTCAAATTATCGGAGTGATAATTCTTTTGATCCTGGCATTAATATACCGGGGGCATGGCGACAATAATGAAATTGTTATGTTTCAACCCAGATGGTGGGGAATATTGGGGTTAATTGGCTGGGCTTACCTTGGCAGTGCAATCTTATATTTATATTTCAAAGATTCTATTATCCTGTTGGTTCTATTCTGGTTATTATTTACAGGATTTAATATTGCCGGCCACGCCGGTGTGTTTGGCGAAGGGGAAGTATTTCCTGGCAATGGGGCATTTCATGCTTTTTCTTTCTTCGGGATATTGTCAACCCTCTTTTTACAAAAATTAAAAGCAGTTAGCGCAACAGCTAAATTTATTCCATATGCCTTATTGGTTGCAGCTGTTCTTATTTTAGCCGGGTTTTTTTCCCGAAATTTCTTTATTATCTCAAAAAATTTAGCGACACCACCCTGGATTTTTATATGCAGTGGAATCGCCATCTTCATTTTTGTAGCGATCCATTATTTAGTCGACCTGAAAGATAAAGAGCATTGGTTTTCAATCATTAAAGCTGGTGGAACAAGTACCCTGACATGTTACCTGATTCCCTATTTTTGGTACGATTTTGCTGAAATTTACAAACTTGATCTTCCTGAAGGATTAAAATTTGGTTTTGTTGGAATTATAAAATCAATTGTTTTTGCGTTGCTCATTATTTTTATAACTAATATGTTGGGTAAAGTTAAGATTAGGTTGAAGATATGATTAGTGCATCTACAGTCGACAGTCCACAGACGACAGACCACAGACGACATTCGACAGACCACGGACCACAGTCGACAGTGGAAGGCAATGGACCATCAACTATCATCTATTGATTGCCAAATAATTGCTAATGACTAAAATAACATTCGATCATAAGCCAACATATCAAGCAGTAAAGGATAACTTAAACAACTTTCAAGTAAATCCATGGTTGGCATTTTTAAAAAAATGTTCTGCAGACTTTAATCATGTCACCATGCGATTTTAATTGAATCCATTGAACACTTCCTGATTTGACAGGATAGTCATAAACTTGACAGTAAACACTTTTAGTGCTTATTGTCCAAAAAAGAACAATCATTAAAATTTTTATAATCTTTTTCATTAGTTAATAATTACAAGTTGAATTTATAAAAACAAGGTTTAATCAATTGCTATTTTTATAATACCATCAGCGTCAGGAGCTGCTATCCATAAATTATTAGAATTATCAACTGCTATGTCAGGAATATATGTTCTGGGAAAATTCTTCCTTTTTGGGCTTAATATATTCCACTCACCATTCGAATATTTTGATAAAGAATAATCTGCATTGCTTCGATTTGGATCTACGCCAGTAGCAACCCATAGATAACCATTTTTGTCATATATTGTAGCTGTAACTCGGTTTGTTAAATCTTTACTATTTACAGCAGGTGAAATTTCAACCCAATTATCTTTTCCGTCAAATAAATAAAGATAACCATCAAGTATTCCATTTCTTAATTCAAACAAAACATCAGAAGATAATAACAAATTGCCGTTAGGATCAATTATAATTCTATCCAATGTATTATAAGGATTCAATGAATTTTCTTTACTAAAAACGGATAATTGACCATTTTTTATTTTTACTAACCCGCCACTCCCTAAATTCTGTACCGTCCCTAGCCAGATAGTGGTGTCTGGGGCATATACAATAGTAGTTACTGAATTGTACGGCAATATTGAATTTTTTTGATTGTAAAATGTCCATTTTTTACCATCAAAAAAATATAACCCGGAATAATTGTCAAAATTTTCTTTAGCCTGAATTATTCATGAATTTTGACCACCTCACCCTAATCCCGAAAGCTTTCGGGATCTCTCCGAAAAGGAGAGGGACTTTAAAAACCCTACAATCTCGCTCCCCTCTCTTTCAGGAGAGGGGCTGGGGGTGAGGGTGA
>JBBQEI010000131.1:0-6734 GCA_038320545.1 Bacteroidales bacterium
GCAGCCCACATACCTTCGACAGATGCATTTTCAGCCGGAATGGGAACTTTATCGATCTGATAATATTCAGGCATAGTACCGGTAGCCATGAGGTTATCTGCTGCCAGGTCGCCAACAACAATCATATTCCGGCTATATGTACCAACAGACTGTAATGCATTGTATGATCCAATAAGTGCATGTTGAACACCTGCCTTATCTTTAATGGCCACATCGGCTGCAATGTAATCAACAGGATTAACGTCTAATACCTTTTTACAAGCTGTTATGCTGATGGACAAGACGAAGATGAGAAATAATATTTTTTTCATGATTTTTCAGATTAAGGGGTTAGAAACCGATGTTTAAACCAACCAGTATGGTACGTGATTGCGGATAAGTAAAGAAGTCAGTTCCCATGATAATATTATCGGTACTGGCATAATTTACTTCAGGATCCATGCCCGAATAAGTGGTAAACATATATAGGTTTTGTCCTGATACATATAACCTCAGTGATTTAAACGATATTTTTTTCAGAAGTTCCTTGGGAACATTATAACCCAGAGTTGCGTTTTTGATACGAAGGAAAGATCCGTTTTCGATAAATCTGGATGATTTTGTACCATCAAAGCTTTTGGGAATATCTGTCACATCGCCGGGCTTTCTCCATATCCGGAGCACATTGGTGGTTTGCTGGTCAAGGGCGGTCGGTGCTTCAATAAAAAGCCGTGTGCCGTTGAACACATCGTTTCCATAAACTGAATGCAGGAAAAATGAGAAATCAAATCCTTTGTAACCGAATGTATTAGTCAATCCGAGAGTAAATTTTGGATTAGGATTTCCTATTATCTCCCGGTCATCGGTGGTTATCTGGCCATCTTTGAGAATATCTTCGTATACCAGTAAACCGGTGGTGGGGTCAACGCCCAGGCATTTGTAACCTACAAAAACACCTATGGGTTGGCCTTCCATAACCCAGTTTTGTCCGCGGCCATTATCGGGTATCGGCTGTCCATTGTACAATTTCAGTACTTTGTTACGGTTAGCCGAAAAATTGAACGAGGTATTCCATGTGAAATCGCCTTGCAGATTTACGGTATTAAGTACAAGTTCGATGCCCTTGTTCTGCATTTCCCCGATGTTGAATGTAATAGAAGTATAGCCGGAAGAGGATGGTAAAGGACGCTCCAGTAGGAGATCATGGGTACGGTTGTAATACACATCAGCCACAAGGCTTATCCTGTCTTTGAATAATCCCAGATCAATGCCGATGCCGGTTTGCAATGTAGTTTCCCATTTCAGGTCAGGGTTTGCAATCTGAACAGGAGCTATTCCGGATTGCCCGCCATAATTAAACCTGCCGCCAAACAATGCTGGTGAAGAAAAATCAGAAATACCATCGTTACCCGTTAAACCTATGCTTGTTCGTAATTTCAACTCACTGATAACAGGTATATTCTTCATAAAATTTTCTTCAGCTACACGCCATGCAACAGATGCTGCAGGGAAATATCCATACTGATTTTTTGTACTAAATTTAGAAGAACCGTCGGCACGCGCTGTAACAGTTAATATATACTTGTACATGTAATTGTATTTGAACTGGCCGAAATAGGAATTCAATCCTCTGTCGAGTGCATTGGCACTGGCCTTCCTTATAGTAGCAGCCGAAGTAATGTATTGCAGGTCTTCATTTGGGAAATCCACGGCTTCGATATAGGTAGTCCGCCTGGCGTATTTTTCGAAGCTTATGCCTGCAAGGGCATCAAAATTGTGTACTTTATTAATGGTTTTTGAATACTGAAGTACATTGCTTCCTATCAGATTGCTTACATAGCTGGTTCCTTCAATTCCAAGTCCCAAATATTTTTTACCCTGAGCGGTAGTAATGGGATCGTACTCGTGTTCGCGCAGGTTGTAGATATCGGCGCTCCATTTGCTGGTGAACGTAAAACCATCCAGGAATTTGTACTCGAAGTAAACATTTCCGCTATTGCGATTAGTGTAAGCCACATTTTGGGTTTCGTTGATAATGGCTACCGGGTTGCCGTAAGGAAGATTGCCTTCATAATAGGTTCCGTCGGGGTTGTAAACCGGGAAAATAGCTGGATTAGAGAGCGCATTAGGCAATGGGCCATATCTTGTATAGTCGCCTTCTACACGGCGGTTTTTTGAATACGTTATCGATACACCAGCACCAATGGTAAGGTTTTTTAATAATTTATGATCAACATTCACACGCCCGCTGTAACGGTCGAATGAAGTTGATTTTACGGTACCGTCCTGGCTGTAATAACTTCCGGAGATGAATAAGCGTGTTTTATCGTTTCCGCTGCTCAGGGAGAGTTCGGTGTTTGAAGTGGGTGCAACCTGCAGGATTTCTTTCATCCAATCGGTATCTGTTCCCTGTACGTCGGTACCTTTATATTCGTTCCACTGTGCAGCATTCATTAAATGAGGAAGCCGTTCGGCAGGCATAGTTTGCCATCCATACGAAGTATTCAGGTTTACACTTGTGCGTTGTGAGCTTCCCTTTTTTGTGGTGATAAGTATAACTCCGTTTGAAGCGCGCGAACCGTAAATAGCTGTTGCCGAAGCATCCTTAAGAATAGTAAAGGCTTCAATATCATTTGGATTGAGATCGCTCATGGCATCAATTTCCTGTCCGCTGTAACCTATCTGTCCATAGCTACCGGTGATAATCGGAACTCCGTCGATAACTATCAGTGGCGAATTGCTTGCATTTATTGAGCTTCCTCCTCTCATTTTGATTGAGTTCTGACCTCCGGGAGTTCCCGAATTCTGGGTAACCGAAACACCGGCGGCTTTTCCCTGTAGTACCCCATCGATGGTACGCATAGGAATGTCTTTAAGTTCGTTCTCGCTAACCGTGCCCACCGATCCGGATATCAGTTTTTTACTCGAAGAACTGTACCCCAGTACAACCACCTCACCCAGATCGACTCTGTCTTCTTCCAATTGAACGTTGATCTGGCTTTGATTGTTAACAGCAACTTCTATGCTTTTCATTCCTATAAACGAAAATACAAGGGTTGACTTTGGAGCTACATCCAGCTTGTAACTTCCATTAATATCGGTGATTGCTCCTTTTTGAGTGCCTTTAACCTGCACTGTAACGCCTGGCATCGGCGAGTTATCAGTTGCCGAGGTAACCTTTCCCGAAACCGGAATGGTTTGTGCCCAAAGCGAACTGACGAAAAGGGTAAACATCAGTAATAAAACGTAAGATTTTCGCATATAAATAGTGGTTTGGTTAGTTGATATTTATTTTAAGGGAGTTGTTGTGATGGTAACAGGTGTGATATCCATCCTGATATCAATTATCGTGTACCTGTCATCAGGTTTGGACGAATAGTAGGCAACGCTCTTGGGTGTTTTACTTAAGGTAACCTGGAAACCGCTTTCCTTGCCGGTAAAATTAAGATTTGTAACCTTATCTACCGCTTTATTATCCATCAGGCTGGTGGTTATCAAGTTGAGAAAGTTTGAAGCACTTCCCGAAAACATACCGGCCTGGGCAGGATTAGAAATGTTATTGTATTCCTTGCCTTTTAAATTTGTTTTGCCTTCGGCCGAAGTAATTTTTCCGGTCCCGATTTCGTAGGTATCGCCGTCTTCCATATAACTGATCCCAATGTTTTCAATTTTGGGCAATTTCCTGATATGCGATATTTTGGCATCCTTTGTTTTTACAACAGTTACACCGGCAGCACCTGCTACTTTCAGAATTTTTTGCTTCCCGATATAGATCAGGGCTGTATTTTCATCCACACCAAAAGCAAGAGGTTCCTTTTTAGTATCGTTCATCATAGCAACTATAAGCCTGGCAAGCCTTGCACGAGTATTAAAATGCTGATCGACCATACCAAGTGGGAAAAATCCCAAGCCATGGGTAAGGAGTACGCCATCGCCTTCGGGGAAATCTTCTCCTTTATAATTCAATACAACTCCATGTTTGAGTGCACCCATGCTATTGCCTGCGCCAATCATAGGTTCGCTCATAATAGCCGCACCGGCGCTGGTTCCGCCAACCACACCTCCACTTTTGAATACTTCCCAAACAGCTTCCAGCACCGGTGTCTTAATTCCATCCGGACGCATAAGGGTTTTCATGGTACGAAGCTGATCACCGCCGCTAAACCAAACGCAGGAGCTATTCCTTACCATTTCGGCTAATTTCGGATCATTGCCGTTATTGCTCCAGGTTGATTCGTTTACGTCTGTTGTGCTGTCGTCGTCGGCCATTGCAATGGGAATGAGATGGATATTTTCGGGTTTCACTCCATACGAAACCAGTTCGCTTTTAAAATAAACAAAGGTTTGCATTGCAACGCCACTGGCTGAAGGAATCACCGAAAAAACAGCCTTGTCGGCTCCACCTGATAATTCTATCAATTGATTAAAAACACTTTTATTATTTGCTTCAAGTCCGCCGCCAACAATTACAAGGCTTCCCTGCGGAAGTTCCTGTGCATTGCCGGAAATTAAAGTCAACAGTAAGGAAAGGAGTAAAATTGGTTTGATTCGGTTCATAAGGATAGATTAAGGTACATGCTAATATTTAATGAACTTTTTTGATGCTGTATTAACACTTCCGGATGCCGAAAGTTTTATAACATACAATCCGGACGTAAATTCCGAAACGTAAACACGGGTAGATTTGCCTGAAGACTTTCCGGCTTTTAAAACTTTGCCATATAGATCTCTTATTTCCCAATTAAAGTCAGGATATTTCCAGGAAATATTTACTTTGTCGGTTACCGGATTAGGGGAGACTTTAAAGGTATTATCATCTGAATTGACATTCAAACCGGTAACTTGCACATTTCCCATTACATAAGGAGTGGTATAATCAAACATCGATAGTTCCAGCTGATCAAAACCGGCAACCATTCGTGGGGCGCTTGTACTTCCGGTGCCGGTTTGTGTTGAAAAACCGGCAAGAGTTCCGATATTTTTTACCACCATAACCGGTGCAATTCCATAGCCGGCAAGGATGGTTTTACCATCGACCGGAGTATATTTCATAAAATTGTGGTTTGTCAGCCAGATGCCATATTTCAATGTATCCTTCGCCATAACATAAGGAACAGCGGTAGCAGAATTTTCGTACATATCGCTGTTGTAGAAAGTGTTGGGCATAATAACCGTATTCGCGAGCAGCGATAAACCTTTGCTGAACTTGAGTTCGGCATAGTACGAAGCATATTCAGTGTAAAAATTATCTATCACAGTTTTGCCCGCAAACCGTGCATCGTCGCCCACAAATGCTGAAATCATTCCGGTTTCGTGAACTTTCTGATTGAGCAACCTGCCGTTTTCGGAATTCAGAAACTGTGTGAAATTTACTGCTGTATTTGATAGAAACAGAACTTTTTTTGCATGATTAATTTTTAGAGCAAGGTCGGCATTTGTGGCAGCATCAGCATTGATCACAAACTGATTGACACCGGCAGCACCAAGTTGTATCAATTTGGCATTGAATGTATTTGCCAGTGTTTCGTTACCTGTCAGTAACAGAATTGAATCTGTAACCATTCCGATATTAGTAACCAGTTCGCCAAGAAAAGCCTGGTTTTCGAATAATGTGTTGCTTCCACTGGCAAGAACGGTATAATTTCCCGTTTCTTCGAGCGCAGCAGTGTTGAGATGGCGGTTAAGTGGGGGCAGCGTTACTTCCTGCGTATTGAAATCAAAGGTGCATCCCTGCAACAACTGAACTATACGAACTTTATCAGCTAATAATTTGGTACCGTTAAGTGAGTACGTACCGTTTGTATAGATATTGGCGCAGCCGGTTCCGTAAACAGTTCCCAGCATATTCGCATCTACAGTCATGCAGGTCATATCATCCATTCCCATGCCGGTAATGTCGATGCTTTTATTCATTTTATAATATGCCAGGAAACCTACAGTACGGGCGAAGCGTGCCCGTTCGGCAACATGTGTGTCGAAAATATAGCCCGGCGCGAAATTGAAAAAATCATTGGCCAGGGTAACGTATTTATTGTTGGGATTTTCAATACTTTCGTAAGGATAAAGCGTTCCATTTTTAGCTGTAAATACAATGGAAGAAAGAATATGCATTCCTGCCGAAGTACCACCGATGGTTCCGCCATTACTATAAAGGATATTTACGGCATCCTGAAGTTTGGTGTTCCTGTAAAGATTATAATAATCATACTGATCGCCACCACGAAAAAAAATCACCTGGTATGTTAGTAAAGTATCGTATAAAACCTGACTATTGGCAGTGTCACGAGTATTAATGGCAAATTCCTTTGCATAATTGGCGCCGCAGTGCTGTTTGAGATATGGAGCAAGACTGCCGGTAGAAAATCCGATAATTGCAACTCTTTTTCCTGCAACAGCCCACCGATAAGCCGGTACGTTCCAACCAGATTGCCCCTCTTTTTCTCCACCTCCTCCAACAAGCAACAAACGGCCAGACTGTGAAAATGAGGTGATTGCCGACAAAAGCAAGAACAAAACAATTAAAATCTTCAGACGCATACCGATTTCAGGATAGTGTTAAGCGAAATTAAGGAAATTTTGCATCTAAAAAATGAATAATTTTACCAAAATATAATCCAAAACCATATTCCAATGCTTACACTTTTTAAGAATGCCGAAACCTATACTCCGCTTTATATCGGTAAAAAAGATATTCTTGCCGGTGGCAAAAGTATTTTAGCTGTAGCTGATTATATCGAACCGCCTCTGGGTGTTGA
>JBBQEI010000132.1:0-6570 GCA_038320545.1 Bacteroidales bacterium
ATGGGATACCACCATGAATCCTGAGACGCGTACGTTACGTCAGGTAACCATCGAAAACCCGGCTGAAACCGATCACGTATTTTCGATGCTGATGGGTGATGATGTTCCACCCCGACGTAAGTTTATTGAAGACAATGCAACCTATGCGAATATAGATATTTAGTTTTTTTTTTCAGCTGTCGGCACGGTTAATCCCGGGTTGGCAGTTGTTTTTATAAAATCGGAAGTATTCTATTGTCAACTTATTTTTAAATAGGTGAGTTAATATCTTAAACAAATTGCCGAATTGCCGAATTGCCGAAACGTCGAATTTTTAAATTTTCAAATCTGCCTACATGAACATCTGTGTTTTTTGCTCCTCAAGTAATGCCATCCCGGAACTTTTTTTCGTGGAAGCCACTAAACTCGGAAAACTCATCGGAGACAACCATCATGCAATCGTTTATGGCGGCGCTACGGTAGGACTGATGCATACCGTGGCAGAGGCCGCACGTCAGGCAGGTGCAAACTCAGTTGGAATTATCCCGGAATCGATACACAACCGACGCCTTTCATCGCCTCTGGATCATGAACAGATTATCACACCCAATATGCGCGATCGGAAATACCTGATGCGCAAACGCTCCGACGCCTTTATCGCCCTGCCGGGTGGTTTCGGAACTCTTGAAGAAATCCTTGAGGTGATCACGCTTAAACAGTTGCAATATCATAACAAACCGATCGTTTTTATCAACACAGACGGTTTTTATGATTCCCTTATTGCTCAGTTTGAAAGAGCCTATCGTGATTCCTTCTCAAAAGAAGATTATAAATCTACCTATTTTATCGCTGCCGACGCTAAAGAGGCACTCAACTACATCCATAACTATCAGCCTGTCGAACTTGCTGCCAAATGGTTCGATGTGCCCGGACCTTCAAGATTCTGATTTCACTGCCCGTAGTTTTTTACCACTTTATGCCAGTTTAAATACATTGGTGGTGACCATTCATTTAAATTCCAAAGAAATTGATAGCACGTCAGTAATACCCTTTTGTCGGGATGCCGCAATGCATTCAGCGGGTGACCCTGAAATCCCATCTTTTCCCATTGCTGAAAAGTTTTTTCTCCATTGGTGGACCGGGCAACGCAGGCCTGGTCATCAAGATTTGACGTACGAAGAAAAGCCAGTATCTCCATGTTTCCTATGTTTTTCTTATTGTTGTCAAGAAAACCACCGGTAGGAATTTGATCGTAACCATGAGCTTCCAAATCTCTTTTTATTTCGGATACAATCCGCAAATTTATCCATCAATAATCAATTTACGTATTATTGTTATTTATAAACGTTTGTATTTGGTATTATAAAATGTAGTTTTGGGCCCGATGTGTTATGATAATAAAATGAGGTATTTATGAATAAGTATTGGAAATACTGATTAATATACCGTACAAGTGGGAATTGATGATTCCTCTCTGGCTGGTTTTTTTTTTCACTTCGTGTTTTACAATATTGAATTGTTTTATTAAATTTACACTTTTAATCTAAATAAATAATTTTTGCAATGATACAAGTCATTCACAGGGCATTAAACATTTTAGAATTGATCTCCAAAGACCGGGATAGAGAATTCGGCTTAGGTGAAATTGCAGATCGCCTGGAATTGAATCATGGTACTTGTGCCAACATTATTAAAACGTTGGTTGTGCGAAAATATATCGAGCAGACAGGTAAAAAACGGGGATATAAGTTAGGGCTCCAGGCTTATTATCTGACAGACAATTTTTCAAATAAGAAGGAATTATTAAGGGTATCTGTTGAATCCATGAAAGCACTTCGCATTAAACTTAATGAGAGTTGTATTCTTGCCATTATGAAAGATAATATGAGGGTTACCCTGCATCAGGATCTAAGCACCCATGAATTACAGGCGGTAACGGGAAATGAAGATATGAATATTTTTCTGACGGCTACCGGAAGAATAATTTTAGCAAACATGACCCCAACTGAACAGAATTTATTTATTCAAAAATATGGATTGCCCAACGAAATGTGGGCCGAAGTTAAGAATCAAGAGGATTTAATCACTGAGCTTCACAAAATCAAGGAAAAACAGGTATCTGTCCATTTTGCTAATACTCATATTGTTGGAGTTGGAGTGCCTATTTTTAAAAATGATAAAATTGTCGCAAGTTTAGGTGTTTATTTACCTGAAGTCAGGTTTAACTACAAGGCACAGGAACAAATCTTTATGGAAATCAACAAAACAGCACACCAGATCAGCGAAGAAATGGGGAAGATGTACCAGAAATAAGATTGGGAAAAACAAACCTCGCTTATCATCATTTATTTTTATTTCTCCGACATATCCTATTTTTATAAAAGCAGATCAATAGATCTGCCACCATACTTTAAACTATCGTTGGCACCAATCAGCGTACGAATAATATTAAAATTCCCGTAGCATCCAACTCAAGTGGCTTTACATAATCGCTATAACTACCCCTGGGGTACCCTCACCATTACATCGACGTCGTGGGCTTTGGCTGCCCAGTTTTGAGCATTTACAACTGCCCAGTCCTGTGCAATATGTTCCATGTCTAACCAGAGGCAATCAAATCCAGCCATTGCAGCCAGTTCCGCTGCCTGTCCATCACCAAAATTCACTTTAAAGCAGCTCACAATATTTCCCGCCCGGAGCTTATTCAGCACACGGCTTTCTCTCATTTTCATAATTATAGATTTAAATTTAACATGTCTTAATTTCGACAGTTTGCTCCCAGACTTCATCTTTAATAACAACATAAAAACGAAACAGAACAAATTTAGTGTCAATTAGTAATAAAAAGTAATACTTATATATCGAATTGCAATATAATTATTTCATTAAATTGCGAACAGGTCCAAGTAATTTACTTCTAAACTGTTCAATGTCTCCCTAAAATAAAACCTGGGTTATTCAATTTTCGTTTTTTTTCCATCACCTTAATCCACCTGTATTATTTGATTTCCAAAATTGTACCCGCAATATGACGTGTTCCTTTTTCTTTATTAAAATAGTAAACTACCAGAACCCGGTTCTTGTCCAACTGAACAGGCCAGGTATAACCAATATCTGTATTTCCTCCGTCTTCGCGCAATACAATTTCAGGTGCTGTAGCAAAATCGGTACATTCTGCGTTCAATATCCGGGCCCGGATGCCAAAAGGCTCATGGCGATAACCATAGGTAAGCAACACCCTGTTGTCGGGAAGCCGCAAGGCATTCAGTGGGTGTCCCTGGAACCCCATTTTCTCCCATTTCTGAAAGGTTTTTCCCCCATCCTTTGAACGGGCAATACAAGCTTGGTCTTCAAGCTTTTCCGAACGAAGAAAGGCTAATAAATCTCCTTTAGGGGTTTCATAAGCGGAAGTCTCGTTAAAAGAACCATTTTCGTCTGCTGCAACCGGACTTGAATAATGCCAGGTAAGCCCTTTGTCATCCGAAACCAGCAAATGGACCGAAGTTTTATGCGGAGATTCTGAATCGGTTGCTGCAACCATCCAAAAGATTCTTCCACTCTTTCCTTCGACCAATGCACCCCTGTTGTAGGCAGGCAAAGGTTCACCAAGCGCATTAAAATTAATCTCGGGAGTGATATTTGGAGGATAGACCGGTCCAAGCCATGATTCTCCGCCATCAGCAGACCGCAAAAGATACCCTCCCAGAAAGATTGCGTCACCAGCCTTAAAATAAGGTTTTTTCAGATTAGGTATACCATCGGGACGGATAAAAGCCCATCCATAACTGGCACAAAGTAGTGTTTTGTCGCGCAATTGTAACAGGCAGGGATCCTGCGATCCCCCAAACGGATGAGCGTAAATCAGATATGGCTCTTTTGTCCAGGTTTCACCGTCACGGGAGCGCACCATCACCAGGTGACTGGTTGGATCAACATGGCTGGTGCCCTTTTCCCCAAATATTTTGCGGTCAGGCGCCCTGCGGAAGGCAACCAAAATCTCCCCGTCTTTCCGCTTTATGGCAGATGGAAAGGCAGAATGAAATTTTTCATCTTCGTAAATGACCACATCTTTTAACTTGCGCACACCAGGTATCGTGGAAGAAGAAGATTCCTGCTGGCCGCATGCACTGCAGTAACTACAAATAATAAAAGTCCCAAGTATCAGTCCCCTTAAAGTATTGTTTATTTTCATAGTTTGTAAAATGGTAAATATAAAGATCTATTTCGATTTATGAAGCGCTCATCTGGGATTGACAATGATTTGCCGTACCTTAATCGCTTTCCTTGGCAGGGGTTTCCAGACTGACGTTCAGCAAAAACTTACCGTCCCGTTTATAGGCAATTTTTTCACCTTCATAAGCGGGTATGCCATGTTTGATTTCCGAATAAATCGAATGGCCAACCTCATCCCACGTTTTGGTGACCTGCTCTGTTTTTGTGGACATGCTGCATCCAAAAAGTGCAACACCTATCAAAATAACATTATAAACTTTCGTAACGGGAACTTCTCTCTTGCGGTTTCCCTTCGGATCGAGTGCAAAACACCGGGTCCGGTCAGGGTTTGCGGGTAGCGTGACCGAGGCCGGGATGACCTCAACACATACGGGACCTTCTCCCCACTTATCGCGTATCGTGATATCTTTGTCTGACAAGTGTTCGATGGTCATTCCTTTATTTTCCGAGACACCCGTAGCTGCCAAAAGAATGTTGGCTGGTCGGCCCGACTCACCGAACCCGGTTGCATTCCGTGAAACGAGCGAGAGGGCGAATTTTCTTTTTCCGCATCATCAACAAATAGCCTTTCTGCAACATAGCCCCATTGCTGACTGATTTGGCGTCCAATTCTTGACAGCCAGGGTGTAGTTGTGTTATCCAGATCTTCATAAATCTTTCAATTTTACATTTAACGTCTTCCTGTTCCCGATATCAATAACCTGGTTTTCCATTCCTATGAAGGAGAAGACCAGTTTGTCAGTACTCTTAACATTAATGGTGTAGGCTCCATCATTTCCTGTAATTACACCACGTGTTGTTCCAACAACAGTGATTTTTATATTATAAAATATAAATTTGTAAAATCAGAAATATCCCCCTTTTTCAGTGATGTCTTTTACCGATTGACCTTCATTAACCCATCCGAAAATCTTTTTCTCGTTTTCTTTGATCTCTTCAGCACGAATCAATACGTCGTATGCAATTTCGCGCGGCACAACCAGTACTCCGTCTACATCACCCAAAACGATATCCCCGGGTTTGATGGTCACATCGCCAATTTTTATCGGAATCTGGTAATGGGTAATCAGGCAACGGCCTAAACTTCCGTTTGAAATGCGGTACTCATAAATCGGTCAGTTCACCATCCTGACCGTAAACGTTTATCCTGCCTTCGTTAAAAATAGCGGCAAAAAGATTTTCGTGTTCATCAAACGCAATCCCGTCCGATTCCCAGGGACCGTTTCCTGCTTTTGCAAAAGGCCGTTCATCGCAGAGTTCGAGCTGTGTGACATCCCATTCACTAATCCAGAGTTGTTGTTTGTAGGTTTCAGAAAAAACAAGGGTTTTCCCATCTTTTTTCATGGCCAAGCCATTGGTAAAATATTTGTTTTTAGAGATTACTTTAGCCTCCCTGCTTCCTTTGGGCAGCACACAAATGGTAGACAATGGTTCTTCACGGCCATCTGCATGGTCAGAAAAAAGCAGGTTTCCAAAAGCGTCGAAAATCAGGTCGTTGGGGCGTTTTAAATGAATACCGTTTGTTGTCCTGTCGCACAGGGTTTTAAACGTTCGTGAAAGCGGATCAAATAACCTGATCTCACCGCGTTTGCTGTCACAAAACCAGATATTCCCGCTCTTGTCAACCATCGCACCGTTGGGTGCGGTACATGTTTCTTGCGATGATTGCCTGTATTTATTTATTGGTATCAAAATGCAATATTAAAGAATAATTCAATTAAATAATGCAATTCAGTCATCTATATAAAATGTTATTAAACATTATTTTATATTATAAAATACATGATTAAAATTTTTTATGGATAAAACATTAGATTGCAATATCAACAACGAACTTTGTTGAAAACAAAGAAGTAATGGTCTCTAAAGAGGTGCTACGGAAATTAAGCAAGGAAAAACTGGTCGATCTTGTCTATAATCTTTTGACCAAGGTTGACACATTGACTATATTAGTTGTGACTCTGCAGGAAGAAATAAAAACGCTTAATATGGTAAAAAACAGTGCAATAGTTCTCTCCTAACCGGTTAATGTCATCATTATCATTACGGCAGACGTATATATCCTGGTAGTATTCCCTGACAATTACTATACACGAAAAGAAGGTAGAGACGATTTCAGAAACTGTATTGATAAATTCCGGGTGGCTTATAGTGCTTTCGTCAAAAATAAACCAGCTCCGAAACTTTCCGGTAATATTATCCGGGGAAATATCAATTAATAATTAATAACTTTTTATTGGGCGAAAATCCATTTATTATGATGGAATTTGGTATATTTGACTAAAGCAATTTTTGTGTTTTACATTTTTGCATTATTCCCTTATCCAACCCAATCCAATGAAACACACCATTCGTCTC
>JBBQEI010000133.1:0-6489 GCA_038320545.1 Bacteroidales bacterium
GTTGGAACTGTTTCGGATGTAAATGGAAAATATTCTGTTGATGTAGCTGATGTAAATGCTATTCTTGTATTTTCATTTGTCGGGTATGTTTCTGAGAATATTTCTGTTAATGGTAAATCGGCGATCAATGTCAGCTTGGTACCCGATATAAAATCGCTCGAAGAAGTAGTGGTAATTGGTTACGGTTCAATGAAAAAATCTGATTTAACCGGAGCTGTAGTCTCTGTAAACTCTGAAAGTTTAAAAAATACAGTATCAAACACTTTTGATCAGGCTCTGCAGGGTAAGGCTGCGGGTGTACAAGTAATGGTAAATTCAGGGCAACCCGGAGCTGCAACCACTGTTCGTATCAGAGGAACTAACTCATTGTTAGGTGACAATGAGCCACTTTATGTTATTGATGGTATACAGTTTGGGGGTTCTGATGAAGCAGTATTCTTTGCTGGTAACGGCGGCAACCCTGATGCTTATCGTACTTCACCTTTGTCATTATTAAATCCTTCAGATATAGAATCAATTGAAGTATTGAAAGACGCCTCAGCATCAGCTATTTATGGAAATAAGGGTGCTAACGGAGTTATTATCGTAACAACTAAAAAGGGCAAAAAAAATTCTGCCAATATAAACTACGAATATAACTATGGAGTAAAATCAATTGCCAAAAAGATGGATGTAATGAATTTGAAGGACTATGCAACGTTTAATAACGAGCAGGCAATTGCACTGGGTCAAACTCCCCGGTCTGAGTTTTCAAATCCTAATGCTTTAACCGGCGGAACGGATTGGCAGGATGCCTTATTTGAAAATGGAATTGTACAAAACCATAATCTTTCGTTCTCGGGCGGCACTGATAAAGTTACTTATTATATTAGCGCTGGTTATAATAAAGATAGTGGACCTGTTGTTAATTCCTGGATGGAACGATGGACTTTTCGTGCGAATACGGAAGTAAAAATGAAAAAATGGTTAAATTTTGGTAATAATTTTAGTTTAGGACGCTCAAATACGAAATATGTTATGGCAGATGCCGGCGATGGACCATTAATGTTATCCCTGTCAAAAGCCCCAGATATACCTGTTTATGATGCTGATGGGATGTACGTTGGTGCTAATCCCGGGCAAGAAGTACCAGGAGGTGGTCTAGCTCAGGCAAATCCAATAGCAATTACCGAAGATCGTGATTCAAGAAAAAAGAAATTTTCAATTTATGATAATTTATATTTTGATCTGATTTATAAGGATTTTACTTTCAAAACGGAAGTGAATTTTACTGGAGATTTTACTAATGATTATGCATTTTATGCAAAAACAGCTTATGCAGGTTTTACTAACAGTCAATCTCAGTTAAGTGAGCAGATGTCAAATTCCCTTGGTTTTGAATTAAAAAATATTTTAAACTACAATAAATCAATCGGGGATCATACCATTTCGGCTATGGCTGCCCATGAAGCCAGAGCTGGCAAATATGGCAATGTTGGAGGTGCAGGCGGATCATTTTATAACAATAACATGAACAGTCTTGGACTTTCTAATAGCAAGTATATAAATACTTTTGGATCTAATGGCCGCTGGTCCTCTGAAGCTTACTTAACAAGAGTATTCTATAATTTTAAGGATCTTGCTATGATCACTGGATCAATTCGTGCTGATGGTTCACCAAATTTCCCTGAAGAGAATCGTTGGGGCTATTTCCCATCAATATCCGGAGCTGTCAAAATTTCAAATTTCAGTTTCTTTAAAAACAATGTAAGTTTTATTGAAAAGCTTAAAATTAACGGAGGTTATGGTGAGGTTGGAAGTGACAATGTTCTTGGAGGTTTATACCTTCCTTATGTTGGCGTTAACCCTACTACTGATGGAGCATTTTCAACTACTTTATTAAACTATGATCCAAATCTGCGTTGGGAAACTACTAAATCTTCAAACATTGGATTCGAGCTAGCTTTTTTAAATAACAGAGTTAACTTTCAACTTGAGTTATACAAAAAGAAAACTACTGATGCATTAAATCAGGTACTTCTTCCAAGTTCAGTAGGATCAGGTATTTATAAAGTATCCAATATAGCATCTGTGCAAAACAAAGGGGTGGAGCTCACTTTGAATACGGTTAACCTTAATGGAGCTTTTAATTGGAAATCAAACTTTACAATAACCTTGAACAGAAATGAAATTTTGGATCTTGGAAAAGGAGGTTTGCCTTTGTATGGAAATTTATCTAAAAATGTTGAGGGTGGCCCAATTGGAAGATTCTGGGGTTACCAAACAGACGGACTTTATCAAAACTTTGATGATATTGCAACCAGCGCCCGATGGGATGGAATAGAAACTATCGACCCCACAGTTGGCTTATGGATTGGAGACCGAAAATTTGTGGACATTAATAAACAGAAAGGAATTGCAGATTGGTTAATTCCTGGTTATACCGGCCAATATGATGCTAATGGAATTTTTGTTAAAGGCTCAGCTTTATATACCGGCAATCCTGACGATGTATTAACGATAAAGGAAGCTTCAATTATCAATACGGATGATCAAACTTTTATAGGTAACCCTAATCCAAAATTTACTTTTGGATTTAATAATGACTTTTCTTATAAAAATTTCGAACTTGCTGTTAACATTGTAGGAGTATATGGCAATCAAATATATAATTATTCTAAATGGGAGTTACTCAGTTCCTATAGTTATAATAAAAACATGTTGAATATAATCAAAGATAGGGCTATACCTAAACTTAACAGTGCTGGAAATCCTGATAATATTTTTGATTATACACTTGTAAACCCAAATTCAGAGATAACCCGAATTCGCCCTGGAGTAAGTTTTGCTTCTGAATCAGTAAATTCAAGCTTTCTTGAAGATGGTTCATACCTTCGGATTCAAAATGTTGTATTGGGCTATAACATTCCGTCAACCATGCTCCAAAAGTTTAAAATTTCAAATCTTAGAATTTATCTGAATGCACAAAATTTATACACTTTAACTAAATATTCAGGTTGGGATCCAGAAGTTGGAAGCATTGCCCAAAGCAGCTTGAATACCGGAATTGATGAAGCGCATTATCCCATTCCGAGAATCATTATGTTTGGTGTGCAAGTAGGTTTTTAGTATTTAACCATTAAATTAGAATAATATGAAAATTAAAATATTCAATATAAAAGTTTTTATACTTTTTATAGTCACACTATCAGGGTGTAGTAAAGATTTCTTGGAACAAGATTCACATCTACAACTTACTGTTCCAGAATATTATGCTACACTAGATGAAAATTCTATTTCTGGAATTACCAGTAATATGTACAGCAGGGATTGGTTTAATCATCTTGATAAAGCAACTTCCTGTTTACAGGAACTTTATTGTGGAAATGGTCAGACTGATGATGCAGCGTACCTTCCTTTTTTTAATGGAACATTGAGTAACACATTTGATCAATTGGATTACTTATGGTCAGTCAATTACACCATTATTAAAAATTGCAATCTTAGTATAAATGGTTTTTCAGAATCTCTTAAGGAAGGTCAGAATTTCAGAAATAAAGTAGATGCATCTGAATCTTTGAAAACTGCAGTAAACACTACAATTGGTGAATTAAGGTTTTTCAGGGCAATATGCTATTTTAATCTTGTAAAATGGTTTGGTCCTGTTCCAATTGTTTATGACAACCTGGCCCAGATGTCAAATCTTAATTCTTTAACTCCTGTAAAAGAACAAGATATTTATGAATTTATTATCAAAGATTTAAACGATGCAATCGACAAACTGCCAGCAACCAGAAATGCTTCAAGGCCTAATGCATTATCTAAAATTTCGGCCAAAGCTTTATTGGCTAAGGTTTACTTAACAAAAGGAGGCATGCCTTTTGGTACCAATGCAGATTTTACTCAGGCTGCTACTTTTGCTAATGATGTGATTGGTAACTCGGGTGGATATGCGTTAATGCCTACCTACCATGAAAATTTTCTACCAAAATATAAACTCGATAATTTCCCTGAAGAATGTTTGTGGGGTTGGAAATGGTCATGGACTGCATTATTTGCCAGCTACGGAACACAAAATACACTTCAATCGTATTTCGCACCTAGCCATTTTACACAATCATGGGATGGATGGAGTGCAGTTAATCCAAGTGTTGATTTGAGAGAATCATACGAACCCGGAGACTTGAGGAGATACAGCACCATTATGGAAGGTGGAGATAAATATCCTGAATTCTGGACCGAATATACTTTCCCTGGAGAAACTACTTCTGGTTATGTTTATTTCGACGGGAGTGTAAGATGGGGAGGACCTTCACTTACCGGCATGAGCATTCGTAAGCACTTGGGAGGCAGGGATAATTCTGCTGACGGACATGTTGGTGAAATGCATACAGATATTTATACACCTGTGATTCGTTTATCTGATGTATATTTAACCTATGCTGAAGCAGTATTGGGAAAGAGTGCTAGTACAGAAGACGGGCTTGCCTTAAGCAGATTTAATGTGATTAGAGAACGTGCAGGTTTACAACCTAAATTATCTATTACCTATAATGATATCTGGAATGAACGCAGGCACGAATTCGCTTTCGAATTTCAAAATACCGATGATTTATTCCGCTATCATAATTTACATCCAACAGAAGCCGTTGACATGCTTTTGAATCAAAAAAGAGGGATTTACGAATGTGAAACGGAGCCTTTTAAAATTAATGGTGAAGATCAATTTTTCCCTGAAGAACAAGCTCTTATGGTGATAACAAATAAGACTTATGAAGATTTTAAACTACCTGCTGTTTCTACTGATTATTTTAAGCTGCCATATCCAATGAGCGAAGTAAATGGAAATCCTGCACTAAAGGATGAACCTGTAAATTTTGATTTTAGCTTGTACCGTTAGAAATCTGAAATAAAAAACTCTTTAAACGATTTTTATTGTATTTGAGTTACTGCAGACAAAATTTCTTGAAAATAGAACTTTGTCTGCTAATTTTATTCTATTTCAAACAATTAATATCTTTTATTAACATATTATCGAAATTTTAAAAAATGCAAAATGAACAGGTGCTTATCAATCATTTTTGCGGTTAATTTAATAGCTTTTGCTGCAAATAGTCAAACTATTAAAATTTTAGCCCCCAACAAAGGAATGTTTGTGGAAAATAACAAATATTATATACAGAACAATGCCTGGGGCGCAGGTGCTAACTGTACCACCTGGAGCGAAACAGATACCGTAAAAGTTAATGATGATGGCAGTTGGTCGGTTACTGCAAATTGTAATTATCCACTTTCGTGCAAAGGCGGAATTAATGGCTGGCCCTCCATTTATTATGGATCTTTTGATCAGGGGAAATCGGCAGGCTGGACTGAGCCGGAAATAAATAAATTTTCACAAATTCTGGTTGACTGGACTATATCGGTTAACTTAAAAGATGCCATGTACGATGTAAGTTTCGATCACTGGATTTACAAAAACAATCTTTTCAATGAAGTAATGATTTGGATTGCCAAATCGTCAAATATGTATACTTATGGTAATGTTGTAGCTTCAAACATTTCTATTAACGGTTCAACATGGGATTTATTCAGAATATGGCACAATAATGAATGGTGGTACAATGCTTTTGTAATAAAGTCGGGAAATCTGTTTTCGGTTAAAGACTTTGACCAAAAACCTTTTTTTGATTTTTTGGCTTCAAAAGGCTATATTGACGCCACCTGGCGGATATCAGCACTTGAAGCAGGTACCGAAATTGTTCAGGGAACCGGCACAGTTACTACATCAAATTATGCTGTTAACCTCATAGATGCCGGGCCAACAGGGGGTACTTCTATTCACGGTTCGGATAATATAAACAAAGAGAAAACCAATTCATCGTTTGTTAAAATTTTTCCAAATCCTGCAACCGATACAATAAAACTGCAATTTGCGATTGATTTTGAGAATGTTACCTATAAATTGTCCGATTTGAATGGTAAGCTATTGTATAGTAATCAGTTGAAAAATATATTAACAGGTTCGGAAACTAAAATTGATTGTTCATCATATGCTCAAGGTTTGTATATACTTAGTGTGAAAAGTGATCATTATGAAGAACAATTCGAAATAATGCTAAATTAGGGTGCAAATCTGACTAATATATTGATATTGAGCACAAATATAATTCTTTTTATTGTTAAACTAATAACTAAACTAATGAAAACAAGATTCACGAAAACAAGCTTGAAAACAATATTGTGTTTGTTGTCATGCATTATGCTCCTATTCGGGGCGACCCAGCTTCGAGCAGGTGTTACCACTATTTATCCGTTTCCAACCAGTATGGCAGCGGGTCAAAACTGGACAGTATGGGCCGATGGCCAGGTAGTGCAAGTTTGGCGCGCCGATGCTGATGCTGATATTGCTAACTTCGCTTATAGCGGATCAGTAACAGTAAAAGTACGTTTTAAAAGCAGTTTTACTAATATCGCAGTAGTGCCAGGAATTCATGGTATTAGTGTTACCAA
>JBBQEI010000134.1:0-6273 GCA_038320545.1 Bacteroidales bacterium
CAGATATTTACCGGAGCTTATAAAATTAAGTTCGTCTTTCAAAATATCATTTTCAAAAAGTTTAATATTGGCATTGTTTACAGGTTCAAATTGGGCTGAGTTATCCAAACTGTGAGATAATGTAACGCTTGCCTTAATTAATGAATCGGGATTCAAGATACAGTTGAGGCACAGCTTTGGTTCATGGTCGAATTCGAGGGTTACCTCTTCTACACACGAAAGAAAGAGAGAGAAAAACATTATAAACATTAAGGTTCTAAGAAGCATATAAAAGTTTGTTTGAAGGGTGTCAAAAAAAAGTTTTTCGATTTTTCTGACACCCTTGTAATTATTGAATTTAATAACCCCAGCCAGTAGAAGGATAGTTATTTGAAGTTGCAAGTGCATAACCAGTAGGGTTATCAATCTTGTAAAATTCACCATTTTCAAATCCAAATCCTCTAAAAGATACCTCAGCCGCGAAATCTATACTCGGCATAGGATACAACGGAGGCGCATAGGGTGTTGGCCAAGAAATGAACTCGGAATCATTATCAAGTAAAAAGTTTACGCCTGAGCTTACTTCTATACTAATATAAGTATTAATGTCGTGATGGTAATTAGATCCAATTTCACACCTAATTTTACGCATCCCATAAGTCGTGCTGTAATCTTTCCATTTTCCCCACGAAATCTTTTGACCTCTTTGATTCAAATAGACATAATAACCTCGATTCCATAATCCAGGACTCATTTGGTTCATATACCGATCAATAAATAACTCATTTTTTAATTTTCTATCGTCGATATTATCTTTTCTGTGCCATTCATTGCTACTGTTTGTCTTAGGATCATCCTCCGGAAACGAATGTAAAACAGTAATTTCATTGGACTTTAAACGTGGAAAAGATAGTACCATTTTATCAGTTAAATAATCATCAATATTATTTAACTTAATTAAATCCCCATCGGCAATAACATATTGTTTATCTTCAGTATATTTAATGATGCTTATTCCTACCTTATAAGTTCCTTCTGAATTTAAAACAGGTAAGAAATATCCTGTAGCAAACGGATAATCAATTGAACAATCATCAGAATCCATTTCATTGAACTTTAATTTATCCAAATTCCGTTTCTTAAAAGCAAGGAAAGCTTCATACGATTCAAGTTTGTCATATTCTTCAAAAAGTTTGTCAAACTCTGCGCGGGCTGATTTAAGGCCGATTTGTTTTTCCCAAGCCTCTTTCTCTGTTGTCTTCAATTTACCTAGCATTTGGATTACACTGTCAACGGCTTCCATGTTTTTGAAAGCTAAATACCCGTTTTTTAAATACACATCAGGTTTAACTGCTGCTTGCAGTTGTTCGTCTGCCAGTTGGCTGACAAGTTCATCTTTTTGGCAACCATTAATAATGGTTAACACTGTTGCTACCATAGCAAGTAATACTAAATTTTTCATACTTTTGAAATGTTTTAAATGGGCTGGAGAGCGCAAACTCTGCCAGCCCGGTTGTTTAAAATAGTTGTTGTAACCCGGTTCTTTTAAAGGGCTGGGTTACTTTTTGCCCTTGAGTTTATATTAAGTTTTTTTGTACTAATAATATCAGGTTTTTAAATTCATCTATTCTTTTATCAGTTTCTGAATAAGATTGCATTTCCCTGCATTTACATTTATCAGGTATGCCCCGTTTGCAAACCCTTTTAAATTAAGAATCTCAGTTTGATTATCGGTTTCTCCTTCGGTTATTAGCTTTCCGTTTAAATCGGTGACCCTGTATTTTACAGGAAATTCATTCCCTGTGTATACAATCGAAATTTTGTTTGAAAAAGGATTGGGATAAACTTTTATTTTTGCTTTATCCTCTGTTTCATTTATGTTGGTTGTTAAATCTGTTTGAACAGTAATTAAACCAGATTTTAATATACCATATGCACCCACTGGTAATGAAAAGTTATGGGGACCTCCATTGCAATCATAGTATGTTAAATCGACTATATTGTATTGATCAGTAGCACCTGAACCATCCCAAATATTAACTAATCCATTACTATAAACAGGAACATTATCAGCCTGATACACTAACTTTGTTCTTGTCCTTCCAGAATATACTTTAATATTATATTTAGTAATGAAAGCTTGACTCATTACTAAAAAATCAGCAATCCCGTCTCCATTTGGGTAAAAAACATCATAAACAGCAATACAAGGATCTTGGCATCCTCTGTCTGCTTCGGTCATCAGTTCATTATCGATGCTTGCATAAAATACAGCACCTTTTGAAACCTCAAAACCTCCGTTAAGGAATATATTCATACCCGCTTCGAACGAATAACTCCCGCTTTTTAAAGCAAGCGAAGTATTAGGGTCGGGGTTGGCAATTAAGTCGTAACGGCTTTTTACCGGGCCGGCAATATCTTTCATGGTCTTAAGTGCCACCACATCCTGCATCCCGCAAGGGAAACAACTACCTCCACAATCAATTCCGGTTTCATCAGCATCCTGCATACAATTCCGGCAATGGGATGGTAATGAAGAGGCGGGAGGAGGTGAAGGATTGGAACTGGATGCCGAACCAGTAAATGTTGGATCAATATAAGTTGAAAGGTAAAAATGTAATTTATCAAACCGACCACAAGTAGTATGGTTACCTGAAGTCTGGCCAATCGTGCTACAATTACCCTCACCTGTGCATAACCATCCTACTGCACTATGAGATGAATTGAAAATGGGAGAACCAGAAAATCCATGTTCACTTACCCCGACATCAAAGTACAATGAAAAATATTTAGTACTAAGAGGTGCATAACTGTTTTCAACGTTGATTTTCTTTACATCCCCAAGAGGATGACCAATTGCTGCATATCCGACTTGTGTGTAATTAGGATTTGCTGTCCATCCAGCATATTCAATTTTATATCTAACAAGTTGATCTATAGTTTTGGAAGGTTGTAAAATTGCGAAATCTTCACTTTCATTAATAGGAGATGTGTGTAGGTAAGATCCTCCTAACATTATTCTATTTATATTACTAAATGTACCTATGATATTTTTACCATATCTAACCTTAGTTTCATTACAGCTTACATTTTCGTAATCAACAAAAACACTTATCTTCTCATGATTATTACTTATATCGACAAAATTTGAGGGACTTATTTCAGGATTATATAAATGACCACAGGTAATCAAAATGGGATTATCATTTCCACCATATCCATTACCTGATTTATTAACAAAAAATCCTGTACCTCTGCTCTCATAATAAGAACCGTTATGATAAAAGGGAATAACTATATACACAACTGACTTTGACCCTTGTGTCCAAGTCGCAACTTCCTGACACACTACGTCTTTCTGGCACGATAATGCTGGTGTACTCGTATGACCCCCACTTTTTAATAAACTCGATGAATCTTTACCATCTTGCTCCTTATATTTCTTATAGTCAATAATTTCACCCGGTTTTCCAAGGCCCTTAAATCCATAAATGATTTTACTAATTATTAGGTTTGGTTCAACTTTTAATTCTTTTGGTGCAAAAAATTCTAAAATAACTTTTGAGTCATGTATAGTGCAATCAAAACCATTATTTTTAATTTCATCATTAATATTTTCCTTAAATCCGACCTCAGGATCTTCAATCAAATATGGAATGGTTCCAGGGTAAATAGTAAAATAAACTTTTTCTGGTAACTCAAAATCTGCTATTTTTATCCCAATTGATTGAGCAGTACTACTTTCAATGGTCATTATCCACAAAGTTCCATCTTCTATTTCAATTTTTTTAGCATAATCCCGAAAAACAATTGAGGAATCCGCAATAAAACCATAGATATAAGTATCCCCTACTTCTTTATACGAATTAACCTTATTATGCTTGAAAAAAAGTGAATCATTTTTGAAAGAATCTAATACAAGTGAATGAATTTCATTAGTGTTCACAAGGTCTTTGTACTTTTCTGTCAATGAAAAAGGAATTATATCTCCCCTTTCATCACGAATAAATTGTGCTTTTAGCTGAATAGTTAAAGACACAACAAATAATATCAAGATTATTTTTTTCATGGTTTATTGTTTTTCAGGTGTTAGTAATCCCTTTTTAACTGCCAGTCTTAATAACTCGTCAATTTGTGCCTGTTGTTCTTTAACCGATTCAACCAGCACAGGAATCAGGCCAACATAATCTACATACATATAACCTTCTTTGTCCTCCTCCACCAGTTCAGGGAATATTGCTTTCAAATCCTGTGCAATAAAACCTAACCTCGTTTTTTCCTTAATTTTGCTGCTACTTAACAACGCCAATTCTGCTTGCTCTTTTTCGGTTAAATTACCTTTCGGTATTTCTAAAGGCACATTTTCGCTTTTCAAGGTATAGCTCACACCGTTTAGTTGTATTAAAGCCGAAAGCTTTTTGTCAATCGGTTTTATGTTTTCCTTAAACCTTGCATCGGAACTGAGGAGAATTCCTTTGGCATAAACATCAAGTTCAAATTTAAACCGATCGGGTTCTGCTATGTCGAATTTGCCGATTATTTTATTATTGTTATATCCCTGGTCGTAAGTTAGGTATATCCCTTTTTTACCATGTAGCTGTAACTTATCCGAATCCCAGTTTGTACCCAATTCTCCAATAAAAACATTTGAGCCATTATATGCAACCGTTCCATAGTCGCCAAATCCAATCCTCCCATTAGCCAAATATTGTGTGTAAGGGCCATATATCTGCAGCGACAAATCTTTATTTGGATCGTCACCTACTATATCGCCATTAATCTTAACCTGTCCTTCACTGTTAACTATAATTTGAGCGTGACTTGTGATAACGAACACTAAAAAAAACACTATATAAATTGGAAAAATAATTTTATTCATGATTTTATTCTTTTGATATTAACAAGTTGTTTTTTAATTCTTTGAAAGCACCGATTTTAATGCCGCAATTTTTATTTGTTGTTCTTTAATCGATTCTACAAGTACCGGTATTAACCCTATATAATCTACATGTAAATAGCCATCGGTATCTTCCTCAACAAATTCAGGAAATACTTCACTTAATTGCTGTGCTATAAATCCAATATTCTGTTTTTTGCTGTTTTCCAGTTTTTCTTTAGTTTGAACAAGTAAAGCCATATCACTTTGTTCTTTTTCTGAAAGTGATCGCCCGTTTTCCGGTAATACGGTAGAATTCTCATTCTCCCACTTTAAATTATAACACACACCATTTAATAATTTCAATTTGTCTAAAGAGTTCTTCAATGGGGAAATGTTTTCTTTAAATCGTTCATCAGAATTTAACTTCACACCTTTAGCGTACACATACGTATTAAAATAAAATTTCTGTGGTTCTGTTAAAAGTCCCACATCCATCTTTCCAATTACATTATTGTAACTGTACCCTTGTCCCCAGGTTAAATAAAGTCCATTCGATCCGCAGAGTTCCAGTTTGTCCGAATCATAGTTAGTCCCTATCTCACCAACAAAAACTCTTTTGCGGAAAAGGGTCATCTCATTTATACCATAAGATCCAAAACCAACCCTCCCGTTGGCAAGATAATCGCCATACTTGCCATAAACTTGCAGTGACAAATCTTTATCGAGATCATCTGTAAGTCTGTCGCCAAAAATCTTAACCCGGTTATCGTCATACACTTTAATTTGGGCGGCACCAATAAAGCTACCAAAAACGAAAACCGATAGAATTAAAAATGAAATAGTTTTCATACTTTTGAAAAGTTTTAAATGGGCTGGCGAGCGCGAACTCTGTCAGCCCGGTTGTTTAAAATAAATACGTGCAACCCGGTTCTTTTTTATAAGGGCTGGGTTGCTTTTTGCCCTTAGGTTATATAATGAGTTTTGTTTCCATGGCACACATTATTCACATTGCACACAAGCGAAAAAACTGTTTGTATTAAATAAACTTTTTGAAATATTGGGTTACGGGCAGGGGTTTGTTCCTGAGAGTAACGGGGCAAATGTATATGAATACTTTTGGATTTACTATGCGTAAATTACGCATTTTTAGGGGGGGGGGCTTATTTATATTTGGTTTAAATAAGCAAAAGTCAACTTTCTTTAGTCGTCTTCCGCCTCCAAATTGGGTGACGACTAAAAATATCCGTATTCATCACCCGAACCGAAGTCGGGAGATGAATAAAGAAGTCCGCTCATCAGTCATGCTATCTACTATATAACTAATTCATGTTTTACATTTTGATATCCAGTTTAAAAATCGGGGAAGTCTTTATAGGCGGCGTAGCTGTCTCATCTTTGTAGAAAACCATTTCCGG
>JBBQEI010000135.1:0-6185 GCA_038320545.1 Bacteroidales bacterium
CGATTGCCACTATATTTGCGCTGTTTGCAATTCTGGTTTTGGCAAAACCCATTCTCATTCCTTTAAGTATAGCTTTGCTTATTTCATTCATACTGTTTCCATTGGCAAAAAAGTTTGAGTCATGGAGAATTGGTAAAACACCTGCTGCTTTTCTCTCAATTTTTACAGTTATTATAATTATTGGAGGTGTTATTTTCTTTTTTTCAACTCAAATTATTAGCATAGCTAAGGATTTTTCTCATTTTAAGGATACAATTATTCGTGCCTTTGCTGATGTTACAGTATATCTCAACCATAATGTAAGCCTAGTTGAAAACCTGGAAAAAAACGAATTATTTGACCGACTGAAAGGTTGGCTTGCAGAATCATCCGGCTCGCTAATAGGCAAAACTGTTAACAATTCAGCAGCTTTTCTCGGCGGCTTAATGGCAACAATTGTGTTTACATTTCTAATCTTAATATACAGATATGGATTAACACAGGCCTTTTTGGCCTTTTCGCCCGAGGAACATCGTGAAAGGGTATTAAAAATGTTTAAGTCGGTTCAGCAAGTCGGGCAAAAATACCTGTTTGGCATGTTCCTGCTTACACTTGTTATTGGATTGGCAAACAGCATCGGGCTTTTGATTATTGGTATCGACAATCCTTTCCTTTTCGGATTTTTAGGTTCTGCACTGGCCATAATACCATACATTGGAACTACAATGGGAGCTGTAATTCCTATGATTTATGCTTTTGTTTCTTACGATTCAATTTGGACTGCCGTTGCAGTTGCCAGTTTATTTTGGGCTGTTCAAGTGGTTTCCGATAATTTTCTCACGCCAAAAATTGTGGGGGGCAGTTTAAAAATTAATGCTTTAACGGCCATCCTGAGTTTATTTGTTGGCGCTGCCGTTTGGGGACTGGCTGGAATGATTTTGTTTTTACCTTTTGCTGCCATGTTAAAAGTGGTTTGCGAAGAGTTCGAACAGCTTAAACCAATTGCGCTAATCATTGGCGAGCAAAATATAAAAGAGGACGACGACAGTGAACTATTATTGGCTAGATGGTGGGGGAAAATAAAAGGTCGGTTTTCGGGATAATCACTATCACTTCATGAGAATTGCCTTATTGAGACATCCTTTTTCAAAAGTGGTGTAACAATTTGATATCAAAGGTTCTGAACTTTAACTTTTTCAATATTTATTCATAAAAAATCACTCTTTTCAAATAAATATTTTATCAATTTAACAATAATTTTAATCGCAGTGATTTAAAATAAAATATTATGGAATTACTTACAAATGAACTAATACAGGAGCTTCTGGCAGTAAATCAATCGACTTGCCTTTCGCTTTACATGCCCACGCACCAACAACATCCTGAGAATCTTCAGGATAGCATTCTATTTAAAAAGCTTGTTCAGCAAATGGAGGAATCGCTGATGCAGAAATATTCAGCCGCTGAAGTGCAAAAACATCTTGAACCTGTAAAAGCTCTTATTGATGACAATGATGTTTGGAATCACACATTAGAAGGACTGGCTGTTTTTAGTGCAAAAGGAATGTTTAAAGTTGTTCGGTTGCATAAATCGGTTGAGGAATTGGCCATGGTGGCCGACAGCTTCCACACCAAACCATTGCGGCAATATTTACAATCGGGCGACAACTTCCACGTTTTGTGTTTAACGCTTAATGATATTCGCTTATTTGAAGGAAACCGTCGTTCGCTTTTTAAAGTTGAACTCACTGCTGATATTCCAAAAACCATAACAGAAGCGCTTGGTGATGATTTGACTGACAAGCATACAACTGTTGCAAGTTATGGCGGCACCGGGGGTGAAAGTTCGCCCATGCACCATGGTCATGGCGGTAAAAAAGAGGAAACTGAAAAAGATACTGAAAGGTTTTTCCGCTTGGTTGCGAATAATATTTACGAAAGATATTCAAAACCTACAGGGTTGCCGCTTATTCTTGCTGCTTTGCCGGAACACCATAGCCTTTTTCATAAGGTAAACAAAAATCCTTTGTTGTTATCGAAAGGCGTTTCTATAAATCCTTCGTCTGTTTCTCCGGAAAAACTGGCAAATATGGCCTGGGAAATAATGGAACCCGAATATAACCTGAAACTTGACAGCCTGGTTGCCCGGTTTGAACAAGCAAGAGCCAATGGCAAAGGCAGTGACGACTACAAGGAAGTAGCTGTAGCAGCAGTTGAAGGACGGGTTGACACGCTTATTGTTGAAGCCGACCGGATTATTGCAGTAAGGGTAACTAATCTGGTGACGGGAAATACACAGAATAAAGATTTGACAAATCCGAGAGTAGATGATCTGCTTGATGATATGGGTGAATTGGTAACAAAAATGGGAGGGATAGTGATGGTTCTCCCGACCGATAAAATGCCTTCCGAAACAGGGTTGGCAGCAATATTTCGTTATTAACTAAAAAAAAGAAAAATGCAAATACAATTTAATACAGATAAAAATGTAACCGCGAGCGAAGATCTTATCGATTCATCAACATCTTTAATATCGGAAGAACTAAGCAGGTTTAGTGATCAGATAACCAGGGTAGAAGTTCATCTTTCGGATGAAAATGGCAATAAAGATGGCATAAACGATAAGCGCTGCATGGTGGAAGCCCGGCTTGCAGGAATGCAGCCAATTGCAGTTACCGACCACGCAAACACCCATGAACAGGCTGTTTCGGGCGCTATTGACAAATTGAAAACTTCTTTGGAAACGTTAACCGGACGTTTGAAAAATTATTAGTGGACAGAAAATAATACATGCACAAGGCTTTAGCCAAATTTAATAACTGTTTTGGCTAAAGCCATTTTGTTCTTTATTCATTTAACCACCCCATAAATGGAGTGGCAATTGATGGATTTTAAAACGTCATTATTTCTTACTCATTACATAATTTCATCAGAAATTTCAGGCTTAATTCATAACTCGTAAAATGTGGTTTTCCAAATCAATAGAAGATGTTCTTAAAGAAATAAATGTCGATGCGTCATCAGGCCTTTCAGAAGACGAAGCAAAAGTCAGGCTTGAAAAGTACGGTGCGAATCAATTGCAATCGA
Organism: Bacteroidales bacterium; assembly: GCA_038320545.1. Classification (GTDB taxonomy): domain Bacteria; phylum Bacteroidota; class Bacteroidia; order Bacteroidales; family JAAUTT01; genus JAAUTT01. The sequence continues at coordinate 3,067 of JBBQEI010000135.1, forward strand.
AAAAGAAAAAGAACATCTTCCAACTGTTTGTCGCCCAGCTTCAGGAGTGGCTTATTTATATTTTATTGGCGGCAGTGGCTATCACCCTGTTTATGGGTGAGTATATCGATGCCACTATCATTATGCTTGTCATAATTACCAATGCTGTTCTTGGCGTAATACAGGAAGTGAAAGCAGGAAAGGCGATTGAGGCGCTTCAGAAAATGTCGTTTCCAAAAGCGCTTGTCCGCCGAAACGGTGAGGTGAAAGAAATAAATTCACACGAAGTTGTCCCCGGTGATATTCTAATTCTTGATGCCGGACGTTTCATCTCCGCCGATATCCGTTTAATTGAGTCTGCAAATCTTCAGATAGAGGAATCAGCGCTCACTGGGGAATCTGTTTCCGCCGATAAAGATGCAACGCAAATTCACAGCGAACTTAAAACTCCATTGGGCGACCGTATGAATATGGCGTTTATGTCAACCCTGGTGACCCGTGGAAGGGGAGTTGGCGTAGTGGTTGAAACCGGCATGACTACCGAAGTTGGTAAAATCGCCAATCTCATCAATACCGAAAAAAAGGAGAAAACCCCTTTGGAAATCAGGTTGGATAAGTTGGGGAAAACGCTTGGAATGTTTGCCATTGGAATCTGTGTTCTCATTTTTGTTATTGCATTATTGCAGGGCCGCGATTTGGCCGAAATGTTTATTTTATCGGTTTCGCTGGCAGTGGCAGCTATTCCCGAAGGGCTTGCAGCCATTGTAGCAGTTGTTCTTTCCATTGGCGTTACGGGCATGTCGAAGAGAAAGGCGGTAATCAAGAAATTGCCTGCTGTTGAAACACTTGGCTCGGTCAATATTATCTGTTCCGACAAAACAGGTACGCTTACCCAAAACAAAATGACGGTAAAAACTTATTTCAACCTAGAGGGTGAAATAACTGTCGAACGTAATGAAAAAAACAATGCTACCGAAGATGCAAAATTGCTTGCCAAAGCAATGATACTTTGCTCAGATGCAACTTACGAAAACAAGAAAGGAACGGGCGATCCAACAGAAATTGCCTTACTGCTTTTGGGAGATGATTTGGGAATTGATAGAAACGAATTAAATTCTGAGGTCAGTCGTGAAAGTGAGTTCTCTTTCGATTCCGACCGAAAATTAATGTCAACACTCAACGAAGAAGAGGGAAAATTTACCGTTTATACCAAAGGGGCAATTGGTAATCTTATAAAAATTTCAACACAGGTTTTAGAAAATGGGAAGGTGATTCCGATAACCGAAGAGCACAAAAAAAGGTACCTTGATGCAGCAGAAAAAATGTCGAACAATGCACTCCGTACGCTTGGCGTAGCTTATAAACCGGTTGATTCCATTATTGAAGGCGCTGAAATGGAGAAAGACCTGATTTTAATTGGACTTGTAGGAATGATTGACCCGCCGCGCCCCGAAGTGAAAGAATCCATTCAAAAAGCAAAAATTGCCGGCATTACAACCATTATGATTACCGGCGACCATAAAAATACCGCATTCGCCATTGCGCGCGAGTTGGGGATGGTTGACTCAATTGATCAGGCCATCACGGGCGAGGAATTGGATGCCTTTTCGGATGAAGAACTCACCAAGAAGATTGTGAAGTATCAGGTATTTGCGCGTGTTTCACCCGAACACAAAGTAAAAATTGTTCATGCGCTCAAGTCGCATGGCCATATTGTTTCCATGACCGGCGACGGGGTAAACGATGCCCCCTCGCTAAATGCTGCCGATATTGGAGTGGCAATGGGAATAACCGGTACCGATGTTGCCAAAGCGGCCTCAGATATGATTCTGATGGACGACAATTTCGCAACCATTGTTTCGGCCATCGAACAAGGCCGGAATATTTACAGCAACATCAAAAAGGCCGTTATCTTTCTGCTTACCTGTAATTTGGGTGAAGTAATTGCCATGTTTGTTACGCTGCTAATAGGTTTGGAAGCCCCGTTAATTGCTACGCAGTTGTTGTGGATCAACCTCATTACCGATTCTTTTCCAGCCATTGCATTAGGCATGGATCCCGGAAATTCGGACGTGATGAAAGAAAAACCACGCGATGCCAAAGAGAGTTTCTTTGCAGGAAATGCAGGATTTCATCTTATTCTTGGCGGTATATTAATTGGTGCGCTAACAATCGCGGCTTTTTGGTTCGGTTATTACGAACATGGATACAGCCCGTTCGACAAATCAGCTCCAGTAAACACGGTTGAATATGCCCGTACGATGGCTTTTATGACTTTGGTGATGTGTCAATTGTTTTTCTCTCTTGCTGTGAGAAACCATTCAAAATCAATTTTTCAGATTGGGATTTTCTCCAATAAATACCTGGTTGGGGCAATTATTTTGGGTGCGATGTTACAATTAATCGTAATCGCTATTCCGTTTATGCAAAGGGCATTTCATTTGCAAATGCTAGATTTGGGAGGTTGGTTAATTGCCATTTCCTTAGGTTTGGTTCCGCTGCTGGTTAACGAGATTGTTAAAATATTTATTCGGGTACGGATAAAACGTGCAAATATGTGAATAATGTAATTCTTCTCCGAAATTCTGTAACGCTTACACTATTGCTAAACTGTACTTTAGCAACATAAATCGAGATTCAATAACTTTAATCAAAACATTGCAAACCTGAATAAGCTTTTTTTGTTCCAAAATAAAAAAAAAAAAATTAGTGAAGATTGAGACAAAGGCACATAGTTAAAGTGCTAATAATAAAGATTATAATCTACTTTTTATTATTTTTCATGTCTTATAAATTGACATTAAAGAATTACAGTATCAAGGTCGAATTTTAGCAAAGGGAAATTAATGAATAAAAATCCAAATAAAATCACCTGTCTTTTTTTGGATATTGGTGGAGTCTTGCTTTCCGACGGTTGGGATCATAATGCCCGCCATCGAGCTGCAACTAAATTCAATTTAGATATTCCCGAAATGGAAGGTAGACATCATTTGATATTTGAGACTTACGAAGAAGGAAAAGTTACCATGGATGAATATTTAGACTTGGTGGTCTTTTACACAGAACGAAGTTTCACCAAGGTTCAGTTTAGGCGTTTCATGTTTGCTCAAACAGAAGCTCATCCTGATATGATTGAGATG
>JBBQEI010000136.1:0-6163 GCA_038320545.1 Bacteroidales bacterium
GGTACTGATTTGGATTTGGTTGTTGATGTGAATTTTGTTGGTGGGGTTAAAGGAACAATTGCTGCTGGCAGAACAGTTACAGAACTTATTGTTACAGTTCCTGTAGGTGCTAAAAACGGAAAAATAACCTTGGTTACCAAAAATGGTGTTCAGGTACAATCTTCTGAATTACTAACTATTTTAGCTAATCTTCCAACCATTACATCTTTTACAGAAGCCAAAGGAACTCCTGGAGAAAAATTAACTCTTAATGGTACCAGCATGCTTTTGATAAAAGAATTAATTTTCCCTGGAAATGTTAAAGCTACTGCTTATGGAGAAAAAACAGATACTAAAGTTGAAGTTTATGTTCCAACAACAGTTACAACAGGAACCGGAACAATAACCCTTATTACTTATGAAGGTGAAGAAGGTATATCCCCGTCAATCTTTATTGGTGGAACTGATCCTGTATTAGATGCAACCTTGATGATTTATAGTTTTGATGCAGGATGGTCAGGATTTACCTGGGATGGTGTTGGTGGTTTAGGTACAATTGCAGATGGTGTCGATGGTACCAATAATTATTACCAGGCAACACCTTGGAATGCATCTAAATATTGGTTATTTGCAAATAATTACATTTCATATGCATCTGTATCCCAAGCAAACCACGTTGTTAAAATGGATGTTCGTTTACGTAATGATGTTATAGGAAATGCCGAAATTCGCTTAATGTTGGGCGGTAAAGCTGTAAATATCTTATCCTATATAAAATCTGGAGATAAATTCTCTACCGGTGGCAGTTGGATTACTATTACTATTCCTTTATCTGCATTCACCGGCTTAGCTGACCCTACACCTGTGAAAGGTGGTGAATGGGGAATGACTATGTGGGGTAATGGCTTAGACTTCTCCGGTTTCTGCATAGACAATATACGTTATGAAAAGACAAATTAAAAAAGTGTCTTATAATTAAATTATTATTTTTAAATTATAACCAACTTATGGCGATAATCTGTCGCCATCAGTTGGTTTTTTTTCTGCCTTTCATTATTTTTCTTCACCTTTTATTATCGATTCATATCCTCAGGGATGTATAATTTGTAGCTTTCTGTAATATCTATAAAAATTACGCTGATGGTAATAATTTAAAAAACTGAATATGTGTTTAAAATTAAGATTACTTATATTGTTGTGTTTGATGCCACTTTTAGCATTCTCCCAACCTTCCACTATCGAATACAACGGACAGCAAATATTTTTAAGCGGAGTAAATGCTGCCTGGATAAATTTTGGGGCAGACATTGGAAATGGGAATACCGATACTGCTTCTTTCAGGCAGATGTTCCGCAAAGTTCACGACAACGGAGGAAATACAGTGCGTTTGTGGCTGCATACCAATGGAGCCGTTACCCCTGAATTTTCGGGTTCAAATGTAGTAGGTCCCGGCAATGGAGCAATTAAGGGCCTTAAAAACTTATGCAATATTGCCTATCAGAATGACATTGGGCTGATGCTTTGTTTATGGTCGTTCGATATGCTCCGAAAGACTAACAGTACATTGGTAAAAGACCGGAATCGTGGAATTCTCACCGATGATGCTTTGATGGCAACTTATATCAATAAATCTTTAATACCAATGGTCGATTCCCTGAAGGAACATCCCGGAATTCTTGCCTGGGAAATATTCAATGAACCGGAAGGCATGACCCCCATTGGCAACTGGAGCGAAATTGACCAGGTACAGATTACCAACATTCAGAAATTCGTAAATCGTTGTGCCGGAGCTATTCATCGTACCGATCCAAAAGCAAAGGTAACCAATGGAGCATGGTGTTCAAAATCTGCTACCAACCTGGGCGGGGGTACCAATTATTACACTGATTCCCGCCTGATAACTCTTGGTGGAGATGCCGATGGTAAGCTCGATTTCTATTGTTTTCACTACTACGACAATACAGGTCTTTCACCTTTCGAAAACCCTTATTCCTACTGGCAATTAGATAAGCCATTGGTTATTGCTGAATTCTATCCATTTTGTAATCATTGTGGTACTGGCAGTTCATTTGAAAAGCTCTATAATACCGGTTATGCCGGGGCACTTGGGTGGGCATGGAACGAATCGCATGCATCGGATATCCGGATTGAAATGCAGTATATGCTCGATAATCACACCAGCGATGTGGATATTAACCGTTATCTTAAAAATGCCCCATCGATAAAAGTTACCAGTCCGGCACCAAATGCAAGAATTCCTTTAAACGGCACGGTGGAATTCCGTGTAACGGTGAAAGATACTGATGGTGGTATTCAAAAAGTAACTTACAAGGCAGACAATGATATTATCCATGAGTCAACGGTTGCACCTTTCGATTATAATTGGATTAATCCGGCAGAGAACAAATATAAAATATCGGTTTCTGTAACCGATGTGGATGGTTTGGTTAAAGAAGCCGATCCTTTTCTCATCGCAGTTGGCAATCCTCCAATAAAGATTTTTGAAGCTGAAAATGCATTATTAAACGGAACTGCAGCTAAAAATAACGATGCCACAGCTAGCAATGGAAGTTATGCTTCTTTCGGACAAACAGGATATATTGAATTTACCCTCCCAAAAGCTCCTGCTGCTGATAACTACGATATTAAGATTGTGTACCGTGTTCCTTATGGCACAAAAAACCAGTATGTAATGGTAAACAACGATGCTGCCAACCGCCTGGATGTTGAATTCGGCGGTACTGCAAACGAATGGTTAACCAAAACCCTGAATTTTCCATTAACTACACAGGTGAACAAGCTTCGGATTGAAGCATCGTGGGGATATATGCAGTTCGATTATATTGAGCTGCCTTTTGGAGAACCTGCATTACCAAGTGCAATTAAAAGTTTAGAGATAGGCAATATAAAAGTTTATCCGACCATTTGTAAAGCTTCCGATATCATTACTATTGATTTCTCTGAAAACAACATTTATAAAGCAAATATAAATGTAACTGATTTATCAGGCCGAACAATACAAAAAAGTAGTACCACTGGTCAACCCTATGTAAAAATAAACACAGCAGGATTACAACCAGGGATATATGTTATTAAAATTTCCTCTGAAAAAACAATGGATGTAATTAAAATATTGGTAGAATAGAATTCTGTTATGCTGACAGATCACACACCGTTATGCTGACAGATCACACACCGGTATGTGAATCGATAACACACCGGTATGTGAATCGATAACACACCGGTATGTGAATCGACGACATACCAGTATATGGCTCGATGACCTCTCCGTTACTTTCACAGCGAACGCAAAGTTACTTCGACAGCGAACGTATTGTTACATCGTCGGTGAATGTCGCTTTACATCGACGGTGAACGTAACGGTACATCGGCAGTAAACACTGTAGATCAGAACAGATCTCTATGCAGGTAAATTTAATATATTGTCAAAAACATATGTTCGGTTTTCTTTCAGGATTGTACCGGAATTAATAGGTAGCAATACTGAGTTTGAAGTCCCTGCTATTACTTGGAATTTAACTTGGTGTGGGGAAGTGGGATATATTACTAGGTAAGATAGAGAGTTAATAAATAAAAAATATGCTTTTATTCAGGATGCATTACTAGAAAATGGTGAAGATCTTGCTTCAACTTATGTAAAAAGAGGTCAGAATGCATCTTTATAGTTTTCTCCCGTGTGGGTGTCTTTAAATTCTATGTCGTCCATGGCACCCGAGAGGGGTGTGTCGAAAAGCAAAGCTCTTATTTTGCCCATGGTGATTGGAAAGGGCAGCTCCAAACGTTTTTCGTTGTTTATTCTTAAAGTGAGTATGTGGTTTTCAACTGTTATCTCCAGTTCCTGCCAACAGGTAAAATCGGTAGCCAATACCGATAAATCGCTGTATCTTCCGTCAAGGACCTTATCTCCGAACTTTAAATAGGCTCTTTCAAAGCAATCGTTTTGTGCAAATGATATATTTATTTTACCCGAATCGCCATGAATTACAAATGATGCCAAAAAGCAATCTAATGTTTTTAGCTTCTTCAAGTCGGCAACTTTGGCCTTTAACGTGCAATGGTCGCCAATAATACCAAAGTCTTTTACCAACCTGTGTTTTACCAACACTTTTTCATCTTTTTCGAACAAGCCTAATTCAAACGCCTTTTGTGGATTTACTTCAAGCTTTCCTGTTGCCGAATCGCGACCAAACGGATAAAACTTTGTAAGCTTATCGTATCCCAAATAGGTTTGCCATCCGTTGGTAACAAGGTTTACCTGTATATTACGAATGGGTTTATTGTTGTGGATGAGCTCTATTTTATATAAATCGGGAAGGATGTACCGGTGAGTAATGGTATGCAAACGGGGGTCGAGTGTTTCCTGAGCAACTTCGGTAAAATCGTCATCGTAACGAATATAAATACTATCCATTAATCCTTCTATATTATACTGAAAAACAACACTGTGTGGTGAACTTCCCGTTAAATATTTCCCCGAAAAGCTTATTTTTTCGGTCGCATTTTCTTTTACCTTTTGTAATATGAAATAATATGATGTAAGGCACAACATGAGTATGGCAGCGGTCATAAAAAGCATGCTTCTCTTCGAAAACCTTTTGTTTTGATTTTTTTGTTGGTTAAAGCCCAGCGGGTTTTTGGAAGTAAAATCGTCCCAATTGTCATAATCTAAAAATCGGGCGAGGGCATTTCGGGTCTCCCTTTGGGGTTCGTGCAACGACGATATTTTTCCAAAAATACGCTTCAGCGACGATACACTGATCAATACACCGCATTTTTCGAAAATAAGTTTGCTGAGATTTACAAATTGAGGGTGAGTCCATGCTTTAAAATCGCCCCACCCCGTTTTTTCGGTGATTAGCTGAATACATTTTTTAAGATGAGGATTGTTTTGCATTATCCTGAATACTGGAGTTTTAGTGTTTTCAAAGTTTGAAAACAATTTGAAAATCCGAATTTAACCATTTCCTCTTAAATACAGATTAGATTTACCTTAGAAAGACAACTATTTTAATATGAAAAGATTTTTTCTCATCAGCATTTTACTTTTGGGCTTTACATTTTTATATGCTCAAAACATTGGTCATTGGAGCCGATTCGAAATAGCCGTTGCTCCTCCTGATAAATATCAAAATCCTTTTACTGAAGTTAATTTGCTGGCCAAATTTACCCGCCCCGATGGAAGTAACCTTGAAATTAAAGGATTTTACGACGGCAACGATGTGTGGCGTGTTCGTATTATGCCCGATCAAATTGGCAAATGGACATATTCCTTCCGTTTTACGGAAGCATTTTTATTGATAACAACGATGTAATTCATCTTGTGTACCGACAGGCAGAACCTTCGTACGTGTCGTACCGACAATCGGCTGATAATGGAAAAACATGGAAAGGATGTGGTGTTTATGGTAGCCAGGAATGGCAGGGAGAAGCACCTGATATTACCGTTTCTGCTTCTGGTAAAGTAATGATGGTGAGCCATGAAGGTGAGCTTTATACGTTAAACCAGAATACCTTTACCTTTTCCCATACACGGCTGATAACGTGCAGCAATCGAGATATGCCTTCCTTCTCGGCAGGCGATAATGATTTGGTTTTTGTGTCGGCATTTGAAGGCGTATATAATTCTATGAAAAACGGAAATCCCGGGCTAGAACAAAAGCTAAATTCTATTACCGGTAAGCCAATTGGTTTTGTTGATAATGTTGTGAACGGCACAAAAATGGGTTGATATTTGAAGAAGGCGATTCGGTTAGTAATGAAGAACCGGAAGGCACTTCAGCAATATTTATAGTGGAATTGAATGGATAAAAAGCTAAAAAGTAAATGAAAAAAGTTTTGCTGATATTGGTTATTGTTTGTGCAGCAAATATCGCGTTTTCGCAATCGCACGATAGTCTTAAATTAGTTCAGGAAAGTACCAATGTTTTGGATGCGATTAAACGAATTAAGATTCAGGGGCTACTCCAAACCCAGTTTCAAACCTTCGGGCCCGATGCCGAAGAGATAAATAACAGGGTTACTCTTAGGCGCGCCCGATTAAAAGTGAGCTATAGCAATGCCATTTCGCAATTTGTGTTTCAATTTCATGTTACCGAAAAAAATGTTGGAGCCGACGAGATTTATATACTTTTAACTGAGCCCTGGACTAAAACAGTTTCTCTAA
>JBBQEI010000137.1:0-6115 GCA_038320545.1 Bacteroidales bacterium
AGATAAATACCAGTTTTCCCCTTTTTTCGTGAATCGTTGAAAATAGCACGACCCTCAGTTGCACTATAATCGGCCATCATACGAAGGGAAGCTGTGTCCCAGGTAGCGGCCATGCCAATTGCCTGAGGATAGGATGTTACAGGATATGGACTGCGTGCTACACCGTGCAATGTTTCGTTCCACCAATTGTATGCAGGTATTCCAAGTCGATCGATGGCAGGCGCATTGTTCACCATTTGCTGAACTTTTTCTTCGATCGTCAGGAGCGAAACAACATTTGCTGCACGTTCCTCAAACGATAAAGATGGATCCTGAAAAGGATACTGATAGGTTTTCTTCTGGGAACATGCGAAGCTGAGGAATAAGAGCAAAGTGATTAATCCCCAAAAAGTAAGGTGAAGTTTCCTGTTCATAATTGTTTTTATTACGATATTTTATAATTGATTATTTTTACTGAAAGATAAAACCTTTTGCTTTAATAACTTTACCTTGATAAGCAAAATCGGTAAAGCCAAAGTTAACCACTATTCTTTTCCCGGATGAAAAAACTGATTCCTGCACTTTGTGGTCGTCGGTCACGAACCTGTGCGACACCAACACGTCGTAAGCAATTTGTTGCAACCACGGACAAACATTTTTATAGCTTTCGATAAAAGTGTATTTGTACTCGTCCCAGCGTTCGCGGTCAATACTCCACAAAGGAGCGCTGCCATAAAGCATATTGAAAAGATCTTTTTTCCACCATATTTCAGGTGTGTGATGGTTTCCATCTTCCCAACGCCACGATGTAACAACGGCATCGTGATAAACCAGCTCGTAAAGCGGCACACGGGAATATTCGTTAATGGAATATTTGAGGTATTTTTCGTTCGCAACACGGGTTCCGATCATTTGAGTAGGCCGTGGGTTGCTTCTCCAGTCGCCGGTATAATAGATTGTGCCTTTCTTTTCGATTCCCGATCCCCACCAGGTGCGTTGCAAGGTCATCATTCCATGAACATAGGCAACGTGAGCATTGGCAAAATCGGCTCCCCATTCACCTCCCAGGTATTGGTTATACTTATCCTCCATTATCTGATGGTTTTTAACTACAGCCTCCCCAAACTGCTCTCTGGTCAAAGGATGTTCTTTAGAATAGCATTCGAAAGTACCATTTGCCTGGTAAACATCTAAAAAATAGGTTTCGTGCTGAAATTCTTTGAGTTTGCTTTCAACCTTCCTGAAAATTTCAGGACGTATGGCAACGGGACAAGTTGTATGGCCAAACTGGTTAAAATATGTACTGCCATCGCTTTTCCTGGCTGCCAGTTGGTTGAATTTCCCCGGATAAACAGCATGGGCAAAGCGAAGAAGACCTTTTGGGTCGATTTCGTAAAAAGTGGTGTCTTTGGTTTTGAGGTCGGTGAACAATTCGTAACCTCCTGTTGCATAACCCAATTCTTTTAATTTGGTATCGAAGCCCACTTCGGGATAGGGAGTATGGTTGGCATCCCAAAGAAACATTGCCTTTTCGATGCCCGACGTTTTCAACTCCTTTGCAAAATCAATATCCCGTGCCTTGTCCCAGATATAAATGTGCACGCCACCTATCATTTTTTCCATGGCAGGGAAACGTAGCTGCTTTTCTTTAAGTGTTATAACATTGTTTTTCTTCCAGATGTAATCGCGGTAAAGTTTACATTGTGCGACGTAGCCTCCCTGATCGAAAAAATAATAGGTTACCTTTCGCGAATAGCCAAATTTTCCGAGAGAAGGCAACCACATGGGTTCGAACATCACCAGGCCGTTTTCGCGACGGGTACGCATCGACACATCGTAAGGAGTCTCGAGCAAAGCCATGTAACCGGTTTTGAACTCTTTGTCGACTTCCCCCATCCAAGCCATGGCCAGCCCGCCACCACAAAAGAAAGTGCGTTCACTGCTCATGGGAAATTCCAGATCGTCGACAGGGAGCAACAACCCTTCGCTGTCGGTCATAAGCAAATAGTTGTTTTTATCGGGATGTTCAAATGCTGAGGGGAAAGTAAAATCGCCGAACTGAAGTTTTTCGTCGGCCAGGATAACAACCTCCAAGCCTTGTTTATTATTGAGCTTATAGGTTACCGAAAATGGGAATTTACCCATAAGACTTACTGTGAGGGCATTATCCTTCAGTATGGTTTTTTTTACCACCAACTGGTCTTTAAAAGCTGACTGCTTCCATACTTTATTGCACCTTTTATCGGTAATGGAGAGTAAAGCCGTTTGGTCGTCAAACTGAACTTCGAGGCTGGAATTTGCTATTACCCATACCTTGCTATAGGTTGAAGTAATAATTGAAGCTAAAAGAGTTAATACTAATAAGGTTTTCTTCATTTCAATCCAAAATTAACTGTTTTTATTTAAATGTTATATTTTCTCCAAGATCAATATAACCATGTTGTCGGTACGCAGTTGGCGCAGATAACCCGAGCTCCAACCCGGGATTTGTAAAGAAAACAAGGTAAAAGTATTTTTTTTGAACAGAAGCTCAGCAGGAAACAAATAATATTTCTCATATTATTAATAATCAGTATTTAAGGTTTCCAGATAATAACCAGTGTTTGTTCGAGCCAGACCTTTAAACCCACCTGAGGTCGTGAAAGCGTAAGATCAACAGACATTATTAACTGTTGTTTATTTTCGGCAATTTTAGTCATTTTACCTTAATTTTACCAAACTGTCAAAATCATTTTCTCGGCCCTGATATCCTGAAAAGGGCCTGCCAAAGCATCGTTGGCCGAAAACTTCTTACCGGAGTAATCCTCATCGATTATCAACGCAGAACCATCCGGGTTATCAAAAGCCGCTTTTGTTACTTTGGTCTTACCTAATGCCTGAGTATTGATTATCTTTATTTTATGATGAATTAACGAGGGCTCAACGGAGATTTGCAACATAACCTTTTCACCCTCTTCAATCAGCCTTACTTCAGGATTGAATGCATTTAACTGAATAAAACTGCTATCCAAACCGGAGAGATTTGCACCATTGTAATACACATTTCCACTGAACCATGAAGGAAGCCTGAAATTTCCATATGACTCCAGACCGGGCCGGGTATCGTGGTTTAAACTATTTTCAACAATAATGTTGTTGTAATATCTGTCATCGCCTCCGTAAATAGTTGTTAATCCGGCCATATCAATTGAATGTGGAAGGAAATAAGGAGTGAAGCGGTTAGGTTCATTGCGTACGAAAATGTGTCCGGCAATCAGATTGTGTAAATATGCTGCACCCTGGGATTGATTACTGATGGCTGTAGGAGAAAGCATTATATTGTTATCGACAATAAAAGGACCATGATTTACCTCTACAAACAAATCTTCCTGGTCGTTATTGTACAGCAGATTACATGAAACTCTTGCACCCTGAGTCATCCAGTCGAGCCAGATACCACGGCCACAGTCGTGAATCCGGTTTTTACGGATAGTTACATCAACAGGCGCATGAAACTTAATACCCGCAATTTCCCAGCCCGCATACAGCCGGTTTGTCCAAACATTATAAATATGATTATTCTCAATAACACTGAATACGGCACCCATGCTACCGCAAATACCAGTCTGGCCGCAATTGAATATGGTATTCTTCCGTACAATATGAGAACCTATATGCTCTTTATCCCAATGGTTTCTAAGAACATTGAAAACAACTTCGATATAATGAATATTACCATCTCGATTGATATTGCCAACATCGGCGGTCCAGACATTATGGCCTGTTCCGCGCTCCTTTCCAAGAGTGATTCCATTGTTTTTGGAATCGCTGATAACATTGTTTTCAATAATCCAACCCTTGTTCCAGTGCGTGGATATCATTCCAACCTGCTCGGCTGTTGGTGCCGCCCACTGAGTTGCAGCCTGACTGAAATAAAAGCCCTGCACGGTAATAAAATTAATGCCGGGTTTCTCAGGATAAAAACAGGTTCGACGCGCACTAATCTCCACAATTTCAGTGTTAGGATTAAACTTATGAAAATTTGCCCAGATAGTCGTACTATTTTCATCCGACTCACAATACCAGGCATACTCAGATCTTTCTTTAACGTTGATTTCCGGTATTTTAATTGTATTAAACACTTTGTCCTGAGTTTCCATTTCGTAAAGAGGCTTTCCATTCAGAAAAACCTCACCCAGATGGTAAACCCGTCCTTTTGGAATAAACCAGTCGCCATTTACTGAATCTTTATAAGGATTAAAATTGTCAAAAAAAGAATTTGGAAGAGAAATTTTCCAGACCCCATCTTTTACTTTCACCCATCCTTTTGCCACTTCAGAACCTTTGATATCAACCCTTTCGCCCGAGGCAGCACGGTAAACTATTCGCCGGGTATTGCTTTCTCCTCCCCGGAGCGGATTAATCCATTCGCGGTAAGTTCCCTCGTGAACGGTAATGGTATCACCGGGAAAGGCAATGTTTACAGCTTTCATGATGGTTTGGAATGGTTTTACCTGAGAACCATTGTTTGAATCGTCTCCCTTTTTCGAAACATGAAATTCTCTTGAAAACACGGAACCGGGAAACAAAAGAAAGATCAGCAGATATTTCATTTTAGCTAGTTTTATTTTGATGCGAAATCTACCACTTTTTTGTTTTAATATCTATCCTGAATAATTCATAAAAAAGAAGAAAAGCTCAGGGAAACCGAAGATATATTACTATCTTACAGGTGCTTAATCCTAATAAATCCATGAGCTTTCAGAAAATAAACTTACAGAAAAAAAGTAGTTGACCAAAAAGTAATTTCTCCCTGCCAGATTCCTTTGTTTGATTTCCCACCCATTGATAATAAAGTGTTGAAATTAGTTTTACAGGATCGGATCGCCAGCATCGATTGTTAGTTTCATTAAACCCCGTAACTGTCGAAACTTTTCCAGCCCAATGGCGGCAGAGGCGCCAGTTCCTTTTCATTAGCTGGAACTACTGTTGTTTACCGATGCTCGAACCGAGGGAGCTATTAGCGCAGCTCCGCTCCCGATTAGTGTGGAAGATAGAAAGTTTCGTCGATTCATTGCAGTGTGTTTTATTTTTTTAATTCAAACCTGAAAATTTCTGATGGGACCCGACTTTGTTGCATAATTACAGTGAGTTCGCTTACCAGATCAGGATGTTCGTTAGCTACGTTATTTTGCTCCCGGGCATCGGTTTTCTTATTGTACAATTCGGTGGTGGTTTTGCCAGGTACCAGCACATTATATTTTATCAGTTTCCAGTCGCCTTTGCGTACAGCTTGCCTTCCGCCCAGTTCGTGAAACTCCCAGTACAAGGCTGCATGTTGCTGCTGAAAGCTTCTGCCGGTTAAAACCGGCAGGAACGAAATCCCGTCAATATTTTCAGGTGCTTTTACTCCGGCAGCATCGGCCAGTGTCGGTAGGACATCCCAAAAAGCAGATACATGACTAGTTCCAGACGCTGATTTTATTCTGGCCGGCCATTTTACAATCATTGGAACACGGATTCCACCTTCGTACAAATCGCGTTTGTCTTGTATCATTTTATAATAACCTTAAATTGTATCTGGGCAAAAAAAAGCGGGTTAGCCTTGGTAAACTCGTCGTATTTCTCGAACAACCCAAATTGGCATTTTCCTTTTCAGCATCAAAACTAAAGGTTGATACAACCGACAAGAAATACATTCCAATAAATTTTGAAGAGAAATTCACCTTTTCAGTTAATTATAAATTTATCAATCAGATATTTAGGTTTATTATCTTCAGGTACATTATATACTTTCACCTCCAATGAATTCCCATCAACAACGTTAAACATTGCAAAATGATGTGCCGTGCGGTTGCGGATGGCAATAAAAGGAGGCTGTTTATCCTGAAACAGTGGGAACGTATTGCCTATCTCTGACTTTTTGCCGCATGGACTAATTTTTAAAAACACTGTACCTTTGCCTTTTTTGTAAATCACACTTTGGCTTGGATTATAGTCGGGGTCTTCTGCATTTAGTCCCGAAAGAGGGAAGGTACGTTCATAATTCTGGTCGTGTGAACAAATACTCAGATCGACGTTGTGTTTCCTGAAAATCGGGTAAATCACATTGCTGATTTCGGGTTTAGAAGGATGACTGGTCCCATAGGCAAAAATA
>JBBQEI010000138.1:0-6082 GCA_038320545.1 Bacteroidales bacterium
AAGCTCGTTGAAAAATATGTAATGAGCAAAGCCAACGTCATATTAGAAAACGGGGTGGCCTCTTTTATTGGTGAAAATGGTAAACTTACTGCTGTAAAACTTCAGAACGGAACTGAAATTCCTTGCGAATTAGCGGTCATAGCTATAGGAGTTATACCGAATACACGGCTTGCTGTTGAAGCTGGTTTGCCAATTGGTAAAACGGGGGGCCTGGTAGTAAACGAATATATGCAAACCTCCGATCCGGATATTTATGCGGTGGGCGACTGCATTGAAATTCCAAATCTGATAACAGGGAATCCTAAGTTAAACGGTTATTTCAAAGGAATATCGTCTGAACAACTCAGGGAAAAACTCAAAACCCAGAAATCACTTTTTTTATTGGATGTCCGCAATCCTGAGGAATACGAACAAATACGCCTCGGCATAGGTGAAAAACTTATTCCCCTCGGACAGATTCGCAAACGTCTGGAAGAGATGCCACAAGATAAAAATGAAGAGATAATTACCTGGTGTAAAATTTCACTTCGTGGTTACGAAGCCGCCTTGATACTCCAGGCAAATGGATATAAAAATGTGAAAGTGCTGGAAGGCGGAATTATGGCATGGCCTTACAAACGCGAAAAGTAATTAAATGATTAATTTTGATTGGATTTTCAATATATAACAAAGTAAGGAACACATAATATGACATCAATTGATATATAGTTGTTAACCCTTCACGAGCAATGAATGTGCATGAGCCGATCCAAATGGCCCTTCTCGCCGGCGTGAATCAGCTTTACGCTGAATTAGGCGCAAATCCCAGGGATACCAACAGCGAAACAGAAAACAGCCGTGGATTTACTCCTGAAAAGGCCTGGGATATGTTGTGGGAGACAGGATACGGCAATAAATTATGATTAATATTGGCTATAAATAGAGAAATGTAAAAGGTGACAAAAAAATAATTGTCTGGTTTAACGTTTAGCGAATGGAACTATTACAAGAATTGCAAAAAGAACCTTTGGCATAGTTTACCCGGTCAGCTCCCAACAGGGATTTGATGGCTTTCCCGGTGTTCTTTGCTGTCGATCACAGTTTTAGGAACAACCGGCACGCCATCAATCATTCCTGAAATCATTTTAGTGCGAAGGACGTTGCGGACGGCCCGGTTAACCAGTGTACTATCAAACTGACCACTTTTCACTCTGGAAGGCTCAGGTAAGTGTTGGTCCGGCGATTAAGTTCGTAGGTATTTAAATTATAATGCTTGATGGATCCAAAAACAGAAGTTGTGTTCTGCCCGAGAACAAATGCTTCTGAAATTCGGCCTCCCAAAAACGGGTCCTCTCCTATTGTTTCCGGAGCACGTCCAATTCGTGGATCGATGAGCAAATCCAGTGTTGGTCCGGCAATACGGTCGCGGCCACGTTCCAGCGGATTTTGAGTTTCGGTAGGAACCAATGAACATTGAATAAAAAATGCACCGGATATCAAGATCAGAGGCACGATTAAAAGATGTTTAAAATATCTCACAGCTTTAATTTTTTGAACTATTATATAAATCAGTTTTTTTGTCCCATTTTCCTCCACCCGATAAAATAGTATAAACTACCGACGGATAGGCAAGTGATTCGGGGACAGTAAATTCGCAACCACTCACTTCGTAAGCACTTAAATGAACATCGGCAATATTAATATTCAACGGAAATATCAGAAACAGATAAGAAAAGAATAAGGGAATTTGAAAATCAGGAATGGCTTGATTCCATTGATTATATTATCAAGAATGAAGAAGAGAAGCGGGTTGAAGAAATTATTGAATTGCTAAAAAACCGGGCACTGGAAAAAGGCCTTCATTTAAAGCCACATTTGAAAACGCCTTACGTGAACACCATTCCTGTTTCTGAAGAATCGGAATACCCGGGAAACCGGGAACTGGAGCGAAAAATAAAAAGTATTATCCGGTGGAACGCAATGGCCATGGTGGTGCAGGCCAACTGCAAAAAAGATGGAATTGGAGGGCATATTTCAACATATGCTTCGGCGGCCACACTTTACGAAGTAGGATTTAACCATTTTTTTAAAGGTGGTGATGGAGAAGAACAGGCCGATATCGTTTATTTCCAGGGACACGCTTCACCCGGAATTTATGCGCGCTCTTTTCTGCAAAGTCGGTTAACTGAAAAAATGTTGGAAAACTTCCGAAGGGAATTACAATCCGATAAAGGATTACCATCTTATCCACACCCAAGACTTTTGCAGGATTACTGGCAATTTCCAACAGTTTCCATGGGATGGGGGCCAATAATGGCAATTTATCAAGCTCGTTTTTGTAAATATTTACAAGACAAATGATTACTTGCTGAATCCAAACAAAAAGTGTGGGCTTTTCTGGGCGACGGCGAAATGGATAAACCTGAAGCAATGGGTGCATTAACCCTCACGTCAAGAGAAGAGCTGGACAACCTGATTTTCGTGGTTAACTGTAACCTGCAACGGCTTGATGGGCCGGTAAGAGGAAACAGCTCGATTATCCAGGAACTGCATCCCGTTTTACATTTTCTATTCCATGTTTGGATTTCAGCGTTTTGGCGATCTGATTTGGGCGGCGGCCGACGCAAGAACAAAAGGTTTTTTGCTCGGAGGAACCGCCGGAAGATCAACTCTGGCCGGAGAAGGATTACAACACCAGGACGGACAGAGTCATTTGATTGCACTATCTGTTCCATCTGTGCGGGCGTACGATTCCGCTTTTGCATTCGAACTGGCGGTAATCATTCAAGACGGGATGAAAAAAATGTACCTGGAGGGTGATGATATTTTTTATTACATCACGGTAATGAATGAAAAATACAAAATGCCATCAATGCCATCCCGTAAGGGAATTAAAACCGAAATAATAAACGGCATGTACAAATACCGCAGCAGCCGGAAAAACAAATTCAACCTCCATTTGCAGGGCAGCGGCTCTATTCTGAATGAAGTACTAAAAGCACCCGAAATTCTGAAAAAAGATTACAATATTTTTTCAAAAAAATATCGTTGGAGGAATTGCAGGGAGGAAACTTTACCATTTCGAACTTGGGTGGGATCGGCGGAACTAACTTTACGCCTATTGTACTAATGCCGCAGGTTGCTATCCTTGGCGTGTCGAGAGCAAAATACCAGCAGGTTTACATGGATGGCGAATTTAAAAAGCGACTGATTATTCCATTGTCGCTGTCGTATGATCACCGCGCTATAGGCGGAGCCGACGGCATTCGTTTTTTACGCTGGATTTGCGAAGTTATTGAAGATCCCTACGCATTGTTACAATAAATTGAATAAAATATGAGTGAAAACAATAAACATGAATTGGTAATTATCGGGGCAGGTCCGGGAGGATACCGTGCACACAAAGCCAGTTATGAAGGCCGCGTGGCTGCCGAAGTTATTGCCGGGAAAAAAGCGGCCAACGATGCCAGGGTAATTCCGGCGGTAATTTATACCGACCCCGAAATAGCCTCCTGTGGATTAAGTGAAAAACAGGCAAAAGAAAAAAACATCGATTATAAAGTGGTTAAATTTCCTTGGCCCGCTTCCGGACGCGCGGTGGCGATGAATGCCGGACAAGGCTTTACAAAACTTCTGGTGCACCCCGAAAACGAACGTATTTTAGGTGCCGGTATAGTCGGAAAACACGCCGACGATATGGTTGCCGAACTGGTGCTTGCCATAGAAATGGCAGCCACCGCAGAAGATATAGCACTTTCGATTCACCCTCACCCCACACTTTCTGAAACAGCGGAGGAATTCAAAATTCTGGAATCTCGATGTTTAGGATGAAAAACGGGTTAAACAAGTTTTTTCTGAAGTAAAGCAGAGCTTTTAAATTACTATTTCATATCCCGCACATCTAAAAATGAGCCGCTATCGTAATTTTTAACCTTATTAATGGCCTTTGAAACGATTTCAGCTGCTTCTTCAATACCTGGCATTTGTTTGTTTGCTTTAGCATTTTTTAGTTTTCTAACCGTAGGAAAATTCTTATCTTCAGGCAAATTAAAAATATAATCCTGCATCTTAGAATCAATAAGTCCCGGAGCCAATGCACAAAAGTGGGTATTGGTAAATTCTTTTGAATATAAGTTGATTAACATATTCAAAGTTGCCTTCGACAGGGAATATGCATTCCAACCGCGCGAGCCACTTACCGATGCACCTGAAGAAATTGCTACAATCTGATCAATTGAATCCAGCCTGCGATAAAGTAAATCAATTATTACTTTGTTTGCCCATACATTTACGTCCATCACTTTATTTATTTCATCCAATGAAGTAAAGTACAAATCTTTTATCTCGTTTAGAATTCCGGCATTCAGAATTACAAGATCCAGTTTTGTTTGTCCTTCTAAAAGTGCTGCCAGTTTTGGTTTTAATTCAATAAAACAGGAAATATCCTGAGACAGGAATTTAAAATTCTTGTATTCATTCAACTCCGGATTTTGTCGCCTGCTAATTCCATAAACCGTGTTTTTTTCATCTAAATATTGCTTTGCCAAACCATATCCAAGTCCTGAACTTGTTCCTGTAATTAAAATATTCATTTTTAAATTTTTTTTAAGAATACAGAAATAATCGTTCCAGTTTATTAATTGCCAATTAATAAGGAATTAAGAAATGGAGTTGAGGAAAAAATTCCACGATTTATGGAATACACGCATTCCACTCGAAAACATTTAAAGGACATCCACTTCGTTGATTGTGTGGCACGCTGGTTCTGACAATACTAAAGGGCATCGGAAAATCGACTGAAATGAAAATTACCTGAATTTAAAGTCAATGGCTTTATAACCACAATCTCAAATAAACCATCTCTTAAATCTCCCGCCGGATTGATCTTAAACCCTGTGCCAAAGCTATGTGTATTAAATTCGTTGTATAGTCGAGTATTTGCAACTCGTTTAAGTTGAACCAGTCCGATCCGTCTACTTTGAAGTAGCTGCTCTTTTTGAATTTTTGAACCAAGTTGGCCGGTGAAGACTAACCCTGGGTATGGTTACCTTTGAAGCCACGACACAACAATTGTAACCATGGGTAAAGGTAAAAATTTTTAGAGGACAGCCGATCTTTATCAAATCAGTATTTTGATTGTCGTGAAAATTTTCCTCATTACGGGGTAAATTTTCTACATTTTTCATGAATCACCGATTAAATATTTTGTAAAAACTCATGTAATATCCTTTGTCTGATCTTTCAAATCAATTAATATAGCCTGAGCTTTCGCAAGTACCTGGTGGACCGGAAGTATTACACAGTTAAAATACATTATTAGTGATCGTTGGAGTTGCTCCCTTTCAATACGGACCATCAATTGTCTTATTATTTACAAGTTTGGAATTCATCTGGCTTGTCTTTATGAAAGCAAATCAGGAAAAGGAAAGTAGAATTATTTGGATTGAAATTTGATGAATTTAAAGCGGGTATCATGTAATGACATTTTATGAATGCCAAATGAAAAATAAAAATGACCTTATAAATAAAGGCAGGTTAAAAAATTCGAAGATATTTTAAATCTAAAGAAAGGAAAAGTTATGTTAGTAAAAGTAAAAACAATTCAGGGGTATAAATTAGATGCCAAAGATGGAGAAATAGGAAACGTTAAAGAATTATATTTAGATGACAAATATTGGGTAGGAAGATATCTCATCGCAAACACCGGTAACTGGCTCACTGGTAATAAAGTCTTAATTTCCCCTTATGCATTAGGATTTGTCAATAGTGAAGCAGAAAATATAAGTGTTGCATTGAGTAAAAAACAAATTGAAGAAAGTCCAACTCTGGAAAGTCACAAACCAGTTTCAAGACAATTTGAGCAGGAATATTATGGGTATTATGGATGGCCAAATTATTGGACCGGATCCTTTATGTGGGGAGCTTATCCCGATTTACTGCGTGATGGTGCGAAACGGAATGCATCCGTTGAGTCAGAGAAAAAGTCATGGGATCCTCATTTGCGCAGTACCAAAGATGTAACAGGTCATACTATTCAGGCAAAAGACGGAGAAATTGGTCATGTAGATGATTTTATTGTTGATGATGAAACCTGGAATATCCG
>JBBQEI010000139.1:0-6031 GCA_038320545.1 Bacteroidales bacterium
ATTGGAAATAGGCCACTTGCCTGTAAGGACTACTGCTTATCTTCATTCTGAATGGGCCTCTGAATTTTATATAATCATGTATTCGCTTACCGCATCTGTTGATACGAAACTATCCCGCAAAGAACAGGTCATTTGGATGGCGGATCAAGCTCGTAAACGAATTCCTGATTGGTCCTATATAGCCGATATGTATGATTTTGTTAAAGCAGCCTATAACGCCAATCCTGATAAAGATAACTGGGAGAAAACACGGGATGAAGTAGCGCTGCGATATCAAAAAACTGTTAATGCCGGGTATCATTACAAATATCCATGGGATGCCGGGATTAATTTCGCCTCGTCTATGGTAAGTTTACTTTATGGAGAAGGGGACTACAAAAAAACCATTCGAATTGGTTCAATGTGTGGATGGGATTCTGATAACCCAACTTCAACATGGGGTGGCCTACTTGGATTACTATATGGGCACAAAGAACTTCAAAGACACTTTAATAAAAATGACTTTGCTGATAACTATAATATTGAGCGTACTCGTTTTAACATGCCTATTCCTCTTGATAATTTTACCGATATGTCTGAACGTGGGATTAGGATCATAGATGATATAGTTGTAGGCGCTATGGGTGGTTCTATTAGCGGAGATAATTGGATTATTCCTCAAATGACTTCTGAAATTGTAGCTGTTTCAGTTCCGGAAACCGTTGTGCCGTGGATTACTATTGAAGACAATGATCCTCGATGGATTTACGATGGATTTGAAACTCATTATGAGAATTGGAATGCGTCAGGCGCCTATCTTACAAAGGGCTATGCGAATTGCAGCGCAAAATTGACCTTTACTGGAACCGCTGTTCAGTACTATGCATATAGGAGCCCTAATGGAGGTGTCGTGAGTATAATACTGGACGGTGTACCATATGGTGAATTTAGTCAGGAAAACCATTCCAGCAGTCATGGCCAATATTATGTTAAAATATTTGAAAAACTCGATTTAACCTATGGTATTCATACAATTCAAATAGTTGGTGATACAACCACAAACGAAAAAACAATCGATATGCTCTCAATAATTGAAGGATCTTAATCCAAAGATTATTATTCTTATTATGATAAAAAGATATTGAAAACTAATGGAACACTTTGGCTTAAAAATGAATATGACAATGCATAATAAACCATTTATTTTTATTGTTTATACACTGATAAAAGCATGATATTTAAAAAGATAATTATTTCGAAGTAGATATATAATAATCTAACTCAACTTACTACAAATGAATAAACTTATTACTGTTCGATTTCTTTTTTTACTCCTGATTTGTGGAGTTGCACAAGCTCAAAATAATAAACAGCCTTTAGCAGTTTCTCCTCCAATGGGGTGGAACAGTTATAACTGCTTTGGTGCAACTGTTCGCGAGAATGAGGTTAAGGCTAATGCTGACGTCATGGCCAAAAAACTCCACCAATTTGGATGGGAATACATTGTTATCGATTATTGTTGGTTCTATCCTCATCCACCAATGAGTTTGCAGGACAATCCACCACAATTCAGATTGCCCAAAGATGGAAGTTATGTTCCATGGCTTGCAATGGACGATTTTGGGAGGTTACTTCCCGATCAGGGTAAATTTCCTTCATGCCCAACTTCTTTAGGGTTTAAGCCTATTGCCGATTACGTTCATGGTTTGGGATTGAAATTTGGCATTCATTTGATGCGCGGAATTCCCCGTCAGGCTGTTTGGGCCAAAACACCAGTGAAAGGAGCAATGGGGATTGATGCTTCGATGATTGCCGATACAACATCTACTTGTGGATGGCTCAACAGCATGTATGGCATTAACATGGATAAAGATGGCGCACAAGAATATCTGAACTCTCTTTTCGAGTTGTATGCTCAATGGGGTGTTGATTTTGTGAAGATTGATGATTTAAGTAATCCTTATTCTACCAAAGAAATTGAAGGTTACCATAAAGCCATTGATGTTTGCGGACGTGAAATGGTATTCAGTACTTCCCCTGGAGCCACTCCCCTAAATGAAGGAAGTCATGTGGAGAAACAAGCTAATATGTGGCGTGTTTCAGGCGATTTTTGGGACAATTGGGAGCAACTTTTCAACATGTTCGAATTGGCTAACCAATGGACACCTTACCGCACAACTGGTCATTGGCCAGACCTTGACATGTTGCAGTTAGGCCGTTTGTCGCGCCGCGGACCAGTTGGAAACGAACGTGAAACAAGATTTACCAAAGATGAACAATTCACCCATTTAACCCTTTGGTGTATTGCAAAATCACCTTTAATGATGGGTGGCGACTTAACTGTTGCCGATAGCTTTACGGTTTCATTACTCTCAAACGAGGAAGTACTGGCAGTGAACCAAAACAGCATTAATAACCGTCAGGTAAAAAAAGAAAATGGTATTGTTATTTGGATGGCTGACATCCCAAATTCAAACGATAAATATGTGGCCTTTTTTAATACCTCAGATCATAAAGCAAAATTTTCAATTGAATTGAAAGAATTAGGACTGAAAGGCAAACTTGAATTTCGCGATTTATGGGAAAAGAAAGATTTAGGTAAGTTCAACAGAGTGTTTACAACTGAGTTAAACGGTCATGCCTGCTCAATTTATAAAATAAACAGCTTTAAAAACAAGTAACGAATAAATCAATCGAACTCAAACAATTTAATATTAAAGTTAAAAATATTGAACCGGGTGCCATCAAAACCGATTTTTACGACCGTTCGCTCGACTTTGTGGCCAAACCGGGGTTAACCGCTTACAACTAGTATGTTAATACTGCGAACCCTAATCCGTTAAAAGCTGGTGAATATGCTGTTGGGCCATTGGTGGTAGCTAAAAAAGTATATAAAGCAGCAACCGATAGTTCGTTTAACTCAAGGTTGGCGGAAATGGCTCTGTTTTATTATTCATGCGTTGGTTGTTGCCTTTGTCGTGGTTCCCGGCCATTGTTCGCAATCAGGTCGAAAAAGGTTTTAAAAAATAACAGGTATGGAAACAAATATAGAACAATCGTTTAGCAGTAAAAAAAACTGTTTCGATAGTGGTATAACTCGCCCATACATCTTCCGGATCGAAAATCAAATCACCTATCCTCTTAACTCGTCAGGATCATAGAAAAGAACGAATGGATTAATTAGCAAAAGACAAATCATTACTGGTTTTCAAAGCCTGGGTGCAAGTCTTTTCCAGTGCCAAGACATCCATCCAAAGAGGTGCCGACAGGGACAATAAATGCTATCTTGAAACAGGCGGGTCTTAAATAACTCCCTGTTTGAGGATGTAGAATTAAGTAATCTTCTAAAACTTTAAAATATGAAAATGGAAACCGTTCTTTAACTGTTTCTCAAAGACAATATGTGGGGGCTTAAGTTCATTAACATACTTTGATCCGTTTAATGAACCGACCCCCAAATATTATTAATTTTTTGGGTAAAAAAATGGAAATTGGGGTTAAATGGAAAAGTTTAACTTTGGAGTGGGATACTTGTATGTTTTTTTATATCTATCGAAAACTTATTCTTTTATGAAAACTGATTATCAATTGGTTGAGCTGCTTAAAGAAGGTGATGAGAAGGCATTTGAATTGGTTTTTAACACTTATTTTGATCGGTTGTGCCTTTTTTCTTTAAATATAACCAAGAATAAGGTAGCTTCAGAAGAAATTGTCAAGGATTTATTTCTAAAAGTGTGGCTCAATTGCCAGATAGACCCCATTAAGGTGTCGATAAAAAAGTATCTGTTTCAAAGTATTTATAACAATTCGGTAAAGTACGTCACACGGTTGCCCCGGAACATTGTGTCACTGGACGAGCTTGATTACTCGCTTACCGACAAAAGTATTTACGAACCCCTTACCCCTGAATATCCCATCGCCGAACTTATTGCCAAGGAACTTGAAGAAAAAGCTATTGAAGTAATTAATTCCCTTCCGGATCAGTGCCGTCAGATTTACTTGCTTAACCGTGACGAAAACCTGAAATATCATGAGATAGCCAAAAAATTAAATATAACAGTTGGAACTGTAAAAACTCAGATGAGCAGGGCTTTTTCGAAGTTAAGAGAAGGACTGAAAGATTTCCTTTATATATTTTTTTAAAATAATTTGAAAACGGTGTCAACCCTTTTCCCTTTTTTGGATCTTAAACTAAGAAGAATCAAATGGAACGAATGAAAAATAATACGGAAATAGATGAACTTTTAGTCAAGTACCTCCTTGGATCGGCTTCTTCTGAAGAAAGAGAAGCTGTGAAGAATTGGTTTGATGAGGACATCAAGAATAAGCGTTATTTCGACCAACTGAGAGATATTTACTTTTTGGGCAAAGTAACAAAAGAAGACTCAGGGTTTGACCGCCAAAGATGCTTTGATGAAATTAAGGTTGGTTATTATAAGGAAAAATTCTCGGAACTCACCTCGGTTAAAGATGCACAGGTCCAAAAAATTAAAAACCTGCGTATTGCTTTCTCAATAGCTGCCTCCCTGTTTCTAATCCTAGGAACAAGCTATTTTTTATTAAATTTTATTAAAACAAAAGCGGCTGATCCTGCCTCAAAACATATAGCATATAACGAGATAGTGACGCCTAAAGGTGCCCGAACAAATATTACCCTCCCTGATGGGACAAATGTTTGGTTGAATGCCGAAAGCCGGATTAAATATGAAATGGATTTTATTAAGAGCGAAAGGATAGTTTATCTAACCGGAGAAGCCTTCTTTGACGTGGCTAAATCAAAAGGCAAAGTTTTTATTGTTAACACCGGGAAAATAGCGGTAAAAGCCTGGGGGACTAAATTTAACGTTAAGGCTTATCCAGAAGAAAATACCATAAATACAACCTTAGTCGAAGGTTCAGTATCGATAAAAAAGTTAGGTGTTGGCTTAACAGAAGCGGAAGAATATCTGAAACCAAATGAAACAGCTATATATTATAAGAACCCAATTCTTGAAGTTAAAAGTGATAAAACGCTGGCCGATAAGGATAAAGATAACGCCGTTTCTTTAAATCTTGTGAAAATTGAAGTAAGAACTGAGCTTTTTACATCCTGGAAAGACAGTAAATGGATACTGGAAAAATTGACACTCGATCAACTGGCACCAGAATTGGAACGGAGGTACAATGTAGAAATTGTGTTCGAAGACAGTGCTGTTAGGTTATATAAAGTAAGTGGTAGTTTGGAGAATGAGACATTTGATCAGGTGTTAAAAGTTATTAAGCTTTCGGTACCTATAGATTTTGAGATTAAAGCCAATCGTGTCGTACTCCGGGAGAACAAGGCTTTGAGGAATATTTATGAAAAATTTTTAAAACGATAACCGATTACTAACATCTAAAATAGTTGCCTATGTAGAACAAAATAAAAAAACAAAAGCGCAAAATGCTCTAACATTCTGCGCTCCTAGATTGATCAATAATCCAACTCTAATTGGATTAAGTTAATTTTTAATTTGAAACTAAAAACGTACAAATCTATGAAAAAAAACAACTACTTGTGCCCGTTTTGGCTATATAAACGGCATAAAAAACTCTTACTTACTATGAAACTATCTTTCATTATAAACTTTGTGGTTATTTTTTCGTTAAGTGCGAATACCTATTCTCAGAAAGGACTATTCTCGCTCAACTTAACCGGCGTTTCTATCAAGGATGTGTTCAGGAATATTGAGGCTAACAGTAATTACCGTTTCTTTTACAACGAGGATTTGAATGATATTGAAAAAAAAATTGATATCTCAGTAAAAGATAAAGCCTTATCCGAAATCTTAGATAAACTCTTAAGCAACTCAGGGCTTGCTTATAGACTATTAGAAAACAATCTCATAGTCGTTAGCCCTGAATCTATTCTGCAGCAGCAAAAAGTTTCGGGAACAGTAACCGATGCCTCTAATGGTGATCCATTGCCAGGAGTAAATATTACAGTTCAGGGTACTACTGTTGGAACTGTTTCGGATGTAAATGGAAAATATTCTGTTGATGTAGCTGATGTAAATGCTATTCTTGTATTTTC
>JBBQEI010000140.1:0-5958 GCA_038320545.1 Bacteroidales bacterium
CCGCCCCCGCCTCCGCCATATTCAGATGGGTCATAGTAATAATATGGGTCAAAAACATACGGTTCGTAATAGTAATAATACGGTTCGTAATAACTACCATATGTATCTATTGATCCACAATAACAGCTATCAAATGGTTTATTGCAGAAAGGGCAGAATGTTTCACCACCAAATCCAAGTTCGTCAGTATAATCTTGCGCTTTTAATTGCGAAAGGAACAGGTTGTCGTTTGTTGTGGTCTGCATTGCCAACATTAAAATTAGTATTAGACCTTATAAAATTAAGATTTTTTTTATCATGGTTTCGTTATTTTTGATTTTGGAAATTTAGAATAACTGTAAGTAATAACTTTATGTAATGAGTCTCTTTTTAAGTTGAATTTCTGAAATTCGTTCTTCGAAAACGATTGCCATTTCTGATAACCCTCTATACCAATAAGAAAGCTTAGGTTGTATTTAAATTCGGTGGCCGATTGACCCATCAACGCTTGTTTGTTTGCAGCGTTAGAGTTGTATATATCAGCCCTCTGGTTGAGGTGAGTCAGAAAAACTTCCGCTATCTTTTCCTTTTTTGTTGAGGCTTCTGGACAGAAATTAATAATCTCGTCAGCAAACTTATCGGCCAGATAAGACCACCTGTCGGGTTCGTTATAGCTCCACGAGCGGAAATTCTCCCTTACCTGTGCCGATAAATTACGATTAATAGCTTCTAATTCGGGCAATGGTAATTTAGCCAATGTCTGGTTGATTTGCCTTGGGGCACCTGAATTGTGTATGTGATTCAAATGCTCACAATGCTTTTCCGTCCGCTTAGCCTTGTTATTACATCCAACTACTGATATAATAATTACAAATAGAATAATCTTATTTATTTTCATCTTATTTTCGACTTTTTAAATACCTGATTATTTTTTGATTACAATGTGAGATGCTTTCATGTTATTCGAGAGCAACTGAAGGATATAAGTTCCGTTAGGAACGTTTACATCAAAATGCTGAATTTGCAATCCGGCCTTTCTTTTTTCTTTGGCAAGTATTTCAACCAGTTTCCCTTCAATGGAGATTAAGCGGATTTCTATTTCGCCATCGGTCTTCAGGTTATACTCCACGCTCAGGCTATTGTTAAAAGGAACAGGCCAAACCCTCGAATCAATATTGGTGTTTTGCAAATGATTGATGATCTGTTCTTCTTGTGATTTTGAGGTTTCTGATCCAACATTTACCTGAGCAACAGATGGAGGTTGAGTGGAGCCAAATGTACTAACTAAAGCAACAGTTTCGATGGGCGTAGTTTGAACATTGACAATAGGTTGCACAGGGATTGAAGCTGATTTTTCCTGCTTTTTATCTTCTTTCTTATCCTCTTTCTTTTTAACCAATACTACGTAGGCAGGTCGTTCGGGAGCATTTTCAGTAATCGAAAAGAGAGAAATGTTCCCTGCAAGGATTAATTTGTTCCCTTGTGAAAATGTTTCGAACGAACCTGTTTTTATCTGTATTTTAACCGTGGCCATAAAATGGTCGATAAAATCGAATTCGCCTGAATTGAACACAGTTCCATATTGGTTGCTAATTCCGTTGATATTGAATGTTTTGCCTTCCTGTGTCCAAATGCCTTCAAATTTGTCGCCTTCAACTTTTATACTGAGTGCAATTTTTCTTTCGTTCAATTTATATTTACCGCTCCAATCATAAAACGAAAGATAACCGGTCCAATCCCCTTCAAATGAATCATTTTTTGCATTGTGTTTCACTTTTTGAAATATTTTGGGAGTATCGTGTTCTTTGTTCTCGATCCTTTTCGCGGTTTTGATCTCCGGATCGGCCATTTTTAGCTCATTTTGGGAGAAGTGACATGATTTTGCTGATTTATCAAGATAATCCTTACCTTTTTGTTCATCTTTTTGAACACCATATCCATTACGGTAGCATATTCCCAAATAATATTGTGCAGACAATGAGCCCATTGTAACCGCCTTTTCAAAAAAGGCAACTGCTTTTTCGTAGCTTTGCTCTATTCCCCATCCTTTATAAAGCATGTTGCCCATGCCAAACATACTGGCAGCGTCGCCACGTTTTATTCCTTCATTCAAGTAAACAATCATTTTTTCGTAATCAACCTCACAGCCAAGCCCATAGGCGTACGATCTGGCCAAGTTGTAACTTGCCCGCTTACTTCCACTATTGTAGGCTTGCGTAAACATATTAAAAGACTTTTGTACATCCTTTTTTAAACCTCCCAAACCAAATTCGTACATTTCACCTAATCCCATAATACCGTCAGGGTAGTTAAGGGCTGCCGATTTCTGGTAAGAAATAACTGCTTTGGCATAATCCTTCTTTTCATCGAATCCATTCCCCCACTGAAAATATTCCCCCATTTCAAAGTACTGTTTGCCAATACTTTGCGCGTTGTTTTGCGCGCTTAACGGGGCGCTCATGGCAATTGTAAGCCACAGAATTGTTAAAAGAAAAATTTGTTTCATTTGATAAAAAAATTAAGTTAAAACTAAAATCTTATAAGATCCGGTGATTATAGTCGTGCCGTAGGCACAAAATATGGGTAGAATGATAATTGTGATCGAATATTCCGTCCCGGTTGGGATGGAACTCTGCGGTTCAATCTATTTCCTACCCACATCTAATCCCTCATGGGATTTTGAAATAATGTTGTATTTACATAGGCTTTGTTTTATTTGGTTAATAATTGTGGTATCTCCTTTATAATCAAGATTTATAGTCTGTTTTTTTATCGAATCGGCACGGGCGTAGTTTTTATCGAGCAATGCAATCATAAACAGGTGGTAACGCGGCATAATCCTGTTGGGCAAGTAATTTACCGCTTCTTCGTAGTAACGCTTCGCATTTATCGGGTCGTTCATAGTTAGGTAGGTTTCGGCAAGCCTAAACGCGGTTTGGTACGATGGTTCGTAGTCGTAAATATGACGGAGTACCATAATCGCTTCTGAATGTTTATTGTCGGAAAACAAAAAGGTGGCATAACGAAAAGCAAAAGGAGCATAACTTTGATAATCGTTTGCCGAACGGCTGTAAAATGTGCGTTGGCTGTCAATTGGCAAGCTTACTGCCGTATTAAATTGGTATTGAAACACCAGATTTTTGAATGCGGTGGCCGTAACAAAAACACTTCCGGATAAAAGCGCCACAGAAAAAATGAGGTTTGGCCACAATTTTCGGCTAAACCTTAGCTGAATAATTTCAGGGCAAAGGCTTGAGCACCAAGCGAGACTGATCGCAAAAATGAGAAGTATCGGCCAAGCTGTGATAGCAAAATTGAAAACCGACAGAACAAAGAAAACGACTACCGATAAAAAAGCGATTTTGTCGCGGTTGGCTATTACGCGTTTCCGCAATTTAAAACAGTATAAAACAGAACTCAGTAACATTAAAAACGCCAATGCGGTAAACACGCCCCCTTCGAGCCACAGTTCAATAAAATCGTTGTATGCCCATTTTGGGTTGTCGGCAACCTGAAGGTATGCCGGTTTTGGGTTTGTTTCCAGAAAAATACGCTGGGCATCGGGATAAACACGCTGAAACGAACTTATGCCGTAACCCCAAAATGGTTTTTCAAGTATCTTGATAAAACTTGCCTGCCATATAAGCAACCTTCCGGTGAGCGATTCAGACTTTTGGTAAACAAATAACATAAAGCACGAACCGGCTAATGCTAACACGCTTATCAACAGTATTTTAATCGTGCGGTTAATTGGCGTACGGTTACTTTTAAGCAAAAAGAAGCCAATTACCATGCAACCCAACAGCGCACTTCGGCAACGAGTGAGAACAATTTCGGCAAAAGCCACAAAAATATAGGCAAAAAGCAGGTTTCGCGACAAGGTGGTGTGAGTTTCGCCCAGAATATAAATAGCTGATAGGATGGTAAATACGAGTATTATTGCCAACACATTCGGGTTTCCTAAAGTACCGCCCACCTCAAAAAAGTTGTTGGTATTGGTTAAAAAATCCGTCATTTGCAAAGCACATACAACAAGCTGGACGATGCCGGTACAAACAATCGCCAAATGAATGATAAGTATTGATTTGTAATGCTTTACGAAGAAGTAAATGGGAACAATGGAAACGGCAATTGCCGCTTTTGAATAGATGTACGCGTTATCGGACCAAGCCCAGCGGAGCAGCAAGAGCGAGATAAATATAAAAAACGAAAAATCTATTAAATTGAGATGTAATTTATTATATGAGAGTATGTTGTTTATAAGAGAAGCTATTGAAGCGGCAATACCAACAAAGTAGATGGCGGCATAACCCGGATAGCTTGGCTCGAAAAACCGCGACGAAGTAAACTGTGAAAGTAAAAGGCAAATTGCGAAAAAACCAACAAGTAAAACACTTGTAACTAAGCTGTTACTGTGTTGTGTTGTGTTGTGTTGTGTTGGCCGCGCCTAATAGATGTTCGCTCATAAAATCAAAGTATTGATTATGTTAATAATTGAGATTCAAAATAAATCCGGAAATCAATCTTCACATAATCAACACTGCACAATTCCGATGTACATATATACACCATTTTTTTGATAAATTCAGGTTTTGAAATATGTTACACAACATACGTAGAATTTCTTAAAATCTACTATTGATGAAATTGTAATCGCGAAGGATGATCTGAAAAAACAACACAGTGTATCTATCAGCTTTTACGTTTAATTTCTGTTCAATTGCTTCGCGTGCTTTTTGAGCAATAACTGAGGATTGTTTATTTTTTTTATCTGTTTTAAGTAATTCAAGCACCTCTTTTATGGTATAAATATCGTTGGTCGATAATTTAGATACTTCGGGATATATTACCTCGTAGTTATCCGGAATTTGAGTGTAGATGGTCTCTTTTAAACTTTTATCGCGCAATCGTATTACAGTTGTGTTTGCAGCTATGTCGCCTAAACGCTGACCTTTGCGGTTAAGAATAATAGTTATCGTGGCCAGTGAGCCAAACATTGTATAAATTTCGATTATACGGGTTATCCATCTTAAAAAGTAACTCGAAAATGTGGTGGGAGTTCCATCTATTTTTACAACTTTTATTTTAAGTATCTTTTTACCCCAACT
The DNA here is from genome assembly GCA_038320545.1 of Bacteroidales bacterium. Lineage (GTDB taxonomy): Bacteria > Bacteroidota > Bacteroidia > Bacteroidales > JAAUTT01 > JAAUTT01. The sequence goes on from JBBQEI010000140.1 coordinate 5,088, forward strand.
TTGTCCATCCATCGCCATTTCACTAACAATACTGTATAATGCGACAGGTAAAAATATAAAATATAACATCCAACCATATTGTAACCCTCCGGCAATAAATGCTGCGATTGCAATAAAACTCAGAATAAAAAGCAGATCAAGCAATGTGGCAACAATGCGTTCACCTATGCTGGCAATGGGTTGTTCAATGTCAATATTTTGTGAAGTGTCGATTTTTAATGTATCCATTATTTTGAATTAATAATTTTGTAAAATATGTGTTAAGTTTTTATTTGTTTATTATCTTGCACAAAATTATAATCATTTGTAACAATTAAATGAACGAGATTCAATTTTTACATAAAAACATGAAAAAATGGGAAGCATTCGAAGCGCTTCTTGATAAAAATAACAACACCAAACCTGATGAGATTAGTGATATGTTTATTGGTCTTACAGACGATTTGACCTATTCGCGGACCTATTACCCAAATGCCAAAGCTACACAATACCTCAATCAGCTTACACAAAAAGCTCACAGAATAATCTACCGGAACCAGCCCAACAACAAAAACCGAATTAAAACATTTTGGGAATCAGAGTTCCCTTTACTTATTTATTGTAAACGTTAAAACCACCTCCTTTGGTGGTGGTTATTGTAAACGTTAAAACCACCTCCTTTGGTGGTGGTTATGTATAAACGGCTTTGCCTGAAAATTATTAATTTCGTGGCATGAGCATATTTAAAAAGGCTAAGTCATGTCATTTATCGGTGCAACTACCATATTGTATGGACACCAAAATACAGATTCCGTGTTCTTGAAGGTCTTGTCAAGGAATTGCTAACCAAAGATATTCAAATGTTGTTAGAATGGAAATCATGTGAGTTGAT
>JBBQEI010000141.1:0-5894 GCA_038320545.1 Bacteroidales bacterium
TTCTTCATCGCCATCAGCAAAGCTATTCAGGATTTTTATAGTAACACCATCCTGCTGCCACTCATAACCGGTTGTGTATGTGCTATTATCGATAAATTGCCCGACATGGAAATCTTTTCTGATCTTCAATCCTTTATCGCCACTGTCGTGGTCACCATGGTAATGAGTAAGAATCAGCGTTTGTATGGTATCAATGTTATGATGCTTCAAAATGGGAATAATGAGGCTGTCGCGCACCCACTCTTTACCGGTATCAATCATCAGATACCTGCCGGTTGGCAAACGCAAAAGTACTGAAGAGCCGTGTTCCACATAAGGTGCCAGAATGATAAGGCCATAATGATCGGAAGTTCCTGAAACTTTTATTTTCCCTTGCAACGTATCATGGTCTAAAAGAACCTGAAGAGTTTTAGTTCCGGGTTCTTTGCCGGAAAGACTTTCAGAAGGTATTGTAAGCCAAATAGAAGATTCCTGATAGGGATAAGTCGAAACTTTGTATGTGACAGATTTTGAATCAATTAATACACTTTTAACTTTTTTGTTGAAGTTGTCGATTTTATAAACAAGGTCGTTTGGACTATCCTTTAAAAACAACTGGTTGTGCGGACTAATTGAAAGTGCGGGATTAGCCGGCTCTATCCGTATCCAGGCTATATCCATATTGCCCCAGCCGGGTATGATACCTATCTGGTTTGATCCTTTAACAAAGTAAAACGGCTGAAGAAATTCGCCCCAGTCCTTTGCCATAGCAAAACCGATTGCAATGGTATCTTTGTTTTTAATTAGCGATTGCTCTTTACTGCCATCAACGGCTCTGTATTTTATCCGGAGGTTGTAATATCCGTTGGCCGGTATTTTTACGTTCCATGTAACAGAGCCAATTTTCCCCATCGTCACAAAACCTGAACCTTTCTCAAACCCGACAATACTACCGTCTAAAGCATTGAATACATGATTTACCTGACCTGAAAGCAAAAAAGGTGTAAGCAGTAAAAAAAGTAAAAGATGAAGTTTTTGGCTCACCAGTATTAGAATTTAATCGATTGGTATTCATGCATATTAAATGCTTTGAATTCGACAACAGGAGCTTCCAGTTGACCGGAAACTGGTGTTTTTACAGTTACAGTCTTCTGCTCGCCGGGTAACAGGTTGAAATAGTTATCGCTCCAGTATGAGGGAAGGATTTCCTGGTGCGAATCTTTTCCGGCAACCCTGATGCCAATCATAAAAGCAATAGTTTTACCTGTATTTTTCAAGTTAACCTGATATACTTTTTCAATGTTGCCAGGAATTAATTTTGCTGTTGCTATAAGTGTTGGCTCAGGTAGCAAATTCAATGCTTTGTAATTGTTTTCCTTGCTGATCCAGTAAAGGTTTTCACTCAGAATTTTCCCCGTTACATCTTTTGCAACAAGCTTTAAAAACTGCATTTCGCTGGTTTCGGGCACAGTAATGTCAGTAAGGGCAACCGCATCCGAAGCTACATTTACAACCACATTTATGCTCCAGGTTGTAACCATCGAAGTATTAATCAGCGAAGCTTCAACTTTTATCTTTTCGAGAGTTTTTGAAGAAGTATTGATTAATGAAATACTTTGGTTATCTCTATTGTACTGAACGTGAATTGCTTCGCCAGCTTTTTTTACCCCATAATAACCGGCATGAGCCTGAAGATACCAGTCGTAAACCTGCCAGGTAGCGCTTGGCCAGCTGGAATTTGATTTCCATAAAAGAATTCCGCTTGCTGTTGACCACAACTGCCGGTTGATTGCTTCGATGCTGGCGCGATATACGTCGTAGTTTACCAGCTGGGTTTTGGAGCTGTATTCTTCAAAACCTTTCATGCCTGTGGAATCGGGGGCACCGTAATAATTTCTCACCATATTGTCGTAGGAGGTGAATTTGCGGCTGTCATTACCGGGCCAGTCGTTGGCATCATGGTAAGCCCACATACCGTCAATCGGGAAGCGGCCTGGCTGCCATGTTTTGCCCGGTTCAGGCATGAATTTTAAAAGACTTTGAAGTTCAGGAATGCCGCTGGGGCCAATTTCGCTGCTGAATCCCATCATTTTGGGATGGGTAAAATAATCCTTTGGTTCGAGCGTGTGGTATGGGCCTCCGCCATGCAAGCCATCGCCATCCGACTGTTTCAGGTAGTAGCGGTTTCCGCGTGCATCGTTTTTTGGGAGAATATTTTCTGTAATAAGCGATTCGCGTGGATTCGGGCCTTCGTTGCCACCGCACCACATGATAAGTGAAGGATGGTTACGGTATTTTTTTACAATTCCGATGGTGGCTTTTTCGAAAAGTGAAATCTCAGGCTGGAATCCGGGGGTATTTTTAAAAGTTCCCCAGAAATCGTTCAGAAAATCCTGCCAGAGCAGAACGCCGTATTTATCGGCAGCATCGTACAACGCTTTTGGAGCAACACCGGTTGGCCCCCAAACGCGGAGAATATTGAGGTTCGCATTGCGTGTGAGCAATATTTCTTCCTCGTACCGCTGTGCATTCCAATTGAGCATCATATCAATAACCCAGTTGCCGCCACGCATATATATTTTCCGGCCATTGATTTTAAATTCACGTTCAGCAGAGCCGATATACGTTTCCATTTTACGAATACCCAGAAAGGTTTCAGCCGACGCTTTTATGCCTGTAGTCGTTTCGGCTGTTAGTTTTACGCTGTAAAGATTTTGTTTGCCATATCCCGCAGGCCACCAGAGTTTCGGATTTATCAGGCTGAGTTTGGGAACATTGGTTTTATCAAATAGTATTTCCCTTGTTTCATTGGCTTTAAGTGTCACGGGAAATTGGAAGCTCAATATTTCATTTCCAATAGAAATGGAACCTTTCAGAATGGTTTTGATATTAGTTTTTGAATGATTTACCAAAGCTGCAGATATGGTAACATCAGCAATCGTTGTATCGGGCAATTTCAGATCGGAGCTTACATACAAATCAGTAATTTCGAGTGCGTTAGTTGCAGTAATAAAAACATCTTCGGTAATTCCCATATCACGGTCGCGGACAGCAGGTTGCCAGTCCCAGCCCATCACATCCCACTTGGTATAATCATGGGCAATCATGCCATCGGCCATATTGCAACCCGGATCGGCAAAAGGAGTCAAAGGTTCCGGCGCCGGTTTACCCGGATGGTTTGGTGGATAAATGGCAACTGCAATGGTATTAAGTGAACCCGGTTTTGCGAATTTCGAAATATCAAACCTGAAAATACGTTCCATCCCGATCATTTGCGCGGTATCGGCAATTTTCTTTCCGTTAAGCCACACTTCGGCTTTGTAATTTATTTCACCAAAATTGAGCCAGATCATTTTGCCTTTAAAACTGGTAGGTACAGTAAATTCATTCCTGTACCAGTAGAGGTTTTTCCAGGGGTTGGTATTTGGAATATGGCTGAATCTGAGCAGATCGTAATCCGCATTGTATTCGTCGCTGGCGTCGGGAATCAGCATATTGTTTTTCCCGAAATACGGGTTCGGATAGATCCCATTGCGAACCAGGGCTGTTAATACTGTAGCTGGGATGCTTGTTTTGGACCAGTCCTTAGTATTAATTTTTTCGGATGAGAGTTTTGCCCCATCGGCTCCTGCCTGTAATGAGGATTTAACCTGCCAGTTATTCCGCAGCAGCATCGCACCTTTTGGTACCTCGGCAAGCGGAGCATCGTCTACGGTTAACTCAAAGCTGTTGCTTTCCATTCGATTTACACCTTTAACGGCAACCACATGCCACGTATGTGTACCGAATGATAATGGAAATGGCACGCAGGAATTTATATATGAACTAATTTTATCCATCAGAATGCCATCAATCCAAAGTTCATACTGATCACAGGAAACACCTGTCCAACTTAAAGTGGGCATATTATTGGATGTAACGGCTGCATTGTTAGGTGCAATAAGTTTGAGCTGGGCATTAGCGCAGATAAAAGTTAAGGTAAAGAAAACAGTAAGCAACTGTTTCACTCTGAACGATCTGTTGAGTAATTTCATAGAATTATTTTACATTTTTACTGCCAAACTCCTTTTTTTTCAGGTCAGTTTTGAGCAATGATCCACTCTCGAAAAATAATGTATGCTGAACTTTATCAATAATTAAAGGGCTGACGGTAATTTCTGATAATTTTGCTCCTTCAAAATCCTTAATATGAACGGCATGTTTAAAAAATTCCGTATCAGCATCATTCCAGTCGATAGTCACATTGTTTAAGGCAAGGTTTTTAATGTTGGAAGCCCCAAATGCCGAAAGTTCTGATTCAAAAAGCTGTTTTTCACCAAGCGCTCCTCTTAAATCGATATTGCCGCCTGATGTTGCGTTCAGTTTGCTGCCAATCATATTAAAAGTAAGATTCTCAAAACGTATATCCTCTATTGGAGTTTCTTTACAGCCATAAATAAGGATTCCATTTTCGCCGGTGCAGGCAACATCACGGAAGGTCACATTCTTAATTTTGCCGGGCTTCACATCTTTTTCCCCGGGCACCGCCGAAATATGAATCGGTTCTCCGTTGCCCCACCAGTCACCTGTATGCAACCTTGTTTCAATGGTAACCTGCGATATAGTAACATTTTCGATGGAGCCTTCACCACGGGTGAAAATACCAATACCCCGGTTTGAATTCGTAATATTTACATTGCTGATATGGATGTTGCGAACCGAATTCTGATCGATAAACCCAATGCGGATGCCACTCGATCGTGATTGCAGGTTGCAATTGCTGATGCAGATATTATCCGAAGTATGGCGCAGATCCCTGAAACCAGGAAGTTCAAAGTGGTATGCATAGCCTGTAATAGCAATGGCATCATCGCCGGCGCGGATATCGCAATCCGAAATAATTACATTATTGCACGAAGTTATATCAATCCCATCGCTGTTTGGGGTAAGCAGGCTGTTCCAGAGTTTTATTCCATGAACGTTCACCCCGTCGCAATCAGCAAAATGCAAAGCCCAGAATGGAGACTTAATAATCATAACATTGCTTACCTGCACATTTTTGCATCCTGAAAAGATAATCATCTGGCGCGGGCGGTCTTTTGGAACCACCGGGCCATCGCCTATGCCTGTGGATACTTCCCTGAATTTCTCTTTTTGGCGTGTATTTTTGGTGCCACCCCATTCGATGGTTTTAGCTTTGTCCCATTCGAAAAATGCTTCTTCATTCCCATTGATGGCACCTTGACCGGTAATAGAAATGTTTTCGCAATTGCTGGTAAAAAGAACCCCGTAATGCGATATTTCAGTAGCATGCGGCGACTGGTATTTCTTATAGTCTGCCATATCGGGGCTGCCTTTGAGTTCTGCACCGTTTTCGAGGTATAGATTAATGTTGGACCGGAGTTCCAGAGTACCCGTAAGGAATATTCCGGCAGGCACATACACAGTTCCCCCTGTTTTGGCACATGAATCTATTGTTTTTTGAATCGCTTTCGTATTAATTGTTACTCCATCGCTGACAGCTCCGAAATTCAGAATGTTGTATGATTGCGGATATATTGGAGATACAAAGCCGCAAATAAAAAGAATCAGGAATGACTTTTTAAACATCTTGGTTTAACGTTTGTAAGTGCTGGTTTAAAACCTTGTTCTACCGTATCACTATTTTTCGACTCGCCCGGGTGTTATTTCCAAGTTCAATTACAACGGCATAAACACCTGGCTTTAAATTGCCGGTGTTTAATTGTGCTGATTTTGAATTCAATGAATTGAAATTAAGCATCTTTTGACCCGTCATATCACTAACCGCAACGGATTTCATCGTATTTTCACTTTCCAGGTTCAATTGTCCGGAAGCCGGATTTTGATATATTCTGAATCCTGAAGTTCCATCTGCAGGCCTGGATTTATCAATTCCGGTTTGTAAAGGCTTTGTA
>JBBQEI010000142.1:0-5891 GCA_038320545.1 Bacteroidales bacterium
TTTTCTAAAAGTGCCGTCTGTACCGTAGTATATGTACATTAAAGATGGGACAGGTAAGCAGGACTTAAATCCGGTTGAAGTTTTGTACGAGGCTTTAAATCGGTGAAGCATTAGTTTTCACCGATTTATAGGTTAGTACAAATACCGGGTTAACTGCCCGGCATCAACCATGATAAAACGGAAAACCAGTCCGCCAATTAAAATCATTAACGCCGGAATCGCAGCCGGAATTTTTGTTCCGCGTAACTCCAAAACTTCAAGCAAAAACGGAATTATTAATCCAAAAACAACCACTCCTCCCCAGAAAATTAAGGTGTAAGGCCCGCCAAGAAATAATTTTGCTGAATCGATTTGAACCTCAGTGCTGGCCAAAAAGCCCATAAAAAGGTGAACTATCAAAAACAGTTCAATTCCTATCAGAATTAAATCTATTTTGCTCATTGCTTTTCTTTCGAGGTGGTTTTTCGACATCCACATAATTGTAACTGCGCCTGTCGATAATCCTGAGGTTAAAAATAAGGGTCCCAAAATGGAAGTATTCCACAGTGGACGGGCATTAAATGCAGATAAAAGAATGCCAGTGTATATTCCAAGGATAACGGAATAAATAACCATCAACCAGGCCAGCACTTTGCGGTTTTTTATTGCCAAAGCTTCCAATTTTTCGAGGAATTCAAATTTCCAACTCCAGCCAGGGATTAATTCTTTTATGTATGTTGCACTCCATATTAACGACAGTGGAGTAATTATCATTAAAGTCCATGCACCCCAGCCCATTGGAGATTCCAGACGAATTACAGTATATAATTTCCAGAAAAACATTTTATGTTTCAGGTCCAGGAAAAGGAAAAACAAGCCTATAATTAATGCCACAGGAACTAAGAAAGTACTCCATTTTACGGCGGTTGGCATCTCTTTTTCTTTCCCTAAAATGGTATATAATCCTGCAAAAAACAGAATGCCGGCAGCCAAACCTCCCAAAAAAAGATATGCTGGAATTTGCCAGTGCCAGATATGTAAGCTTGGGTCGATATTTGGAATGTTCCTTCCCGATACAAAAAATTCTTCTCTCATAATCTACTTTTTTTCAAAATCATATTAAGAAATAAACCTGTGGTTTTGTGCCGGCTTCGGGAGCTAAAACCTTGAACTTTCGCTTTTTTAATGCTACCGAAACATCGGAATTTGGATTATCCAAATCACCAAAATACAAGCAGTTGGTTGGGCAAACGCCCACACAAGCAGGCTCGTACCCACGCTCAACACGGTGTTTGCAAAAGGTGCATTTATCTACATATCCATCAGGATGCGAATAACGTGCATCGTAAGGGCACGATTGGATGCAGGCGCCGCATCCGATGCAATCGTTAGCAGTTACCGTTACAATCCCACCATCTTCATAATGGCTTGCCCCTGTCGGGCAGCAACGAACGCAAGGCGAATTGTCGCAATGATTGCAACGTTCACTTCTCAATTCAACTTCCACTTCCGGAAAAACTCCGTCAACAATTTCCACAACCCAGTCACGGCAAAATCCGATGGGAACTCTATTTTCAGTTTGACAAGCCACAACACAATCGCTGCAGCCTACACATTTCTTTGTGTCAACGGCCATTGCATATCTCATGATTCAATCTCCTTTACTGGTTCTTCGGTTATAAACTTTACAAAATTCCCCCGCATTCCTGTTCCACCCATAATTGGGTCAACAGCAACTTTCGAAATCAGTTGTGTATCTGAAATCCCTCTTCCATATGCTCGTTTAAGCAGTTTATTGGCATGACCAAAGCCGTGTACCATATACACTGAATCGGGTCCGATTCTTTCTGTTACCCTTACTTTTATGGAGAAATCAGAAACAATACCATCCTGGTTTTCGAGCCAAACGGGTTGGTTCATTATTAATCCGAATTTTTCCGCAATACCCGGATTGACCCATAATTTGTTCTCATCCATTATATCGGTGAGGTTGGGATTGTTTGCCGTACGCGTAAAAGTATGCATGGGTGCTCTGCCATAATTCAGCCTGAGATATCCTTCAGGGGCCTGTGGATGCTCGGTGTATTTTGGCATCGGATCAAATCCGTTTTCAGCCAGTTTTTGCGAATAAAGCTCAATCTTTCCTGAAGGAGTTTTCAACTGAACTGGCTCTCCAACTGGCAGATACATTTCTTTTTCTGCACGTGGAAAAACCTTAACACCTTCTTTTTTCATTTCCGCTAAACTCGAACCCATTTGTTTTAATTGCCATTCAAGTACTTCACTAAAGTCTTTATAATTGAAATAAGCCTGGAGGCCAAGTTTTATAGCTAGTTTCTGAGCAATCCAGTCGGCCGGTTTCGAAAGGTATTTGGGTTTCACCGCGGGAATCCGCAATGCAATTGAATTTTGTCGGTCAGGTGCAGTCCTGATATCGTCGTATCGTTCAAGGTAAGTACATTCAGGTAAAATTACGTCAGCCCAACCTGTAATTTCCATTGGCATGGTATCAACAACCACAACCAAATCCTGGTTTTTTATGGCTTCTATTGTTCGGTTGGTATCAGGAATTGTATTGATGAGATTTGTTCCTACAACTATCCAACCTTTTATTTTTTTATCAGATTGATTATCGGGATGAGAGGCATCAACCATCGCATTGGAAACATTGATATCGGCCAGCGGATATTTGCCGTTTAAATAATCTTTCCAGCTCCATGCAGGTTTTGGAAATGCCGGATGAGGAAATGAAGGAACACTTGCAGTGATTGGCAGATAAAAACCTCCTTTTGCACCATACGAACCAAGTAATCCATTTAAAATGGCAACGCAGCGAATTCGCTGTACATCATCGCCATACCAGGTTACATGCCTTCCCGGATGAATAATTGTGGAAGGTGCATGATACGCCATTTCGCGGGCTGTTTCACGAATTTTTTCGGCTTTTAAGTTGGTAATTGCGGCTGCCCATTCGGGTGTAAACTCTGCAACATGTGCTTTTAATTCTTCAAACCCAAAAGTATTTTTTTCGATGTGTTCCGGATTATATCTTTTTTCGTAAATGATAACGTTCATCCAGGCGAGAAGCAAAGCAATATCAGTTGAAGGTTTTATGGGCAACCAGTATTTTGAATGCGTAGCAGCGGTTGATAAACGCGGATCCACGGTAATAATAGTTGCATTTCTGTCGATGGCTTCCGACATTTCCTGTACTTGTGAATTGTGCATGTTTTCGCCTATGTGCGAGCCAATCAGCACCAAACAATTTGTATTTTTAATATCGGTAGGTTCGGGCGAATTTACGGCTACACCAAAAGTCGAAATCCAGGCAGCTTCGCGCGGACCCCGGCATTGGGCATACGATGGGGCAGTGATATTAGAAGAACCAAAAGCATTAACAAGATTTGAAAAATAGTGGCCACCTGAACCATGATTAAATAAAGCAATGGATTCAGCTCCGTATTCCACTTTAATTGCATTCATTTTATCGGAAACATACTGAAGCGCTTTGTGCCAGCTCACTTCTTTAAACACCTGTTTTCCGCGTTCTTCAACCCGAATCATGGGGTATTTCAAACGGTCAGGATCGTTGTACATACCAATTCCGCCGGTTCCGCGTGGGCAAAGACGACCATTGCAAAGCGGATCTTTACTGTTGCCAACCACTTTCCACAAATTGCCGTCAACATCGGTATGTGCCCAACCGGCACATTTCCAGAAACAAACTTCACAATAGGTAGGAGTGCGCTGAATTACCGGGTTTTTCATATTTCCGGCGGGGTCGAAATATTTGGCAGCCACGTTACCGGCAGCCAGAATTCCCGCACTTCCAACGGTAGTTATTTTTATAAAATCTCTTCTGCTTTTCATCCTAATTCATTAAAAATGCATCGTAAGTTGGTTTTGCTTTTTAGGGGGAAAGACTTTTAAAAGGAAAAAGAGCGCCCGGTAAATACCTGGGCGCTCGGACATGTGAAAGGTTACTACTCTACTTTATTCGATGAAGTAGCCTGCCACTCTAAATATGCACCATCATAAACTTTTACTTTTGAATAACCCAGCCCTTTTAAAGCCAGGAAAACAATTCCGGCGCGAACACTCGTTTCGCAAAAAGCGATTACGGTTTTATCAGAAGTTACTCCTTTGGATTCAAAAAGAGTTTTTAATTCTGCATTTGGTTTTAACATTCCTTTGGAATCAAGCACTGTTTCGTAATTGATATTTACTGCTCCTGGTATATGTCCTTTGCGCAATTCAGTTTCAGCTTTGCCAGCAAATTCTTCAGGAGTTCTTGCATCAACCAAAACATAGGCAGAATTTCCGATTGCAGTTTTTACTTCATCCATTTTAGCCAGATAGGCTGCTTGTGGTTTAGCGGTGAATGTAGCTGCTACAACTTTTGTTGGCGCTCCTGTTACAGGTTTCCGTCCCGATTTCCAAGCGGTAAGGTTACCATCTAACATTTTTACGTTTTCAGCGCCCAGGTATTTGAGTATCCAGTACATCCGGCCTGCATATTTGCCCGAACCTTCATCGTAAACCACAATGGTTTTATCGGACGAAATACCGGCAGTTCCTAAAATTTTTGCCATTTCGGCAGTTGGTTTTATTAACCCGCGCACTGGTGTATCATTGCAAAGCGAGGTATGCGGAACGCTAACTGCGCCTGTAATATGTACCTTGAAATCATCTTCAGCACCGGCATAAACAACTATTACATCGCTGTTTTTCGAAATTTTGCTTAACTCGGCAACTGAAATTATATCCTGAGCATTAACAGCAGAAACAACAAACAGGACTAACCCGAGTAATATAATATTCTTAATTTTCATTGGATTTTATTTTTTAGAATTGATTGATTTTAGAATTTTGCCTGCAACTGTACCATGAACATATCGTTTTTAATTTCGTTGGTTTGTTCAGCTTTATACTCGTAGTTTACTTGTAAACGAACCCAGTCGTTAAAGAAATAGTTGATACCAAAAGTTGTAATTTGTTCCATGTTATTATCGGTATCAATGTCGTTGTTGTAATTTTCGTATTTCAAAACGGGTTGAAATCTCCAGGGAGTATTGTATAAAGCCATAACATACATACCTGAACGTTTAATGCTTCCGACAACAACTTCGGGGTCGCCGCCACAACCGCCGCCAACAGTGTATGCGCCATCGTCTTTTCCGTAGATATATTCACTTTGAACAAGGAAATTGGCTATATCAATTTCAAATTCAGCCCCGAATCTCATGGTTTTATTGTCGCCTAATGTTGGATTTTCAATATTTTTTGATTTGCCGGTTTTAAAGCTACCACCTGCGCTAATCCAGTTTGTTGGCTGAAAAACAAGGCGGCCAATAAAATCTTTATATGTATCAATGTCTTTTACCAATAATCCTGTACCATTCATGTACGAAACTGCATATTTGAAAAGGGTTGTATCATTACCCCCCAGAAGCATCAAACCCATGTCGCGGTCAGGTGAGGCTAACTCATTCACCATTTTCGAACGGTTTATTGTATGTAATGAATTACAAGGAGTATTCAACTCTAAACTAAAAGGAGATTTGAATGAACCAACGCTGACATTTGCAAATGAAAATCGGTTATAAGTAACAAATGCATCAAGCAGATATGCTTTTGGGCCATCTTTTTTAAACGGACTGGCTTCGAGCAGAACGTAGTAGCTGAAATCGTAAGGAATATTCCCCATTGCACCAATCCTGGCGCGATTGAATCCAAAAGATGATTCTGGTTCGTCGAACATTCCGTAATCATACTGTGTCTGCAGGAATCCAAAAACATTTACTCCGTCGGCAGATTTTGGAGTTGCACAACCTTGTGCCCTGGCATTCATTCCAATAAAAATTACTGCAATGAATAGAATTGCTAATTTGCGAATCATTGTCATATGTTTA
>JBBQEI010000143.1:0-5766 GCA_038320545.1 Bacteroidales bacterium
TGTTTCTTCACGAAATTCATTGTTTTCGTAGGCTTTCTCTATAAGGCCTATATTATACCCCTAAGATAGAAAATATACCCTAAACTCTGCTATGTCAAAGAACTATTTTTATCTTTATTCCTTAAGTCAACGACATTGATATATGAGTTGTTATTAGTAAAATAATTAAAAGAGTGATAATTTCATGAAACATCATTGAAATAATCACCTTATCAGAACTAAATTAATTACAATTTCCGGGGGATGACCATGAATCAGCTTTAACAGCTATACATCCTCCACAGTGTGTGACATAACTACAACCAAATATATAACACACACTTGTAACGCTCCAACAACTATTACCGCCTCCTCCCTCTGCATTTGCAATACTTGTTACCATTAATTTTTCAAGATTTAAATTGTTAGGCGAACTGTTAGCAATATTAAATGAACTTGAAAAAGCAAAAAATAACATTAATGTAATAGAGCTAACAATTAAGGTGATTTTAATTTTCTTTTTCATTTTGTAAAGAATTAATTTTTATACCATTTAAGCGTTAGTTTTAGGTTCACGCTTGGAAACCAAACCGGCCGGGTTTATTTTAAATATCGTTATTCATTCCTTCATTCTTAATTCTTCCTCCCCTTCATTCCCTTCATTCTTGATTCTTAATTCCTTCATTACTTTCCTTCCCTTCATGGATGAATTGTTGAATAGTTGGTCATAATCCATAGTAAATTCTTTGATACTCAAATCATAGGTTTTAATAACAGTCTTGTTTTTTAATAGGTAAATAGAAGGTGCTGTATTTACAAGCTGTAGTTTTTGACTAAGCAATCTGTTGTCATGGATGATATTTTTATTAGTTAATTCGTTTTCAGAAAAATAACTTGCAACAATTTTTTTATACCTTGTAGAAAGAACAAACAATACTCTTTCATCACCCAGATGCTCTTTTGAGAAATATAAAATACGATCAAGACATGAGATACAAACCCCTTCAAGAGGAATAAAGATCATTACCTGAATATTATTATTCATAGAATTATCATATTCTTTCAAAAATTTATTTAATCTTTCACTTTTCTCATCCTTATGACATGAAGAAAGTATAAGTGCAACAAATAAAAGAATGTTTCCTATTTTCATATCTTTTCTAGTTTAAATAATCTAAAACTTAACTGATCTTCATTAAAATTTGAATTGGACGGATGTCCTTCGCTTATAAAAAGTCCCTCTTTATTTACAAAAGAGATTCTTACATTAAATCTATTATCTTCAAGATCTACGACACCTATTAGTGAAAATTTAGTATTAAGAACCAGTATTGAACACCTGGGAAATCGAGCCTCGGTTTTTATATCTGTATTTGAATCACATTTTAAGCTTTTTCTAACGAATAAATAATATATATTTTTATTTTTATCATAAATCAGATGAACATATTCATTACTTTCGATTATTGTTTTCATCGATTTATACATATCCATTGAATAAGATAAATCTCTGTAGGGAAAATTTTTATTTGATGTTGAAAGTTCATATTTCTTAAACGTCTTATGATCATAAGTGGTGAAAATGAAATTTTCATAAGTAAATTTGTAAACGTGCAAGTTATTTTCGCCTAATGTATATAGAACATTTATTCCTAATAGACATTTATCATTAATAAATTCTTTAGGATAGGTAAAATCGTATAGTTTACCTGAATCTGTATTTAAATCTACAGAATATGTAGTTTTAGTTCTATTAATATTGTCTTGCGTCAGTTTAAAGTTTTTATCAAAACTTCCACCGATTGTGTGAAGTAAGTATAATTTATTTCCGATTAGCTGCGGTTGATGTCCCAAGTCAGGCAAAGTGAGAAGTTTTAAATTCTGTCCATAGATAGTACTATAATCAATCTTTTTTATTAAAGAATCTTTTGAGTTCAAAAGATAAATGTATGTTGGATTGGTAGATATAACTGCAACAGAATCATTACTTTTAAAATAAAAAAAATTTATTCCATACCCAGAGGTTTGGTTATCTCCTTCTTTATATAATTTTATATTTCGAATTAGCTTTGAGGAATTGATATCGTATATTTGTATTGAATTCATCTTAGCGTTATACATTGCAAAAAAATTCTCAGCAAAGAATTGGGTTGCAAATGAATTATTAATTGTTGAATTATCAATGGGAATTGTAAGAAGTTTATCTGGGGTTAAAGTATTTTCAAGTTTATATCCACTTTCCTTACATGCTAATGTAACTGAAAGTAAAGAAAGTATTGTTAATCCTTTAAGAATATTCATTTGGCAAAATATTAAATGTAAGTTATCAATGATTCAGGTCTCTGTATCTTTCAACAAGAGACCTGAAGTAAATTAATTTTAATCACAAGTCATTCCACCTTGAGACACTGAGCAGGTTCGTGAACCTATACAAACGCAATCAAGTAGATAGTTACTACAGATACATCCTCCGACGGAATTTGACCAGTAACAATCTGTGCCCCCTGTTCCATTCTCAGCTTGGGCTTGAGCAACCAAAGAAATCTCTGATAATGAAAATTGTGAATTCTGTGTTTTCTTTGATAAAGATACATTAATAGTAAGTGACACCGCTATCGTGGAAATAGCTAAAACAAATAACATTTTCTTTTTCATTTGCATTTTTTTTAAGATTAAACATTTTAAATTGTGTATACTTTATTTAAGGTTTCGAAACTTTGGTTATTAATTTTGTCATCTCCTGTTTAATTTCTTCCACAGCCAAACTTTTAGTCTTAATGTTTTTATTCAGTACTTCTTTGGCTTTGTCAATCGCTTTCTGTTTCTCTCCACTTTCAGCATATAATTTTGCTAGCAAATATTGAGGATATAGTTTGTGAGGTTGCATATAAAAAGCAGACATGTAATTCTTTTCGGCTTCACTATATTGTTTTAATTCTTTAAATGTATAGCCCAATGAAGTATATAGTACCTGATCCGAAGTTAATAATTCAGCTTTCTCCAACATTTCAATTGCTTTTTGGTTTTGACCAGTCATTTGCAAACTTTTCCCATATTGTTGCAATAATAAACCTTCATAAGCAAGTTTTGGGAGGCATTTTTGATATTCGCTATTTGCTTCTGTATAATTACCTATACTGTAAATAAATGAGGCATCGTCCCATTTTCTGTAATAAGATATTTTTTTCAAAGGAATTATAGTAATTACAGCCAATACTATGCATGCTACAGCCAAAGTATGACCTTTTAACCAGATTACCTGCCAGTCGCTTCTATAGTGTTTGCTATAAGCAGACAAGCTTCCTGTTAAAAGAAAGAAAATAATACATGTTGGTAAGGAATAGAAAGGGAAAGAAATATGCCCAATAATGAAGAATGAAAATAATGAAGAAATGAAAATAATGAGAGAATTATTTTCGCTGTATTTTTTCATTAAATTTATAATAAGGGCTGCAATTAAGCCAAGGAACAAAGTTACCCCCACAATCCCCGCCTCACTTGCTATTCCCAAGTATTCATTAAACGCATACTTTGTATTCCCCGCCACCCAACCTTTAGGCCCATCCATTTCCTCCGGATGTTTTTGAAAATACTCCGCCTGCCAGTTATTATATTCCGCTTCAAAGCGACCGAGACCATGCCCAAACAACGGCTTTTCGGAAATTTTGCCCAGAGTAACTTCCCAAATAAACAGTCGGCCATTGGATGAGCCTGCCTTAAGGTAAAAAAGGCTTATGCAGATACCGCATACCACTAAAATAGTGCCTGTAATCGCTAATAACTTTTTAGTTCGGGTATTTAACCACTGCTTTATTTTTCCTAACCAATTGTATTTATATTGCAAAACAACCAAACTACCAGCCAAAGCCCCTAACCACGATGCCCTGTTCATGGTTGCCGGAAGAACGAGGAGAATGGCGATTACGGTTACCGCTGGAAGATACTTCTGAATGAAAGAATGAATAAATGAAGAAATGAAGGAATAATGGTTAATGAAAAAATTAAAAAATGAAAGAATGAAAGAATTTTTTTGTCCTAATTTTTTACTTTCATTCTTTTCTTTCCCTTCATTTCTTTCATTGAATAAAGTTTTTCCAAGCGCTACAGGAAACACCACTGCCAGATACATTGCATAAGGTGCCGGGTTAAAAAAAGAACCGGTAATTTTAAAAAGATTATGATGGCTGGGATATATACCGTAAAGTTGTAATAAACCGTAGATGGCCTGACCTAAACCGGAAAGAATAAATGAAAAAATTAAAAATGAAAGAATGAAAGGTTTATTAATGAATGGATGAAGAAATGAAGAAATGAATGAATATTTATTCTTTTCATTTCTTTCATTCCTTTCATTTTTTACATTTCTCTCGTTCCTTATCGCGTTTTTTACAAAAAAGTATACCACCATCATCCCAGTTAATATCTGCAACTTATGATTATGGTAAAAGGGAGTATAAGGGGTAAAAATTGCCCGTATAAAGCACCATGTATAAAAGGCAAGTAATAAGATGTCGATGATGTTGAATTCGATTCTTAATTTTTCATTCTTAATTCCTGTATTATTTTCATTCCCTTCATTCTTAATTCCTTCATTCTTAATTAGCATTTGTATAGCACTGTAAAAGAGCATAAGCGCTACCACACCGAAAAACCAAAACTCCTTCGCCATTATTATGCCATTGTATATTTCGTCGGATACAACAAAAGGCGTAACAAACAGCAGGGAAATGATGAATGCCGGGAAAATAGTGAAGACGATATGTTTTTTGCTAAAGGTCATTAAAATATTAGTTTCAATGTCAAGTAATAAGCATCCGGCTTGATTAATATTCCTCCAAACTCGTGAACAACACTTTTAAAACGATGCGCAAGAGTTGATGAAGTGATGCTCACGAGTTTAGTAAACGATGCTCATGAGTAGCTCAATTGATGCGCATCGTTTTAAAAACGATGAGCATCAATTTATGCTACTCCGAAATTTTTTTATAATCGGCTGTTGAAAGTACTTTTTCAATTATTTTGCCGGGGCGGAAATTGAGGTTGTTGCCTTTTATCATAGCCGGGGTGAAGTCTTCTGCTTTATCGGCACCGTCGCTGCTGAGCGTGATGTTAAAACTGCCAAAATCGCCCAGGCGTACAATGCTTCCTTCGATTAAACGTTCGGGTATAAGGTCGATAAAAGCTTCCAATACTGCAATAACATCCGAAACACTTAAGCCGGTGCGTTTGCTGATTTCGGTGGCAAGCTTGCGGGTAGTTTCTTCGGAAGTGCTTTTTGCCATTGCATAAAACTTACGGGGAGCCTGGAGGTCGCGGGGGTTAACGCGTTGGTTAACTACATAACTTATTGCCATAGGTGTTAGTTTTTTTGTTAATAAAACTTTTCAAAGCTAAAAATAAGGTTTAATATATAAAAGGCCTGTTTGTTCACTTAGCAGTATCCCGTCGAAAATGATAGTTTACCCGGTAAAAAAAGAGGCTAGCCTGTTGTTTTTTTACCACCATACCTGTTTCCCGTTTTCGTAAGTAAATATTCTCTCTTCTATACCTTTGGTCTTATTGTGTAATAAATATAAAGCTCCGGAAGGTACATTCTTAAAAACAAGGGAATCGGATGTGGCGCTTTGCTCTCCGGCAGTTTTCCAGCCGTTATCCCAATATACTAACTCATAATAGTCGCCTGGCTCAATTATATTGCCATCATTACGGGGCATATACCGTATTTTGCTAATCGGTTTTCTTCCTCCTAAGTCTAAACCTACCCAGGCATTGTCGGGTATATTTGCA
>JBBQEI010000144.1:0-5732 GCA_038320545.1 Bacteroidales bacterium
CATATAGAAGATGCATGGTTCGTCCTCTTCGGTGGCGACATTATCCGACACTTTCATGGCCCATATATCATGTTTGTAATTGTTGTAGGCAGGAGCGGTGTACTCTTTTCCGCGACTGTCGCCGATGTCATATAGCTTGCAGATATCGGGGTGCGCCGATTGCAGGTTCAGCAATTCAGTATAGAGATCAGCGTAGGTCCGGTATCCGGCCAGGGATTTTCCGGCAACCATGTTTTCCTTGAGTTGCCTTTCAGTCTGGGTAATCTCCAGCGAGAACCCGTTGGACTGAAGGTTTTGTAATTCCTGATGGTTGATAACCAGATCGATATATTTCCCGGGCTTGAATGCGGCAATATCATAGCCTGTTTTCAGAAATTCGCTTAAATCAGCGACCTGTGGGGATTCAATCCGGGCAACAAACCTTTCCTGGGCCTGAGCGAGAAAAATCCATCCAATACCGATTAGTGTAATTATTATATTTTTCATTATTCAGGTTTTATTTAAGGATAATAGATTAAAAATACATTGTAAAATGCTGTGATTGAAAACCCTATGTGATTTAGAATCAAAATGGGGATTGCAACAATTTATTAAACTTACTGAAAGGGAGCAGGTGATCGGATAGTTAAACGAGATAAAATCCACCGGAAGGAAATTCTTAGAGAATACTTCCAACGGATAGTTTTAGTATATAATAGATTCTTTATCAGTTAAGTACAGATAAAATTCCTCTGGTATCTTTTAGTAGAAAACCGGCAATTACAGATTTAACAAATGGTTTACACAGCTCAAATATAGGGTATTTGGTAAGTGAATGTCAACAAAGCATAAAATTATTTTACGTTTTCAGGTCATTTCAAAATATGGTTGGAAGCCTTTTATCAAACATTTGGCAATCGTTTTCACGCAGAGGCTTGGTAATACTGCCAAGGCCCGTAATGAGCGGAGCCGAAGGGTGGTCAGCTGATGCTGAGGCAAGTTTCAACTAAAACTGAATAGTGAAAGCTAAATCAAATTCAAAAGAAGCTAAATTAGCCAAATGCCTGCCAGTGTCAAAATCAGAAACAATAAAAGTGAGTAAACTGACCTGTCAATATCTTCACGCCTTCGCCCTGGTTTAAGAAAGATCTTCCTGAAAGGATTGCTCCCTAGAGTTGCACAACCAGTAATAAATGCAAGCACAAAAGCAGATAATGTGCCAATGCCAAAAGGATTTAATACATATTCTTCAGGCTGACTTAGTAATAAATCAAGAAGTATTAAGATAAGCCAGATAGCTGGCAACAGAAACTAAATTATTTTTTTTACCGGGTTTTCCCTCCTTTTTGATACTGCGTTATAGTTTCCTGTTCGGCTTCTGTAGCTATGGAATTTTTGCTTTCCTCTATATGTGTTGTCAGTAAATTATGCAGCGTGTTAGCTTTTATTTGATGCATTATAATTCTGAAATTCGGATAGTTGCGGTTGGAATGCTTAAGGTTGATGACAACAAAGCCGGGCAGGATAGTATTTGAAAGGGTTATATCACTTATTTCTTTATATGCCAGGCAATAGTTACCATAAAGGAAGCCATTTAAAAGGATGTAGTCCTTATAAATCTCAACCCTCGAAACAGGAGGAAATCCTACAGTATAATACCCTGCTTTGATTACGGCGTTGAAGGTCTTTCCCATTTTTCCGGTTCATAAGTTAATGTTTTGAAATTAAGCAACTTAAATTTATAAGTAATTGTGTCCCTACTTGTTATATTGGTTACAGTTACTATGCTATCGTAAATCTTTTTCTCAATAAGGCTGCCTGTTTGCATAATCTCCGGTAGCCTTAATTCATGCTCAAAGGGCTCAGCCCATATTTCTATTTTCCGTTGACTAATAGTTTTAACGTAAGAGGTTTGTGGTGATCTGATTTTGTCAGGGATAAAAACAGATTCCACTGTATCGCAAACCGAGTCTTTAAAACGGATAGAATAATATTCCGAATTGATCTTCATAATGTAATCGTCAGTTTTTTTATCATCAATCTTGAAGATTAAAAAAAAGACTATGATAAACACGGGCAGCAAGAGCAGTTGTTTGTAAGGGTATGGTTTGTTGTTGTCCATTTTGTCCTACTTATCTTAATTTAAAACTACCCCAGGGCTGATAGCCTGCACCAATCACGCCTAAAACACTTAGTCCGGCACTTAAAGAAATTGAAGTACCATATATTTTATAGTTTTTATTAATCGTACTCCTGGAAACCCCGACACCAATACTCATTACATCAAAAGTAAAAGGAATCCCAACAGACCCATATACCTTTGAATAATTTCCATTCAAATCAGCCGCTCTAAAATTTTCCGGGTTTATCCCAACTGCATCAAACCTGCCTAATTCGAAGCCCACGCTGAACTCGCTATTAAACCCCTTACTCATCTCAGAATAATTATAAAAGTATCCGGCATCGTTACCTGCTAAAATAAAAACACCACCCCTATAACTCTCCCATGAAGTAAGCATTAACCCAATATCACCAAAAATAGCCTCAGCATCTTTAAATGGATTTGGATAAATTCCTAACGGACTTGCAAAAGTAGGTAGCCCGCAATGTATATCGATTCTCCAGCGCAATTTAAACCAAGATTGATAGTTAAGAGATTAGTAAAAATAATGTTAATACGAATTGCTGCCAATTTCTAGAAACTACACTTAATTTAGAGCGTTTCTTTTCTCATTTAAAATCTTAAGTTTTATACTATCTTTTACTATATTTCCACGAGCCCAATAAAACAACATACTATTTGTACCTTTATTATTTTCAACCCTAATACCTTCTTCACCTATTATTTTTTCAATTTTAAAACCAATAAAATTTTGTTCTTCAAAAGTTTGGTTGTAAGATAAGTCATACCAAATACCATTTATTTTAAAAAATGAACCTTTCTCATTTTTTATATGAACAACATCTTGAATAACACCTACAAAAGTTATTTGATTTTTCCAGGCATCATTATATCTTTTATTCCTATAAATTGTCAGTACAATAAATACAAGAAAAGATATAGAAATTAATAAATAAATAATAAACTTCTTCATAGTACAATAATATTTACTTCCCAAAAACAGGTGTTGTGTATGTATAATCAAAACCTAAAGACCCTCCAATTCCATAGCCAAAGGAGCCATACGCCCCAAACCAAGTTGTTTTACCTTCATCATTATGACTTTCAAACACACCTGCGCCAGGTCCCCAGCCAAGAACTACTCCTAAATTAACATCGAGACTTGCTCCATAACTATTCATTTCCCTAACATAAGCAGATTCAACAGGTCCATTAAACCACGTTTTTCCAGCACTAACATCCCAACCACCCTGGGCACAAAGCCGAAACGATGCAGTATTAATAAAATTTAACTTAAACGCATCAGGACCTCGTAATGGAAGAATTAAACCAGTAGAATTAGATCCTTCCCCTAAGAAAACCAAACTAGACGTTGTATTTACAAATAAAGCATCACCAGTTTTAGCCCTTACAATAGTACTATTCCATAGTTCGCTTAAGAAATTACTACTACCCCCTTGTCCTTGAGTATTACTTTGCCCTCCCCACCATTCCGGCACGCCACCACGAATGCGGCCATTCCCATAGTAGCCATTCCAAACAATCTCCATATCAGGCAACCATATGCCGGGAACATTGCCTAAGGCTTTGGTGGTTAGGATATCCATATATGTGGCAGAAGATCTGGCAACAATTTCGTAAGTCTGAAGTGAATTGGAAATTGAATTTACCGTGTTTTCTGCTACTATATTGCTGTTGCTTTCAGGGTAATACAACGCCCCTGGATCGCTTCCATACCCAAACCCACTGCCGGTATTATACCCAAAACTGGCGCCACCCATACCGTTGTTCCAGTTTACACCGGCGTAATAGGTGGTATTGGTGAAGGAAGTGTTGGTGCTTATACCTATTACCAGACCTGAGCTGTCTTTGCCGGTCCATTTAAATGGGTTCAACTGCCACTTGCCTGTTGCCTGGTCGCGATTGTTATAGGCCCCTTGAAAATAGAAAAATAGTCCAGCTGCGGCATATTGAATCCAATTGCCGCTGGGATCAGAATATTTCAACGGATTATTAAAGCAGTAAGCGTATCCATTATAATTCTGCGGCATATCCGGCGACTGTATATAAGGGTCGGGCGAAAGGAAGCGGGCAATAACGGGATTCCCGAATCGGCTTTGCCTCTCGGGATAAACTCCTACCCGGCCATTCATGTTAATCAGACCAAATTCATCCAAATGTTCGTGGCCTGTATAACCTCTGTCAATAATAAAATCAGGAAGTGTAGTGGTGTAATTATTCCATGTTGCAGGATCTCTTCTGTTGCCTTCCCGCAAGGCTTCGCCTGACGGGATTTGTTCAACCAGGCTTTTCGCTTCGTTGCCCTCGCAAAAAGCCGGTTTCACTAAACAGGCATCAAAGCTCATTTCAAACTTCTGGCCATCGCTTTCACGCAGCAACGTGGTGATACTTCCTAAACCTGCACTGAGTGGAGCCGAAGTGTGATCTGTAAATACCCAATACCATTCCTGTCCACCTGTGCTGTGGGAAATCTCAATGGCTGTTAGGCCTTCCGGCGAGGTGATGTAGTTGATGGTATCTGATGTGTTGTTGGCAAATTTAATAATTTCTTTCAACAAAACGTAGCTGCACTATAATCAAAAAGCCCGATTACTCGGGCTTTTCTGTTATCCAAAGAAACTCTTTCCTTCTATCAAATTTTGCTTTATAATTCCATACAGTATTGGAATTGCACTAGATAATATCAAGTAAAGAATAATATACCATCCTTTCTTCCGTTTTTCTTTACCTATTTCCATTTTCCAAACACCTCTACACTCCCTGTATTTTTTAGTTTTCACATATTTATTCCAATTGATTATTGGAAAAACAATAATCAAAGGCAAAAACCAGTATTTTGAAAAATTGTCCGGAATTGGATATTCCCAAAAAACTCGAACGAGTATAAACAAATCAAGAACAGTAAAAAACTGCATTAAAGAAATAACCAAAGAACTCGTCATCTCTGCTGATGAGTCTTTCTTCTTTTTATAAAAATCACATATTCGATAATATGAGTAATCAAAAAACTTCATAATTGTCAGTTTACCAAGGTTTCCAAGATGCATTAGGGTCAGTAAAATTACTTTGAATAGATTCTCCAATTGTTTTTCCAGAATATGCTTGCCATCCAAAGTTTCCAACAAAATAAAAGCCAGAAACCGCCCACCCAAATCCAGGAACAAATGCAACTCCACCCATAAATAAGTCAAGACTATTGCTCACATTAACACCATTTACGGCCATGTCAACCCCTGATAAAGCCACTCCAGTATAACCAAGCACTCTACCTGTAGTTTTTAATGCTCGCAATGAATGTTTTACTGGTTGTGAAAAATTACCAGACAATGAACGATTAAATTTAGCTTGTCTTAAATATTCCCACTCGACAAGTTCTCTACCTTTTGTTAATAATCCTACTCCTCCTAAAGTCTTTGATGAAAGGTCAATTGCTGTATTTCCCCAGTCAGGCATACCTCCTTGCGAAGAAGCACCCCCTCCCCACCATTCCGGCACGCCACCACGAATGCGGCCACTCCCATAGTAGCCATTCCAAACAATCTCCATCCCAGGTAACCAAACGCCAGGAATATTGCTTAAAGTTTTTAGTGTAAGGTTGTCCATATATGTG
>JBBQEI010000145.1:0-5702 GCA_038320545.1 Bacteroidales bacterium
CGGAATGGCATATGAGAGTTCTCCCGAATTTTTAACGAGTGCAAATATAACCGAAGAAAAAATCCACATAGAGCGGATCAAAGAATTGGCAGGAGAAGCTGGATGGATTACCTATTTGCAGTCGTTAAGGCTACCTATAACCCTGGGCGATAGAACCGAATCGGAAGTTGTTCCCGGTATGGGCGTTGTTAACGCTCCTTACAAAGGCTGGTACTGGCCTCTTGATCCTACCCAGTTGCAATTTTATTTAAGCCATTAAACAAAACTATTCAAAGTTTTAATGTCTATCGGGATTTAAACCAGTTTTTAGTAGGGTATTCGTACCCTACTAAAAACCAGTTTAATAATTACCCGACTTCTCATGTATTTACACCTAAATTAGGTGGAAACCTTTTTACAGGTCCTTAGGGTTTATGCCTAATTATTCTTACCGTTCTAAGTTTATACAATAGAACTTTTTTAAAAGATAACACTACTTGTCTACTTCTAATTTAATTAACTATGAAAACAAAATTATTAATAGGAGCTTTTTGCTTTATATTTTTTAGTTTGTTTCAAATTTCGGTAAACGCAACAAACTACTACGTAAGTTTAACCGGAAACGACAGTAATAATGGATTAAGTTCAAGTACTGCATGGCGTACCATTGGGAAGGCCTGTTCGAGTGTAACGGCCAATCAGGGAAATATTATCTATATTGGAGCTGGCACCTTCCTTGAAGCCAATACAATTAGTATACCTTCGGGAATTACCATTACAGGGGCTGGAAAAGGATCAACAACGATACAGGGTGCGAGTACTATTTTCCGATGTGAAAATAAGAGTCACATTGTTGTATCCGATTTTAAGATCGACGGACGAAACAGAACATCAAGCAATGGCTTTTACTTTAAGTTTTGCGATAACATTGAAATAAAAAACTTTACAATGACTGGTTTTGGATGTTCTATCGAATTCCGCTCCGGCCACGATTGTAAAGTTCATGATTTTGATGGTACTAATGTTTCGTACTGCACTGCCAATGGAATAGCAATAAGCAGTTGGGTAACCGATTTATGCGAAAATTTTGAAATATACAACGGCAACTGCACTAACGACAATAATTACCATGGCAAAATTGTTGGAGGTGGCGTGGATCAAACTATGCCCGGATATGACGGTCATCCTTGGGATATGCCAGACCCCCTCATGAAAAATATTAAAATACACGATATAACATTTCATACATCTGTTGTTGGATGTTACGATCCCAATCAGGCTCAATTAGGGTTGGAATTTTGGAAAGCTCTTTTTCAGGATTGCGAAATTTATAATATGAAATGTAACATGCCTTTTTCAATGGCTGTAACCAGCGCACCCAATACAACAACGGCTTTAAGAATTCATCACTGCCGGTGGGAGGATTGTGGTGATTACGGTATTGAATGTTTTCCTGGTAATTTTGAAATAGATCATAATTACTTTGATGGTTGCTCGTACCCGCTAGGTAGTTTCGGGAATGACCAAAACAGACATTCACCAAATTTAAAAGTTCATCATAATGTTTTTTATGGCACACAGAACAATGCATGCATGAATATTGGTGAGAGTTATGACGGCATCAAGTTTTATAAAAATACAATTTATACCCTTTCACAGGAAAATGCATTCAATCTGCCCGGATCTATCAACATTGAAGTTAACAATAATATTTTTTACTCCACGGTTGCCGGTTGTAATCCCAGTGTGAGTGCAAATGTTCATGATAATCTTTTTTACAACTGGAACTCATTGGGCATGGGTGCAGTAACCCGTAATCCTAATTTTAACGGAACGGGCAATAAACCAAGCCCATTTTTTAAGTGTGCCGAAACCGCCTATGGAGCTTATGCCGATGGCGATTGGACTGCCGGCCCGGGTGCAACAGCCCCCCCCCAGCCACCAGCCACTGCTATACCTGGTAAAATTGAAGCAGAGAACTATACCAGTATGAGTGGCGTTCAGACCGAAACAACAACTGATGTGGGTGGAGGACTTAATGCAGGTTGGATCGATGCAGGTGATTGGATGGATTATTTAATAACTGTTCCTACAGCAGGCAATTATACTGTTGATTTCAGATTAGCATCAACAACGTCAAACAATCAAATCGAATTACGATCGGGCAGCACCATATTAACAACCGTTAATGTGCCCAATACAGGTGCATGGCAAAACTGGCAAACAGTTACCCCGGCAAGTTTTGCATTAAACACTGGCAATCAAACTATCAGAGTTTATGCAAAAACAGGTGGATGGAACATTAACTGGATGAATTTTGTTTCCACTCAAAGTAATGATATTGTTACAGCCCGAGGCGACAATGCTGCTAATGGAGAAGGAATAGACAAATTATACGATGGCAATACCACTACCAAATGGTTAGACAAATCGGCAACCTCTTGGGTGCAATGGCAGTATGCCACAGCTAAAACATGGAATAAATATGATATTACATCCGGAAATGATAATTCTGCCCGTGATCCAAAAAACTGGAATTTAAAAGGATCGAATAACGGGACATCCTGGACTACCTTAAGCACTCTGACAAACCAAACATGGTCGGCTAGAAATCTAACCAAATCGTTCACTTTTACAAATTCTTCTTCCTATAAGTATTACCGGTGGGAAATTACTGCAAATAACGGCACCGACGATCAGGGCAACAGCTATATTCAATCCTCGGAGTTTGCTTTTTCATTTAATGCTGCAGATATTTTGCTTCAGGCAGAAAGCTATAACGCTATGAACGGTATTTTAAATAAGGGGACTACCATCGGCAATTTCGAAAATGGCGATTGGGTAAGGTTTGACAATGTAAACCTGAATAACGGTTATAACACCTTTACGGCCAGGCTTGCTTGCGATAGTTATAATGCAGGGAATAAGCTTGAGGTTCGGCTAGATAGCCAAACAGGCACCTTAAAAGGAACTTTAACAGTGCCAAATACTGGCGGATGGACTACCTTTCAGGATGTTTCCATAAACTTAACTTCAGGAACGGGAATACATGCTATATATTTTGTAGGAGTTACACCGGGTAGTGGGGCAGTTGGCGATTTTGACTGGTTTAAGTTTGCGGGAGCAAAAACTCTGCTGAAAAGTGGCAAAATAGGATCGGATAGTGAATTGGTTGAAGAAAACACAAAGCTTGACAACGGAGTGAAAATCTATCCAAATCCTTCAAATGGATTAATAAAGGTTGAAATAGCTGAAAATAGTTTTGCTGACATATTTATTTACAACATGCAAGGTAAATTAATGTATTCGAAAAATACGGTAAATAATGGCGAAACTATTGATTTGAATCCATTGAAAGGAGAATTTATTATTCAGGTAAAGACTAAAAACGAATCAGTAAAAAAGAAACTGATATTGTTAGGCAATTAAACACACGTGTATTTTTAAATAACTTATAAGATTGTATAAAACGAATTTCGGTTTTATACAATCTTATTATTAAACTCATTTTATAAAATGAAAAAGATTCAGTTATTGTTTATAATAATTTTTTTTACAATTTCGGTAAACGCAACAAATTACTACGTAAGCACAACAGGGAATGACAATAACAATGGATTAAGTTCAGAAACAGCCTGGCGAACCATAGCAAAAGCATGTGCATCGGTACAAGAAAACGAGGGACATATAATCAACCTAGGTGCTGGCACATTCCTGGAAAAGAGCACAATTAGTATACCATCGGGCGTTACCATTAAAGGTGCAGGAAAAGGATCAACAACGATTCAGGGAGCAAATACAATTTTCCGCTGCGACAATAAAAGCCATATAACTGTATCGGACTTTAAAATTGACGGACGCAACAGAACGTCTAACAACGGTTTCTATTTCAAATTATGCGATAATATCGAAATAAAGAACTTTACCATGACGGGGTTGAGCTGTACCATCGAATTCCGATCGGGCCACGATTGCAAAGTTCATGATTTTGATGGTACCAATGTTTCGTATTGCACCGCAAATGCCATTTCTATAAGCAGTTGGCATACCGATTTATGCGAAAATTTCGAGATTTATAATGGCATCTGTACCAACGACGATAATGCTCATGGCAAAATAATCGGAGGTGGTGTGGATCAAACTATGCCCGGTTACGATGGACGTCCCTGGGATATGCCAGCCCCTTTAATTAATAATATTAAAATACATGATATCAGTTTTCATACTTCACGTGTGGGCTGCTACCAGGAAGGACAGCCCCAATTAGGCCTGGAATTCTGGAACTGTAAAATGACCAACTTTGAAGTGTATAATATGAAGTGCAATATGGCATTTTCATTTGCAACACAAGGAGCTAATGAACATACCGGTCCATTGGAAAAAACCATTCATGTGCACCATTGCCGATGGGAAGATTGCGGCGATTATGGTATTGAGGATTATGCAGTAAACATGGAGATAGACCATAACTATTTTGATGGCTGCTCCTATCCTATTGCAAATTTTGGCAACGACCAATCATTTCCGGTTAAAAACATAAAAATTCACCATAATGTTTTTTATAATACTATTAATAATGCATGTTTAAATTATGGAGAAAACATTGATGGTTTAGAGTTTTATAACAATACCATTCATCTGAATTATTCGGGAGGGTGCTTTAATGCACCAGGTTCAAAGAACATTGAAGTTTATAATAACATTTTCTATTCATCAGTTTCGGGATGCAAAGCCAGCGGTTTGCCAAACGCCAACTATCATGATAATTTATTCTACAAATTCGAACCTGTTGGCACTAATGCCACTGTTGCCGACCCTTTATTTACCGGAAGCGGAAAAAAACCCAAACAATTTTTTAATCTTACTGAAAGCAGTCCACAAAAAACATACGGCGCCTACCCTTTCGGAGAAAAAGCATGGTACGCAGGGCCGGGTTTTGATACAATCCCTGCTTATATACCAGTTCCCGGAAAAATAGAAGCTGAAAACTTTGAAAATATGGAAGGTGTCCAAACAGATGTATGCACTGATACTGATGGAGGACTCTTTGTTGGATGGATTCATACCAACGATTGGATGGAATATAATGTTAACGCAGATGCTGAAGGTTTATACAAGCTTAGTTTAAGGGTAGCTGATTTTAATTCGCCCGGAAGTGTTAAGATTAAATCGGATACGGCAATGCTTGCCGAGATAGCCATACCTGCGACAGGCGGATGGTCTGTTTATAATACCATTGTTGGAGAAATTAAACTGAAACAAGGAAAACAACCCCTAAGGCTCGAAGCTACTGCCGGAGGATGGCGCATAAACTGGCTCGAAGTTGCCCATGCAAACACAGCCAGTATACTAAAACACAATAGCGCTAATGGAGTTGAAGTATATCCGAACCCTACCAACGGTTTGGTGAATGTTAAACTAGCAGAATTTAAAAATGCATCTATTTCCGTTTATGATATGCAGGGAAGGCTTTTAATCTTCCGCAATGTCACTCAAAATAACGAGCAAATAGACTTATCTGCGTTTAACGGCATTCTTTTACTCAAAATCAACTCTAATAATACGCTATTCCTTAATAAAATAATTGTGAACCTAATATAGAACCAGGCACATCTTACAAAAGAGCCCTTATAAGTAGTAACTCTCTTAATTAACGGAATGAAAACTTTATATACGATTTTTGTAATCATAGTTCTTTGCATTGCTTGTACTTCTAAAAAGAC
>JBBQEI010000146.1:0-5591 GCA_038320545.1 Bacteroidales bacterium
TTCCGGCTCATCCAGAAATAATCATCACTCAATTTTCTATCGTAGATTACTGTGTCAAAAGCTTCTTTTTTTGCTACAGGGTATTCGGATTGAGCATTAGCGTTGAAACTGCTAAACAGAAAAGGCATAGCAATAAACAAACAGAAATAAGGTAATCTATTATAATTCCCGGAATTTTTAAACGTCACCATAAGCTTTTATTTAAAATTACTACTGCGTTTGTGTATGAAAATTATGCGATCGGTTTTTTTATTCTCTAATTTTCTTTTTATGCATTCTATTTTGTTGTCTTTCCGCCCATTTCAGTAAATACACTGTCAATCGGTTCCCACAATTCTATTTTGTTTCCTTCTTCGTCCATAATGGGAACAAATTTTCCGTAATCAAATGTTTCAATACTATCAATTTTTTCGTCACCTAACTGAAAATAGTATGCGCCATCAGTCACATAAAAAATTTCATCCTGTGAGTGATGGATATGTAATGGCGTTCCTTTTCCCTGTGAAAGAGAGGTTTGCTCGAATATTGCCAATTCCCCGTTGGTGTCACTTCCTGAAACTTTTACATCGATAATATTTATGTTTACGCCTTTCAATTTGAGATGTCCGAGAATCCGGCCTTCTCCCGCATTAATTTTAAACCCTTTATCTGACTTTACTGAAAAATCGAGTTTTATTTTAGGAAAAATGCTCAATGGGAAAACAGCAAATGCTGTTAATATAAAATTGCTTCGATTCATTTTGAAGGTTTTAAATAAGAAAACTTGCTGTTTGTGAAATTTGAAATGGATTTGCATTCAGTATGAATGCCGGTGCAGGCAGTAAAAAGGGAGAAATACAATATTAAACCGTGCTCTTGTATTAGCAGGTTAGCCTCAACATGCAATTTGCAAATGCGTATATAACATTATAGATATGAAAAATGTTTAGTCTGCCTGAATGAAAAATAGTGCAATAATATTCAGGCTAGTAATCGGCACCAAAAAAAGACCTGTCTATACCATGCCTTGGATAATACAAACGCGAAAGAATTTAACTTGATAGTTCATGGTCCGGTGGGATTTATTTGCCCGCCTTTGCATAGTATCAGGATTTGTAATCCACCTTTACATCTTACCACTTCAACTTTTTAAAGTCCTGTAACTATACTTCTCTCCGTATGCGAAATTGTATATTCATTCAGGGTGCATTATTTGATTTTATTTGCGGATTATAAATCCTTGTAGTATTAAATGGCGGAATTATCCAGCCAGGGCGGAATGAGATTGCTTCGCTATGTTGCAAACCCGTGTCAACATAGACTACAGGGCAAATATTTATTTTAAAATTATTCTCAAAAAGTCTATTACAAATTGATAATACAGCTATTAATTTATACACTTCATTTCTTAACTGGTTTTAATGAAACTGCAATTTTCTGAATATCAGATGTCCACTCCAAGGTGGAACTTTTAAACCTGATCTACTCAATCAATGCAGGGTAGCTATGTCGGTCATGCATTTGCATTCTGTATTCTTGTTTACACCCGGAAGCATGCCACTTATTCCAATAAGTAAATGAATTAACAAATATGAACCTGATACGAATTATTGGTAACTAAAAATAATGTGCTTAAACTCAATACTCCGGTAATTTTTATTTTAACGCAAGGACGCAAAGAAATAAGCAACAGATTATCAGCAAATTAGGACGCAAAGACTACATTTCGTATATTGTTGACAATGAGGTAACTGGGAATTATTAACGGACTGTTGTAAACTAACAATCACAAACTAAAACACCTTAATTACATGAAAACCAAGAACAAAATTTTTTAATTTACTCTTTAGCATCTATGGGTTTTGCATTGATGCTGATATCGGCCGGCAAGAAAAGTGATAAAGACAAACCTTCTCCAAATCAGAAAAAGGTTTACACAACGCTCGACAGAACAATTGTTCCGGATATGGCAATGACCTGGCCTGTTGTTAAGATAAATGATCCTGGTAATTTCGAAAAATACGGGTATGGCAAATGGCATTACGGGCCAGGGCTTCCTTGTCAAAAGCGACTTGATCTTATGCCTTCAGGTTATGACTATTCATCGGTTACTAATGCCGGCAAACTTCTCCGCTTTTTTACCATTTCCGATATACATTTAACCGATAAAGAATCGCCTTGCCAGTTAATTTATTTTGCACAATTTGCTCCCGGAGGTCTTGGCATTTCATTGTATTCGCCACTTATGCTTTATACTACACACGTTTTGGAAGCAACTATTAATACAGTAAATGGTCTCCACAAGCAGGATGCCATTGATTTTGGAATTGCATTGGGAGATTTAGGAAATAGCATGCAGCACAACGAATTAAGATGGTTTATTGATATTATGGATGGTAAAACTATAAAACCATATTCCGGGGGCCATAAATCAGGAACAAATAACCAGTATCAGGATGAATTTAAAGCTTCGGGTCTCGATGCTTCGATACCATGGTATGCTACACTTGGCAACCACGACCATTTTTTTCTTGGTTCATTACCTATGAATCCGAAAATTCAAAATGCTTTAACTGGCAATACCATTATGCAGGTTGGCAATGTGTTTTCTGATACCGATCCTTTGGATAAAAGCACATACTCTGCTGGTACACTTGACGGAAGCACGCAATATGGCAATATTATTGGTGCGGGTAAAGTGTCCACAATGGGAGCTATTCCAACTATTACCCCTGATCCTGATCGTCATGCTATACTTTCGATTGATGATTGGACAAAAGAATTTAATAACTCAACTTCACTTCCCGGACATGGTTTTATCCAATCCAATTCTTCAAATGTTTTCGGTGCATGTTACTCTTTTATTCCTAAGTCGGATATGCCGATAAAAGTTATTGTGCTGGATAATACTATGGATGCAAACGGAGGGAAATATGAAGAAGGCTTTTACGGACATGGTGATCTTAATAATGGCCGTTACGATTGGCTTATGTCGCAACTTAAAGCCGGCCAGGAAGCAAACCAGCTAATGATTATTGCCGCACACGTACCAATTGGCGTATCATCTAAAGAGTCGGGAATGGATTGGAAACCAGCTCCCGGATATACGAATGAGAAAGATCTTATAAATCAACTCAGGGCATTCCCTAATCTTATTCTTTGGGTTTCCGGTCATCGTCATCTCAACAATGTTACCGCATTTCCATCCATCGATCCTGCCCATCCTGAAAACAGTTTCTGGGAAGTTGAAACAAAATCATTACGCGAATTTCCTGAGCAATTCCGCACCTTAGATATCGTGCGAAACAGCGACAATACAATATCAATTATTACTACCAATGTTGATGCCGATATGCCTGCCGGATCACAAGCTGCCATAGGGCGTTCTTATGCAATAGCTTCATTTCAGGTGTATGGAATTCAAGGTGAGCCTTTACCTACAGGTTCAGTATCATACAATGCCGAACTGGTTAAAAAATTAAGTCCCGCCATGCAAAATATTATTTCGAACTACGGAAAACCGATAAAATAGAAACCTCCGATCGCACGCATCTTAATTTCTGATGCGTGCGGCGGATCTCTTTTTTATTTCTTTCAACTGTAAGAATTATCAGTAAGAAACAAAATCCATACCTCCTGGATTTACCTTCCGGGAAATTGTTTTGAGATCTGAAAATTAATCTAACTCAGGAAATTATTGAGGCGTAAACCATTCCATGATTAAATCCGAACGGATAGGAGTATAGCCACGGAATATCCCGCAAGGTTGCCCGGATGACGGTCTATTCCTTCGAAAATGCCTGTAATTACAGATATTTCTTCCTCTTCGGCTCTTTTATCAGTCAAACCAGCAGTTCCGAATACATATTCGCTGATGGTTGTTGAGTATATACCGATGGTGCCGGTGAAGATTTTTACTACACTGATATTAAATAGGTTTATACCGGAAAAGCGAGCTTGGGCACATGCCGTTGATGCCATTTGCAAAACGGTACCCCAAAAACAAAATGTTGCAGGTCAGGTAAAAAATTATTTCCCTATTCCTGCTCCTTCCGGTTTCATCATCTTAAAATGTGTGGCATTTTCGGGTTTGTCATGCTCAACAAACGACAAGCCGTTGCCACTGAATGTATGCCCCAGAAACTCGAGGTAAAACCCTCTTTTCGAATAACTTTCAATAGCTATCATATTTTTCTCGTCCTGCTTGGGCATAAAATGCAAAATAAACCGGAGGTTGTCGTCCGAAGGGATACCATCATCTTCATCAGCACCAAGGTACCATTCTTCAGCCCCAAAAGGAGGATTGGTTTTATAAACTCCCCACCAATAGTCCTGATTCTGATATGATCGTATGGTAAATACATTGTTACCGGCACCAGCAACCGAGCTGAATTGAAAATAACAGTCTTTTTCTTCAGTCAGTGATTTTATACTGTAAGATCTAGGTACCCCGCCTTTGAATAAAATCTGTGAACCGGTTGAATAAATGTAATTGTAATTTTCGGCGTCACGATCGGTTACCAGAACCCATTGCGAAGGCCATGAAATGCCGGTATCCAGTTTGGAACCATTGTTGTCATCTTTGTCCTTTTTACATGATGACAATGAAAAAATACTAATTGCCAATACTAGATAAGCAAACGAAAGTTTAACAGCCGGAAAATTCAGGAATGTGTTTTTGCGCATAACTTTATTTTTGGAATGAAACAATATATTTTTGTCAGCATTGCCAACCCTGCTCTGCTAATGAGTCAAACACGAGGCGAAAACAAGTGCCGATTTAAAGTAGGTCTGGGCTTTTACCAAACCTAATATATAACCTGAATATTGTGGAAATGTTTAATAGATTGAGAGACTGTTTAAAAATCATTTAGAAATTTGATTAACCATGAGCCGAAACATCGATAACTGGACAAAAACGATGACGGATTCGGGTAATCTTTCAAAATTTTTGGACATTCTGCTATGAAAAGACAGCCAGGCCACCTGCTCCCGCGCTAACTCTCTCTCCTCAGGTAATCCTATCACGTGGTTTTATAAATTCAAAAAATAATAGCATCATTCAGAAATTAGTATTGTTTCCGCAAATAGCTCATAACTCATATCAACCTATCCCCAATCATCACCAGCATCACAAAAAGATAATATACATTAATCAATACAAACGATTTTCCCACATTAAAAGGCTTTTTACGATTAAGTAGAGGGAAGAAGATTACTATAAGTGCTGCTGACATTAGTATAATCAATGTAACACTCCATATCTGATCCTGCAATTTAAACAACGGCAATGCCAATGCGGAAACCCCAGTTGCAGCTATCCAAACAAAAGTTAATCGTTTAATCTGCTCATCTGTAAATAGTTGCGTTAGCGAAGGGAGTTTAGCACTTTCGTACTGTTTGCCTAATTTCAATAAAAGCAACCAGAAATGCGGTATCTGACCCATAAAGAAAAAAAATCCCAGTGCAAGTGCTCTCGGATCAGTTAAACTTCCACCACCGGCAACCCAGCCTGCCAATGGAGGCAAAGCGCCAACCATGGAGCCTGGGACAGCGGCAAAAGCTGTAACTTTTTTTAATGGTGTATAAATCAGATTGTACCACACAAATGT
>JBBQEI010000147.1:0-5456 GCA_038320545.1 Bacteroidales bacterium
TATATACAAAGTCAAACAGGGCGATTTCCTTCATAAAATTGCCATTCAAAATGGCTGTTCATTGGAGGAATTAAAGAAATGGAATAATTTAAAAAGCGATTCCGTTTCCATTGGCCAAAGCCTGATAATCTGGAAAGAAAAGCCGAACAACGAACCAAATCTTGTAAATCAACCATAGTTTTGGTTTATAGTTTATCAAACGCATCAATCAGGAAAATGAATTTGGTATTTGCCATAACTTAAAGAATTACTTTATCTTTGCACGATTGTATTGGTGATATCCGAAAAGTATGAAAGAATTTATAATTAAAGATAACGCGGCTTCAGATAAAACTACAATAATTATAGCTTCGGAGGATGTTAACTTAAACGAATATCAGTTAACATCGCCCGAAAAAGAGTATATTCTGGAAGCCCTTTCGAAAAAAATATATACCATCAGCATTAATAAATACGGCTATTGGTACATTTTCCAATTCCCTGAAGAAAAAAAAACCGGTTATGCCCTGAATGAAGCAATGCGAAATGCTGCTCATAAAATCCACAAATTTTTGGCAAAAGAAAAAATTTCGCATGTTCAAATTATAGATGCAGCCTCAAATCCAGAAGAAGTAATTGCTTTTGCTGAAGGATTACTTCTCAGTAATTATCAATTTTTAAAATATTTCAATGCCAAAGATGAAAAGCTCTTCTCTTTGGATAAAATTACGCTTATATCGAAACGTCTGACACAAAAAGATGCAGATGAACTTAAATATGTTACGGAAGCAGTTAACTACGCCCGCGATTTAATTAACGAACCGGCATCATATCTTACCTCTGTTCAGCTTTCGGAGGAAATAAAAAAATTAGGCAAAGAAGCTGCATTCAAGACAGAAGTATTTGATAAAGCAAAAATTGAGTCTCTAAAAATGGGTGGAATA
This sequence comes from Bacteroidales bacterium, assembly GCA_038320545.1. Classification (GTDB taxonomy): domain Bacteria; phylum Bacteroidota; class Bacteroidia; order Bacteroidales; family JAAUTT01; genus JAAUTT01. Next base: position 924 of record JBBQEI010000147.1, read on the forward strand.
TTAGCAGTAAATAAAGGGAGTGCAGAACCACCCACATTTACTGTTATGACATGGAAACCCGAAAATTCAGTAAATACAAAACCATATATTTTAATTGGCAAAGGCGTAGTATACGATAGTGGAGGCTTGAGCCTGAAACCTACTCCCGACAGCATGGATTATATGAAATGCGATATGGCAGGGGCTGCAGCAGTTGCAAGCACAATGTATGCACTGGCAAAAAACAACATTCCATTATATGTAATTGCGCTTGCACCTTCAACAGACAATCGCGTGGATGCGCATTCATACTCCCCGGGAGATGTTATCACCATGTACGATGGTACAACTGTTGAAGTTCTGAATACTGATGCTGAAGGACGGCTTATTCTTGGTGATGCACTCAGTTACGCCAAACAATTCGACCCCGAACTGGTAATTACCATTGCCACTCTTACCGGAGCTGCACATAGAGCAATTGGGGAATTAGGAATGGTTGGTATGGGAAATGCCAATTCAGCTACCTTTGAAAAACTTGAAGAAACCGGTTGGAAAGTATATGAGCGAATAGCCCGATTCCCGTTTTGGGAAGAATATGGCGAAATGATTAAATCGGATATTGCCGATCTTAAAAACATTGGTGGTGATGTAGCCGGAGCAATAACTGCCGGTAAATTTCTTGAACATTTTACTTCCTATCCATTTATTCACCTTGACATTGCAGGAGTTGCCTATAGTAAAAAAGGCAAATCGTACAAAGGTAAAGGAGCAAGTGGAGCCGGAATCAGATTACTATATCATTATTTAAAAAACCAAAGCTTAACATAAGTATTTTATTATATGAAAGAACATAGGCTTCGTGTGGGTATTACCCAGGGCGATATTAACGGAATCAGTTATGAAGTAATCCTGAAAACACTGCTGGATCCCCGAGTGTACGAAATGTGTACTCCAATTATTTATGGATCTCCAAAAGTAGTGGCATACCACCGGAAAGCACTGAACATGAACAATCTTTCGTTAACTACTGTCCGTTCAGCAGATGAGGCTAGTGCCCGTAAAGCTAGTATAATCAATTGTCTTGACGATAATGTAAGAGTTGAACTGGGAAAATCGACACCACAAGCGGGAGAAGCTTCTCTTATCAGCTTACAAGCTGCAATAGCCGACATTAAAAGCAACAAAATTGATGTATTGGTTACCGGCCCTATCAATAAAAGCAACATCCAATCAGAATCATTTTCATTTGCCGGCCATACTGAATTTCTTAAAGAACAGTTTGAATCGAAAGAAGTACTGATGATTATGGTAAGTGAAATGGTAAAAGTTGCCCTGGTTACCGGTCATGTGCCTATTTCAAGTGTACCATCATTAATTACAGTTGAAACGATTCTTTCTAAATTAAACCTTTTAAATCAATCTTTAATTTCCGACTTTGCTGTTCGCAAGCCACGGATTGCCGTTTTGGCATTAAACCCTCATGCAGGAGATGAAGGATTAATTGGAAATGAAGAAATTGATATCATTATTCCGGCCATAGACCAAGCAAAAGAAAAAGGAATATTAGCTTTTGGCCCTTTTCCTGCCGATGGCTTTTTTGGATCGGACAGTTTTACCAAATTCGATGCAGTTCTGGCCATGTATCACGACCAGGGACTTACTCCCTTTAAGTCTTTGGTTTTTGAGGATGGAGTAAATTTTACAGCAGGTTTACCAATAGTAAGAACTTCGCCAGCACATGGAACAGCATACGACCTTGTAGGAAAAGATATAGCTTCGGAGAATTCCTTCAGGCAAGCATTATATCTGGCATGTGATATATATAAAAATCGCTTCGAATATAAACATTTAACTGCAAATGCTATGAAAGACGTCGATATTTCAAATATTCAATAATATTTTTTATGCTCAAAAAATTATATAGAATTTAATTTTTTATATCATAAAAATTCATAGATTTGTTTCAATTACAAAAAACTACTGCGAATAATTTTAGATAAGGCAAACTAATGACTATTATTGAATGGACGAAAAGAGTTTATTGCTTGCAATAAAATGTGATGATCCTGAGGCCTATAAAAAAATTTATACAAAATACAGACTTAAAGTATACTACTTTGCATTTCGATTTTTAAGAAATCGTACTGACGCAGAGGAGGTTGTTCAGGAAGTATTTATTAAAATCTGGAATTTAAGAAAACAGATTAATGAAACGTTATCGTTTAATTCCTATTTGTTTACAATCACCAAAAATTTCATTTTCAATTTAAACAGGAATAAAATTAATCATCAGGCATTTATTAATTTCCTCATTCCATTCTGTAGCGAAACTGAAAATAATACTGAAGAATCAGTTATTTCTAATGATCTTGAAGAACATCTCAGGAATGCAATCGACAAATTACCACCCAAAAGAAAAATAATATTCAAAAAAAGCAGGGAAGAAGGTCTAACTTACCCTCAAATAGCATCAGAACTTAATATATCTGAAAAAACTGTTGAATCTCAAATTCGACTGGCTCTCAAATGGTTAAAAGAACAAACTAAATAATATTTAACATTATTTAACTTTTTTTTTAAAAGTGATTAAGGGGAAGCCTGCATTTATGTGTATTAATACTAAACAAGGTTTCCTTAATATTAGAAAGATGGCATTTTATTTTAATATAACCTTTGTAAAAAAATATCTATACGGTTTTACTTCGAAGGAGGAAGAAGCAGAATTGCTTGATAATCCAGAGATAAAAGGTAAAATGGCTGAAGTATGGGACAATTATTCTGATTTAAAAACCAAAGATAATTATCCCGATTCTGATAAAACGTTCCGTTACATCAAGGAACAAGCAAACATCCCTGATAAACAAATATATAATTTCGGAAATCAAGAAAATCAAAGTAATTGGTACAGGAAATCGTTAGCGATAGCTGCTTCTGTTTTAATCCTTATAGCCTTTGGTACTTTTAGTTTTTACTTTTATAAAAAAATTAGCAATAATATTTATGTTGAAGTAATTTCCGAAAAAGGGCAGAGAAAAGAATTTACACTACCTGATGGGTCAAGAGTTTGGTTAAACTCAGATACCAAAATAAAGTATCAAAAACATTTTAATAAGCCAATCCGTGAAGTTATTTTATTTGGTGAAGCATATTTTAGCGTGGTAAAAGATGCGTCAAGGCCATTTATCGTAAAAACTTCCAAATTGGATATCAAAGTTTTAGGAACTGTTTTTAATGTTAAATCATACCCCGGCGAAAAAACTATTGAAACCACACTTGTTACAGGTTTAGTGAGCATTCAGAAAAATTCAAAAGAAAAAGAGTTGGAAGCTCCGGTTTTGGTAAAACCACAACAAAAGGCAGTATTTACAGTTTCTGCTGAGGAAATTAAAGTAGAATCAGTAAATGTTGACAAAACAACATCGTGGAAAAATGGCAAGCTGGTAATTGATAACGAATCGATTGATGCAGTGTTAACCAAACTTCAAAGATGGTATGGTATTAAAGTTGAATTAATTGGAAAAAATAAATTTACCGACGACAATTACACCTTTACTGTGAAGGACGAAAATATTGAAGAAGTTATCAATTTATTGCAATTAACTTCCGGGATAACTTTTAAAGTTGAAGATCTTGACGGATCTCATAAAAGAATTTATGAACCTAAAATTAATGATGAATTGAATGAATGACGATAAAAAAAATCGGGAAATGTTGGCGCATTTCCCGATACAAAAACCTACATCAGCAGAGTGTTTGGCCGCACAATGCTTTTGTAATACTTTATGTTTAACTAACTAATGCAAATGTATGAAAAAAAAGTTTAAAAGCAACTTCTTTGCTAGTCAAAGCAAGTGCAGTAAAGTATGTTTAATTATGAGGCTTACTTTAGTATTAATGGCGGCATCCCTAATGCAGGTATACGCAACTGGCTACACACAATCAGCCAAAATAAGCTTAACGCTTAAAAATGTGTCCCTCAAACAGGCTTTGAAGGAAATCGAAAAACAAAGTGATTACACTTTTGTATATAGCGATTCCAAAATTGATGTTAACAAAAAAGTTGATATTAATGTAAAAGACTGCGCGTTGGTAGAAGTGCTTAATCAATTGATTGCTGATTCAGAAATCCGCATCACTTCAATTGATAATCACATTGTTCTCACCGACAAAAAAAATTACATTTACCGTTTACCAGCAATCACTCACGAAGCTGTAATAAACAGAGAAGTAGTTGATATGGAATCTATGAATCCTATCAGAAACGTACTTCTTCAACAAGTTTCAGTGAGCGGGCAAGTGACCTCGTCGGCGGATGGCCAACCACTGCCTGGTGTTAACGTTATTGTTAAAGGTACCACGTTAGGAACAACTACTGACATTAATGGTTCTTTTACCCTTAATGTTCCGGATCCAAATGCAACCTTAGTTTTGTCGTTTGTAGGTTTTCAAACTCAGGAAATAGCTCTTGCAGGCCAGAAGAGCGTTAATGTTACCTTAGTAGAAGAAACTCAGGAATTACAGGAAATTGTTGTTGTAGGTTATGGTACTCGTTTA
>JBBQEI010000148.1:0-5411 GCA_038320545.1 Bacteroidales bacterium
ATCCCATCTACCATTTTTATTGCTGTCGTATATGACTTTTAGCAGATATTTTCCGGGAGCAAGATAATCGAGTTTAATTAACTGATCGTTTCTGATTGTATACATTTTAACTATTACTTCCTTTTCATCTAAAACCTGCAGGATTATATCGCCATGAACATTAGACATAGTAGCTTTTATGGCTCCATAGTAATCTTCCTTTTGAGCTTTGAATTTAATACCTGTTGAGTCATTATAAGTTCTGTAGATAGAACTTATTGCTAATGAATCGAATATTAAGGAATAATTTGCTGCTGGAATGGGCACAAAATCTATATAAAACTTTCTAAAATGAATTGAATCCTTTTTTAACTTAAATTTGACGGGCTTATAAACAGTATCTTCAGTATATGTGAATTGTATTTTGCTTAAGTCGATTGAATCCAGAGGAACATTTGCCTCCACCGAAATTATTTTGTTCAGATCGAAACCATCTTTGGCATTGGTAGTAAGGGAAACCAGCTCAATATTTTCCGACTTCTGTTTTTGACGACGTTGCTGCTGTTCCTTAGGCGCTTTATATATCATTGTTAATGTATCGTACTTTGGACGAAGAATATTTAAGGAATCGGGCATTAGATATATGAGTACCGTTTTTATGGTATCTCTTTTTATCAGGGTTGTATCGGTAATCCAAAGTGTAATCGAATCATGGGTTAAATTTTCTTCTTTTAAAAACCAGGGAGATTTAATTGTAGTATCAATAATACTGATCTGGAAGGTATCGAGTGGAGCATTAAAACTAAAAAACATTTGATTGTTTAATTTTCGTTCCTTCTTATCCAAAAATTGTTTTTTAGTTTCATTTACAAAGGAATGCAGCACCATTTGTGGTTTAAATCGACTGTAATAAGCTGAATCGCTTCGTGCTGTATCTCTTGCTGCAGCAGTATCGGGTGCATGATAAAAAGAATTGTTAAGATAAAGCAGGCTGTCGGAAAAAGCTATGTCTTCGTTCGGATCGTATAGTAAATTATTATTTAAATCCTTTATTGTAACAACCATGAAGGTATCAGCTTTTATATGATTAATTCTGAAGAATCCTTTTTCGTTGGTTTTTGAAGTGTAAGCCGGTAAAATTTTCATCGGTACAGAATCACCAAAAACGTCGTACAACATAACAAACAAGCGTTCTTTATCAGGTTTAAGGTCGAAAGCACTCACAACTTTTCCTTCAAATGATAGCGAATCGATGTAATCGCCTGTTGAAAAAACAAATTCGTAATCGCGTATGGGATTGCCTTCATTATTGTCGGTTATTGAATTACCAAAATTTAACGAATAAGTTGTGTTGGGCTGAAGGTCTTCACGAAAATTAACAACAACATCTTTATACTTCAGTATTACTTCCGGCTTTTTTTTAAATGGCGGAGAGGTAACAAATTCCTTTTCTTTATCTTTAAACTTAATAAACTCGTCGAAAGTAATAACAACCTTTTTTTCATTGAAATTTAAAGCATTTTCAGCAGGTTTCGACTTCACTACTTTTGGAGGTGTAACATCTTTTGGCCCACCCACGGGAGGAACTATTTTAGCACATCCGCCAATAAAACCAATAATAAATAATATGAGGATATATCCAGAAATTTTCATGTTAAAGCATTTTCAAAAACAGTTCCAAACATACTAAGTTTAGTTGATTTAACAGGAAATTTTAACAATAATTATAAAATGCCATATCCTGAAATGTTGGGATTTACCAGAAAAATATCCCTATTTTTACCTTCTGAATTTGTTTTCATTACATTTGTTCTTAAACTAATTTTATCGTATGTCTATAGCATTTATCCGTTGGAACGTAGATCCGGAAATTTTTAATTTAGGATTTTGGGGATTGCGTTACTATTCATTACTGTTTGTAGCAGGCATTGTCCTTGGCTATATTTTCATGAAGAAAATATTCGAAAAAGAAAAATTAAGCCAAGAACTTCTTGATAAATTAGCTATTTATGTTTTTTTCGGTACTGTTCTTGGCGCCCGGTTAGGCCATTGTATATTTTATGAATGGGATTATTATCAGAACCATATTCTGGAAATGATCCTTCCCTGGCGTGGAACCATTGGTAAAGATTTTGAATTTGTAGGTTACCAGGGACTTGCAAGCCATGGTGGTGCCATTGGAATAGTTATTGCTTTGCTAATATTTTCCCGATTAAATAAAATTAATTTTATAAGGATAATGGATTATATGGGTGTTGTTGTGCCTTTGGCAGGAGCCTGTATCAGATTTGGAAATTTGTTTAACTCTGAAATCTATGGCGTAGAAACTAACTTACCCTGGGGTTTCATATTTGAACTTCGCCACGAAACTGTTCCAAAACACCCTACACAGCTCTACGAAGCATTTGCTTACCTTGCTATTTTTGGTATTCTTTATACATTGTACCTTAAAAAAAGACATGTGCTTCCGCGGGGATTTATTTTCGGTTGGTTCCTGATTATGCTATTTTCAGCCCGTTTCTTTATAGAATTTATTAAAGAAGTACAAGTCGATTTTGAAAGCACTATGACATTAAACATGGGTCAATGGTTAAGTATTCCATTTGTTCTGGCGGGTATTGCTTTGGTTATCTGGTCAAAAAGCAAAACAAACACTGTAAAAGCAAGTAAGGCATAAGCTATTTATCTGGTGTCTTAACTTTTACCGACTTTTGCCATACAATCATCTGGCGTGCATGAGCCCTGAGTTCTTCGGCCATTTCGATATTGCCATCTTCTTCAAGGAGTTTGGCATAATGCCGCAAAGTAGAAGGTGCATTTTTATCCTGTGCCCTTAATAAAAACACAGGTTCGTCGGCAGGTATTATTCCAGCCTTATCGATAATACGTTTATTATAATCGTCGCGTGTAAACTTCATAACTAAAAACTAATCAATATTTTCTTTGTAAAATATAAAAAAAAGAATTGGTGTAACCATATTATTAACAGTTACACACAAAAATTCACCTGAATAGTTTAGAATATATTGAAAATGAGAGTCTGAATTTTGTGATTAACACTATTTTTGTAAATATTTAGCAAAATGGATCAGTCGGAAAAAATAAAACTATTAAGAGCATTGAGCTGGGATTATAATATTCCGGTTGAAGACCTTGACGCCTTGCTTACAGGATCCACAGATTTAGCAGGCCATTATGATAAACATAAACTGTTTATAAAAATACTCGAGACTTATCCATGGTTTACAATACTCCAGCTTTATCCGATAAAAGACATTACTGAACTTTTAACTGAGAAAGCTATAATGCAATTAAGACAGCCCTCGTTAAGAAAGCAATATGAATTCATTAAAAAAAGATTACAAGAAATTATATCAGTTTCAGGATAAATTCCTAAACTGGTGGAAGACCTTAAACTTACCTTTTTACCTCACCGGCGGTACTGCACTTGGCCGATATTACCTAAACCACCGATACAGCGAGGACCTTGATTTTTTTGTAAATGCCGATTTAAACTATACCGAATACATGAAGGTGATAAGAAAGAAAATTTCTTCTGCCTTTCGTATTAACTTTGACAATGCTCTGTTCACGGAAGATTACACCCGTTTAATTTTAATTGAAAACAACGAAATACTAAAAGTTGAATTTATTAATGATGTAGAATATCGAAGTGGAGAAACAAAGAAAATTGATTTCGGCTATATCGATACCCCTTTTAATATAATTTCAAATAAGCTTACAGCAATTGTTGGCCGCGATGAACCAAAAGATATATTTGATATTCTTACACTTGCTCTTAACTATAATTTTAATTGGGTAAATATTTTTAAGGAAGCTAAACTCAAGTCAATAATCAACGAAATTGATGTTGAAGAACGGCTCATTAATTTTCCAATGGAATGGCTCGAAAATGCAGATTGGATTTTTGATCCGGTAAATACCGATTCATTTAAAAAATCTCTAAAACAACTTGCTAACGATTTTCTTCTTGGCCGTGAAAACTCTTTATGCCGAACAGAAAGCATTCATATTGAACACGCAAGCTTAATAGCCCCTTAATTCTTTTTTTTACAAATGATATCAATTGTATAAACAGAGTATTAATTCTTTCCAAAATCTAGTATCTTGCAGCAAGCATAACCTTTAACATAAAAGCATGTTATTCAGTGAAGTAATTGGTCAACAAGAAGTAAAAAAACGCCTGATTCAATCGGTACAGGACGACAGAATCAGTCATGCCCAATTATTTCTCGGTCCTGAAGGATCCGGCAATTTGGCTTTAGCTGTTGCTTATTCACAGTACATTAATTGTACAAACCGCACTCCTGCTGATTCGTGTGGAACATGTCCTTCATGCGTTAAATACAGCAAGCTGGTTCATCCCGATCTTCATTTTGCTTTTCCGGTTGCTTCCCCGGCAAAAGATCCTCCTGTTAGTGACGATTATATCAAGGAATGGAGGAAACTGTTTCTTTCCAATCCATATTTCAACCCAAACCAATGGTATGCAGCTATAGGTTTGGAAAATAAGCAAGGCCTCATCAGCAAGAACGAAAGCCACGAAATTCTTCACAAACTTAGCATGAAGAGCTTTGAAGCTGATTACAAGGTTCTGATAATGTGGCTTCCTGAAAAAATGAATATTACGGCAGCCAATAAGCTCTTAAAAGTTATCGAAGAACCTTCGCCCAAAACTTTGTTTATTCTTGTTCCTGAAAATAGTGGCATGATGCTGACCACAATTTTATCGCGTACCCAGTTGATCAAGATTTCTAAAATTGATGATAATTCACTGCTTGAATATATTCTTGCTCATTACGATTACCCTGAACAACAGGTAAGAGATGCTGTAAAAATTTCGAATGGAAACATGAATATCGCTTTGCGCGTACTTCAGAGTGATGATGAAAATGTTGAAAACTTTGAACTGTTTGCAGCTTTTATGCGCACTTGCTACAAAAAAGACGTATTGGCCCTATTAGAGTGGTGCGATAAAATATGTACGTTCGGAAGGGAAAGACAGAAAAACTTTCTTGCTTATACCATTCGCATGTTACGGGAAAATTTTATGATAAACCAGGGTGTTCCCGATCTGGCAATGTTGACCGTAAAAGAAAATGAATTTTCAAGTAAATTTTATCCTTACATCAATAACCAAAACATCCAATCAATTTTTAATGAAATGGGAAAAGCCATGTACCATGTGGAATCGAATGGAAACGATAAAATTATCTTCAGCGACCTGGCATTAAAAATGATAAATCTAATTAGAACTTAATTTTTTATTCCATACTTACATAAGTAGTTGGCTGAATATTCTTTATCCTGTTAATATCTTCTTCAGTCAAAGGGTTAAAAGAATAAAATATGCAGTTTGGATCCAAAGGATCTGGCTCGTATTCTTCAGGCTGAAAGCCTGAGATTTCTCA
>JBBQEI010000149.1:0-5386 GCA_038320545.1 Bacteroidales bacterium
ACGAATGATATTCGCTACTTTTTGAGTTGTTCCATGGTTTGAGGCATAAACAATTACTGTTTTCATGTTTTTGTTTTTAATTACTGTTTCCTGCGATATTGAATTACACGAGATTCCGATTAGAATTATTAGGCTAAGCAAGGTTGTTTTCATGGCTCTTTATTTATTGATTTTACCAAACTGATATAAAATTCCAAACTTTATAAAACTTGAACCAGGCATTTCATTTATACTTCTATTATAAAAATCACTATAAATTTTTGAACCTCTATACCCATCTAAGTAGAAGCCCAATCTATTTCCATTACTAATCTTGAATGGAGTTGCCGATAAGCCAACCGTAATACCGTTCGAAAATCCATTGGTACTATAATCGGTTAATGGCGCTCCATTGTCAGTTACCGAAAACAGGTTGAATTGCATAAGGTAACCAACTTTCAACTGAAGAGAACCAAGTGGGTTGTTCTTTTTGAGAAGGTTAAAATTATAGGTAATAGGAATCATAAATTGTGATGTTCCAACCTTACGGCTACCATTGTAACCAACATTACTATCATTAAAAGTAAATGTTTGGTTGTTGTACATGAAATCAACACCTGTCTCAACGGAATTCTGCTTGAGAGGAAGCACCAAATGACTACTTGCATTGAAGCCGGTTTTTGTTGCACCTGTGAATGCATCGGGCTGAATATCGGTTGTCTTAGTAAAATCGGTGTTCTCAGTGATTCCTCCTCTATTTAAACCAGCTTGTATTCTATAATATGGATGCCAGGGTTCACAAAGTCTAGTTGCAGTGCATCCCATTAAGAAAAGAATTGAAAACCCAAAGATTATCTTTTTCATTTGCTTTTACTTTTGAATTATGATGCAAATAAAAAGGATAATTGAAAACAGTAAGTCTTACTTTCAATTTTTGGAGTCTCAACTAAAGAGAGAATGGAGAAAAAGAAGCCTCAACTTATTGAGACCTGCTTATGTACTCGCTGGGAGTCAGTCCGGTAGACTTTTTAAATACCCGGTTGAAAGTTGCTTTGGAATTAAAACCACAATTGTAAGCTATTCCGATAATGGCTAATATTTTGTTTTTTTCGTCTTTACATTGATATTTAAACTCTTCTACACGATAATAATTTATAAAATCGAAGAAGTTTTTATTCAAATCAGTGTTTATTATTTCAGAGAAATATTCAGGACTAACATTTAATTGGTCGCTCAACATCTTTATTGTGATCTCTGGTTCGAGAAATGGCTTGTGTTCACTCATGTGACTTAAAAGCTGTTTGATGAACTCATTTTCAGCAGCAGTTACCGGTTTTTCGTAATTGTCTTTCAAATGCTTCCTGGCTTCCTTCTCCAAATCAATTTGTATGGTATGTGCCAGGAATATATTTTCCTGTTTCAAACCATAGAAACCAATGAAAACAATATAGACTGCGCCTATTATAAAGCTAAAATATTGCATCAACCAAAAGGATGAAACGGGCACAAATAAATCGGCGACAAAGAAAGTATTTACTATGCAATGGAGAATAAGCCACGATCCGATGATCACCTTGAGCCATCTTAAATCAGTTCCTTCCTTTTGTGAGAAGTAACCTTTGATTTTCAGTTTGTAACGGTTAATCGATCGTAAACCGAAGTAAAAATAGACGATGGGAGAGATGGCAATTGCCGAAACAAAAATATAATACGATAATGAATATTTAAAACTTTCTGTTTGAACAAGCTCTATTTTTTCACTTGCAGGCAAAATATAAAAGGTCACAGTATGCTGAATCTCCATTGCTGCAAATGGGATCAGATTGAGTAAATAGATAGGTTTGAACCTGAAAAACTGATCAGTAAGTGATTTAATATATAGCCACAAGAGTGGTCCATGCAAAAGTAAAAAAGGAGCAGCGGTTAAAATAAATACCGGAAATGGGAAACCATGATTACGATTGTATGCATCTATATATGACAGCCCGATATTTAAAGAAAAAACGATAAAAAAAAGCGATAAGATTTTGTCAGAAATCGTTTTCCTCTTTTTAGTAAATAAAAGCATTGCCAAAAACAATCCTTCAAAAACACCTATAAGCAGAATATTAGTCATTTAAATTGCTATTATTTATTGTGAATAATGGGTCGCCCATTTTAAGACAATTCTATTTTATGCAAAACCGTGCGTCATCGATTTATTTGCATGACGCACAACGATGGCGATATGTTTTTGTTGCCAATTTCGAAGCACTGCACCGTCAAGCTACATGAAGCTTTATTAGGTGCAGAAACGTTGAAACCTGCACTAACTCGGCAATAAAATATACCGCGTATTACCAGATGGCTTTCTTGTTTGTCAAAGTGTCATTCAGCCACATTAATATCTATTTTACTAATTGTCCCCTTGTAATACTCATAATCGCCATTTTCCAAATGCCAGACAATTCGTACTTTTTCAGGAATAAGTTTGCCGCCTTTGGTTTGGTAAGAGTCAACAACGGCTGAAAATCTGGTCTTTGAAAACTTTCCTTTTGCTTCAGTATAGTATCTGTCATCCGTTTCAAACCTTGAAAAAAGCCCTTCATTATCAAAATGGAAGATACCTGTAACTATAAACCCCTTATCTTATAATTGGAATGAGATTAAATAGTTTACCGTTCATGTTGCCCTGTCCGTTACGATAAATATCGCGACCGGTAACCGGCATTGATTTAAATTCCATATATGCAATTCTCGAAATAGGGTTAACTGAGTTAAACTGACTGGTTGTTAATTCCGCCCAGTCTTTTTCGGGTTTTAGTTTTATGTAACTCTCTTTCCAAAACACATCAGCATTAAAAATAATCGGCTGATTCACATAGCCGCATTTTCTGAGATATTTCTTAATTGGTTCGGGAAGGTCTTTGATTTTTTCTTCTGTTAAAGGTTCTATCACATTGGCACTATTAGATTTTCTAATCTCTTCAATCCGTTCCTTTTCAAATGTCTTTTTCATTGTAGTGCAACTTATCATTGTTATAGTTAATATTAGTAGTCCAAAATTTTTATTCATCTTTTTCATTTCAGAATTATTTTCTTATCACAACTTGATATTACAATCTCAGCCAGACGGGCTTCCATTTCCCGTAATTAGATATTCCATAGTCAGGGTATTACCCTTGTGATTGCACCCTCTTTGGTGAACATCGTTCTTCGGTTAACCCAGACAACAATAACAGCAATAACAATGATTATATAGGTATCATAAGGTTGTGCATCGGGGAAGACCGGATTCATAAGCATAAAATGAAAAAAAGCAGTTAGCAGTATGCTGCCATTTGATCTGTTGAAAAGCGGGGTTACTATTATGCTTAATGCAACGCATCCTATAAAGAAGGGTGCAAATGACCATTCACTTTGCTGGGTTCCGCTCAAAAGGAATGCCGGCATGTGCCAGATGCCCCAGATGACACCAAGAATTAGACCAGCCCAAATTGGGGCAAGTTTTCGTTGAAGCAATGGTAGAGCTAAACCCCGCCATCCGAATTCTTCAACCGGGCCTTTGATTGCGGCAAATGCCAAAGCAAACAAAAGTGATGATATTGATGAAAATGGAAATGAATCTGTAAACAGGTTTCCCTTGATAAAAGAACCAGCGATAAAAATCAACGGTATCCCAAAAAATAAAAACGCATACCATGAAAGAGAACTTCGCCAAATTAGAAAACGGGAGAGAAAACCTTTTAAACCCTGAACTCCGGTTTTATAAATTATTATCACAAATGCAGCTATGGCAGGGGCATAAACTGCCAGGAAAAAGAGCGGATGATCTCCGCTTATTTCATCGAATATTCCAGTCATTTTTTCAGGAAGAAAGACAAACAAGCCCAGGATTGTCCATGCAATGCCGAAAGTAATAAGCAGAAATGGTACGATAGTGGAGATAGGAATCTGATATTTATCAGTGGTTGATGAGCCAACGATCCTATCAGACTCAGTCCGTTTAGGATTGTGTGTTTTTTCTGTGTTAATTGTTTTCATTTTGTAACTTTGATTGTTTAATGCCCAATAAGTCTTTCAGTGATTCATGTTTCCGATGCAATAACCAAACTACGATGAGACCAAAAATAAAAGTAGAAGAAGCTGTTTCGATAAAATGGCTCAGACGCACACTGGCACCGGGTATAAGTGAGTTTTCCATGATGTGACCCAGGTTTTGGGGAATGCTGAAAAGCAAAGCCACCAGCAAGGCTGTCCACCATGCATTAAGCTTTGATCCGAAAATTACCGGAAGCGCGCAAAGAGTCCAGATCATAGCGCGCAACACCTGAAAAAGGAACAGACCCGGATCTGTTCGGAGTGTATTTGCAGTATGCTCCCAGAATGGTGTTATTGCTCCAGGACTACCATAAAAAGTGCGCAATTCGGGATTTTGCCAGGCAATAAAATAGCCGGCCAGCCAGTATAACGTAACATAAGCTACTGCAATAAAACCCAACTTCAATATCCATTGCCTAAAAGGAATTGCGATGGTGTTAACTGAAATTGTACTGTTCAGGTTACGTCCTTTGCCCAAAATCCAGACGGATAAAGGCACAAACAGAAACGCTACCGGTAATCCCATTACGAACAGATAGGGCATTAATTCCGCATTAACGGTAATGTCGGATAAAAAATACCAGGTTTCGATTTGCATAACAAAAGTCACCGCCCCAAAATAAGCAATTGACAATAAAAGCGAAAGGCGTAAACTTCTCCACCGCGAGCTTAATACAAGTGCTGCCACCAGTAATGTATTGGTAATACCTACCAAAAGCAACCCAATACCAAAGGGGACTAATCCAGGCTCGGGCTTAATACCGGGGAGCTTTCCGCTTAAGGTTTGGGCTCCGCCCAGGTAACATAAATAAAACAAAATGAGTAAGGCTAAAAAGCGCCATGACCAGCCGAAAAGGGTAATTTTTTTCATTTTTTTCATTTTAAAGTTTAAATATCAGTGAATTACCTTTTGAAGTGATAAAGGTACTCCTGCAGTAAATGGATTTAAAAGCAAAGATGATGAAGGTGTAAAAGCAGTGTTTGAAGGTGCTTGAAACCTCGTTGTACAAATAATCAATAGACCTGTGCTTCGGATAGAAGTAAATCAGTTGCGGAATAAATATTGTCGCCCCGTTGCAGCCGTTTTAATTTCCAGAAATAAATAGCGGCGGCGCGTGTTTTGTCCGGATTATCAGCCATAAAATCACGGATATACCTGTTGAATTCAAACTGAGGAGCGATCACTGACTTATGTTCCTTATTTTTCTGAAGAGTGGAAATCCGCTTCCATTCATCAATTGCATCATTCAAACTTTTACCCGCATTGTTTTTTGCCCAATTCATTAATGTTGAGTTACCGTAGCAAATGTTCTTTTTACTCCTTTCC
>JBBQEI010000150.1:0-5356 GCA_038320545.1 Bacteroidales bacterium
TATTTTCAACATTTTCAAATAAACCGCAGTGCTACATCTTTATTGATCGCAATAAGCATATTATTAATATATTAACCTCATCTCGGAGCATTTAAAATCATGGTTAGGAACAGGACATTATCACCTACAAAAGGGTCGCAGCTACGCTGCTTTGGAAGAACCGGAAATTGATCTCTCCTATAAATAGGCAGCAGCTACGCAGCTTTGATAAAACGGATATTTTCAACATTTTCAAATAAACCGCAGTGCTTAACAAATTGCTTTATATTTGCCACGGTAAAATTCCCTAATCATCTTAAATGAATATTCTTCATGTTTTTTCTGACTATAATTTCATTGTAATTTTATCACTTATCATACTGGCATTTACCGCAGGATTCATTGATGCGGTAGTTGGAGGAGGAGGACTTATACAAATTCCTGCGTTGCTCATTAACCTGCCTGATGTCCCCTTACCCACTATTTTTGGTACAAATAAAATTGTAGCCTTATCTGGGACATCGATTTCTGCATACCAATATTCGAAACGAATAAAACTTGATTACAGAATATTACTTTTTATTTCCATCAGTGCTGCAATTGCCTCTTATTCAGGAGCAAAAATCGTGAGTCGTATCAATGTAAGTTTTTTAAAGCCGGCCATCTTAATTATTTTAATTCTGATCCTGATATATTCCCTTATTAAGAAGGATTTGGGTAAGGTTAAAACAAAATCGTTATCGATTAACCGGCAAATAATTTACGGATCAATAACAGGCATATTGGTAGGTTTTTACGATGGATTTTTTGGACCGGGAACCGGTAGCTTCCTTGTTTTAGCTTTTGTGGTTATCCTGGGCTTTGAATTTCTGGAAGCTTCAGCATACTCAAAAGTGATCAATTGTGTCACCAATATTTCAGCCCTTGTGGTGTTTATACGGCAAGGAAATTACCTGATTGAACTTGCCATCCTAATGGCCATATTCAATATCCTGGGAAGCATTCTCGGAACAAAACTGGCCATAAAAAAAGGAAATCATTTTATCAGAATAATTTTTATGCTGATAGTATCGATATTGATTGTTCGTTATGCCTGGGATATCTATGGAAATCACTGAGAAATCTGAAGTGAAATTAGCATTTATTGCTGTATTAAGCTAAAAATCGAATTCCATTATTTATAATCCTTTGACTGGTTATTTAATTCTATATTTGGCAGTTGAAACAGATTTTATGAATATAGAGCAATTCAAAAATTATTTTTTTATTGGAATAGCAGGAACCGGCATGAGTGCTATTGCTCAATATCTACAAGGGATTGGGAAAAACGTTGCCGGATCGGACAGGCTTTTTAATCAGAATTCCAAAATGCTGATTCAGGAGCAGTTTGAAAAACAGGGAATCCAATGTTTTTTTCAGGATGGATCGGGGTTAACCCAAAACATGGAAGTTGTAATAGTTTCGACAGCCATTGAGGAAAGTAACATCGAATACCGGAAAGCAAAAGAATTGGGAATTCCGGTGATGAAGAGGTCGGAGTTGCTTGCTGCCATATCTAAAAGTAAAAGAACAATAGCAGTAGGAGGTACCTCGGGAAAATCTACTACCACTGCCATGATATTCCATATATTACAGGAAAACGGATACTCTCCGTCGTTAATGACTGGTGCCGGTTTAACAGCATTGCAAAAACAGGGGCTTCCCGGAAATGCCTGGGTAGGAAAAAGTGATTGGCTGGTAATTGAGTCGGATGAGTCGGATGGTTCTATCGTTAATTACTACCCTGAAATAAGTGTGGTTCTGAATGTCGACAGAGATCATAAAGAATTCGCTGAACTCATGCAGTTATTTTCAACTTTTAAGGAACATACTCATGGAAAGTTTATAGTAAACCACGACCATGCTATGATAAAGACCTTGTCTCAGAATTCCGACTATGATTTTGGAACAGTGAGCGGAATTGGTTATGCAGGAAACGATTATAAGCAAACCGGATTTCAGATTTTGTTTACCATCAATGGAGTTCCTTTTACAATTCCGGCAATAGGGAAGCATAACATGGAAAATGCTATGGCTGCAACTGCCGTTTCGGGAGCTATTGGCATAAGTATAGCAAATTCAGCAAAAGCTTTGGAAAGTTATGTTGGAATTTACAGGAGGACACAACTGGTGGGTAAAAAAGAGGGAGTGTATGTGATAGACGATTTTGCCCATAATCCTGCCGAAGTAGCAGCAGCTATTAAGGCCAGCCAGCAATTAGGTGAGAGAACGTTAGCCTGGTTTCAGCCACATGGTTACGGACCATTAAGGTTTATGCATGAAGAGCTTGCCGAAAAAGTATCAGAAATTCTCAGGGATAATGATTGTTTTTTTATGTCGGATGTGTATTATGCCGGAGGAACTGTGAACAGGGATATCGGTTCGGAAGTAGTTATTGCGGCAGTTCAGAAAAACAATCGAAATGCTTTGTTGGTAGCCGACAGAACTCAACTTCCATTGAAATTTAAAGAGATGGTTCAACCGGGCGATGTTATTTTGCTAATGGGTGCCAGGGATCCTTCGTTATCAGATTTTGCTGTGGAGGTTCTGGAGAGTTTGTAAGAGCGGTGTAAAAATCTATAAAATAGAGAAAAACAAAAAGAGAAAATGATAAACACAAAGACACCAGGATGCAAAAGTGTTAGTCCTGGTGCTTTTGTGTTAAATTCTTATTTTTAAAATTACAGTTTATACCAGAATTTTAGTAGCGAGATTGCTGATGCTTGTTTCTATTGCTTCAAATGGCTTACCATTTCCCTGATTATCATCTTCAACAAACAGATATTTCATACCAGCCAATTCCTTCGATGCCAAAATGGCTTTAAAATCAATTACACCTGCGCCAACGGAACATACATCATCTTTAATTACATCGAAGAATGGATCTTGGTTGGTAAGCATATCCTTCATGTGGAAAAGCTGGAAACGGCCAGGATATTTTTTAAACATTTCTACGGGATTTTGTCCGGCTTTACTTACCCAAAAAAGGTCAATTTCCATGGTAATATAGTTAGGATCCATTTCACGCATAAAAATATCATAATAAGGAATTATGCCGTCGATGGGTTTAAATTCGAAGTTATGGTTGTGATATCCAAATTGAATTCCTACACCTTTCATTATTTTGCCAACTTCGTTCCAGTCGCCCACCATTTTTTTGTACGACTCAATGTTGCGGTCAACATCGTTCACCCATGGCTGAACACAGTATTTAACACCGACTTCAGCATGGTCATCGGCCATTTTTTTGGCATTGTCGATGGTAATTCCGGCAGCTTCAACCTGGGTGTGACTGCTAAGAATGGTCATGCCCAAATCGCCAACAATTTTCTTTAATTCTTTAGGTGAGAAGCCATAAAATTTACCATTTGAATAATTTGCAAGTTCAAGGTTTTTATAACCCATATCCGAGACTTTCTTCAGGGTGCCTAAAGGATCGACTGCCATAACATCGCGGATGGTATACAGTTGTAGTCCAACACCCAGCTTTTTCCTGTCGGTTGTATCAGGTTTAAGTGTAAAGGAACCAAGAGCAGTCAATCCGATTGCGCCTGCTGCTGTAATTTTTAAAAAATCTCTCCTGCTTTTTGAATTATTCATAAAAGTTAAGTTTTAGTGTAAACAATTATTCTTGAAAAGATAAAAATAGTATAAACCATTAAAAAACCATAGGAAATGTACAAGATAACATTTTACATGAACAATATTCCGGCTTTGTTCAAATTCACATCTTACTGATACGAGAATTTGAGACCGTTTTGTTTAGATTTTATTTTGTTAATGAATTAAAAAAACATATATTTATTTTCACATAGTAACTTTAAATTTTTATTCCAACACATTGAATTTATAATGAATGTTATGAAAACTAAACTGAACGAACAGATAATGAACACAATGAGTATGGATCCTGGAAATTGGAAAGGTCCCTTTTACTTTAACCGAAAAGACCCACGTTTGATGGTTCCAAAATTATATCCTTCTCTGGGTACGACATTTAATTTTGCCAGTCCATACTCTTATATAACACTTGCAGCTATCATATTAATTATCATTATGGTTAAGCTATTTACCTGAGAATTTGACTGGGAAAATAAATGGAATTATATAAAACTCAGCCTTTTCATAACCTGCCCGATCCACTCCCTGGCTATCAGCTCGTGTCCGGCAACCGTTGGATGAATGCCATCCCAGATCCAATATTCGGCAGGAGCTTTAGAACAAGCGGCATTAAAAACATCCTGAAGCCTTACAAGTACGGCCTTATAATCCAATGCAATATTTTCAACAATTTGCTGACGTTTGCTTAAATCCTGAAACCGTGCTTCCCAGTCCCGGGAAGCTAAATTGTGTTGAAAAGCAAAGGGTTGGTTCAGAACAAGGATAATATTAGGATTTTGTTTTATTACCTGGTCAAGTAACGACCGGTATACATCGTTATATATTTGAGTTGTTACAGCATTTGACGATGGATGTGCTTTGAGTGCAGAACTTGAATCGTTGATGCCAACCAGAATGCTTAAAACATCAGGCTTATGGTCAAGCGTGTCTTCTTTCCATCTTTTTTCTAGGTCGGTCACTGTATTTCCGCTGACACCGCGATTAATGAAGGTTAGATTTTTATCGGGGAAATCGCATCCAAGCTGGCTTGCAATAGTAAAAGCATAACCATGCCCCATGATGAGATTTGGATCGCCATTGCGACCCCGGTTACCACTGGTAATGGAATCACCCTGGAAAAGGAAAACAAGCCCTTTTTCTTTTTTATTTTTCTTAAAAGTAGTTTCATTACTGGCAGAAAACATGCTGGGTATTATGGAAAATGCCACACTTACAGTAGTTATTTTCTTAAGAAAAACCCGGCGGGTTTCATAATTTAAGTTCATGTTTTTTCAGGTTACTACCATTGAGTTATAAAAAACTAATTTAACGTAATTTATTGAATGGTATTTTAGCCGTAATTAAAACCGTTTCACCTAAATAAAAGTTTGCAGGTTAATTTAAATTTATTGGACTATTCAATTAATTTAAATAAAAAAGTTTCAATAAAGTTTTTAACCTTCACATTACAAAGATAATAGCCTTGAATACGAAAATGTTATACTAAAAAATTTACATGTTGCATTTTTCAGTGATCAGGATGAAATCCTTGAGTGGCGGTACCTGAGCGTAGCCGAAGAGCCCGGACTTAGAGCCTAAAACATAATAACAGGATTTTCGTTAACAAGCGGGCGTTTCGGCTCCGCTCAACCACCGGTCTCCATAGTTCCTTATTCCGGCCTCGACATAAATAAAGATGCATCAATCGGAGTATTAAAAAGAAAGTTATAAAAGCCGG
>JBBQEI010000151.1:0-5339 GCA_038320545.1 Bacteroidales bacterium
TGGAATTAACACGGCGATTTTTTTTCCGCATGATAAAAGGGCAGCGCGGAAGTTTCTGAATATTGCCGATAAAACCACTTTTCTCTTTGGAGCATACAGAGCAATCGCTGATCAAAATAAAGGATTTAGTCTATTGTTGGAAGGACTTCAGAATCTTCAGAAGTACTACAAAAGAAGCGAGATACAAATTCTTATTTTCGGTGGAATTTTTACCGGGGATATGTTTTTTGAAACGGTCAATCTCGGACTGATTGATAATGAAGAACTACTGAGTACTGTTTATTCTGCGGCTGATGTAATGATTGTGCCTTCCGAACAGGAAAATTTACCATACACGATTATAGAGAGCCTTTCCTGTGCCACGCCTGTTGTGGCGTTTCAGGTAGGAGGCATTCCTGAATTAATAGACCATAAGCAAAACGGATATCTGGCAAAGCCATTTGATACCACTGATCTGGCTGAAGGAATTCATTGGTGTGTTGAAAATAATACGGACAACCAGCTTGGAATTAATGGGCGCAAAAAAGTTCTGGATAATTACCGGATCGAAAATGTAGCAAACAGTTATGAAAAATTATATACGTCAATTCTTGCGAATTCAACTAAGTAAAATGAAGATTAATGTATAGTTGCCGGGAATGAAAGTGTCGCTTAAACAAATTCTAAAAAGGAATAAGATTTCTTTTCTTTTACTTTATCCAATAACCTGGATTCGGAGAAGAATAGCCACTAATAAGGAAAATAGTAATATACAGTTTCTGAAAGAGTTATCTGATATTGTAGTTGGTGGCTCGGTTATAGTAAACGTGCCCGATTTTCGAGGTACTTTTGAAATCGATGTTCGTTCCGATATTCTCGAATTCATTTTAATATTCCACGATTATGAGAGAGATATAGTAAGACTGATAGAGAAATATATTGATCCTGAAAAGGATGTTATAGATGTGGGGGCAAATATAGGCTTGCATTCAGTATTATTCTCTCAACTAATAAATCCCGGAAGAAAAGTTCTTGCTATAGAACCTACCCCAAATGCATTGAAATATCTTCAGACGAATATTAAAAGAAACAAATGTGATGAAAAACTGATAGTTTTCAAAGGTATTGCTGCTGATTCTGAAAGGCAATATGAATTGAAGACTATTGAAGGCAAGGAGGAGTATTCTTCATTAGGTAATATGAATCATCCAAATATAAACGGGATCGAAAAAAAATCTATAAAAGTAGAAGGTAACACAATTGACAACCTGGTTGATACATACCAGCTTAATCCTGGTTTCATCAAAATAGACACTGAAGGTGCTGAATTTAAAGTTTTGTCTGGCGCCAGAGAGATACTCAAAGAAAACAGGCCCGTAATTCTATCAGAATTATCAGAAAATCTTCTTCATGAACAGGGAAGTTCCTGCGAAGAGGTTTATAAACTATTAAAAGAATTCAATTACAGGATATTTGATGCGTATACTCTCAAACCTGTGACCAAAGCTATTGAAGGGGAAATTCTTGCTATTCCTGATTAAATATGCCTCTATTCTCAATAATTACCATCAATCGCAACAATGCTGAAGGTTTGCTTAAAACCATAGAAAGTGTTGCTAGCCAGAGCTTTGTTGATTATGAATATATAATTATTGATGGAGCTTCATCAGATGGGAGTGTTGAAATAATTGAAAAGAATAGGGATAGTTTTAGATATTGGGTATCCGAAGCGGACAAAGGTATATACAATGCCATGAACAAAGGCATTTTGAAGGCTCGTGGTGAATATTGTATCTTCCTTAATTCCGGAGATTGTTTTTTTAATACCAACGTTTTGGCATACCTGGTTAAATCAGAACTTCAAAGTGATATTATATATGGTAATTGTGCGTTTAAATTAAAACAAGGTTTGAGGATACAAAAATTCCCTGCTGAACTGACGTTTTATTGGCTTTTTACTGAATATCTTGGTCATTCCTCCACCTTAATCCGGCGAAGTCTTTTTAATACAGTGGGTCTATATAACGAAGAATTGAAAATTGTTTCCGATTGGGAGTTCTTTCTTCTGGCCATCTGTAAAAATAATTCTACCACCTGGTACCGCGATATGATCATTTCAATTTACGAGAAGGATGGATTAAGTACCCGATCCGATATGCAACCACTGATAGTTGCTGAACGGAAGATTGTTTTACAGAAGCATTTCACGTATTTCGTAAAAGATTATCAAGATTTGGATAAATTAAAAAAAAATACATTTAAACGCAAACTGAAACGTTTTATAAAGAAACAATTCCTTGGAAAATAAAGTACCAGACAATATTAACTTATTGTTATTTACAGAAATGTTTCCATTCGGTATCAATTCTGAAAGCGCATTCCTTGTAAATGAAATAAATTATCTATGCCAGGCGTTTTCAAAAGTTACTATTATCCCTCAGATGATAGTTGAAGGCCAAACCACTGTAGGGAGTTTTACTACCGATCTGTCTTTAGCCAGGCATTTACGAAAGAGGAATAAACCATTTATGCTGACTTTAGCACTTTTGCAGCCATTATTTTATAAAGAGATATTATTTAAAAAAATCTCATTCTGGGATTATCCTAAAATCAAACGCCTGATCTACTATACCGCAAGGTATGCCTTAATAGTGAATTGGTTCAGGAAATACCTTATTAAGAACAGACTAACCGCATCAAAGGTTATAATTTACACCTATTGGAATACTGAAATAACCACAGCTTTACTTGACTGTAGACAATATTTGGGGAAAAACCTGATGGTTTCGAGAGCTCATGGTCACGACCTTTATGAGGATTACTGGGGTTACATTCCATGCAGGTATTATAATCTAAAGCATCTCGATCAATTATTTCTGGTTTCACGAAAAGCAATAGATTATGTGGTTGAACAATTTCCTGAATTTGATAATAAACTGATTTTGTCATACCTGGGGGTAAAAGTTGCGTCAAATCTAACAACTTCCTCTTCGGATGGGATTCTAAGGATTATTTCATGTTCCTATGTTGTTAAGGTAAAAAGAATTGACCTGATAATCATTTCTCTATCCGATTTTGCAACCCGCTACAAAATGAAGGTTGAATGGACACATTTTGGAGACGGGCCATTGATGAATGAAATACTTTCCAGGGCTGAGTCTGCTTCAACAGAATTTTTTACGTATCAATTTAAGGGTTTTGTGCCAAATGAGACTGTTCTTGAATATTACGAGAACAATACAGTAGATTTGTTTATTAATTTGAGTGAATCCGAAGGCCTTCCTCTTGCAATCCAGGAAGCCCAAGCGCATGGAATACCTATCGTGGCAGTGGCCGTTGGAGGAATTCCTGAATTAGTAACTTCCGAGACAGGAGTTTTGGTTTCATTAAATCCAACTAAAGTAGAAATAGCGAATGCAATATCCAAGATTATTTATGACAAGAATAAATGTGCAACAATGAAAAATAAATGTGTAGAAAATTGGGATAAACATTTTAATCAGGCTAAGAATTATCGAGTATTTGTAGATGAAATTTCAGGATTAATCTAAAAATAACTGAATTCAATGTTATGTTATATTTCTTCGTTTGAATATGTTAACAGATTGAATACCATTAGTAATAGACCTATAAGAGAAAGCATTTTTTTATATGTTTATATAGATAACACACTATGATTTCTTTTATCATAATAGGAAGAAATGTTTCAAATACAATTGATGCCTGTTTAAAGTCAGTTGCTCAGTTTATTAAGACAAACAATATACAAAAGAGTGAAACAATTTATGTAGATTCCTACTCGATTGACAGTTCAATGGAGATTGCAAAATCGTTCCCTGTTAAGATTATTCAGGTTAAAGGTGAAATCAATGCTGCTGTTGGACGAAATGTTGGTGCCACTCATGCAACAGGCGATATCCTTTTTTTTATTGATGGAGATATGGAAATCAATCCTGACTTTTATCAATATGCATTTAATGAAGAAGTCAAGCTTTTATATCCTTTTATAACAGGCCAATTAATTAACAAGTATTACACAACTGATTTCACCAGAATAGTAAAACTTGAAAAAATACCAGATCAATCGGATCCATCATCTTTCACAGAAAGATTATCGTCAGGAGGCTTAATTTTAATCGAAAAAATTAAATGGGTGGCTTTAAGTGGGATGGATGATAAATTTGATACCAATGAAGACGTTGATTTTGCACTTCGAATGTCGATAAAAGGAAATAAAATAAGACTATATAATAAGACTTTGGCTTTACACAATACTGTTAGCTATTACTGCATTAACAGGTTAAAAGCTTTCTTAAAAGGCAAACAATTATTATTTCCGGGAGTCCTGATACGCAAACATCTGTTTAATGCAAAGTTCATTCGATTTATTATTAGGTCACGTTATTCTTTATTGCTATTTATATTTTTGCTTATTTTCCTGGTGATAGATTTGCAAACAGCAAAGTATTTGTCAATTGTTTATCTATCGATGCAGTTGCTACGTTCCTTTGTCGTTTATAAACGTGAAGGACATTTTTGGTCTGTATTTTTATTTAAATTATTTCTTGACTCATATTCCTTAATGGGCTTTTTATTCTTCTATCCAAAAAAGAAGGAGTATTTAATAGATGTGATTCAATAATGTAATATTTAGCATTTAGCCTTCAGCCATAATTATTTTGAATTATTTCCCCAAATACTTTGCATCAAAAGCCATAACGGCTTATATTATTATCCTGGGAGCTTGTTTTGTCTTTTTTTCAGGAAGGGGACTTCCACTTATCTGGATCTTATTCGGTTTAGTTGAGGTAATCGCTTTTTTCTTTTTTTTAAATCGCCTTACACGTGCATGGCGCGAAGTTTCCACCCCTACATTCCGGAAGGAACTTTTCACAACTGCCTTAGTGATCCGAATAGTATATGTAGTATTTGCCTATTTTTTTTACCAGTTGATGACAGGAATACCCCATGAATTTGAAGCTGCTGACGCATTAACTTATCATGATCAAGCCGTTTGGATAGTGGACAAGCTTAATGCCGGAGATTTAAGTTCTTTTAAAACTATGATAGGATACGGAGTTTCTGATTCAGGTTTCTCCATCTGGTTGTCGGTCATTTACTTTTTTACATCAAATAGCATAATAGCAGCAAGGTTAATGAACGCACTGATAGGAGCGTGGATGTGCCTACTTATATACAATTTGGCCCGCCGCAACTTTGGGGAAGAGGCGGCTCGTATAAGTGCAATATTGGCTCTGTTGATGCCTACTTTTATTTATTATTGCGGGATCCATAATAAAGAAACTGTTATGACATTTATACTGGTGGCCTTTGCCGAAAGAGCTGATTATTTTTTACGA
>JBBQEI010000152.1:0-5322 GCA_038320545.1 Bacteroidales bacterium
TTGATATCGACGTAAGACGAATGGGTAAGAAATTAAATGTTGTTATAACTTCTGAAAACAAAATATTAAAAAGCGAACTGATAGCAAAAAAATCAGGAATCAACATCCATTTCAATAAATAAAATAAAACAGGTATGAAAATGCTATCAGGAAAAACTTGTGGAATAGTAACGGTTACTTTACTATTATTACATCGCCGTTGGCGCGGCAATCCTTGCTATAATTCTTCTGTTTGAGACATCTTAACCTGCGAAAAAATTGTTGTTCGATCGCAGATTTGCTTGCCCCTTTGCCCGGATTTCGTGTGAAGGGGCTTTTCTTATCGATTCGTTACTATAAAAGCCACAAATTATCCTTTATCAGGGATTTCATTTTTTAATCCCTTATCTTATCCATCGCTGTTTGAATAGTATTCCTAGTTTCCCTGGTAATGCCGTATTCATTTGCAATGGTTTTCCATTGGCTTATGGCCTCCTGCACCTCTTCAAGAATGGAACCTGCATTTTTCAACCCAAAATGTGTGGCTAACTTCATCAACTCTTTTCGTCCCGGATTTTTACTTTTCCCTGCGATCATGGTACTGTGAAACCCAAAGCCTGAATAGGAAAAAGTGAGGTCGTAGGCCGGGGCAAACTGCCATTCCCCTTTGGCGTTCATCAGGAAAGAGAAATTCTTGCTGTGGTCGTCCCGGTTATGCGAATACACATTAAATGCTGCCAACCGAAAAACTTTTTCATAGGCATTCACGTGCTTTTCCAGCCGGAAAGCGCAATCCATTAGATGTCCGTAATCCATTGTGCTCATATTGAAGTTGTCGTGCATAAGACCGGAAGCAGTATGTGCATGCAGACGTTTATCAGCTATCCGGTCAAACCGCTTTGTTCCAAAATAAACCTGTCCTGATTGGCCTTTAAAAAGAAGGCAATCGCTCATTTCAATACCTGCCTGAAGAGCCATCCTGTGATAGGCAAATTCAATATTAGCAATCTCCCTATTATTTGATGATGAAGGGAATTTGATGATCCATTCTTCATAGCCTTCAGCGGATTGTAAGAGGCAAAAATCTTTGGTCGGGCACCCCTCGTTGAGCTGAGGCTGTATAAAGTACAGGTGTTCGGCTGAGGTTCTACCTTAGTGGAATATATTTTTGCATGCTATTTCCTGAAAATAATTATATTAGCTGTAATAATAAACAGTAAAGTTTTGTCCAGTGGTTACAAAATAAGAGAAGGCGAGGCGGCATATTACCTAACTTTTCAGATAGTTGGGTGGGTCGATATTTTTACGCGTAAAATATATCGGGATATTGTTATTGAGAGCTTTAAATATTGCCAGCAAAACAAAGACCTGCAATTATTTGCATATGTTATCATGTCGAACCATATTCATATTTTAGCACGAAGCGAAACAGGAAATCTAAGTGGGATTGTCAGAGATTTTAAAAACTATAAAAGTAAGAAAATTTTGGCATTTATTCAGGAGGGAGCCGAGAGTCGCAGCGATTGGATGAAGACTTACCAGGTATGGTCACATGAAAATCATGCGGAAGAAATTTATAGCCAGAAATTTATTGGGCAAAAAATTAATTACATTCACAACAATCCTGTTAGGTCTGGCATTGTTGAAAAGCCATAGCATTATTTGTATTCAAGTGCAAGAAATTATTCAGAACTTGAATATATTCTTGATGTAATAAAAGTAGGGTTTTTATGGAAAACAATTTAATAATCAGGCATAAGCCTGATTCGATAAGTTCGACTTAGGCGCAGCCTTAGCCGAACGCAGTTTGGCTCAAGCCCGCTCGACCATGACGGCAATCTGGATGCAACAGTAATGTATGAACCTTCTATAAAACCCGGCCAAATAAAGAGTATTACAATAAAAATCGAAAATATTGGAAAAGATAAACTCCGTGCTTAAATAATGAAATTGCGCAATACACTCTAAATAATGAGAAAAATGAAAATGTCGCGTAAAGAATGTTTACTTTATTATATTAAAAAAGTATCTATTATATGAAAAAGTTAATAATTATTCTAATCGGAAGCCTATTTTTATTAAGCTGCCAAAAGAGAGAAATTTCAAATAATAAATTTCTCAAAGTAAGTGAAAACGGTCGCTACTTAGAAACAAAGAAAGGAAAATACTTTCTGTATCTTGGCGATACTGCATGGGAACTTTTTCATAAGCTAAGCCGGGAAGAGGCCACTGAATACCTAAAAAACCGTGCTGATAAAGGCTTTACCGTAATTCAGGTTGTGGTATTGGCCGAATTGGACGGATTACGAACGCCTCATGCGTATGGCGAGTTACCACTCATTAACCTTGACCCTACACAACCAAACGAAAAATATTTTGAACATGTTGATTTCATTGTAAATAAAGCTGAGGAGTTGGGGTTGTTTATTGGTATGTTGCCAACCTGGGGTGACAAAGTACCCAATGTCATCGGAGGCGAAGGTCCAATAATTTTTACCCCCGAAAATGCAGGATTATATGGTGAATTTCTTGGGAAAAGGTATAAAGACAAGCCAATTATCTGGATACTTGGCGGAGATAGAAGAGTTGACAGTGATACAGCCTTTAATATTTGGAAAAATATGGCCGAAGGCCTCAAATCAGGTGACGAGGGAAGACATTTGATATCCTATCACCCACGTGGTGTTTCTTCTTCAAGCTACTGGCTTCACAACGAAAATTGGATAGATTTCAATATGTATCAGACCGCTCATTTCCACCGGTATCAAAAGGTTTATGAACATGCCATGCACGATTATTGCCTGTGGCCGGCAAAACCTACCGTTGAGGCAGAACCGGCTTACGAGGATATTGGAATGGAATTCTGGACCTTTGAGGAATGGCGGAACAATCCCGAAGTGTATAACAAGGTATTCGATTCGGATAACCTGGTTAAGAACAGGGATTTTTTTAAGAAAGGGTTCTTTACTGATTATGATGTGCGCGTTCATGCATACTGGGACTTGTTATCGGGGGCATGTGGATATACTTACGGAAATAATGCCATATGGCAAATGTTTAAGAAAGGCAATAAGGTGGTGGTCCCCTGTTTGTACGACTGGCGTGAATCGATGGATCGCCCTGGTGCTAAAGACATTATACATATTCGTAAATTATTCGAATTGCGTGATTTCTCAAAACTTATACCTG
Source organism: Bacteroidales bacterium (assembly GCA_038320545.1). Taxonomy (GTDB): domain Bacteria; phylum Bacteroidota; class Bacteroidia; order Bacteroidales; family JAAUTT01; genus JAAUTT01. The sequence goes on from JBBQEI010000152.1 coordinate 3,169, forward strand.
ACCAATCGATTATTTATGGTTATAATCCAGAAGACAGCACCCATATCAGCGCTGCAGTAGCCAATGATGGAGCATTTCTTGTTGCTTATTTGTCAGTCGGGCAGTCGGTTAGAGTGGTAATGAGAAAAATTTCTGGTACAAAAGTGAGAGCCTCATGGTATAACCCGCGAGAAGGAACGTCTTCGTCTGCCGGCGAGTTCAACAATACCGGATTTGTAACATTCACCCCACCTACCTCGGGTATTGACAATGATTGGGTATTGATAATTGACAACGTGGCCTCAGATTTACCTGAATTGCATGAAGTAATTTTGTAAAAAGGAAACTTGAAATTTTACATAACAATACAGATAATGAAATAAATATGTTGCACAAGAATTAAGTCAATTAAATCAGTGAGCCTATAATTTTGATAAGCAAAATTATTTAGTCGAACTGATCCCGAGCGAAGTCGAGGGATCTCTGGGTTTTATTCCCCGTAGCTCTGCTACGAAATAAAACTTTCATACAACTACCTCGTCAGCTCTGCTGCGAGGTAGTTTATTAAGTTTAGCTTTATTGAATAATGTTATGTCTCTTGTAAAATAAATTAACAAGAGGCATAATACCCCACTGGCACAGATTTACAATCCGTGCCATAATTGTTCTGTCGATGTTCTACTTAACTATTCCCAAATATGCTTCGTTTTAGTTTCAGCCAATTTTGTAACTGCTTATCTTCCATTTCAAAATTCTTAGCCATGGATTTTAAATTCTGTACAAACATTCCGAAAAACGGAATGAGTTTCCCCGGTTGAATGGATTAGGCTATCATGCGAAAATTCTCACAAAAACGGATTAACTTAATCCAACATTTTGACATTAACTTTATAATTTTGTACACATGAACAACTTTGTATTTAAAACCTCAACAAAAATTATTGTGATGCTACTGTTTATTGCAATAGCAAATGTTTCTTATACACAAACAATGTATTTGAATGGACGTCATCTTTATTCCTCTTCAAACGAAAAGATAATTCTTAGGGGAATAAACGAAATGGCAATATGGAACCAAAACGACACAACACTGGTAAAGACTTTACCCGAAATAGCAAAAACAGGAGCAAATTGTGTAAGATTAAGCTGGTTAACCACCGGTTCACCCAAAACACTCGATAGCCTTTTAAATAATTGCATCTCTAATAAGATGATTCCTGTTATTGAATTACACGATGCTACCGGGAATTGGGACAAGTTTCAATCTCTGCTCGATTATTGGAAGCGACCCGAGGTTTTTCAGGCCATTCAGAAATATAAAAAATGGGTATTGCTCAATATTGGTAATGAAGTTGGTCCAAAAACAAGCAATGAGGTCTTTTTTAGCTATTACAAAGATGCTATAAGTCAGTTGCGCCAGGTTGGTTATGAATTGCCTTTAATGATTGATGCCGCCGACTGGGGAAAGGATGAAGATAATATCACCTCAAATTGGAAACAACTGATGAATTGCGATCCTAAAAAAAATCTCATTTTCTCAGTTCACCTCTATTGGAAGGAAAATACCCAAAAAGAAATTAAAGAAAGGCTCGACAGCCTCATATCAAAAGCAGAGTCAGAACAAATTCCCCTGATGTTTGGTGAAGGCCCGCAGCTCAAGGGAGGTTGTGACAGGATTGACTGGCCATACGAATATACCATTGTGCAATGCCAGAAATACCAAATAGGATGGATAACCTGGTCGTGGGGTGAGGTAGTGAATGGCGATTGCAAAGAAACAGGTGTTTACGATATTACCACCAATGGCAAATATGGAAGTTGGCGGTCCGACTTTGCAAGAAAAATGATGGTTGAGGATCCTAATTCGATTCAAAAAACATCGGTAAGGCCAAAATCCATTTTGAAATAAGTTATTAAACTGCCAATTGATATTTTTTATTTAAGTGTCCGGGAGAAAAAAACATATTTTTGAATATTATCTTACTAGTGTTATGTTAATCGACTAATCCCGTTCCTGTTTAGTTTATACTGAGACTGGTTAACGCGCATGGAAAACCAGCCAACTGTAGTTTTTTATCGTTATAGGCAATCCAAAAAAGACCAACTATTTGAAAATTAATTTGTAAATTACCTCTAATAAAAATATTGGAATTATAGCGACATCAAACAAATACT
>JBBQEI010000153.1:0-5201 GCA_038320545.1 Bacteroidales bacterium
AGACAGCAAAGGACAGGGCAACGCCCTGTCGTAAAGAGATACCATTTGTTTTTGCAGGCTGTATGCCTGCGATATGGGTTTATACCCGCCTGTTCGATACCGGCTTTTGTCCCAGCCTTTCAGGCTGAACGGAAGTGGGGAACCTTTAGAGCCTTGGGTTTCACCCAAGGTTGCGATGTCTCAGGCTTTCAGCCTGAAGAATACGAGTTAGGTCCTTGGATCCAAACTGCATATTTTAATCGTTTAACCCTTAATTCGCATAAGTAAGAAGTAAGAAGACTAATACACCGCAGACCGACAGTTGAAAATCTTTAAATGCTCTTTTATCTTTATTTGATTCCTCATTCCGAATCGAAGGATAAATCTCTAGTTCGTTCATTTATTTAGAATGGCCGGAGGCCATGAATCAGCGACATAGCGGAACGCTACGCCGAGCTTGGCCAATCCCGATGGCTAACTTCACTAACTTCCCCATTCTCTTCTTCTCCATTCCCATCTTCCCTCATCTCAACATCACCATGGTTGCTCCATAGCCATATTCTTTAAAAGAAGCGTCCTGGTATTTGTATTTTTTATATTGGGTGTCCATGGCTTTGCGGATTTCGTATTTCAGTTTGCCATTTCCAACGCCATGGATAAAGATGATCCTGCGGGTGTTGTTACGTATAGCCCCTTCCAGTGAAATATGAAATTTGCTCATCTGAATGTCCAGTATTTCTGAAGCTTCAAGAGCTAAATGATTATCAGTAAGGTTTTCAATATGAAGGTCAACTTCTTCATTATCGGCAGCGACCTTTATCTGTTTTACTTTGGTGGTTTCGCTTAAACCTTTTGCTTGCATTAATGCCTGCTCATGATGTGAGGCTTTTTCGATTTCTGCAAGCAAATCCATTTCGGTAATATTGATGATGTAAGCTTTTTCATCAAAGAAGTCATTTTCGATATAATATTCAGGATCCGAAAATTTGAATTTATCGACAGCTAACTTATAAACTAACGGTTCGTGCGGTATATAGGATGTTTTTTTATAAAAGATTGATTCGATGTGGATAGACTGGGTATTTGCCAATTCGCGCGATGAAAATGCATTCAGATAAACTTTCGTTTCGTCTTCAAGCATTCCAGCTTTTAAAGTTTTGTAATGACCGTCCTGGATAACCGAAAAAGTATATAAAGAGCGATAAAGACAATCGTTGATTAAAAAAGCATGATATATTTTCCCGTCCTTTTTGGAGTTCTCAGTCACAATACCCAACAACATGCACAAGTTACCCAAATCGGCGCCCTGAGGTTCGTTTTCTTCTCCTTTAAATTCTTCTTCAAAGTCATCTTCAGGTTCTGACGCAGGTGCGGGAGCTTTCTTTTCTTCCTTTGATTTTTTCTGTTCTGCTTTCGAAATTAAAGGTTTGTCGTCGCGTTCCACAGGAAGTTCCGAACTTATTTTAACAAGTTCAGAGAAAGGCATCGGAATATCAAAGCCATCGTCTATCATAACATAGGCTTGTTCTTTAAGTACCTTGGTTATGGTACCTCCGCCCACATCATTTAAAAATTTTACTTTATCGCCAGGTTTAAATGTCATCATTATTTATTTAAGGCCATAAATTTAGATATTTTTGCGGGTTTAAATAATTTATGGATCAAAATACGTCTCCAATTCAGTCAAAAATACGCATTTCCGATTACGATTACGATTTGCCCGATAACAGAATAGCCCGTTATCCGCTTGAAAAACGTGATATATCCAAACTTTTGGTTTACCGGCAGGGAGCTATTTCGGAACAAAATTTTTCGGATTTACCAGATTTATTAATGCCTGGCGATTTGCTGGTTGTGAACAATACGAAAGTGATCCATTCACGTCTGTTCTTTAAAAAACCTACGGGAGCAACCATCGAAATATTCTGTCTGGAACCTCACGTGCCTCCCGATTACCTGTTTTCATTACAATCGTTATATTCTTGCATATGGAAATGCTTTGCAGGAAATCTGAAAAAATGGAAAGAAGGAAAATTAGTAAAAGAAATAAGTACCCCATTGGGTATGGTTGTTTTGGAAGCAGAGAAGATAGTGCAGATAGATCAGTATCTGATCATAGAATTTCGTTGGGACAAAAATATCAGTTTTGCACAATTACTTGAATTGTCAGGTGAAACTCCTATCCCTCCCTATCTCAACCGACCATCGGAGGAAATTGATAAAGAAAGATATCAAACAGTTTATTCTCGCAACGAAGGTTCGGTTGCTGCGCCTACAGCAGGACTGCATTTCACGGAAGATGTTTTTGCCCGTTTACAGCAGAAAAATATCAATACAACAAATGTAACACTTCATGTCGGCGCTGGAACATTCAAACCGGTACAATCTGAAATGGTGAGTGATCATGAGATGCATGGTGAATTTTTTACTGTTTCAAAAACTACACTCTCTGCTCTTCGCGATAGTAACCGGATTGTAGCTGTGGGAACTACCTCCCTCCGAACATTGGAGAGTTTGTACTGGCTTTCCATTTATCTGAAAGAAAATAAAAATTATTCCGGAATATTTGAATTAAACCAATGGGATGCTTACAAGAAATCAAGTGAACTGACTTTCAAAGAAGCTATGATTATTATTTTGGAATACATAGATAAACATGCCCTGGATTTCTTTTCGGCCAAAACACGTTTGATGGTTTTACCCGGGTATGAAATAAAAAGTGCAAATGTTTTGATAACAAATTTTCATCAGCCTAAAAGTACACTTTTGCTTCTCGTGAGTGCTTTTATTGGGAACGATTGGAAAAATGTATACAAATATGCCCTGGAAAATGAGTTTAGGTTTTTAAGTTATGGCGACAGCTCTTTACTTTTTCGCGGAGAATAGAAAAAGAAATTCGTGGTTTTATCAGGTGGTTTTTTAAATACTGTACATTAGACTCGGATTTGAAGTTATTTATTTCACATTAAGATGAAGATGTCTACTGTTTAATCATCGCATTTTGACTCCGCTTAATGTAACAATTCATTCACTCTCAATGGTCTATTTCTATTTTTCTGCCTCGACGTCCAAAGCACATTTATTTAAAATTACATCCATCAGGTAACCCGAACAAATACCTTTGATAAAGACCCTCTGACCGGGAATTAATTTACTTTTATCGAATTCATCTTTATCAAAACTGCAGGTAACGCCAGCCATTTCATCCGGATCTTTCAATCCCACTGAAATTTCGTTTTCACTTTCCGAGATATTTCCGATAATACCATTCACTTTTATCACCTTGTTCAGGTATTTGGCATTGGCCGCGTTTTCGTCAGTTTCGAATGCTGCAACTAGCTCTTTTACTGAAACGCTGTATTGAGCTTTTTCTTTAGATGCCGTGCGTGCCGGTTTATGAAACACATATAAATAAACTCCAGTGGCAACAAGAACGGCAATAAATAATCCGATTACAATAATTCTTTTCATTTTTAGTGAAATTACATTTTTGAATAGGCAAGATCAGTGTTCACTTCAATTTCTTTGGCAATTTTACCTTCAACCAGCTTGGGAATTTGGATGTTGTAATCAACAGGCTTAACAATAAATTTGGAGTTGGCTGAAACATCACCGTTTTTTACCACAATAACTCCTTTTATAGTGATCGGTTTTGTTACCCCATGAATAGTCAAATCGCCTGTTGCATCCACATTGAAGGTTCCATCTTTCGTAAAATTAAAGGAGGAAAGATTCGTTATTTTTCCTTTGAAAGTAGCTTTTGGAAATTTATCCGACTCCATGTAATTTTCATTGAAATGTTCTTGCATCAGAGCCTGTTTAAATTCGAACGATTTAATCAGTACCGTAAACACTAATTCCCCTGTGGAAGCATCCAAAATACTAGCAGCCTGATGATTATTAGCTTCGATATTCTCGAGCGGAGTACTTCCGTTAAAAGAAACATGTCCGTTTTTACAAATGTATCTTTGTCCGAATAGCATCCCAATGCTCAAACAAAAGGTTATTAAAAGGATTAGCTTTTTCATTTAATAATGTTTTGAATGTTTACTTACTTAAATTAAAAACACGGGAAATGTTAAACCCAAAGTGAATATCTCCATTTCCCCAATTTCCGGTAGTTTCTCCAATAAACCCTTTCTCGATCATCGCCAGGGAATTGGAAAAGAAAAGCTGAAAAACATGGCCACCAGTTTCAATATCAAAACCTATGGATAACGGATCATACGTTTTCTCGCTTCTGTAATCGTTTATTGGAGGCACTACATAATAATATTCTATGTTGATTGAAATCCTTCTCGATAATTTCATTCTGGCTCCCGCTCCCAATGCGAACAGATCATTTGGATCGAGCTCGGTAGCAACCATGTTCCTGTGCACGTAAGTAGGGTTCAGTTCCAGTGAAAAACGTTCATTAAATTTTCGGGCAACCAGAATTTGATGGACAAAGCTTGCCCTGTTCCAAAAATTAAGTTTGGTATCAGGGATTTCCCAACGTAAGGTATTGATAGCTAAACTATTAAAATAAGACAGACTTATGGGCATTGTTTTCTTTCCGGTACTTTGCCGGAGTATTGAAAACTTCAAAAATCCATCGTATGTTTTTTCAAAGGTTCCCCGGCCATAGCCAACCATTAACCAATTATTTATTCCATACTCCAGCCCTAAATGAATATTTGCCTGATCCAATCCAAAAAAGTTGTAAGCACCGCTGTTTATCAGGCCAAAACGGTGCGAAATTCTGAAGTCCAACTGGCCTTTTGGCATCCGTTCAACACTATGCCCAGTTACAATACGTGTCGATTTAAAAGTAGCTGAAGTATAATTTGTTCCTTCATCAACAGCTTCGTCTAATAACTTTTCAAGGTCCTGACCTTGTAAAAGGCCTAGATTTAACCAGAATAAAGCTAAAACGAAAAATAAATTTCTAGCCATAGTAAAATTCATAAATGAAAATGCAGATAGTTATCTACTAAAGGAATATGTAATGAAATTGTTCAATGTTGAAGTTCAAAATTTAATATTAATGTAATAGTTTAGCATGAATACATTAAACAAAAGACCTTTTATTAGGTTTGTGTATTTAATTAACTAAAAGATATATTCCGGCCATGTATAAAATATTCCTGATTTTTCTGGGCTCACTTTCACTCGGAGTTGGAATAGTTGGAATTTTTGTTCCAGGCCTTCCAACCACTGTGTTTCTTTTGGGAGCTGCTGCC
>JBBQEI010000154.1:0-5025 GCA_038320545.1 Bacteroidales bacterium
AAGAAAAAAATCATACCGCTTATCCATAAAATAGTAAACGCACCGATCACAAAGCAATTATATACGTTGTTTTCAATCTTTAAAATTCTTTCAAAATGTAAAGATTACACGATGCTTTGCAGTCCTATATTTACAGAGCCATTTCATGCCGGGGTTAGTACCCCGATGCAGAAAGCACTGCAATATATTCTCCAGAACTTTCAAAAAGACGCGACCATTAAAGGGGTACTTGAGTATACAAAAATGTCGAATACAGCATTTTGTAAAGCGTTTAAAATCAGTTACAGGATGACGTTTAAAGAATATTTACTGAGCATCAGGATTGGCTATGCGTGTAATTTACTGACCGACGAAACGCTGAATATCTCTGAAATAGCGTATAGTTCCGGATTCGAGAATATATCTAATTTTAACCGCCAGTTCAAAAAGATAAAAGGGGTTACTCCTTCCCAATTTATGAAACTTCACACCAACTTAAAAAATCAACAATAAAAAAGCATTATATTTGGAATGCAGAATACCGTTCAATTTCGTTGTCAACGTGTGACGAATGATAATGAAATCAAACGGTTAAGTGATCTGACTCACCGGCTTGCAAAGATTTCATTGGATGGGGTACATGGTCAAAGTATGGTTCATGCAGACTGGTAATTCAAAGAAAAGGGCGACCTTCAACTTTCTAACAACGCAAAATATGCGATGGCTGCGATGTCGGTAGCCAAAAATGCGCCATTGCGGATTGAACCCGGGAAGATTATTGTCGGCTCTGCCACACTTCTGGAATCAACTACCCAAACCACACCCTTGACAGGCCTTCCCGGTACAAGTCACACTACCTTGGGATTTCAGGATGTATTGACTATCGGATACACTGGTTTACAAAAGAAAATTGAAAAACGGCTTGCCCTTGGCGGACTTGACCCCAAAGGGGAGGATTTGTTAAAGTCAATGCTTGTCATCGTGGATGCCACACGCGTATGGAATAAACGGAATATCGGATTTTTAGAGCAAAGAATAAGCTCAGAATCAGGAGATAAAAAGCTATTCACTCAAAATATTGTTTCAACCTTGAAGCAGGTTCCGGAGAATCCTCCTGCCAATTTCAGGGAAGCCGTTCAATCATTATGGTCGATGTATGCTTTTCAGCGCCTGATGGGTATCTGGTCGGGGATTGGAAGGATTGATGAAATGCTGGGCTCCTACCTTAAGCAGGATTTGGCCAACGGGACACTCTCCCTGAATGAAGTCCGTGAAATATTGGCTCATTTTTGGATCAAAGGGTGTCAATGGATCGGAAATACTGATTCAAAAGGATCAGGTGACGCCCAGTTTTATCAGAATATTATTTTAGGTGGCATTGATGTAAATGGAATGGAAGTAACAAACGAAGTTACTTATCTGGTACTTGATATTATTGAAGAGCTTCACATCAGCGATTTCCCTACTGTTGTCCGCGTAAATAAAAATACCCCGGATAAATTGCTGCGTAGAATTGCCGAAGTACAACGCCTCGGGGGAGGTATTGTTTCAATCTATGACGAAGCCGGGATTATTGAAGGGATGGTAAAATTCGGTTATCCGCTGGAAGAGGCACGTAGTTTTACAAATGACGGATGTTGGGAAACAATTATTCCGGGGAAGACCAAATTCTGGTACACCCCGATGGATTCACTCGTCTTGCTTCATTCCGTTCTCGGATTAAAAGAGCCAATTCAAACACCCGTTTGTGCTGATTTTGAATCTTTATATTCATCCTATATTAAAAAACTGGAAGAAGAAATTGAAAATGTAAACAAAGGCATTGATGGCATTTATCAGGGCGCTGATTTTCCGTTAGCTGCAATGTTTGTTGAAGGATGCATTGAAAAGAGTTTGGGCTTTGACAATAAATGGCCGAAATACAATGTTATGGCAATCCATTACGGGGGATTTGCCGACACTGCAAATAGTTTACTCGTGCTCAAAGAACTTGTATACTAACAGAAATTTTTAAGTCTGACTGAATTTACCCAAATTTTAAAAGATGACTGGAAAGGTAATGAACCTTTGCGAAGTCTTATCCGGAATCGTTTTGAATTCTATGGGAACGACAATAATGAGAGTGATGCCATGTTGATGCGTGTTTTTAATGATTATACCGAGATCGCAGGCAGGGTAAAAGAGCGCAACGGGATAAAACGTCCTACCGGGATCAGTACCTTCGGCCGGGAGTTGGCCTGGTTGCCACAAAGAAAAGCATCGCCTTGCGGGAGTAAGAGTGATGAGGTGCTTGCCACCAATTTCTCACCCTCGCCGGGTACCGACAGGAAGGGCCCGACAGCTGTACTTAAATCGTATTGTAAGATGGACTTTACGCGCGTTTCAAATGGCGCTCCGGTTGAATTGAAAATACTTCCCGGTTCCGTAACGGGAGAAAATGGGATTGATGCCTTGGTAGGACTGACAAAGACATTTATAAAATTAGGGGGATATTTTTTGCATATCGACGTAATCGATTCCGCAACGCTGATTGATGCACAGCGACATCCGGAACAGTATCCTAATCTGCCTGTTCGCATTGCGGGATGGTCGGCACGTTTTACCACCCTCGATAAACAATGGCAGGATATGATCATTAACCGGACACAGCAGGTTGTTTAATCGGTTTGATGTGAACACAGAGAAAAAAGAGATCGCAAAAGGGCTGGTATTTGATATACAACACTTTTCAACACACGATGGTCCGGGTATCCGGACTACCGTGTTTTTAAAAGGATGCCCGCTCACTTGTGCTTGGTGCCATAATCCCGAATCACAGTTACCGAAAGCTGAACTTTTTTTTAATAAAACGATCTGCATCGATTGTCAATCGTGCAATAAAGTATGCCCGTTTGGGATGGCCAGGGAAATACTTTCAACGGATAAGCTCCGCGAAGAGAAATGATTTTACGATTGAAATCCTAAAGAAAATAAAGAAGAGGGGAATTCATACCGTAATTGAAACATCTGGTTTTGCAAGCAAAGAACAGTTTCTGCAGATTGTTCCATATGTGGACCTGTTCCTGTGGGATATTAAGGTTACGGATCAGGCACTTCATGAAAAATACACCGGAGTGCCGCTAAAACCAATTATTGAGAATCTGAAATTAATTGATAAAGCCGGTGCGAAAACCATCCTGCGCCTGATCATAATTCCAGGTGTGAACATGGAAAACAGGCATTACGAGCATATTGCAGCCCTCTATTCTGAACTTGTTAATGTCCGGGGGAGCGAATTATTACCCTATCATGAATACGGTAATTCGAAGAAGGATAAATTAGGACTGACTGATTATGTCACCTTCAATCAGCCAACAGACCAGGACATTGATTGTATTGGCAAAGTTTTTAATAAGATGAACTCCGGGATCACGATATTGAGAGAATAAGAATCTGTTTAACCAATCTCTTCCGGTGAGATGGTTAAACAGACAAAAAAGGTTAACAACATTAAATATACTCCCGGATCACTGAATTCCCGGTAAACCGGATCATTTGTTTTTAGAACCGTATTACCTTTTTTTTCATCATTATTGCAATAGGAACTTAGCGAAAAGGTTAATGCAGCTAATATTAAAAGTAGTTTCATATTCGGATTGTGTTTAATTTGAGTCTGCTGTTAAACTAATTCATGCCCCGGAGGGGCTAAATCTATAGAAAATGATATGACAGTAGCAAGTTCGACCCCGGCCGGGGTCGTATGGATGTTATGTGCTTCGCTTTCTATAAACACGCGACCTCTCCGAGGTCTGGTTTACCTTTAAATAAATTCAACGATATTGGCAAATTCGAATAATATTGAAGGCTGTCCAATTGTCAGAATGAAATCCTCTAAAAATCTGAAATTGCATTTTTTTAGGGTGTTCCAATGACGAAAACAGGTGATCAACTTTCTTTACCAACGGCAGAGGTGTCAGAATGGATACAAACCAAATCGCTGAAGAAATTTTAAACATATTTTCACTGTTTGCAGATTCATTAAATCCGGTGACGGTAGCCAGAAAAATCTAAAAATGAGTTTATCAGCAGACCCTAAGTAAACCTTGGGTTACTAGTCCCGTAGGGATATAATATTTGTAGCCCCGGGTAAACGATTCCGGATCAAAAATTAATTAATTGAAATCGAGTCTATTCGGAATCGCGCCACCCGGGGTTAAGATGATACGGCAAAATGTGGCGCAACTGCACCAATAATAAATATTTACGGTGCTCCGCACCTGATTCTCTTACCTTCTCACTATCTTGTTTCCCAAATGATTTCACGCCATGAGCACCAGGAACATACTTTAACTCCATCCGGCTATGTTAATACATCTTTTCAATTCTTTTACAATTCCTTAACCTTGAAAATTAGGCCGGCAGTTTTAAATGTCGTATGTTTGTGCCGGTTAGTTAGTTTGGTTAGTTTTAGTAAAAGGATGGAGCCGCCCGGTTCTGTCCTTTTCATTTTTACAAGAATTCCCGCTGAACCAACCGTCAGAAAAATCACTTCAAAGTTCCTTACAAAACACTAATTCGAATTTGAATGCTTATTTCGGACGATAATTGAGCAACCATTTATCTGGGTTGCACATCTAAATTGTAAAATAATAGTAAAACAAGCGTGAATACTATGTTAGTTTTAGTAATTAATAGTTTCAGTGCATATCAAAAAAAGTAAAAAATTTTCTGGTAAGGAAAACAAGTTTTGAAGATCAGGAAAAATTTCAAAATAGTATCAAAATGGAATTTGTAAAAGGAAGTCATATCACTCGTAATTTAAAGATATATTTTCAAAGCAGGTATTACTTTTTCAGAGAGTACCTGTCGCCTTCAAAAATCAAATCTGCCAGGGATATTCCCATTATCATTAACAATTTTAATCGGGTAACCTTCCTTGTGAAATTGATTAACGGGCTTGAAAAGAGAGGGTACACTAATATTTTTATTCTTGATAATAATTCAACTTACAAACCCTTACTGAAATATTATGAAATATGTCCATACGAAATTATTAGGTTTAAAAAG
>JBBQEI010000155.1:0-4926 GCA_038320545.1 Bacteroidales bacterium
AATGGAACTGCTTTTAAACAGGAACTGGAAAAAGATGCAAAAACCGTAATCTCAAACACTAAAACCTATCTCGTTACCGATGCCAATGCCAGCAAGGCAGGTATTCTCGAAGCGTTTAATCAGGTTCAGCAAAATGCAAAAAAAGAATTCACTGTTACTATTTGTGCTGTTTGTTTTAGTCTTAAACAGCTATGCGCAAAGTACGGTTATAGGTTTTGGGGCAACATACGGAAATCATACCCGCCCGGAACTTGATAACTACATAAGTTATTTTTTAAAAGCTGTTGACTTGCCTGATTTCACAATCCCAAACACTTATGGAGCTGATTTTTATATCGGCACTAAAAATAAGCATACGGAATATATGTTTGGCGCCGCATACAGCATGGGCAGTAATGGATCAATCAGTGCGGATGGTTCGCGAGTGGTAAAATTTAGCCAGAGTATCTTCGATTTGCATATGGGTTTTGACAGGTACCTTACCTCCTGGTTTTTTGTAGGCGCACAGTTCACCGTTTCCTCGTTCAGCGGAAAAAACAAGTATAAAAATACAGGCATCCCGACCGCTTCCGACTCATTAATAGATTTCACCGATGACTCATGGAATATTTTTCAGGGTTTTTCGGTAGGCATAAGGGGCGAGTCAGGTTTCTTTATTCCGTTTAACGACGAAGGTTCCGGCTTAAAACTACTTGGTTACTACGATCTTGGACTCAGCAAGTATGATTTCTACAATTCCTTTGATAAAGTTTTAACATCCTATCCGGGCGATAAAAAAACAAAAGGAAATACAATTGGGGTACAATTGCTGTATTTGTTTTCGATATCGCGGAATTAAAGAATCAGATAAGCCGTCTTACTGTGGTGGAAACAATATCTTTTCACGTTGATTCTTTCCCCAAAACAAACAGGAAGTCCGTAATAGTATTAGCAGTGAGTAGTGAGATAACTGCCTCTTATACTGGTGCGGATTTGCAGGCTGGTGCGGATTTGCAGGCTGGTGCGGATTTGCAGGCTGGTGCGGATTTGTAATCCGCACCCAGTGAGTTAAGGATTTGTAATCCTGAAAAGCCATTCTTCATTTTATGTTTTCAAAACTGCTGGTGCGGATTTGCAAACCGCACCCGGAGAGTTCAGGATTTATTCTCCTGAAAAGCCATTCTTCATTTTATGTTTTCAAATCCCCATCCATTCCCTTTAAAATAAACCACCTCATCAATCCCGGCTTCTTTTAAAAGCGAAAAACCATATCCAAATTCGCCATCCAACTCGTGTGGTTTATGCGCATCGGAATTTACCATTACCGGAATCCGCATTGCCTTGATCTGTTTTAGGATTTCCAGCCCGGGATAAGTTGTTTCCGAGCGTATTTTATAGATGCCACGGGTATTTACTTCTACAATAATATCACGATCCTGGATAAGCGAAAGCGTTTCGTTTACCATACCTTGATACCAGGCTTCATCTTCTTTGAAAAACCGGTCGCGATTGTGCATTTTTATCTTATCGAAATGCCCGATAATATCAAAATGCTGATTTTCAATCATTTCGTTCAGCTGGTTGTAATACGTGGTAACCGCTTTCCGTATATCGCCACCGAATAATTCGTTCAATCCTTTGTCGTAGGTTCTGTAATCAGGGCCATCAGTAAACCAGAGTTCTTCTGAATCTGGCGGTTTCACAAGATGAACTGAACCAATCAGATAATCCAGTTTATATTCAGCTTTTACTTTCGAAAAGTTTTCGGACAAACCCGGTATATAATCCATTTCCATGCCCGAATAAATGGTAATCTGTCCCGAATACTTCTGCTTCATAGCATTCATAAGAGCTATATACTCTTCTTTATTCCCTTTTTTAAACGAAAATGTATTTTCGAATGGTAAAGGCGAATGCTCAGTAAAACCCAGAAGGTTAAACCCTTTGGAAATTGCTTCTATAATATATTCCTCAGGTTGCGACGAACCATCGGAGTAAAGGCTGTGAGTGTGGTGGTTTGTGATCATTTTTTACAAACTAATTTAATGCGAACCTCAGTTGAACGCTTGAACGAATAGTAATGTTTTTAAATTCAAGGTTGGGATAGGTCATTTCAACATTATTTTCGTTAATCTCTGCCGCTCCTCTTATTCTAATATTAGCATTGGATTGCACATAATTTTCATTCGAAACTTCAGAAATGTAAATTGCTTTACCGATAGACTGATCAACAGCCCCCGCCATTGCTGAAGCTTTGGTTTTCGCAGCTTTTACTGCATCAAGGCGAACATCGAATCTTTTCTGAGCCATTTGCGAATGGTCAACATTAATAATGGAAATATTGGAAATTTCTTCTTCACTTAAGGCTTTTAACGCTTTCCCGGCAGTGGCTGCGTCATGCACCAGCAATACATATGAACGTGTTGCTACAACATCTTTCTCTTTCAGAAAATATTTGATATAACTACTTCTTAAATCACTAACTGTAAGATCTTTTGAAACATCAATACCGTTTTCTGTAAGACGTTGAATCATCTTTTTTTCAAGAGATTCCAATGAGATCTTTCCTTTAGTATCGGATTCGCTGATAATGATTTTAAGGTAAATCATGTCGGGTACAATTTCCATTTCGGCTGTGCCTGTAACCTCAATATAAGGCTGGTCGATAAAGTTTTTTTCACCTGTCTGGGCAAATGCATAAACAGACATCAGCACTAAGAATGCCGGAAGAATAATCTTTTTCATAAGAATGATTTTTAAAGATGAATACCAGATATAATGACCAATAATTATGCCTGAAATTAATCAATTTCAGTTGATACAATTTTATACACCTTATCCCTTCTTCTTACAGTTCTGGAGACCGGAAACGTTGGGCCATCGCCCTTTAGAGCTATTTCGCAGGGCTTTTCATTTTTAACCAGACCCGAAACAACTGCTTCGTAAACTCCGGTTGTTGGCCCGATAATCTCAATCGTATCTCCATTCGAAATATCGTGCGAATCCATACGGATATGTGCGATGCCCAGCTTGCCGAAATAATTTGCAACCATACCAACATAAATTTTCTTTGTTGTTGCCAATGAGCCATGCACCGGCGACCATTCGCCAAGTTTGCGACCCATATAATAGCCTTCCCAGAAACCGCGGTTGTAAACAGTGGCAAGTTCTTTATCCCAACGCTCCACGTTTTCGGGCGTAAATTCTCCGTTGAAATACGCACTCACGGCTTCGCTATAACATCTGGTAACCGTTTTCACATATTCGGGCGAGCGACCGCGGCCTTCAATTTTAAGTACCGTTACGCCCGCATCAAGCACTTTATCAAGCAGGTGAATGGTTTTCAAATCTTTGGGCGACATTATATATTCGTTATCAATCTCCAGTTCGGTATCGCTTTCCTTATCCTTTACGGTATAGGTGCGGCGGCAATCCTGCAGGCATGCTCCGCGGTTGGCCGAAGAATTGTGATTATGCAGACTGAGATAACATTTCCCGCTTACGGCCATGCATAAAGCGCCATGAACAAAAACTTCAATTTTTATTAATTCTCCTTTTGGCCCACGTATGTTTTGTTCGTTTATCTGTTGAGTGATGGCAGCCACCTGCGCGAGCGATAGTTCGCGGGCGGTAACCATTACATCGGCATAACGGGAGTAAAATTTCACTGCCGAAATATTGGTAATATTACATTGTGTTGAAATATGAATTTCGACACCCTGCTCTTTAGCATATTCGAGTACGGCAAGGTCGGAAGCAATTATGGCAGTAATACCATTGGTTTTGGCTGCATTTATAGTGGTGTGTACTTCCTCAATTTCGTTATCGTAAATAACCGTGTTCATGGTGAGGTAACTCTTTACATTGAACTGACGGCAGATTCGTGTTATTTTGGCCAGGTCTTCAAGAGTGAAATTCACGCTGGAACGTGCCCGCATATTGAGTTTTCCCACACCGAAATACACTGAACCCGCGCCGCCTTGTATAGCAGCCATGAGCGACTCAAATGAGCCAACGGGCGACATGATTTCTATTTCATGTAAAGGCATTTTTTGAATTTTTGCAAAGGTAAAGGAAATTAAGCTTTTAAAAGATGAGGCTGAACTTTCAATAGTCCGTTATTTTTTTATCTCTCGCAAAGCCGCAAAGTCGCAAAGAATTGATAATGAGCGATTTGGAATTTTGACTTGCACTATATCAACAAGCTGAAAATCAATTGTTTGAAATTCATTAACGGAGTGTTGAACTTTCTAAAACTAAAAGTCAGGGTCTCAGAAATCATTAAACGTATATCGAAACCTTCAAACTCAGTTCCTTCATATGCTCATCCGAAATATTTGAAGGCGAATCAATCATTATGTCGCGGGCAGCATTATTTTTCGGGAAAAGCAATACTAAAAGAGCTTTCAATATCAATATACCCAGGAATTTTACAGGAATATTTATCCATTTTTCACTAGCAGGGCTTCATATTTATTTAGAATGAATATAAATTACATGCTTTCGTATGACCTTTTTCTCTTTTCTGGATAAAGGTGTATAGACATATTTTATAAACCAAAATCCAAAGCCAGAAATGTAAATAATTGATATTATAATTTTTACGATAAATAATTTTATTTAGAGTATACATTATTTGTATGCTTTGATATATTATTACATCTATGTCATTGTATTTCAGTTGCTTATAAAAATATTAAATAGAAAATAATTTCATTTATTTTACACTGCGCTATTGCTTATATATTTTCATGCACTATATTTGCATAACAATACGAGTTCAATTAGTAGCATAAAATTTTCACGTAAGCTATCATCAACTATTTTTATACCTGCAATACTTGTTATAATCAAAATCATGAGTCCATCAATCAAATAAATTAAGAATAGTAATAAATGGAAGCGGAAGTGGAATATTTGGATTTCCTGACCGTACAATAATTTAAA
>JBBQEI010000156.1:0-4680 GCA_038320545.1 Bacteroidales bacterium
TAAGGCAGGTGGCCGTACCGTGGTAGATACAATACCTGCAGCCTGCGGCAGGAATATTCTTAAACTAGCCGAAGTTTCTCAAAATTCGGGGGTACAAATCATCGCACCAACAGGGCTTCATCTTGAAATCTACTATCCACCCAATCATTGGCGCTATCACCTGTCGGTGGATGAAATCACGGAGTTATTCATTAAAGATATCACCGAGGGAATTGATGAATACGATTATTGCTGCCCGCTTGTAAAGCGAACCCCGCATAAAGCCGGCATGATAAAACTGGCCACCGGTGATGAACAAATTTCCCGACATCAGCACAAAATATTCGAGGCAGTTGTAAATGCGCATCTTGAAACTGGTGTGCCCATACTTACGCATACCAATGGGGGTAAACAAGCTATGGAACAGGTAGCCTTATTCCAAAAAATGGGTGCCGATCTCAATCATGTTGTTTTGTCGCATGTAGACAAGCAAAAGGATTTAGTATTTCACAAAGACCTGATGCAGACTGGTGTTTATGTTGAGTATGACAGCCATTTTCGCTGGAAAACAAAGGATGAAAACTGGACCTTTACCCTGTTGGAAAACATGTTGCCGCTCTATGCAAACCAAATTGTAATCGGTATGGATATGGCAAAGAACACGTATTGGAAATCTTATGGAGGCAAGCCCGGATTGCTGTATTTGCTCACTGAATTCAGGCAGGAACTGGAAGCAAAAGGACTGGGTAATTTTTTTGAAAAATTATTTTTCTCCAATCCAAAAAAACTTTACGCATTTAGATTTTGAAATGGAAAGTCAAGGGTTATATATTGATGCTATTAAGAACCCGGTTACAAGCAAGTCATTTATAATACTCCAGGTTAACGGTAGCGGATTTGCTATTAATCTGGAGAAGTCAAAATAAAATCATTAATAACTTTTTCATTATGAAAATAAAAACCCTTCTTCCCCTTTTGTTTGCAACGCAATTTTCATTTGCCCAAATAGGCAATTGGAATATGTCTTCAAAACGCTTGCCTGTATACCAATATACGGGGTCATTACCATTTAAAGCTTTTGACAAAACAGGCAAGCCAGCAAAGCTGCCCGACGACCCTTATTTTTTATTGGGCAATTATAAAATGACCTTGTTTGCACATGCCAGCGGAAGGTACCAGTTGTTAACCGGCGAAAGAGCCTGGGCACGAATAAATGCAGATGATCAGCAAAAAAATTACGGGTGGAACGATGCACAAATTGAGTATCAAAACAAAAACGTAAAAAAGAAAATAAGTTTAGTGGGTACAAACTCTTTTGGTGCAAACAATAGTGTGCAAAAACACTTTGGTGTGGGCTTTGCCCGATATCAATACCAGTTGGAAAATGGTATTGAGTGTACAAGAATAATCTCTGTAAAACCATCACAAAAAATCAATAGCGGTAATCCGGCTGTTGTTATAACAGTAAACCTAAAAAATACTAATAAAAAAACGATTGAACTCAGTTATAATGAACGGCTACTGTTGAATTATGTAATGGCTGCCACACAGGTTGCTGATAAAAAAGACAGGGCTGTTTATTATGAATCAACCATAAATATTGATGCTTCAAAACAAATAGCTGTTGCCGGTTTTACCTGTAAGGCAAACCGTTTCTTAACCTTTCCCACAAAAGAAGAGCGTTACCCCTACGACATTGCACCGGCATCCGTTTTTATGTACACAAAAAACATTGCGGAAGGAAAATACGGCTCAACCGTTTCGGCTAATAACGATACCCTCACCAGCGAAATTTTTACTACCATCAAACGGGGCGAATCAAAGACTTTCCACATCATTATTGGCATAAAAGACAAAGACAATTTTACTACCGTTCAACAACAGGTTGATGATGTGTTCACTGGTGCTGAAATGAATAACCCATCCGAAGGATTGTTTGCGGGCCAATGGAAAAACAAACTACCCGATTTTTCAAACGAACCAGATGAAGTTTTAAAAAGGGAAATGCTATGGCATGCACATGTGGTAGAAGCATCGGCAAAATATAGCAGCTATTATCAGGAAACATTTATTCCGCAGGGTTCCGTGTATGCCTATAATTATGGCGATAATATTTCTAACAGGGATAACCTGCAGGCTATGCTGCCAGCGTGTTATACCAATCCAGCATTGGCAAAATCGGCTATCCGTTATGTAATCAAACATTCTGGCGAAGATGGTGAAATAAAAAGGGGCAATGGGGGGTTTAGCTATTGGGCCAATTCTATTTATAAGGAGAGTGATGAGCAGTTGTATTTCTTCAACAGCATGGCCGAATATTTATTGATAACCAAAGACTTTGCTTTTCTAAACGAAAAATGTACGTTTTATCCTGCTGAAAATGGTAAGCAGGATATAGTACTCAACTTTCTGAAAAAATATTTTATTTACCTGCGGGATGAAGTAGGGGTAGGGAGTCACGGCCTGGTAAAAATCTTAAACTCCGACTGGAGCGATAGTTTTTTACAGGAATATTCACCCAATAAATATCTCAATGCAGAATCGCACCTCAACACTGCAATGGTGTTGGCCATTTTGCCCAAACTAATTGATGCTTTAAAACAATCGGGCAATGGGGATGCAGCAACATTTATTGATGCTTTGGAAAATTACCGGTCAACTATTTCAACTGCATTCTTCAAAGATTTTGGTGACCGTAAGTTTGCGGCGCGGGCTTATTTAAACGATAAGGTAAAGTTTGGTTTGGATGTGGTATGTCTTGAACCACAAGGGTACCTTTTACAAATTCCGGATCTATCTATTGCCCGGAAAAAAGAAATTTATGAGTACGTAAAAGGCAAAAATTTTACTCCGGAACAGATTGGTTTTAGGATACGGGAAAAACCATTGTGGGACAAAAGAGCCGAAAGCGAAGATGGAGCTATTTGGTATGCCTTGGAGTACCCTGTTTTATTGGGTGTGGCCATGTTCGATAAAACCGAAGCCAAGGCATTATTAAAAGCATTTACATTCGATAAAAGTGGTACCAAATACCCCAACTATTGGATGGGGCAATGGACTGCCGCAGACGACATCAACTCAACGCTTAATATTCATGAAGGCTTGTACAGTTTTTGGGATGGCGGCGGCATGAAAAGTTATTTTCACGGCTACTGTTCGCACCCGCATACCTGGCCGTTGTTCTGCTATTATAAGTTAAAGGAATAGTGCACAGGTAAGGTTAAAGAATTATAATGATTCATTAGCGTTGCGTTATAGATCAAACATTTTCAATTGGTTATCATTTGGTTCTTTGAAATATTGTAATTGAGTCTGCTGAAACAGTTGATTAATGGGCATTTTATCAAAAATGGAGATGCTTAAAACTTGTAGGATTTCGTAGAGTGATTGCTGGAGCATAAATTTCTTTTTTGCAATGGCTACCAAGACATAAACCGTAATAGCAATCCATACCTGTGTTTTTACTGCATTTTCGCTATTGCCCCAAAAGGATTTTATTTTTAAATGCTGCTTTATCCATTTGAAAAACATTTCTATACCCCATCTGTGTTTGTACAATTGTGCAACATCAGTCGATTTGATTTTAAAATTATTTGTCAGGAATATAAATACCTTCCCGGTCTGCTGTTCTTTAAACTTAACGATTCTCATTTTTTCAGGATAATCTTTTGCGGAATAGTAGCCATTCAATAAAATAGTTTGGTCATAAACAACTCCGCTACTTTTATCAACCGGATGGGAGTATACACGCCGAAAATTCATATTGTCTTTTGCTCTTGTTACAAAGAATGCGCCGGCAATATGAATTTTGTAAAGCCGCTTGTAGTCAACGTATCCCCTGTCCATAACATAAAAACTATTCGATTCAAAATTGATCACATCTAATACATTTACATCATGCAGGGAAGCATTTGAAAACAAAATAAATTCCGGTATTGCTGTTTTTAAATCTATTTGAGTATGTAGTTTTATACCTCCCTTTGTGGTGCGGAATGTAGCCCAGTGGAAAGTGGATAAACATAAATCAATAGTAGTGGCATCAATAGCGAATACATTATTCTTAAACTGAATTTCCAATAAGTTATCGTCTTTATAAAGCTCTTTGGCTTGCTTAATTAACAATAACGCCAGGTCTTGATATATACTAAAACAACGATGCTCATTTGCTCTTGTAACGGTGCTTAGCGCAACTATCTGGCCGATGCCCAGATGGTAAAGTTTAGCTGCATTTGCTTTTAAACAAATGATGGTATCGGTTAAACTTTCCCGGTGTGTTAACTGGCCAAAAGCCATAATCAAAAACTGTTTCCAGCAACTAAATTCTTTGACCTTATAATGGCCAAAGTGCCTGTTGACAATGGTTTCAAAGGATGTGGAGGATACCAAATCCATTATTTGAGAAAATACATATTTGCCAGTATTCATAACTAAATGATTTCCAGCAATCTACATTTTTTTAAACCCAGAAAAATTCAAATCGTCTTAGGCATAAAATCATCTGAAACTCAATACTGACAATATTTTCAAAGAACTATTTATTCTAACAACGCAACACTAATGATAATGATTGATTTTAAAAAATAGTAATAAGGAAAAGAAATATCGAGTTCGTTGCGATGTTGCTTTTCCTTATTGTTGTAACTTTTGCGGCGAAAATATTAAGCAAGTAAATAAGGTTTCTCTTCAATCAATTTCAACATA
>JBBQEI010000157.1:0-4630 GCA_038320545.1 Bacteroidales bacterium
AAAGTATCAATCTGATCATACAATAAATTACAATCTGAAGAAAGCTGAGCTTGTTGTGGATTATTATCCTGCGTTGGTTGCAATTTGTCAATCTCATGTTGTAAAGCTCTGTTTACGCTCTTCAATATGGAAATTTCATCAATTAGTTCTCCTTTTTCAGTCATTCCGGTCGTATCTTTTAAGTCTGCTTTAAACCGGTCGTTTTCCCTACTGAGGTCCTCTATTATTGAAATATGGTATAGCGCAGGCAACCAGGGCCTGGCTTCTATGAACGGAATTAGAGATGCACAATTACTGGTTTCATTCTCTCCAGGTTTGGAAGTTACACAATAAGCTGCCTGCATTCCATTGGAGGAGGTGTATAACAACAAAATATTGGCAAAACCATAAATGAACTTCTTTCCAAAATCGTGTTTTTTCAATAGTTTCCGATTGATAATAATTCCCGAAATTAGCGACAATGCAAAAGAGGAGATAAAACAAACCAGTTCATACTTTACACAATTAAAAAACAAAGTCGAAACTTTATAAATAAATCCCGTTGTTGCCCAAATAATTAAGGAGACCATCATATGGTTGACACCTTTGCCTGGAACAAAAAATCCAGAATCATCAGCAGTGTTTTCTGAAGTTTTTTTCATCATAATTTTTTGATTAGCATTTTGTAGCTTCTGATAATACTGGTTTTTAAGGGTTTATGGGGCGTAAAACTCTTTCGTGAAGGTCGTGTAAAACTCTGTCGTGAATATGGATATCAAATTCCCTGAAAGGCATAACTCTAAGTCGTCTCGAAACAACTTTAGGATTTATCCATGCGGCCCAATCACTGTTTGATTCATTACCTGCATCTACCCTGAGTTCTATTGAAAATTCATTGGAAACTCTCTTAGGTAATTCAGCATAAACATTAATCAGGTTTTGGTTAAATAGCTTGCGTATATTTACAATAGGCTCCCAGGTTTCGGTATTACTTACCTTATAATGAACCCAAACCTGAAATGTTACACCATCGGTAGAATGACCATCTCTTAAAAAGCCGATCTGTGCTTTAAATGTTTTTTTGCCTCTTAAACTTTTCCAGGGAAAAAATCCTTTTAATGTGCCATTACTTAACCACCGGGGATGCATGCGAAGTGCCGGATATGTTTTATTATCTTCCATCACAATATTATCAAACCGGGCATATCCAAAAGAATTATTAGGATCCCCAGGCCACGTAAGATTAATATCACCAGTTGTATTATTGCCATCGGGTAAAAGTACAGCGCCTAACAAGCGTGCCTTGGGAGCTAATTTGGTAAGGTCTACACTATCGTTAAACACCATGCAGTTTTTGGAGAAAATAGTTTTGTTGTTTTCCTGAATCATTAAATTCAGAACATGTCGGTGAATAGTATCTTCCAGTTTGGGAGCTTTTACTGTTAACTCATTTTCAGTTTGTGAAAGTAACGGGATTTCCTTATCTGCCAGAAAAACCTTAATGCCATTGGAGTTTAGTCGCTTTCCGGAAAAAGTAATGATGGAATCTTCATAAATATCTCTTTGCTTCAATTCAACAGGTGGCAGGATTATAAATTTTCCTACATGAGAAACCTTGTTGTTGAAGTTTATAAAAACAAAAACTGAGTCGTCGGAAGCAGTAAATTGGGTTTTTGGAAGCAGAACAAGCAAGCTGTCTTTCGATCTTGCAATCACTTTTCCTTTGGTGTCGTTGAACAAAACTATCAGTTTTTCTTGCGGAGGTAAATTTCTGCCATAAATGGTAATAGCGGAATCTATACCCATCCAGAAATATTCTTGTTTTATGTAGGGAGTTTTAGCTGGTTTTCCATGAAATATAACAAACAGTGCCGCAATAACAGCAAGCAAGCCAGCTGCAATTCCAAATACTTTTTTGGGAATTCCTTTACCGGATTGTTTATCCTTCACAGGAATCGTTTCGTTAATTTCTGACGTTTCTTTCAGCTTTATGATAACCGGATCAGATTTCGCCATTGCCAGATCCTTGTAGGCAATAAGCTGATACGACGATTGCTGCCGGGTGCCATCGGCAAATCCGGTAAGAGTGATACTGGTTTTACCAAGGTCAAGCGTTCTGAACATTGCTCCGTTTTTGTGCAGTTCCAGTTTATTGACATTTTCTACCTGCCAACTTAAAGTGAATTCACCACCACGACCGACCTCGGTACTACTTACATTAAATTCTTTAATTACTGGTAGATTTACAGTTGCCATATCAATGTCTTTTATATTTTCTGTTTTAATAATTCTTTTTTCAACGATAGCCAATAGTTCATCGGTATCATTCTCGGTGAGAGTCTGCTTGCCTTTATTATAAATTTTTAAAAAGATGTCTTTGAATTCAGGTGCCATCACATTTAGCTGTTCAGGAAGCTGATTATATAATTCTGTGGAATTGTAATCTTTTCGCTTCTCCTTAAATATCTTCAGCCGCAATATCAGAAATGCAATCTGGAGATAATTAAAAGAAATTCCATTGATATCGGACAAACGAATGTTGTTTTTATTCAAGATTTCCTTATAGAATTTAAAAACAAGGATCCAATAATCCTTACTTCCATACATTTCGTTATCAGGCATTTCAGATATTGGCTGGGCGCTGTCAACATCAACCAGTACAAAAGTTCCGTCTTTCTGGCAGAAAATATTTTTTTCACAGAAGTCGGCAAACCAAAAATCGTATGCCTGTAAGGAACGGATTGCACTGAACAAGTCGGACGAAATCTGAGACAGGTTAATATCTCCATTTCGCACGTATTTATCCAGGGTAGAGCCGTTTAGAAATTCATAAAACACATAATATATTTCTTTATCCTTCTCCTGTAATTTTTTTATGTCGTAAATTGTTGAAAGATTTTTGTTGAATTTTCCGGTCATCTTCACAAGTAGATCCCAGCCAGATATGTTCTTCGGACTTTTTTGTTCGAATCGTTTAATAAAGCATTGCTGCTCGTCTATGAGAACGGGAAATTTAAACGGATCGCCTGCCGAAAACTTCCATCCCAGGGGATAATCGGATTCGTATTCTACCTCTATATTATTTATTAAAACTTTCATTGGCTGTATATTTTATGAGTAACTAACTGTTTATTTTTTTATTTCAATAATGCAGAGCGATTTATCATCGCCGGTTCCCTGCAATTCATAAATAATATCAGTTCTTACAGTTTCAGTGTTTAAGGGGAATTCCTTTATAAGTGCTTTTTCGGTTTCTTTACCTATTCCATCCGAAAATCCAATTATTGTCTGGATCTTTTCCAGCTTTATTATTTCAGACTTCGACTGCCGGATTATTATATCAAACTCGTTTGTTGGAGTAAGTCCCAGAAGGAAAGAGACAGGCCCGATTTTATCATTTTTTGTGGAGAGGGAGCTATCAATATAGGCTTTCTGACCCCCTGCAGAACTGTAAACTAACATCTTCGAATCTCCCGACCGATAAACATTCAGTTCACCGCCTAACGATAAACAAGCAATTAAAACCGTTGTGGCACAGTCGGGCTGAATTCCATCCTTGATATTATTTTTTAATACTCTTTTTTCCGTTTCCGGCAATGAATTTATTGACTTAAGCCAATCGGTTTTAACATCGTTTACAGCAGTTGCCATGGTTTGTTCAAAGGCTTCCATTTTTCTTTCAGCGTAATGCGACCTTAACTTCCGTGCTATAGATTGTGCCAGTAAACGGCTCGAGAAATATTCTCTTTTGGTTTCGGGGTTCACGAGAGGGTCGAAATAATCGGAAGCGCCATCGAGTAACCAAAAGAATACCTCATCGCCAGCCATCAGAAAACCGCATACGTCTTCGCCCAAATCCTTGTCAACATTTAATTTCTTTCTTGGTCCGGCGGTCATCATTATTTCAGTTAGGAAATATTTGCCATTGTTTGATCTTTGAATTACAGGCTGAATACTTTTCTTCTGCTCGTCGTATTCTTTGGTTTCACTGACGTATTTAACTATAATAGCATCTTTTTGTCTAATCTGTTCATTGAGTTGCCTAATGGATTCTTGTAGTTTGATGAATTTATTATCATTCTCAATGTTTTCATGTTTTGGATTCTTTTCAAAATCTGAATTTTTCTTCTTATCATTTAAGATTTTCCAGACAAGCGCAAATAGAACCAATGCTAAAAGAATGGCAGATATCCACCAATAGCTTTGTTTCGGTTGTATTGGCGAGGGCGAACCATTGGTGCTTTCAGGAACTTTATCCACTTTGCTTAAAGCGATAGTTACTGTAGTATCTTTATTAAGAATCAGTTGCCTGCTAATGGAGTAATATCCGGAAGCTGCAACTGTTATGATGTATTTTTTACCAGGCAGAATATAAACATCCACCGAAGTGCTATCGTTACTTTCAGGTAAAATATACGGTTCGAAAGATTGTATTGAAATTGCATGATCTGGTACACCCAAATTAAGCTGAACATCCACAAAACCTGAAAATTTGCTTTTTGAATACAAAAAAGCAGGTAAATTTCAGACTCATCTGGGATCGCTTTCCAAAATTTGTACTGGGCTTTATTGCAGTTTCACTGATATACTCTTTTCTTGTACCCGCTGCTGAAGTTGCGGTTACAAAAGATTATCTGAAGAGCATCCAAAC
>JBBQEI010000158.1:0-4586 GCA_038320545.1 Bacteroidales bacterium
GCAATCCCAATAATTATTCTGATGAATCGTGAAAAACTGATGAAACAACATAAAGCCACATTAAAAGAAAACATTGGAATAATGGCGGTAATCTTATTCTCCTTTTTAACCAGTTATTATGCGATTGCTGAATTATATTAAAATCTCATTCTTATCATCTGTAACTTTCCCCCAACCAACAAAAATGCCTATCGTCACGGGCATTTCACCTGAAGCGATTAAATTATCAAAGACAGTTGGAGAATTAAACATGATCAAAAATAGCATTTTAGTACTTCAAAAAACATTAATTATAAATTGGAATTTTAAAAGTTTTTTAGATAAATCTGCAGACTCAATTTTTATTGTGTTAATTTGTGCACGTTAACATCATAATAAATGGGTAATATCTGTCGTATTTTTTACTTTTTTCATTGAAAGTTCAATATCAGAAAAGAAAATTTATCTCCATTTATTTTAATTAACACTCCTATTAATTTTGTCTATTTTTCGCATTTATAATATTAATAAGTTTGAAACATAAAAGTAATGTATTGATTTTTAAAAATATAATTTTTTACCGTAAAGCCCGATAGCCAAATAATGATAATTTAATCACTGGTTTGCAGCTCCTGTTTTAGAAAACATTTTTTTTAAAATATTTTCTAAAAATTAGGATTGCATTTTTTTTAATTGTTTATTTGTGCACACTAACATTTTTAATGATAGTTAATAAACCAAAATGAAAACTACTATGGATGCTAGTCAACTAAAATATGATAAGGACACAGGCGATGTTGCTTCCTTTAAAATGTTTTTTACAAGCTTTAATCCATCATTGTGTCTGTTTGCCAATAAATACCTTAATGATAAAGAGGCATCAAATGATGTAGTCCAGGATGCTTTTGTCTATGTATGGAATAAATGGGATGAAATTGAAACGATTTGTTCAGCCAAATCATATTTATATAAATACGTAAAGAACAGAAGCTTAAATTATCTGCGGGATCAAAAAAGTAAAAAGAAGCATGATCTTAAAAATATCGCATCAGAAGTGTTTTTTCGGGACAATCTAATCGAAGAGGAAACTTATCAGCTTATTTACAAGGCCTTGAAAAATCTTACGCCTCAAGGCCAGAAAGTTATAGAATTATCGCTCGACGGACTGAAGAATTTTGAGATAGGCGAACAGCTTAAAGTTACGATCAATACGGTTAAAACTATAAAGCTGAGAGCCTTTCATTCCCTGCGGAAAGAATTGAAGAGCAATATATTCAGGTGAGTAATTTATAGAACTTTATATGTCTATTTTAAGCAACATTTATTATTCTTTTGCTTTCCTGACCGCAATGTTGTTTTGTGTCGGGGAAGCTCCCGCCCAGGAAAAATTATCCGTATTCTCCACTTACCAGGCGGGAGATGAAGTATGGATGAAATACACAGATAATTCAAATGCATTATACCATCATATCGCATCTTTGGCTCAGGATTGTTTGTCAGAAAGGGAGAAAATTGTTTCCAGACTAATAACCACAGAAGATTGGAATAGTTATTTACATGAAATAAGAGAAAAATGTTTCTCCAACCTTAGCGCTTTCATCAAAACACCGCTGAATGCCAAAATAACCGGAAAACTAAACAGAGGTAATTATAATGTAGAGAAGGTTGTATTTGAATCTGTTCCGGGTTTTTATGTTTCTGCCTGTATTTTTATCCCTACAAAGGGCAAAAAACCATTTCCGGCAGTTCTTGTTGCAATTGGTCATTCACAAGCCGCATTCCGAAGGGATTTTTATCAGCACAATATATTGAATTTAGTAAATAAGGGATTCATCGTACTTACCTATGATCCTATCGGACAAGGGGAAAGGGTACAATACTATGATATATCAAAGAATAAATCGTTTATTGGGGGTTCTGTTTTTGAGCATTCATATGCTGGCGCTCAAAGCTTGTTGGCTGGAAATTCAATAAGTGATAATTTCATCTGGGATGGTGTGAGGGCATTGGATTATTTGCTTTCAAGGCCAGATGTAAATCCCGCGAAAATTGGAATGACTGGAATTTCAGGAGGCGGCACTCAAACTGCATTTCTTTCTGCATACGATAAAAGGATTTATGTCTCTGCTCCTGAAGCTTATATTACCGGATTTCAACGTTTGTTTGAATCAATAGGACCCCAGGATGCAGAACAAAATATGTATCAGGGATTAAAACTGGGAATTGATCATGCTGATCTTCTAAGCATGAGAGCACCAATGCCGACAATGGTAATTTCAACCACACAGGATTTCTTTAGCATACAGGGAGCCCGCGAAACTGTTGAGAAAGCAAAACATGTGTTTATTAGCTATGGCAAACCTGCAAATCTAATGATGGTTGAGGCTAATGGTGAACATGGCTCTGAAAAAGAGAACCGGGAAAAAATGTACAGTTTCTTCCAGGAACACCTCATGCATCCCGGAAGTATTAAAGATGAGGAAGTTGCCTATTTTAGTGAAAAAGAACTTACTGTTACTGCAACCGGGCAGGTTTCGACTGAGTACAACAGTAAATCTATCTTTGATTTAAATAGTGAAAAGGCAGTCAGTGTAATAAATAAAAGATCCATCAGGAACTCCTCGGATTTAATAAAGAACAAAGCATCCATAATTCACAAGATCCGGGAAATCTCAGCCTACGATTCATCAAGATCAATACTTTCTTGTGTTTTTACCGGCAAAGTTGAAGAGGAAAGTTATAAGATAGAGAAGTATTTTATTCAGGGGAAAGATTTTCATTATCCTATTCCCTTTGTATTGATCAAACCATATACTGAAGATAAAAGAAAATTGCTGTTGTATTTAACTTCAACAGGGAAAGACACACTATTAAACAACAAGGCGGAAATTGAAAAATACATCAGTATGGGGTTTACCATTGTGGCTCCCGATCTGATTGGAACAGGGGAATTAAAGAACAGTTCTTTTAAAGGAGATTCTTACATGGGATTTTCCTATAATATATGGTTCGCGGCCAACCTTGTCGGACAGAGTATTCCGGGATTGCAGGCTTCCGATCTGGATGTACTTTTTAAAACCTTAAGAAACAGGCAGGATATTGATTTTGAAAATATTACTTCAATTGTTAAAGATGAAGCATGTTCTTCCTATCTTCATTTCGCTGTTTTTAATAACCACATCAAAAAAACAATCCTGGTTAACCCGCTAATTTCTTATGAGGAGTTAATCTTTACAAGAAATTATACACCCAAATATATATGGACAGCAGTTCCTGGTGCATTAAAATTTTATGACCTTCCTTATCTTGAAGCACTTCTCGCACCACGGGATCTGATTATAATTAATCCCATAACCGCAAAAGGTGAAATTGCCGGTCCAGAGGTGATAAACCAACAGTACCTTATCCTTAGCGAAAGCTATAAAGTTCAAAAAGCCGCTCAAAATTTAAAAATTCTTCAAAAATCAACTTCTGATTTAACTGAGTTTCTAAAATAAACGGAATATTCCGACGTTAAGATTAAATTCCAAATTTCATATTAATTAAAATAACATCATGAAGAGCTTCTTACTAATTACTTGTTTATTAATTGGAATAGCTGCCAAATCGCAAACAATTTTAAAAACAGAAGGGAAAACATTCACAAATTCAGATAGTACATGGTTAGGTGTTAATATTCCGCGCACAGAACCAACAAAACTGATCTTCAAAAATAATAGCATCACCTCTACAAATACGCTCGGGTATATGTTGCAGGCTGGCGATGAAGGTACTGATCCTGAGAAAAATAATCATCTCAAAGGTGCGATAATTACAGGCAACAAGTTTAATTGGAGCGGGACTGACATGAAATGTATAACACATGGATTATTTACAGGTCATAACATCAATGTGATCGTGAAATACAATTATCTCGATAATGTTCCAATGGGCATTATCCGAAAGTCCACTAATAATATGAAAAATACTTCCGGTGGCGTTGCATACAATATTGTAAAGGGCGGTGTTGTTGGTTTTGTGATAAAAGGAATGAGCAATGTGAATATCTATAACAACACCTTTTATAATGACAGAACGCCCGCTCAGACATGGCGTCCGTTAATTCATATCTATACCAATACAGATAGAAAAGGATATTCTGTCGCTCACGGGAATAAGATTTACAACAATATATTTTATACAAAATACGAGACATTGTCAATTACAATTGAGGATGACGAAAGTCTGAAAGGTTTGGAGTGCGATTATAATGTTTACTGGTGTGAAACAGGTATGCCGAAGTTTAAAGTGAGCGGCAGGGTAATATCATTCGCTGAATGGCAGGCAATGGGTTACGATGCCCATTCTATTGTAAAAAATCCGGATTTTAAGGATATGATCAGTTTTGTACCGGAAAATAAACTAAAGTATGGAACCAAACTTGGAGCTGAATGGAAGTTGGGGTTAGCTCCCGATGCCCAATGGGGAGTAAATGATCCCAAAACATCGGCACAAAAAGGCAAATGGCAGGTTGGTGCAGTGATACATTAATGAATGCAGTTTAATTGAATTCAACTTTTAATACAAAACCCGGTTCGCCAACTTTTTTATTTGCCGGATTATAAGGT
>JBBQEI010000159.1:0-4485 GCA_038320545.1 Bacteroidales bacterium
AATGACTCGAATTCTACAGTTGCTATCTGCTTAAAAATGGCAGCTATGGATAACCATCAGTACAAGGGAAATCGAGGAACGAGACTTACCGCTGCCTGCCCCGCACTTTCAACGGGGTAACTCGCCGTCTATAAGATTTGGTTATTTGCTCCCAAAAAAGTGACAATTGGAATCCAAGCCTTTTTGTTTACGCTGGTTGTCTTGATACTTAATACTTGATACTATTTCTATCTTTCCTGCAAAACTTCAACCTCATCAAAATTTTTAATTAAATCGTTTACTGCTAAAAGAACAATAGCTTTCGAAAACTTAAATTCCATTTTTTTTCTTTCCACATTCGAAGAAAAAAAACTCTCATGTACCCTGTTGGTTAATTCGCTGGAAATTTCTTCTAAAGCATTTAATTTCAACATATTTACATGTGCATTAGGTTGTTCTTCAATGGCTTCAATTACTTGTGCAGCTTCATTTAGCAATTGAATGTAACGTCTGGCGTTTTGGTCACTGTAAAATAGAAGGCCATTGATAGAATTTTTTAAATCTTTCAAATGTTCTTTCATAGTAAAACCGTTTGAGTAAAAATTAGGTTCAAAGAAACAGCAGATTACAAAATTTTGGAGTGGGTTGTACTGGAATCGAACCGGTGACCCCTACCCTGTCAAGGTAATGCTCTATCCCGATGGCTATCGGGACAACTGAGCTAATAATCATTTTACTTTTAATAACCCTCTATAAAGAATAACTACTTTTAAAATATCTTTCAGAAAAATTAAGTGGGTTGTACTGGAATCGAACCAGTGACCCCTACCCTGTCAAGGTAATGCTCTAAACCAACTGAGCTAACAACCCGAAAAATCAAATACTTCATTGAATTATTATCCCGATATTATAATAGAAATACCAACTCTTCGTTTACAAAATTAGAATATCTTTTCACTTTTATAGAACTTAAATTAAAAAGAAATTATTTTTGTTGCATTTCAATACAATTCATTATTTTCGCACAACTTTATTTAAATAAGCCCAAAAAGTTAATGAAATCACTTATTCTTATTGTTATACTTCTTATTTCTGCTTTACCTTTTAATGTTCATGCACAAAACAATGATATTTCAAGTGTAGATTTAACTACGCTAAATGTTGATCAGCTTTCGGATGATCAGATCCGGCAATTAATAACACGCATCGACGAAAGCGGTTATACTATGGATCAATTGCAGGCTGGTGCAATATCGAAAGGCATGTCGCCAGCTGAATTTCAAAAATTAAAAACTCGTATTGATAAAGTAAGAAGTGAAAGTGGTTCTAAATCAGAAAAGGAGTCATTTCAGGACAGAAGCAGAAAAAGTAAATATGTAAATGGGGATGATCTGAGCAAAAAGAATAAAGTAAGTAAAAACTATGAAGAGCAGGATCAAGAGGATGAGAATTCAGACGATGATTTGTTTGGGATAATTGCTAAACCAGTCAAAAAGAAAATTTTAAAACCAGAAGATAAAATATTCGGTGCTAAACTTTTTAAAAATAAGGAATTATCTTTTGAACCTAGTTTAAATATTCCAACACCTCAGAACTACGTTTTAGCCGCAGGTGACGAGCTTATTATTGATATCTGGGGAGCTTCAGAACAAACATACCAGCAAGTAATAACTCCAGAGGGAGCAGTTGTCATCAGAAACTTAGGGCCAGTTTACTTAAATGGTTTAACCATTGAGGACGCTACCAAAAGATTAAGAAAAGAATTTAGTAAAATATATTCGGGTTTATCTGGAGGCAATACAAATTTAAAAATAAGTCTGGGAGCTGTTCGCAGCATAAAAGTAAATATTGTTGGCGAGGCCTATAATCCTGGAACATATACATTGCCTTCGCTGGCAACAGTATTTAATGCACTCTATGCTTCAGGAGGTCCATCTCTTAATGGTACCTTACGCGATATCAGAATCATTCGCAATGGAGTTGTAATTGATACACTCGACCTTTATAATTTCTTGCTGAAAGGCGAACAAAAAGAAAATATTCGCATTCAGGACCAGGATGTTATTTTTATTTCCCCATATACTGCCAGAGCTGAGGTTCGTGGTGAAGTAAAACGGCCATTGATTTATGAAATAAAGAAAAATGAAACATTGGCTGACCTTATTACCTTTACCGGAGGATATACTGGCAAAGCATATTCATCCTTAGTAAAACTCTACCGAAAGAATGGCAGGGAAAATCAAATATTAGACATTGGACAGGAATCTTATGATACCGTCAAATTAAAAAATGGAGATGAAATATTCGTAGATTCTATTTTAAACCGGTTTGAAAATCTTGTTGAAATTAAAGGAGCAGTATATCGTTCCGGTCAATTTTCGATTAGAGAAAAACTGACATTGAAAGAATTAATAAAAAAAGCAGATGGTCTACGCGGTGATGCCTTTTTGAACCGGGCTGTAATTTATCGCACCCGGGAAGATTATACTATGGATGTAATTCCGGTGGATCTTAAAAATCTTT
Organism: Bacteroidales bacterium; assembly: GCA_038320545.1. Lineage (GTDB taxonomy): Bacteria > Bacteroidota > Bacteroidia > Bacteroidales > JAAUTT01 > JAAUTT01. The sequence continues at coordinate 2,503 of JBBQEI010000159.1, forward strand.
TTCAGGGAGTTCAGGATATTGAATTAGTAAGAGAAGATGTGGTAGTAATACCATCTATTTTTGATATCAGGGAAGAATACACCATAGAAGTTGAAGGAGAAGTTCGTCATCCGGGCTTATATCCATTTGTTAATAATACTTCTATTGAGGATGTAATTATTCAGGCTGGAGGTTTACTTGAATCTGCCTCTTTTGCCAGACTTGAAGTTGCAAGAAGAATTCGTAATAATATTGCAACAACTTCTTCGAACAAAATCGCTGAAGTTTTTCAATTTCCCATAACACAAGATCTTAGATTAGGTGATTCAGCCGCCAAGTTTACACTCCAGCCATTCGATCAGGTATTTATTCGTCGTTCACCCGGCTATGAAGTACAAACCCTGGTAAAAGTTGAAGGTGAAGTTTCATTTCCTGGAAGCTATAGCATCTCTAATAAAAATGAAAGGATATCCGATTTAATTAAACGTAGTGGTGGATTAACAGAAGAGGCATATCCAAAAGGAGCCAGACTGATTCGGAATTTACCAATAGATGCAAAAGAACGAAGAAAAGCACTTGAAGCAATTAAAGCCCAAAGTAATGATTCTGTAAAATTTATTGTTGAATTAGATTCTGTTTCAGCAATTGGAATAAATCTTGACAAGATTATGAGTCAACCTAAATCGAAGTATGATTTAATTTTACAAAAAGGGGATATTTTGAGAGTTCCAAAAGAGCTACAGATTGTACGTTTATCCGGTTCTGTGCTTTCACCTGTTTTAGTAAGATATGAGAACAGTAATTTCAGAAGATATATTTCAAGCGCCGGAGGTTTTGCACCAGAAGCTAAAAAAGGTAAATCGTATATAATTTATGCAAATGGGACGATAGACAGGACCAGAAAGTTTTTGTTTTTTAATAATTTTCCTGAGGTGGAACCGGGGGCAGAGATAATAGTGCCAAGGAAGGCAGATAAGAAAGGATTATCTACCGGAGAAATATTAAGTATTGGTACAAGTACTGCGACGATGGCTGCAACTATCATGTCAATTATTATACTTATCAATCAAAATAAAAATTAAGTGTAATGAGTGATATCGCAGAAAAGAAATCATTAGAGAACGACGAAATAGATCTCATCGAAGTTTTCCGTAAAATTTGGGATGGCCGCAAAACCATATTCAAATGGATGGGGATATTTTTTGTGATTGGAATTATTATTGTTATTGCCAGCCCCAAAGAATATAAGTCGGAAGTTACTTTGTTGGTTGAGACAGGATCAGGAAGTAATGGAATGGGAGGCTTATTGCAGCAGTTTGGTGGTTTGGCAGGTATTAATTTAGGTACTGCTGCCGGGGAAGATGCTTTAACACCAGAGTTGTATCCGGACATTATTAAAAGCACTCCTTTTCTTATGGAGGTGATGGAACAAAAGGTAACTGAATCGAAATACGATTCAACGCTAAAGGTTTCTGAATATATTCAAAGGCATACGCGGGGTGGTGTTGGAAGTTTTTTGATGGGATATACGATTGGCTTACCTGGTAAAATTATTGGATGGGTGAGGGGAAAACCAAAGAATCCTCAACCTATTAGCAAAAATGATAATCGGCCATTAAAGCTTTCTCTTGAACAATCTGGTGTTGCAGGAGAATTAACAAAACGAATTAAAGCCAAACCGGGAGAATCTTCTACTACATTGAATATAAGTGTAGAAATGCAAGATCCTGTTGTTGCAGCACAATTGGCTGATTCCGTGGTTAGTAGTTTAACCACATATATTGTAGATTATCGTACACAAAAAGCCAAAATTGATTTAAAATTTGTTGAGGAGAGGCATAAGGAATCGGAGAATAAATATAGAATAGCACAAAGAAATCTGGCAGGATACAAGGATCGGAATAAAAATGTAATTTTGGCTTCTGCTTTAACTTCCGAACAGAATTTGCAGTCTGAATATAATCTGGCTTTTAATATTTATAATACACTTTCGCAGCAATTGGA
>JBBQEI010000160.1:0-4412 GCA_038320545.1 Bacteroidales bacterium
ACTTCATAGATCAGAAAGCTGAATCCGGCAAGGAAAACCAGGGAAAGAAGTATCCGGGGTGTGAGATTTCGCTTGTTCATTGGCAGGCTTGTGGTTGAAAGGCAAAAGTAAATAGTTAAATGTTGAAAGGCTAATGCTGGAGTCAAAAAAACGAATCCGATTTTAAAAATAAGGGTACAACCCATATTGAGCGATTTTAAAAGGAAAATAGCTCAATCGATCAGGAAATTGTTAGCAATTCACAGTAAAACAGTTTCATGGCTGTGGTGGATTGCAACAATTTCCAAATCGGGGCTTACCTAAGTAAAGCGCTTTCTCGCTTTGCTCAAATCGCTCAACTTAGGTAAAATTTGATATTCCCCTAAAACCAGATTTCAACTTTACACATCCTTGTCTGGTGAACATAAGCAAAATGCCGGTTTCAAAGGCGAACTGCATTTTTGAGCAGGGCACATAATTTGGAATGGCAGCGTTGTTATCAGGCAGGAAAGCTGTCGTTCAATCCGAAGTTAATTATTGTTGTACAGATTATTCAGGGAAATAGTATCTTTGTTTAAATCATCTGGTATAGCCAAAGCTAAAGCCAGCATGACTGGTATTTCATCAATAAAAAAAACTTTGTTATGGATATTCAGGACAAAACCAAGGAAGAACTCATAAACGAGTTGCAGGTATTGCTTCAGGAGAATAATTCTTTAAGAAAACAAAATGAAAAACACACAGCAGAGTTAATCATTGCTAACAAAGAACTTCTCTTGCAAAACGAAGAGAAAAATAAACGAGCCGCAGAATTAATTATTGCAAACGTTGAACTTGCTTTTCAAAAAGGGGAAAAAGGAAAACGAGTTGGTGAATTAATAACAGCAAATATAGAACTTGATTTTCAAAATGAAGAGAAAAGGAAACGAGCCGTAGAATTAATTATTGCAAACGTTGAACTTGCTTTTCAAAATGAAGAGAAAAGGAAACGAGCCGTAGAATTAATCATTGCCAACAAAGAACTTACTTTTCAAAAAAAAGAAAAAGGAAAACGAGCCTCAGAATTAATCATTGCCAATAAAGAACTTGCTTTTCAAAAAGGAGAAAAAGGAAAACGAGCCGAAGAATTAATTTTAACAAAAATAAAGATTGTTATACAAGGAGAAGAAAATGAAAAACTTGCTTCAGAACTTATCATTGCTAATTTAGCGCTTGTTCTTCAGGAAGAATTAATTGAAGCTAAAGAGAAAGCGGAAGAAAGTGAAAAAAGGTTTAAAGTGTTATATGAAAATGCCCCGTTAAGTTATCAATCACTTGATACAAATGCAAGACTTATTGATGTAAACCCCGCATGGCTTCAAACACTCGGTTATAAACGGGAAGAAGTTATTGGACGTCTTTTCGGTGAATTTATGACGCCGGAATCAGCAGAACTCATTAAAGAACGATTTCCTGCCTTTGTTGAACAAGGTGAAATTCATAATTATGAATTTGAAATGATTCGGAAAGATGGCACACGATTTTTGGTGTCTTACGACGGGAAAATTGGATATGACGAGTTGGGTCATTTTAATAAAACCCATTGCATATTCACGGACATCACCAATCGCAGGCTGTTTGAAACAGAACTCCTCAAAGCCAAAGAAAAAGCTGAAAGAAACGAAAAAGAACTAAAAAAAGCCCAACAAATTACACACATAGGAAGTTGGTATTTGGATATTAAAACAAGCGAAGTAGTTTGGACAGAAGAATTATACAAAATGTTTGGTTTTGACCCATTACTTCCTGCACCTCCATATACTGAACATCAAAAGCTATTTACACCCGAAAGTTGGGAGATTTTATCTACATCACTTGCAAATACAAGAGAAACGGGAATTACTTATGAACTTGAGCTAAAAACGGTGAAAGCAGATGGAAGCAACGGTTGGCTATGGGTGCGTGGCGAAACAGTGCTTGATAAAGAAAATAAAATTATTGGACTTTGGGGGGCTTTCCAGGATATTACCGAAAAGAAACAATCTGAAATAGAACTCATCGAAGCTAAAGAACATGCCGAAGAAAGCGACCGTTTAAAGTCGGCTTTTTTAGCCAATATGTCTCATGAAATTCGAACTCCGATGAATGGCATTCTTGGCTTCGCCGGATTACTGAAAGAGCCTGATCTGAAAGGCGATAAACAGCAAGAATATATCGAAATTATCGAGAAAAGTGGCTTACGAATGCTCAATATCATCAATAATATTGTAGATATTTCGAAAATAGAATCGGGGCTTATGGAAATTAGCCGGAAGGAGACGAATATAAATGAACTAATGGAATTCGTACAATCCTTCTTTAAACCTGAGATTGAAAGCAAGAAATTACAGTTATTATTAAGAAAAAAATTGTCGAAGAAAGAAGCCATCATCAATACTGACCGCGAAAAAATCTATGCTATTCTAACTAATTTAGTTAAAAATGCTATAAAATATACCAATGAAGGGTTAATCGAATTTGGGTGTCACAAAAAGGGTGATAAACTTGAGTTTTTTGTAAAAGATACAGGAATAGGGATTCCAAAAAACAGGCAGGAGGTTATCTTCGAACGCTTTATTCAGGCTGATATTACAGATGTTCATGCTTTACATGGGGCTGGACTGGGTTTGGCGATTTCAAAAGCCTTTGTCGAATTATTAGGAGGCAGAATGTGGTTGGAAAGTGATCCCGATAGCCATCGGGAAGGAAAAGGCTCAACTTTCTACTTTGACATTCCATATAGTATTGAACCCGAAGATATAAGTGTAAATGTTAATGTTTTAACAAAAGATGAAATAATAAATAATATTCAAAATTTAAAAATACTAATTGCCGAAGATGATGAAACATCGGAAATCATGCTATCAATCGAAGTCGAAAAATTTAGCAGAGAAATTCTGAAAGTTGAAAACGGTTTTGAAGCTGTTGAAATTTGTCGTAATAATCCGGATATTGATTTAATATTGATGGATATACAAATGCCTGTAATGAACGGTTATGAAGCCACCCGGCAAATACGGGAATTTAACAATGAAGTGGTTATAATCGCTCAAACTGCCTTTGCCCAATCTGGTGACAGAGAAAAATCAATAGCAGCAGGTTGCAATGATTATATCTCAAAACCGATTAACAAAGCAGAATTGCTTACCTTAGTACAGAGGTATTTTAATAAATATTGAATCCAGTCTAAAAAGGTAAAAAATGGAGGATGCCACTAAAACACCATCCGCCAGCCGGTGGACGCTAAACCTGCCTGAATGCTCAGGCAGACAGGCATCACCAGAAGTTGATTATCAACCATATAGGTTTGGTTTGTTTTTATGTTTTTACCCCCACCGCTGAAAAAACAGCCAGCCCCGCTTTTCCAGCAAGGAGGCAGGTTGTCTTGGCAGAGTGATGGGAAAACCGGACTTTTCGCAGTATCCCGGGGTATGTAATTGCGGCGTTATCAGGCAGGAAAGAGGCCGTTCGATCCGAAGTAAATAATTGCTGTAAAGCTTATTCATCAAAATGTTATCTTTGTTTAAGACATCTGGTATAGCCATGGCTAAGGACAGCATGACATACATTTCATTAATAAAAAAAGCTTTGTTATGGACATTCAGGACAAAACCAGGAAAGAACTTGTAAGTGAGTTGCAGAAACTACTTCAGGAGAATGTATTTTTAAAGGCTTCAGAAGAGAAACGTGCTGCTGAATTGATCATCGCCAACAATGAACTTCAATTTCAAAACAGCGAAAAGGAAAAACGGGCAGCAGAATTAATTGAAGCTAAAGAAAAAGCCGAAGAAAGTGAAAAAAAATTTAAAGTGTTATATGAAAATGCCCCGTTAAGTTACCAATCACTTGATACAAATACAAGACTTATTGATGTAAACCCCGCCTGGCTTCAAACACTCGGTTACAAACGGGAAGAAGTTATTGGACGTCTTTTCGGTGATTTTATGACGCAGGAATCAGCAGAACTCATTAAAGAACGATTTCCTGCCTTTGTTGAGCAAGGTGAAATTCATAATTATGAATTTGAAATGATACGGAAAGATGGCACACGATTTTTGGTGTCTTACGACGGGAAAATTGGATATGACGAGTTGGGCCATTTTAATAAAACCCATTGCATATTCACGGACATCACCGACCGCAGGCTGTTTGAAACAGAACTCCTCAAAGCCAAAGAAAAAGCTGAAAGAAACGAAAAAGAACTAAAAAAAGCCCAACAAATTACGCACATAGGAAGTTGGTATTTGGATATTAAAACAAATGAAGTAGTTTGGACAGAAGAATTATATAAAATGTATGGATTTGACCCCACTCTTCCGGTTCCTCCATACACCGAACACATGAAGCTATTTACACCCGAAAGTTGGGAAATTTTATCAACTTCACTGGCTAAAACAAGTGAAAAGGGAATACCT
>JBBQEI010000161.1:0-4334 GCA_038320545.1 Bacteroidales bacterium
TGCCATGATTGCCGGCAATGTCCATGTAAGTATCCATTCTTTGTTTGAATCCTTCGGGATCAATCTTCCAGGCAAGATGGTGAAGATAAACACGCATCACATTCATACCGATACCTTCGGCCCAGCCCAGCTCCCGATTGATGGTTGCTGTATCAAACGATTCGGCTTGCCAGGTTTCGAGCTGGTTGATTGCGGTACTTGGATTGAAGTTGCTGCCGCGTAACCATCCGTATTCAGCACTCCATTTCTGTGCTTTTTCGATAGTCCAGCGATCGGCAGTCTTAACCGGGGATGGCTTTTGTTTGCAAGCTGTAAACGCCAGGATTCCGGCAATGGCCAGGATAAACAGGTGTCTTTTCATTTTTAAATTATTATTGGGTTTTATTAGGGCTTCTGAAATATGGGGTTGTTTTCATATTTGGTCCAGGGACCTGTGATCTTGCTGGCGGAGGCTACTCCTATGCCATAAAAAGGGCTTTCGTGCTACCCAAATGTTCAGCCCATCATTAAACCGGTCGAAAAAAAGGTACGGTTTCCCGTCGTCATCGATAAACAACGAATTATCGATGCACTTTTCACCCGCAATCATAGGTTTCTGTATATCCTGTTTAAAAGGCCCGAGCGGCGAATCGCTTGTAGCTACGCAGATATGTTCATCGGCAGAGTAATACATGTAGAATTTTCCGTTTACCGCATATACTTTGGGCGCCCAGAAAAACCGGTCGGCCCAAACATCGGCTTTGTCCAGCGCAAGATCATTGGTTACCCCGGCAGGAACACTCCAGGTTTGTAAGTCGTCTGAAATTAACACCTCAATGCCATTGGCTGCGTGCGTGCCGTAAGCGTAATATTTATCCTGCCAAAGCATAATAAAAGGGTCGCCAAAAGGGACTTTAACCAATTCAGGGGTCTTATCTATGGACCGGTTTTCAGTTTCCTTTCCCTTGCAGGATGCAAGATGTATGAGGATTGTCAAAAATGTTAAGGTGAATAGAAATTTCTTAGATTGGTTTTTCATCTTCATCAAAATACTCTGCCTCTTCGAACTCCTCATCCTCATCGAATTTATCATCCTCATCGAAATCGTCCTCACCGGATGAGTCAGTTTCTAACATAACAGAATAATTTCCCGGGCCTGCAGTCTGCTCAAGCTGGGCTATAATTCTGGCCACGTCGCGGGGATTATCCACGAATTCATTATACATGTAAAAAGGCTCCCCCTGATCATTCCCCGTGTCAATTTGCATGAGAGGAATATCCTCTGTGTCCTCTTCGAGAAAATACTGAGTGACCAAAGAGTAATCTTTGTAGGGTTTAAATTCATAGGTTTCGGCAAATTCAACCCCTGCGAGAATAATATTGTGAGCCAATGTGTAATCGATAGGTACAAAATAGTGTTCTTCTATTAAATCCGAGACCCTTGATTTATATTTTGTAAGCGGAATATTGAATTCATAATGAGTGTTCTTTACCCCAAGCAAAAACAGATCTATAAGGTACATGCAATAGGTGATGTTCCCGTTTGAATGCTTGCGTGAAATCAGGATATTCGCCATTTTCGTCTCTTCCCACCCAGAATTAACCAAACATTCAAAAACAGGTAATTTTCGTGACCTTAACCGGATATAATTTTCAGGTGTCGGCAATTGCATATTTTTTTTCGCCATAAATCCTTGTTTTAGTATTTTGCGCTAAAGATAAGCTAAACAGAGAATCATCCAAATACTAAAACGGATAAAATAATGAAAGAGGATTAAGCATTTTTTTCATTATTTTTGCCCTTTCATCTTTAAATTTAATTGTGACTGTTAATACTGCTTTTCCCCTTATTCGTTCTGAGTTCAGGAACTATTTTAAAGTAGGTTTACTCAGAATAATAATTTGTGCTATTAGAATGAAAAGACAAAAACATATTCGAATAGTATTACTCTTGGTCTTCTGCATGTGGAGTTGTATTGCTTCGTTTGCACAAAATTCGTTAATAACATATCCCTTCAATACTTTAACGAAAGCTTTTAATGAAATTGGATTTAATCCGGCAAAGAAAGGTAATTCCTATTTTGCAGTTACCGCTGACATTACGATATTGATGGAACCCACAGCCTGAGACCAACGATTGATGAAGTAAATTTGATGCAACCCAAACCAGCCTTTTTTTGTGTGAATGGCGATATGATTACTAGCGGGTCAACTTCTTTTGGTACTGTTCCTGATTCCATGGAGCGACAAACTGCAATAAGTGAATTAAAATTATTCAAAAATGATACCGATTTGCTGAATCCAAACATAAGGCTCATCCTTACTTTAGGAAACCACGACACACATCCTCAAGAAGTTGAACCTAAGATGTTTTGGGAGGTTTTTTCAAAACAGCCCGCTTACCAATCTTTTAACCAGTCAGGTGTGCATATTATTTTCCTGAATGGACATTCAACTGGCTATATTGATGTAAATCAATTGGTATGGCTAATAAACGACGTAGATTCAATTCAAAAAAAACAAACTGTTATTGTTTTTATTCATCAGCCAGCAATGGCAAACCGGGTAAATGAAAGAGGGATACCGAAAGCAATTTCAGAAGCTTTTAAAAGGCATGTTGGTATGGTTTGGTTAATTGCAGGTCACGGTCATTCAAACGGACAAAAAGTTTTTCAACTAAAAAAATCAAAATTGATTGAACATCGGATTTCATTCGGTTCAGAAAATCTTTGGGGAGGAACGGAAAGACCAGGATTCTGGATTTATTGCCTGGAAAATGGACAGGTAGCCGGACGTATTTTTAAACAACAAAATTTAGGATATCGTATTGAAGAGGCTCCTGATTTAAGACTTGCCGAAAAAGTTCCAATACCATTCGACCATTTGAGGGGTATGTGCTGGAAGCACATGGTGGGTAATGGAGACAGCGAGTTCCTGATTGAAGCCAAGGCAAAGGATTGCTTAAACTATTGGGCTTATGTAAAGATGTTAATTTATCGTTTCCCCTTAAAAGAAACAGGAAATCATTGCTCACGGTTTGCCATGCTGTGTAATTACAATAAAATAAAGAATTTAAACCAGGAAGGGCAATATTTGGTATCATCCGATTTAAAAAACTGGCAGGAAATAAATTTGGAAAAGGCCGAATTTGATGTGATGATTTTTAGAATCCCGGAAACTTTACAACAGGTCGAAAATATTTATTTTAAGTTTATTCCGCTAGGAGAAACAAATGTGGGTGGATTTGCACTTTTAAAATAGAAATAACGGTAACAATGCAAAAAATATAACTGCCATCCGAAAGTTTTCAGAAAAATAATTTTCAAAAATGTAATACTTATATAATTAAATAGTTGCGCTGAATAAGTCTGCCTTAACCCAAGTTGCATTTTTACTATTATAAGGACCTCACCAACAGGGCATAATAGTCCACGCGTTCGTCGTCGGGACTACAAATCCATGTGACGGCTACCCAAAATCGAGCAAAGATATTTTTCTAAAAAACGGCATTGGTTTATATTTCATGGCCTGGTATATTTCATTGGCTTTCATTTGTGGTCTGGTGCATGTTTTCAATAAAATCTTCTCTCCTTTTTTGTTTATAATTGAGTTCAAGTTACATTTTTGTGAGTTCATTATCCTGATTATCTCACTCCAGCTGTGGTTTATCTTATATTGTTTTAACCGGAAGCGAATGTGGCTGACCACAAAATACGCAAGTACTGCCAGGTTTAGGTGTGCTTCGATGTTGAGTTCTTTTTGGTGGAATATGGGTCGGCAATTTAAGTCTGATTTTAGTGTGCGGAATATAGATTCTATTTCACCTGCAATCCGGTACGTTTTCCATAGTAATTCCTCGTCATGGGCAGTGATGCTGGTGCGGATGAAATAACTCCCGATTGCGGGTTCAATAAGGTTTGCTTCTATAAAGTGCCATTTCGCCTGTGTTGCCTGCCCCTGTGACTGAAGGACTTCGATGCTGTATGCCCCGGCAATGCCGCTGTACTTCTCTTTCAGACGGTCGATGCGTTCATGTATTTTTTCGACAGATTGGTTCTTTTTGTTCTTCTGCGGCTTGAGTAATGATTGGTTGATTGTTTTCAACCCGTCTTCAAACCCTTTTTGTTTGCGCTCGAACATACCGCGTTCTTTTGCCTGTTTGGAAGGTGTTTCAACGTAAAGAAGCGTTTCTTTATGGTTGAACATCACTCCGTCGATCTCATATTCCATATCCTGATAAAAAAACTGTCCCTTTACCTGTTCGCCACTTTTGTTTTCAAAACAAACAAGATTTTCTTTATCGACCTTTTGTATAAGATCTTTATGGCCGGATCTTGAAACACAGATATAATCTG
>JBBQEI010000162.1:0-4262 GCA_038320545.1 Bacteroidales bacterium
TCTTTAAGGAAAATATCGTTTGATGAAAGTCATTTGAGAATACTTTAGAAATGAATAAAATATTACAGATCTTGCTTTTAACAGGTATCTTAACAGGTATTTCAAATTGTTATTCGAAAGAGCCCGACTTAAAAAGTATTATTTCCATGCGAATGAAGGAATCAAAACTGAATCTTGTTCCTGATAAACCAGGTAATACGCCCAGTTATTATTGTACCTGGAGTACTCAGGGAAATGCAGTAAGTCACGACAAACAAGCGAGTAATTTTGGTGTTACCGGGCATTCAGCTTATGCTGAAAAATTGACTGAAGATCTGATATTTGGTAAGAACGGAGCAGCATGGGCATACGATAAAATCAGGAAAGATCTCTTTATTGTTTATGATTTAGGATGGGATATACCCTTAGGTGCAAATCTTGAAAAGGAAGGCTGGCATAAAGGGAGGTTGACTTTAACACAGGAAAAATTTCCGAGTTGCAAGGGAACACCGGTCGAGCAGTTAAAAACTTTAAATCAAATGACCCAAAAGGCCGGTTGGAAAGGCGCTGGTTTTTGGGTGGCTGCCGAACCTTATGAGTATGGCCGAAATGGTAAGATACCAAATATGGAGCAGACGAAGGCTTTTTTTGAACAGCGAGCAGCCTGGTTTGGTGAAGCTGGAATAGAATATTGGAAGGTTGATTATGGCGCATTCAAGGGAGATGTTGAATTTAGAAAAGTAATTTCTGAAGCAGCGAAAAAATACGGACCTGGCTTGTATGTTGAAAACTGCAATGTTGATGGACCACTTAATGATGCCGGATGTCCATGGTGTCCGGCGAAAGTGAACAATACCGGTAGGTTTAAAAATTGGGACAATGGTAATATCCTGAAAAATGCCCTGGCGATGATTTCGTTTAGTCCTGTTTACAGAACTTACGATGTGGCCGAAATCATTTCAATACCAACAACCCTCGATCGTGTGGCAAGTCTGTTGGAATTTTATAATTACCCTGAAGCTGGTGGATTGATAAATTGCGAAGACGAACCTTACAATGGTGCTGGTTTAGGCTGTGCTTTAGGCATTATGAGACATCCCGGATTTTCAGAGGAAAAGCGCTTTGATGAAGTGGTTCGGGCAGTCCGTTGGCAACGCATTGCTCCGGCATTTCCGGTAAAAACAAGTGAAACAATTGCCGATACAACCATTCTGACAGATGAATACATTTTTAAAAAAGGCGAAACGTGGGTAGACTGGATTTATGGACAAAAAACAAAACAGTTGGCTCCCGCCAGGGTCGCAAGAGGGATGAATCTGCCCACGGTTATTTCTGAAGGTGAGAAACCCTTTGTGATTTGTTCCCGAAATCCTTCAGGCGCAGTTACAGTGGCAACCTTACCCCGTCTTGCTCCAAAAGGGCAGTTTTTCCCGCTTGCTGATGTTTCAATTGATATCGAAAAATATGATGTTCCAATTGGCATTTTTGGGAGGTACAATTCCTTGTCGATCGAATGTAATTTGCCCGACAAGTTTAAAATCTACGCTCAGGATTTGGCAGGCGACAATGCGATTGATATTACAGATTTGGTGGAAATTAATAGCAATAAAATTATTCTGAGTGGCAAAGTTCTGGAAACTGTAGGTCTTTCTGCTAAAACCGAAGGTGTTTCTAAGCCGGGCTTAATGATAAAAATTAAATGAGATCAGTAGTTAAAAACCTTGAGAAAATATTGACACATGAGAAATCCTGAAAAAGTCATCTGTATAGTTTTAATTCTTTTCATAGCAGTATCGTGTAAAAACCAATCAGCAGAAAAGGAAATCGTGCCAGGTGAAATCTGGAACGATATCACTGGCAACCCAATCAACGCCCATGGTGGAGGAATTATGTACCATGCCGGGAAATACTATTGGTTTGGGGAGTATAAAAAAGGCAAAACCTGGCGTGTTGAGAATATAACAACATGGGAATGTTATCGCTCGAAAGCGGGCGGGGTTTCGTGCTATTCATCCAACAACCTTACCGACTGGCAATATGAAGGTTTGGCGTTTACCCCCGACACCATTGATCCTAATAGCGATTTGCATACGAGCAAGGTGCTGGAACGACCCAAAGTAATTTATAACGAAAAGACCCGGAAATTCGTCATGTGGCTTCATGTCGATTCAGAAGATTACAGCTATGCAAGTGCCGGTGTGGCTGTAAGTGATAGCCCTGTAGGACCCTACACTTATCTGGGAAGTTTCAGGCCAAATGGTCAAATGAGCCGAGACCAGACACTGTTTAAAGATACCGACGGAAAGGCCTATCAAATATGCTCATCTGAAAATAATGCAACCATGTACGTCAACGAATTAAGCGATGACTATTTGAGAACAACAGGAAAGTTTACGAGAAACTTTATTGGTTTAAGCCGCGAAGCTCCGGCTTTGGTCAAACATGATAACAAGTATTACCTTATAACATCAGGTTGTACAGGTTGGGCGCCTAATAAAGCTGAATTCGCTGTTTCCGATTCAATTCTTGGAGAATTTAAAATCGTAGGCAATCCTTGTTTAGGCCCCAATGCCGATTCCACTTATTTTTCGCAAAGCACTTTTATTCTTCCTATTGAAGGGAAAGAAAATGCCTATATTGCCATTTTCGATCGGTGGAATAAACTCAATCTCGAAGACTCGCGCTATGTTTGGTTACCGTTAATATTTAATGGCGATTCAATGGTTATTCAATGGAAAAGTAAATGGAAACTCTGAGTATCCGGGAGATAAGGTTGCAGTTCATCTTGATTCCATTGAGTAAAATATCGAATTCATAATTTAAACTCTATATCACAATGAAAAAACTACTCTTTCTATTAGCTATAATACTACTGTTTGCCTGCAAAAGCAAACCAACCTAAAGGGAATTGAGCCAAAAGCTACCGATTCAACAGTTACTGAAATAGATAGAAACCGATTTACTAAATACGCCTCACTTGCATTAAAATCAAGAGCAATGTTATATGCAGGATCTATTGATAAGTGTGGGGAAGTCAAATTAATTGGAGTAGCAGGGATATCTACAGATCAGATTCGCTTTTATCCATTCCTTAATTTCCCAATGTTTCAATAGGTTGGGACGATATGCCGCGTTACCCAAATAAAGGGTCCAAAGATGTTGTTCATTATAATAATTTTCCCGAAAGTTTTGCAAGCAATATTAATTAAAAATTATTTGTGTACTAAATTAATGGACTCTATTAAGATGTATAACGACCATTTTGTATCCATTGGATATTGCCATCATTTGTAACCCATTAGTAACTCATCTGTTACCTTTCTATAACCTCAGATACAGAACAGTTACCAATGGGTAATTATTGAGTTACCAATGCATAAATTAAGGGGCAGATAGACAGAGCAGATAATGTGGCAATCATGCCAAGTATTATTTTTGAATTTATGCCTGAGATAAAGTTTATGACCCCTTCACAGATTAAACCTAATTTGGAAGGCTGCCTTTCCACCGCCTTTTGAGATTGATCCAAAGTTTCACGTTGTGCAGATGTTGTGGTAAATATAAAATAAAAATGCCGTAATTGATTAATTATTAATTACGGCATTTAATATTGTGGGCTGTACTGGAGTCGAACCAGTGACCCCTACCCTGTCAAGGTAATGCTCTAAACCAACTGAGCTAACAGCCCTTATTTTACAGGCTTAAAGACCTGAATCGCGTTACAAAAATAGTTTTTTTTTTCATTCCTTCTTAATTCGATAATAAATCATCTAAATTTGAGGTTTTTAGAATCAGAAAACTAATTTTGAATTTCATTCTTTTCAATGATTATCCATTGCCGAAAATGAATGACAAGAATTAATATAAGTGATAAATGAGGACAGGTATTCGTTGCATTACTATTTTAATATACTGGTTTTGTTCACTTTATGCTTTCAATGTCAAAGCCGCTGAAGATTCAGACGGTAAACTTTACGATGAGACAATATTTGTTATTTCCAACTTTTCGGGAGTAGATGCCAATCTCAACGAATGGCGCAGCGTCCAGGAATTGCTTGATCAGAACATCGGAGGTTTTAGGTTTTACCTTGAATGGGAGAAACAACCCAACCAGCTGATGATTAAAAGGGCCGACGGAACTAGCATTCCCCTGAAGCAGACCATCGAAGAAATCAAAAGGTTCATGGACCGCCACCCCGATAAAATACTATCGCTCTTCCTGGATTTCAATACCAACATCAATGAGCTGGATGGTATTTTTCAGGAGACAGGCATCAACCAAT
>JBBQEI010000163.1:0-4170 GCA_038320545.1 Bacteroidales bacterium
GGTGTCCACCCCAATCACTTCCAAATCGGCCTTGTTGGCCACTAATTTGCGGCCATTACTATCTTTCACATAAATGGTTACCGGCAAATTATCGATCAATGTACGCAGAAGTTGTCGTTCATTCTGAATGGTTTCCAGATACCTTTTGCTTTCGGTGATGTCCTGTATAGCCCCGTGCATTCTGACAGGGTTACCTTTTTCATCAAATTCAAGTTTTCCTGTACCATAAACCCAGCGTTCAGCGCCATCGTTAATACGGATTATTTTATATTCATGTTCAAAAGGAATTCTTTCTTTTATAACATATTCATGATAAGCAACTATTTTTTCGCGGAAGTCAGGATGAATAAAGCCTGCCCAACCTTCTATGGTATGAGGATATGTTTTGTCTATTCCAAATAGTTTATAAAATTCCGGAGAACATTTCCAAATGCTTGTTCCTATTTCATTTGCATTCAAATTTGTTGAATAGGAACATATATGAGCCACCGATTGCGAATTGCGCATCATTTCTTCGCTTTCAAACAATGCTTGTTCTGCCTGTTTGCGTGCAGAAATATCCTGGGCCGCACCCCAAAGTTCAACGGTCTTTCCTCCAGCATCCCGCACTGCTTCTCCACGTACCCATATCCAGCCGTTGCTACCATCTTCGCGCACTGTTTTCAACTCCAATTCGTAAGGAATTCCAGTTTCGGCAGTATTCGCTAACGATGTTGACAGCAGCTCCCAGCATTCGGGAGTAAATAACTTCATGTGTTCTGTGTAGGGAGGAACAGGCAAAGTAGGGTCGAACCCATACATTTTAAAAAGTTCTTCGGTCCAAAATACTTCATTGTTGGCCAAATTAAGGTACCAACTTCCGATATGTGTAATTTGTTGGGCTTTTTTGAGTTCCAGCTCACTTCTTTGTAATTTTAGTTCAAACTGTTTTCGTATAGAAATATCCATAAAATCAACGGCAATCGAATTATTTCCAATCCTAAAAACAGTGACCTGAAAAAATCCATTAATCTCGTTTTCAAAATATTCTATTTCAAATGATTGGGTTTCGATTTCTCCTTTTGCAACCTTGGCATACATTCCAGGAAGTGCTGTTGAAGCCAGTTTAGGAAATGCCTGTTGAATCGTTTTGCCAATCAGGGTATGATGATCCATCCCAATGATTCGGTCAGCCGATGGATTTGAACCCATAAAAATCAGTCGCCCATTCTCCTGAAGCTGATAGATGTACTTGCCTATCGGGCTCGATTCAACAATACTTCGGAATCTTTCCTCGCTTTCGCGCAATGCTTTTTCGGCTTTGCGGTCTTCTGTTTGGTCCCTAAAAACCAGCACAACACCGACAATTTCGCCTTTTTCGTTTCGGATAGGAGCTCCGCTGTCAGCAATAGGGCGTTCAGTGCCATCTTTGGCAATGAGCAGCGTATGATTGGCCAGTCCGACCACAACCCCTTCGCGCAGAACTTTTCGCACCGGAATTTCAACTGATGTTCTTGTTTCTTCATTGATAATCGGGAAAACTTCTTCCAGGGGTATCCCCGCGGCTTCCTGCTGTGTCCATCCGGTGAGCTGTTCAGCTATCGGATTCATTAGCCTGACTTTTCCTGCCGCATCAGTAGTTATTACCCCATCGCCAATGCTGTAAAGGGTTGTACGGAAACGTTCTTCGCTTTCTGTTAAAACCTGTTCAATCTGTTGTCGCCTTCTGATTTCTTGTTCAAGTTTTTGGTTTTTGACATTCAAATCTACCTGAAGCTGAAATAAGCTAAGGTGGGTTCTTACACGGGCAAGTATTTCTTCTATTCGAAATGGTTTGCTTATGAAATCGACCCCTCCAACTTCGAATCCGGTTAACATGGAATAGGTATCCTCAAAAGCGCTGATAAAAATAACAGGGATATCGTGTGTTATAATGTTGGCTTTGAGCAGGCGGCAAATCTCGTAACCATCCAAGCCGGGCATCATAATATCAAGAAGAATAAGAGAAGGTTGATTTTCTTTTATGCTGTGCAAAGCCAACTCACCGTTGTTGAACGAACGAATTGAGTAACCTTCATTTACAAGTATATCGGATAATAATTCCAGGGAATCATCAGCATCGTCAACCACCACAATTTCGTAGAGAATATTTTTTTTCCATTCATTCACCATTATTATATTTCCTCCTGAATGTTATGAAATAGCCTAGTAAATTTCATAGGTTAGGCTTTTCTATTTCGAGGCTTAAATGTAGTAATTGTTGGAATAATACGAAATTTGTTTTTGTAGGATTACAATTGATCAGAAATGTGGCTGTTTAAAAGACGAGTCCACTCCGAAAAGTAAAAAAAGTAAAATGCCACAAAGACCCCAAGACACTAATAAACATAAAGAATTAATATTAAGCGATGCAAAAGCGGCGGCATGAATAAAATAGCCCCAATGAAAGCGATGGTCGTTGATATTGTTGTCCTGCCCGTGACCAGCCGGATAACCGAGCATGGCAGTCCATGCGGTATTGTAATAAAACAGGAAAGCGACCTTGCCACGTTCAGCTTTCAGCCAATCTTGGAGGCGTTCTTTTACGGTTGCAATCATTTTGTCGCGGGCCACAGTATTTCCCATTTCATCGGCAATACGGGCAGTTTGGATCAACCGGTTCATTACCTGACCTTCGTTGTAAGAATGCTAAATTTGCCCACTGGTGAGGAAGCAATCCAATCAGCATATTGGGTTCAACACCTTCCTTGAATTCCGTTTGGATGGTAAAATTGGTTCTAACAACCGACGTGCTCTCGTTGTAATTATATCCTGAAGTGGTGTTTTTCGGGAAAACATAGGCGTATTTTTTATATTTGGTTGCAACCGCTGCCACATTCGGTGCAGTGAGCGGAATAAAAGCCATCGACCAGTAGTTTTTCCCGTTCAGGGTAGAGGTATAAACGCTTCCATTTTGTGTCCATGTGCTTCCTACAGGCGCATAAACTGTAAAATCGGCACCGTTTTTTGCATTGGTAATTACCAGCATTTCATTGTCAATAACCACTGTTCCTGAAGTGACATTAACCTGGGCCACATCGCTGTTTCCTTTTGTAAAGTAAAGAAACGGCATGGCAATTCCGGCAGCTGCATCGGCACCCGGAAAGGTTTTGGTGTTACTACCACTACCAACCGGCACGACTTGTCTGTTTACAATACTCGCAAATTGAAAACAGAGAAGAAGGGTTACTAAAAAATCGAATAATGGTTATACATCGGTGTAAAAAAACAACAGCCAGAATCCAACCATGTCCCATACAGAATGAGAAGCGGTATCGCCCAAACTATAACCAACTTTTTCTTTTATGACTCTCGGCTTTTGCACCCAATGATTATCTTGGCGGTTCTATGACGATTTGTATGGGTAATCTAATGACGAAATTATAAATGCAACTCCTGTGCCTTTAGGCACAAAATATTTATAGAAGGAAGTCAGGCCAATACTCAGCGTGCCTTTAGGTACGCAATAGGTGATCCCGAGTACTCGGGAGCAATTAACATTCTGATTGTTAATATCATGTCCCTAAAGGGACAATGCGGAATTACGCCATTGATGTTTCTATAAATATGCTGTCCCTATGGGACAAAATACACAGGGTGTCTTTGAATTGAATTTATTTACTCCTGCCAATCGACATAGAACCATAATTATCTTACTTTGAGTGCAAAAGCCGAGAGTCACTATAGATAAAAACACTTTAAAAAAATAAAATGGAAATATAAATAATAATGATTTATATTTAATACAAAAACCACACTCAATCTTCCACCTATGAACAAGAAAATCTTTCCAAAAGAGATTATCAAGTTCTCTATAGAGAGCCATTATTCGCGGTTTTCAAACCGTTCGAAAACCATTTACCTGTTGTTGATTGGAATGGTAATCGCTTTTCTAATCTCACTACCGTTTTTGATGCTTGATATTACGATTCAATCACGAGGAATGATCCGATCTCAGGCAGAACCAACCAGCGTACAAACATCGGTTACGGGTCAGGTGAAGGATATTCGAATTCGAGAGAACATGAAAGTTACAATAGGCGACACTTTGATCCGGCTTGCTCCAGAAAAGATAGACGATCAGCAAAAGATACTTGATACCAAAATTTCCTTGTATTCCGGCTATATCCACGATCTTGAAATCCTTTCAGC
>JBBQEI010000164.1:0-4155 GCA_038320545.1 Bacteroidales bacterium
ACCTCTTTCGGGTTTTTTGCAGCCAAGCTCGCCCAAAGCTCCTGTGTCTTTAACAAATGTCCAGTTATGGGCATTATCCGGGTTTTCAAAATCATCGATAAAGCTGACTGATTGCCTTGAGCAGGAAACAAGGATAGTGAATATACCTGCAAAGAATATGTTAACGAATAGCTTATCCATATTGAATGATGTAAATAGTTAGGTTAATTATTTATTTGCGGTGTAAATAGCAGCTCCGCGACAATCGATCATTACCTCTTTGTTTGGATTCTTCCATTCGAGTTTAATCTGGTGTTTGCCCTGGGGCAATTGATACTTCCATGCCAATTCGCGATGAAGCTTAAATTTGTAATTCAGCGGAAAAAGTATTGTTTCGGGTGCATTGTTATCAACAGAAAGTGCTAATTGTACTACAAAATCAGCGCGTAACTTCTCATTTGCAGTTTCACAGTTTCCCATTATTAAAAAGCCATTCCCTTCAAAACTAAAGCTGTAGTCAGAGGTTATTTTTTTACCATCAATTTTTCCCGCCAATTTCATTCCTTCAAAGTTTTGTTCGTAAGGGACTGTTTTTACGGGCTGAATTTTAATAACTACTTCATCATTTTCAACTTTGCCACCGTGGTTTTGTATCACCGCCAATGCATGTTTATAGCCTGTCTGGTATACTTTATTCAAACTCATTTCTACTCCGTCGAAGTTGATATCTTCAACGAGTTTACATGGTTTAAGATATGTTGCGGGAATAGCATTATATCCCAAAATAACACCTAATATACCGGCAGCAGTTGCCGGATTACAATCCGAATCCTGACCACACCGGGTTGCTATTTCCATTGTTTTGCCGAAATCACCTCCACCGTATAGCAGTCCTATAATGCAATAAGCTGAATTTAACTTAGCGTCGATATTGAAATCGTCGAACAGACCTTCGCTGCATGCCATGTCGATATCCCATTTATCATGAAGCATTTTCCAGGCCGACTTCCAGTCGTTCGGGTTTTTGTTATAAATAGATAGTACATCGGCAATACACTGATGAAAAGATGATTTTACCGGAATAGCTTTCAGCGCTTCGGTAATTATATGGTGAATATCGTTGCTGGTAAAGGCCAGCGAATAGAGAACACCCACAAAAACACCGCCATAATATCCGTCGCCCGAATTCATAATATGGCCCACTTTATCGCTTATTTCGCAGCTTGCGACAGGCATTGCCGGGCTCATTAATCCTGCAAAATCAGATTCAATCTGATAATCGATACAGTCAGCATGGGGATTGTTTAGCCAGTTTCCTGATTGTGGCGGATCAATACCTCTTAATATGTTATACCTGGCCAACTGATTGGCATGCCACAGCAAAAACCCGGCATGAGCGAAGGCATTCCCTAAGTCTTTGGCCGATACGTCAAAACCATGTTTTTCAATCATATTTACAAATATCAGGTCCATGTATACATCGTCGTACAAGCCACCTTTGGTTTTAAAAAGCCGATACATCATACTGTCGTTCCATGGAATACTGTAATTATCCGGTATCATTTTGCCTTTCCATCCAAATTCAGTTTCGCCACCATAAGAGCATCCAATTGTTTGTGCTGCCCAACCTCCTTTAATCTTGTTCAGAAGCTCAGCTTTGGATATATGCACCTCGTCATTCCGCCCGGTCGTGCACCCTGAAATGAGAACAATTATCATTATTGCATTTAATATTCTGATCATTTTTTTTCGGTTTAAATTTTAATTAGCGTTTACAAAGGATCTAGTAATTCTAGTAGCTCCAGCCATTTTGTGGAGGGTTGAACCCATATTTCTTTATAATTTGGGAAAATAGTAGCTTGCCAATAGGGAATATCATTATCACCATGTGTTTGAATACCGGTAGCTATTCCACCCACTATGTCTCCACATGCAGCAGAGTATTGAGGGGCAAAATCATACCCTTCACCATACATTAAACTCTGGCAAAATGGGTTACGTCCTACCATCCATTGCAGTTGTGCTTCACAGATACTTTTAATTTCAGGATCGTTGAGTATTTGATTGGCACAAGCTAAGCCAATACCCTGAGATAAAACAATGGAACTATTACCTCTGAACTGAGTCCAAACCGGGAAAATGCGCAAATAATACTGATCATCCATCTTTATTCCCTGTTTTATTTGAATGTCTTCATCGGATCCCAACTTATAAAGCCTGGCTGGCACCAAATAGTAAGGCGCTGTAAGCTGTGCGGTATTTTTCAGATAATTGGCATACAGCTCAATGGATTTAATCCAAGTGGAATAGTTTGGGTCGTGAGGAAACAATTTGCATAAATCAACGATGCCTGCTATGGGAGAAGCAACAATAACATGATGACTATAGCCAAAAAAATCGCCGGCGCTTTTGTCCTTATAAAAAAATCCCGAAAGGGGAATTTTCCAGTTCATGGGCTCCTGTTGCTGATATGACATTATTTGGTTGGCATACTCTATAACTTTCTTTTTAATGCGCATATCTCCGATTAATTCGAATACTTTTACTCCGGAAGACACCGCCAAAGAAAGTATTTCTAAATTATCTTTGTTGTTTTGCTTTTCTAAAAATCCCCAATCTTTAATAGCATGTTGCTTGCATAAGGCAGCCATTGGAATGTCCGACTTTTCAAATTCTTTAGCGGCCTCGACCTCTGCATTAATAGAGTAATACATATCGGGCCAGCTTTCGGATCTGTTTGCTACAATATCGTCGAAATTTCCAATTTTGCCATCCGACCAGCTATCAATAGTAGTCCAGTAAACCCTTTGGCCATTTTCGAACCGGTTATTGTGCAGCCATTTTAATCCCCATTTGGCCTCGTTAATTAAACGTTCTGAAAGTTCCGGGTTATTTTTTTTAAATTTTCGGCCTAATTTAAAGAGAATGTAAACTGCTTCGGATGTATTTAAGTAACCTTGCGATAAATCGCCGGCATCGTGCCATCCACCGTTTAATGCAACAGTGTCGCCTTTGTAAACAGTATACCAGTCGCTATGGCAAACATTATGTATGCCGGGAATATTATATCCGCAGCGCTCTGTAAAAAATAAATTTATGGTTTTCAGAATGGAGGGCAGCCAAACATCTTTTTTAATGGGGAAAGGCCTGGTTTCAACATCGTCATATACAATTTTATAATTACCGGCAGTGTTCAGTTCCGAAAAATCGAAAACAGCATAATCGCCAATTGAATTGCTTTGTTTTTTTGCCGGTTTTTCTAATACCGTTTTATTATTAGCAACATCAATAACTTTAAAAGAAGGGTATCCCTTAAAAGAGGTGAATGCAGTTTTTTTACTGTTAGTATTGTACCCTGAATGAGAGAATGAAATAGCACCGTTTGTGCCCCATCCTTCGTAATAATCTGCCTCAACTTTTTCAAATGAGAGTTGGTCAGCATAGTAAACTATTGTATCTGCAGCATCTTTTTCGTTACCCTGAAGCCTGTAAACTAAAGATATTCCATTTACCTGATTACGAGGCAGGTGTGGTATCTCCATCACCACCTTATTCCATTGATGATTTTTGAGCATAACCATATGTATTCCGTCGCGGAAATATTTATCGGGAACATTTCCATCATTATTTAAGATTATGAGAAGATGAAGTTTTTGGTGCCCTTTAAAGTCGGGGAAAATGCGGATGGAAACCCGATTATATTTGGTGAAATCTTGATTCTTGAATTCACGGGTTAAATATTGCCATTCCCAAAAACGCTCATCGTTTTGCTTTAATAATCGTTTTAATTTGGTAGGCGCCTTAAATTTAATGGCATACTTCCCTTCAAATACGTGTTCTTTTGAAAGGCATATAGTTGCAACATTTTCTTTGCCAATTTCGGTTGACATTTTCCAGTTTTCCAGACTTTCCATATTGTCCACCACACATGAATCGTAAATCTTTTTATGATCCCACAGGTATTGTAAACTTTTGGAAGTATCCATGGGCATTGGGGTACTGTTGTAAAGATAAGAACTGTAGTCAATTTCGTCCGTCTTTTTAGAAGTACAAGCAATGCAAAGAACTATGATTACAAAAATCGTATATAAAGTTTTCATTCCGTTAATTAAGAGAGTTACTACTTATAAGGGCTCTTTTGTAAGATGTGCCTGGTTCTATATTAGGTTCACAATT
>JBBQEI010000165.1:0-3986 GCA_038320545.1 Bacteroidales bacterium
ACCATGTTCGGCCACCATATTGACATTAACACCGGAAAATTGTCCGTCCAGAAATTTCTTGTCCCGCCCACTGATGATCACAATCTTGTTTTTTGGATCTTCTGACAACATCTGAATGATCTTTAAAGTGTCACTATCAATTGTTGCCATTTCGGGATATTTAACAAACGGAACAAGGGTGCCATCATAATCGAGAAATATAATCCGCTGATCTGCCTTACGATAATCGGAGACAATTTGTGCGGTGATTATCTCATTGACAAACCTGACATTCATCAGTTTTTGTTCCTCCTTGGTCTCGAATGTTTGTTTGAAAAAATCAAATGCCCAGGCAAAAACATCGTAGTTCGAAATCCTGTTCTTCATCCGATCCATACGGGTATGTTTTTCATCCGGTTTCATCTCGAGCGCTGTGAAAATGGCCTCGGCCATTTCAATATTATCTACCGGGTTAATAATCAGCGCTTCATTCAATTCAGCAGCCGCCCCCGCCATTTCGCTCAGAATTAAAACTCCTTCATTTTCGATCTGACAGGCGACATATTCTTTTGCAACAAGGTTCATCCCATCACGCAACGGGGTGATCAATCCGATGTCACTCAAATTGTATAGTGCAACCAGTTCAGTAAACGTCAGCGATATATACTGATAAATAATCGGTTGCCACGAGAGGGACCTGAATTTTCCATTAATCCTGCCCACTGTCGATTCAATCTCCCTTTTCATTTTTTTGTATTTCTCAATAAGGTCACGCGACGGCACAACAACCATATTAAAGACAACCTTTGTCCTCCACTGCGGATAAGATTCAAGGAATGTTTCATAACCTTTGAGTTTTAAAAGAAGACCCTTTGAATAATCAAGCCTGTCGACAGAAAAGATAAGTTTTTGTGAGGAGAGATGATTAATAAGTTTCCCCTTTTCGGTTAAAACCTCTTTTTTAACACACCCGTCATGAAATTTGCCGAAATCGATCCCAATAGGAAAGGCATCTGCCTTAACACGTTTATTAGGTGTGTAAATAATATTCTGATGACACTCATAACCGGTTGTCCTTTTGACGGATTTAGTGAAATTTTGTGTATAGTCGTGAGTATGGAATCCAATTAAATCGGCACCCAGTAATCCTTTTACAATGGATTCGCGCCAGTGACGCGGTAATAATCTGAAAATTTCGAACGAGGGGAACGGGATATGCAAAAAGAAACCAATTGTGGCATCGGGCATTTTTTGCCTGATCATTTCGGGAAGCAGCATCAACTGGTAGTCGTGGATCCAAACAAAGTCTCCGGGCCGGATGGCTTTCACAAGTTCTTCGCAAAATTTTACATTAGCCTTTTCATAGGCTTTATAATAGTCATTATTGAATACGGCGTATGAAGGGAAGTAATGGAATAAAGGCCAGATCAGGTCATTACAAAAACCCCCGTAATATAAATCATCTACTTTTTTGGGAATGGCAACCGGCAGGATCTCAAAATTTTCATTTTCAAAACTTTTAGGCGAAACATCATCGGGCAAATTATCGGCTATACCAGCCCATAAAATTTTATTACCCGACAAATCCTGATTGCTGCTTTTGAAGTTTTCTGATAAAGCCAGAATCGCTGAAACAAGTCCGCCCGAATTTTGAACGGCTTTATACCCTTTCTTTGTCTTACTTAATTTGAAAGGGAGGCGATAAGCGGCAATGACCAATCTGTCAAATGGTGTTGTAGTGTCCATACGATTAAAATTTTACACGTTGCTTCCACATGACTCAATAGTAAAAGCAATGTTTGTGTTTCACAAATATAACTTAAAATTTGGTAATTTTAGATCGGATTTAAAATATAGCTTATGAATCAACCTTATAGTAATGAATCTATAAATCTGATAATTGCATCAATTTCATTTATTGCTCTCCTTGTCATGGTATTTTTCGTTTACAGGTACCTGTTTCGGTTTTTTAAAAAGAAAGTATCTAAAACTCCGGGTAAACTTGATGACTTTATTTTAGAGTTATTTAAAATTCCCGCCTTATGGATTGTTTATTGGGTACTCTTAAAGCTATTTACACACCTCTTTCTCAGTGAATTTCCGTTCTTTCCCTACCTTTTGCATATCAATGAACTGTTGCTGATTTTCTCATTTGCATGGATTGCTATTCAGTTTGTCAAGGCGGGTACCTATTATTTAAATAGTAAGCTCGATGTCAGCGCTTCCGACAACCTCAATGCGCGTAAACACCTCACCCGGATTAATGTATTTGGAGGAATTGCAAATTCAATCATCATAACACTTGCCATAGCAGTAGCGCTGTTAACATTCGATGCGGCAAGAACCGTCGGATTAAGTTTACTGACCTCTGCCGGTGTACTTGGAATTATTGTCGGATTTGCCGCGCAAAAAAGTATAGGGATGATCCTCGCCGGAATACAAATAGCAATTACTCAGCCTATCACTATTGATGATGTTGTGATTGTGGAGGGAGAATGGGGCCGTATTGAAGAGATCACATTAACCTATGTGGTTATTAAAATATGGGATGAAAGACGCCTGATCCTGCCAGTAAACTTTTTTCTCGAAAAGCCATTCCAAAACTGGACACGGTCAAATGCGGCTATTACAGGCACTATTTTTTTATTCGTCGATTACAATTTGCCAGTTCAAAGTATCCGGGCAGCCTTGCCTGATATGCTTAAAGGAAATCCTGATTGGGACGGGCGAACCGTCAATGTTCAGGTAACGAACTCGACCGAACGATTTAAAGAAGTGAGGGTATTGCTCAGCAGCGCTGATGCATCGAAAAACTGGGATCTTAGGACCGCAATACGCGAGAAACTTATTGATTTTATTAATGAGAATTACCCTGATTCATTCGCTAAAATTCGGATCAAGGTTTAATAAATTTTGAAATATACTTCTCATCCGAAAATAACCGGGCCGTATTTATTAATGCCAGATGGGAATAGGCTTGCGGAAAATTTCCAAGTAGCCTTTTAGTTGCGAAATCAATATCTTCACTGAAAAGCCCCAGGTGGTTACCACAAGCTAAAAGGTTGTCGAATATAATTTTGGCCTCATCCTTACTACCTATTTTATACAACGCCTGAATTAACCAAAAGGTGCATATCGTAAACGAAGAGGTGGGCTTGCCAAAATCATCGGCGTTGATGTACCGGTACATTAACCCGTTATAAAAGAGCGCATTTTTAACAGCGATCACCGTCTTTTTATATTTAATGTCGTCAGCATCAATAAAACCATACTCAGCCATGAGCAGCAAGGAGGCATCAAGATCTGAATTGCAATAGGTTTGGGTGAAAGATTGTACATCTTCCTTCCATCCATTTTTTAAAACATCTTCTTTAATATCGTTCGCAATACTTTGCCATATTTCGGCATAGTACTTTTTATTCAACAAATCGGCTATTTTCGTGGCACTGTCCATCGCAACCCAACTCATTACTTTTGAGAAGACAAAGTGTTTCTCATGGTTTCGTATCTCCCATATCCCTTTATCCGGGTTTCCCCATTGGGTAGAAACGGTACGAACAATATTACGCACCGTTTCCCATATATCCTCAATTTCATCAAGAGTGCCAGGGAAAAAAACGTAATATTGGTAAATAACATTCAACAGGTAACCAAATACATCATTTTGCCGCTGATGATAAGCTGCATTTCCAATTCGGACCGGCTTTGAGTTAAAATAGCCCGCCTGGTGAGGCAGGTCTGCTTCGGTAAGTTTTCGCCCCCCCCTGATACCATACATGATCTGGAAGGTATCGTGTTTTGACTGAAGAATCCCCTTAATATAACCTAAAAATCCTTGGGCCGATTTAAAATGGCCCATTTTAAGAAGGGTATCGACCGACATGGAGGCATCGCGCAACCAGCAAAAACGATAGTCCCAGTTGCGCACCTCTCCGATTGTTTCGGGGATACTTGTTGTTAATGCCGCTAAAATAGCACCTGAGGATTGATACGTCATTAGTTTAAGC
>JBBQEI010000166.1:0-3874 GCA_038320545.1 Bacteroidales bacterium
AACCTCTACAAGGTTGTCAAGCTATCTACAAATATGCAACCTCTACAAGGTTGTCAAGCTCTTTATACCTCGTAGAGGTTACAGTTTTGTAGAAAAATTACATTATCTACAAATATGCAACCTCTACAAGGTTGTCAAGCTTTATACTTCGTAGAGGTTATAGTTTTGTAGTAAATGAATACATTTATCTACAAATATGCAACCTCTACAAGGTTGTCGAGCTCTTTATACTTCGTAGAGGTTACAGTTTTGTAGAAAATAAATACATTATCTACAAATATGCAACCTCTACAAGGTCTAATAAACTTTTTTAAATAATTTTTGTAGTAAAAAACTACTTATAAAACACAGTACATAATCAGCTTAATGATAATTAACTCAACGACTATGACAGCCAGATTTTAAACACTTGCTGGGTTTTAATTTTTGCACCTTATTATTTCAACAAAGCCAATGCTTCTTTAATCTGTTTCATCGCTTTTGTAAGCTTTTCGTCGGCGTTTGCATAAGAAATACGGATACAATTGGGCTCACCGAAACCTTCTCCCGGAACAGTGGCAGCGTTGGCTTTCTCTAAAAGATATAAACTAAAGTCCATATCATTCTGTATAGTAATTTTACCATCGCTCTTTCCAAAATAATAGCTAACGTCAGGAAAAACATAAAAAGCGCCATCAGGCACATTGCATTTCAGCCCCGGAATATCCTTCATTAAACCTAATACCAAATCGCGGCGACGCTTAAAAGCAACATTCATTTCTTTGGTATAGGTATTGTCGGTTGTTAAGGCTTCGAGTGCAGCTCTTTGAGCAATTGACGACGATCCCGAAGTAAATTGTCCCTGAAGTTTACCAACAGCTTTTGTTAGCCATAGCGGGCCAGCCATATAACCAATTCTGTATCCGGTCATGGCATAACCTTTCGAAACACCATTAATCACAATTACGCGTTCATGAATATTTGCAAACTGAGCAATGGTTTCATGTCCACCAACAAAATTTATATGTTCGTATATTTCGTCGCTGATTACAAAAATTCCCGGATATTTGGCAATAACATTGGCCAATGCTTCTAATTCTGATTTGCTGTAAACACTTCCCGTTGGATTGTTTGGCGAGCAAAGCAGTAAAACCTTAGTTTTGGGAGTTATTGCTTTTTCGAGCTGTTCGGCAGTTATTTTATAATTATTTTCTAAAGTAGTTTTTAATATCACATTGATACCACCGGCCAGCTTCACCAATTCAGCATAGCTTACCCAATATGGCGAAGGAATAATAACTTCATCGCCCTCATCAACCAAACACATAATGTTATTTGCAAGAGCATGTTTTGCTCCGTTTGAAACACTTATCTGTTCAGGTTTGTAATCGAGGTTGTTTTCAACTTTAAACTTATTGGCTATGGCTTTGCGAAGATCCATGTATCCATCGATAGGTGAATAAAAAGAATAGTTACTGTCTATTGCTTTCTTTCCTGCTTCTTTAACGTGAGGTGGGGTGAAGAAATCGGGTTCACCAACGGTAAGATTTATGATATCAATACCTTGTGCCTGCAAATCGCGACTTTTCTGGTTCATTGCAATGGTTTGCGATTCCGACAAGCCTTTAATTCTCTTTGATAAATGCTCCATATATTTTATATTGTCTTTTGATGCGATAAAAATACTTTAAAAAAGTTTCTGTACCAATTTAAATTAGACTTTGGATATACAGAGATTTTATCGATATGGTAAAACTGCTTATCCGCTTCGGGGCAAGTGTTGTTATTAATAAAGATTCCTCACTCTGCCTGCCTGCTGCAGGCAGGTTCGGAATGACAATAGTTTCCAGAAAGCACTTGCTTGAAAGGGATAATCAGTATGGTAAATTCATAATTAATTCATATTTTCGTTTATCCCTTAACAAACCCAAAACGATGGATTTTATTGAAATTTCAAAATATGTGATACCGGCAGCAATTGTGTTTTTTACTGTCTGGGTGATTATTCATAAGTATTTTACCAACATTGAAAAAATGCGGAAGGTGGATCAGATGATCGAAAACACTAAGATCATTACGCCATTAAGGTTGCAGGCATACGAGCGGGTTATTTTATTTTTGGAAAGAATATCCCCGGAATCGCTGGTGATAAGGGTGAATCAACCCGGAATGACTGTAAGGCAGTTTCAGTCGGAATTGTTAAGTTCCATCCGTGCAGAGTATGAACATAATTTGTCGCAGCAATTATATATTACCAACGAAGGTTGGGAAATGGTAAAAAATGCGAGAGGGATAACGATTCAACTTATAAATACTGCCGGCGACCAGGTGCAGCCAGATGCTCCTGCAGTTAATCTCTCCTCCAAAATTTTAGATTTGATTATGGCTGCCGAAAAAATTCCATCAGGAGCAGCCATTGAATTTTTAAAGAAGGAAGTGCAAACATTGTTTTAGAAGGTGGTTTTTGGCAAAGTTAGGTTCAAAAATGCCGAAATCCTGCCGAGAAATGGCAAAATCCTGCCGAGAAATGGCAAAATCCTGCCGGGAAATGCCGAAATCCTGCCGGGAATTGGCAAAATCCTGCCGGGAATTGGCAAAATCCTGCTCGACTTTGGCATTTCCCGGCACGTTTTTGGCAAATTCCTGTTTGACTTTGGTATTTCCCGGCACGTTTTTGGCATTTCTGCGATAAAATAAAAAATTACCTCTTTAGATTTGAATTTATTGGCCATGTAATAGTTTCTTTCATGATTTATGAGTGATTTGTTAAAATTATTTGACTTGTGTTGAATTAATTCATAGTTTTATTCGACATTTATTTTATACAAATCTAACTTTCGCAAGATGGCAAACAACAAAATGAGGGTTCCAATACCCAAGAATGCTGAAGAATTAATTAAACTGGGTTCTTCAATCTTTAACAAACATTTAGTAGAAAAAGCTTTATCTCCCTTAAATTCAATGGCCGACTACAAATGGGAAACAGAAGGTCCTAAACTTCCAAAAGCCCTGGCAAAACATATGGAAGCTGAAGAATTAAGGAAAAAAATGGAGGCTGCTTATAAGGAACGCGATCTGATTTTAGCAAATACCGCGGGTATTATTCGTGCAAGCCGTGATATTTTAGTTGGTGTAAACCGACAGAACATGAAACGTTTGGGCGATTGGGGTTTTACAGTGGAATCTACAGTAGCTGCTACAAAAAAGAAAACTGAAACTGTAAAATAGTTCTCAATTAGATGAAATAAATTAAAAGAGGATGTCTCAAAAGCGGTCAGATTTCGACTCCATTCAGTCTGACCGCTAAAAGGCAATT
Source organism: Bacteroidales bacterium (assembly GCA_038320545.1). GTDB lineage: Bacteria > Bacteroidota > Bacteroidia > Bacteroidales > JAAUTT01 > JAAUTT01. The sequence continues at coordinate 3,296 of JBBQEI010000166.1, forward strand.
TATTGGCACAGAATAATTGAGTTAGAATGCGAAAAAGGCAGATACCATCCGGTACCTGCCTTTTTCGCATTTATCTTACAACGCAGGTTTCGACTCCGCTCAGCCTGACGAACTGGTATTAGTGCCACACTGAGCGGAGTCGAAGTGTATATTAATTAACTGCTTATCTACTTCGGGCAAGTGTTGTTATTAATAAAGATTCATCACTCTGCCTGCCTGCTGCAGGCAGGTTCGGAATGACAATAAAAAACTTGTTATATGGGTGGGGAGAGAGGCTGGCTTCGCCAGCCTCTCTCCCCACCGCTTCAACTGACCAAAGTCTGTCATTCCGAATGAAATGAGGAATTTATCTTATGTCGAACTCTGGTTAATTTTTAATTAGTTTCCAGAAAGCACTTGCTTGATAGGGATAAGCAGTATTAATTATTCAATTCCTAGACTAAACGAGTACGGCGGGACAATATGCGGTATATCGATTATGGAGTATTAATTATTCAATTCCTAGACTAAACGACATTGAATTATGTAACCTCCACGAGGATATTGTTTCAACTCCGCAGAAGTTGCAACTTTGAGGAG
>JBBQEI010000167.1:0-3793 GCA_038320545.1 Bacteroidales bacterium
GGGACAAAAGCCGGTATCGAACAGGCGGGTATAAACCCATATCGCAGGCATACAGCCTGCAAAAACAAATGGTATCTCTTTACGACAGGGCGTTGCCCTGTCCTTTGCTGTCTCAGGCTTTCAGCCTGAAAAACGGGTCAGGCGATAATTTTGCCAAAATAAAGTGTTTAACCCTTAATTCGCATCTTGTTACTTTATACTATCTTCATACTTTCTTAAATTCTTTCCGCAATATTTGCAAGCAGTTTATTCCATTCAATACCACCACTTTTCCTGCCTAACCGAACGATTATAATTTTCTTTTCGGGATATATCCATATAATTTGCCCCAAAAAACCTGATGCCCAAAAGGCTTCACATTGTTGGTTATTATCATATTGTTGCCACCAGGCATTGTGGTATGCAATATTTCTTGTTAACATCCGATTTGAATAATAATTACTTTTATTAATATATTGAGTGTCAATTGATGATGATAAATTAGCCCAGTGTTTTGGTATAATTTGTTGTCCGTTCCACATTCCTTTATTCAAATATAACCTGCCAAATTTGGCTAAATCTATGGCAGTTGCCGATAATCCGGTTTCTACTTTTTCGAACTTATATTTTTTACTATCAATGGTAAAAAAAGCTTTGTTCGAAGTACCAATCTGTGTCCATAAATATTTTTCAAAAAATCGTGAAATAGATTGATTGGATGCATTTTCAAGAACCATTCCCAATAAAAAAGTATTGTAGTTATTGTATTCAAATTTTGTCTCAGCGGGCCATATTTTTTTTACTTTTTTTAATGTTAAACTTCTGATATTAGGATTCAGATATGTTTTTGGTAAATCGTTCCATGGAAAAAAATTTGGATGAAAAGCAAAACCTGAATTCATATTTAAAAGTGATTTGATGGTTACATCGTTATATTTTGAATCTTCCAGATCAGGAATGTAATCCGAAATTTTATCATCTATGCTATGAATAAAATTTTTATCTATAGCAATCCCAATCAATGATGATATCACCGATTTTGTTACAGAAAATGACCGGAAAAAGGTGCTATCAGCATTATTATTCAAATATTTTTCATAGATAACAGTATCATTTTTTATAATAACAAATGCATTCGTTGCTGTCGCTTTCAGAAATTTATCTATTTGATCATTGTAATTAATGTTATCAAATTTAAATTCCATTCCTTCAAACAAATTTTCCTGAATATTTCTGCCAAAATTAAATTCACTGGAAGTTGATTTATTCACTGTCTTAAAAGGCATTTTTTGATAATCATTTGCTTTGGGAAAGTTCCAGAAAACATATCTCCCCAGATAAGTATTTGTGCAAGATGATAATATTGATAGAATTGCTATAATCAATAAATAATTAATAAATCTTTTCATAAAGCTCAGTAAATCAAAATGAATTTGGTTATTATTTCAATTGGCGGTCTATTAATTCAATGTCTTTTAATTAGTAAACTAACATGTTATTACATTTGACATTTAAGTTTCAAAATATTAACCATAATAATTTCTTTTCCTTTTAAGAATATTTTGGCATTATTTTTTGAGACCTTCAATCGCTCAAATATTCTCACTACCTTTGCCACAAAGCAGGCCGCTCTATCGCTTCCCGCTGTTGCGGGGGGAGGAAAGTCCGGGCAACACAGGGCACCATGTTTCCTAATGGGAAGATATCCGCGAGGGTATAGTAGTATAACAGAAAATAACCGTCCTGCCCATGGCAGGGTAAGGGTGAAAAGGTGGGGTAAAAGCCCACCGGTATTGGTGGTAACATCAGTAGCCGTATGCCTCATGGGTTGTAAGGCCATGTACATCACTATTTCTCCGCAAGGGGATACGGGGCTGCCCGCCTTGGTTCCGGTAATCCCGGGAATGGTGAGGGGTAGGCCGCTAGAATTGTGGAGCGATCCACGATCCAGATAAATGATAGGGACTCTCGCTTTTTGCGGGATGACAGAACCCGGCTTACAGGCCTGCTTTTTATTTAAAAGAATGACAACCCTGTTTTTTATCCAAATTGTCATTCTTTTAATATTTATTTCTATTAAGTATCTAAATAATAGCAGGTTCATTTATATAAATATTACCTGATTCAATTTTTTGCTTGAACTCCTTCATATCTTTTTTCACTTTTTGCTTAAAAATCGGGTTGAATAACTGTGAAACTAATCTCCCTAATTTTGTTTTATTGGGTTTATAATTTATAGTTACCTTTATTTCTGTTCCACCCATCGAAGCTTCTTTGAATTCGACAGTCCCGCTGTTTTCAATATCCGCTCCATCATCCGACATCCAGCTTATTCTATTTCCAGGTATATCATCAATAATTTCAGCATCCCAGGAAAATTTTTGTTCGTTGAGTTCCGCTTCCCAATGGTACCGGGTATTGTTAATTCTGTCAACTCTTTCAATATGGGTCATAATATTTGGGAAGTTTTCCAACTGCCGCCAATAGTTATAAACCTCATTTTTATTTTTATTCACCGTAACTTTGCTTTTGATCTGCAAAGGCTTGGCACCTTCAGTGGTATCTATACCTGTTAATCTATACAAGGCACAATAACCGGTGATACCTCTCCATAAAAGGTATCCGGCAGGAAGCAGGAGCAAAGCACCTCCTTTTCTAAAGTTCTTAAATCCATAATATCCTAATAATCCGCTGACACCTGCTGATAGCAATCTGTCGGTTGAACCTACATTCAATTTTTCCGGAGCAATTACAAATGCTTTTTGTAATGTGCTTAACATGTTTTTTGAATCCATAATTGTAGTTTTTTTAATTAGTTTTCAGGATGTTGAAAAAAGTATGCCGGAATTACTTTTTATGGATAACTTCCTTAAAATGTACTAATCATCATGAATATCACTCCAAATAAATAGTTCAACTATAGAATCCATAAAAATTGAGCACTATAAACCACAGAAAACTGACCAAATGTTTCTACACATAAGTATTTTAAACCAATATTTCAATTTTTATAAATACTTTTAACTATGTTTATTTTAGGTGGGTGAGTGGAGATAAGATCTAACGAATGTCTGATGTATGATATTAAATGAGAAAATATTATCGGCAATAAACAATCAAATTGAAAAGGAATTTGAAGCTTTTTATATATATGATATTGAGAAAATAAGAAATCATTGCCAGGTTTTCCAAAACATCGCGTATCAAAATAAATCGATACATTTTGCCTCTATGGCTAATGTAAATCCACAATTTCTGAAAATTGTAAAAGAAGAAAAGGTTAACGTTTTTGTAAATTCGGTTTTACATTTGAAAAGTGTTCAGGAGGCTGGATTTTCCAATCAGGAGATTATTTTTACAGCCTCTGCTTTAACTGCAAAGACTATGCAATTTGCTCACAATTGTGGTGTGCAGTTGAATTTGGATTCTCTTAACCAGCTACAGTTATGGCAGAAATTATTTCCGGGTGAAAAAGTCGGGATCCGCTGTAATATTGGCGATAAGGTAAATCCATATGCCACACATGCAGGTGTTTTTATCGGAAAAGAAAGCAGACTTGGGAAATTTATATTGTCGACGACGATTTCCTGTTCGACCGGAAATGGATTAAAGAATTTATCGGCGAATTAAAGCATAGAGGGATAAAAAAACATTTTCTGGTATATGGCCGGGCCGATTTTATAGCTGCCAATCCCGATTTGATGCACGATATGGCCGAAGTTGGATTAAAAACTGTGATTGTGGGTTTTGAAAGCTTTTCGAACAAAGAACTCGATGCATACAACAAACACACCTCAGTTGAAATGTACCGCGA
>JBBQEI010000168.1:0-3763 GCA_038320545.1 Bacteroidales bacterium
ATCTTGCCGACATCGACTTGGAATTAAGTGTTACCGATAAGATGGCTGGAATGGACCTTAACGGTTCAATTATAGATGTATGGAATAAAAATACTGTATCCCTTCAACACGATGGCAAATTGATGTTCTCCCTCAGGCCTCATCAATCTGTTATTTATTCTATTAAACAGTAACTAATGGACATTAAAAAGAACAGATTATTGTCATTAGCCTTCTGTTATTGGCTAAAATCTTCACCTGTGAACAAGATAAATATGGGTTTGTTGGCCAACAAAAGCCTATCCCAATTCAAATCGGAATTAAAGAAACACTCATCGACCAGTATGGATTCATCGAACTGGGCCAAGTAAAAATTTAGTATTTACCAAATAGACTAATTATGAAAATTAAACTTTTACCGTTTTTCATCCTGCTAACAAACATTTCCTTTGGTCAAACTTCGCTGACCATTCAATTACTTCCCGGCGAAAAAATCTGGTCAGGTTCTGTTAAACAGGGCGATAAAATGCCTTTTAATGCGGGTTATAAATTCGACTTTTACGCCAACAACGAATACAATCAAATTCAACCATTGTTATTGGGAAACAAAGGACTTTGGGTTTGGAGCGAAGAGCCTTTCGCTTTTGAAATTCAGGACGATCGGATTTTGATTACCAATAATCTTGGAGAAGTAAAACATGGCAGATCGGGGCAAACACTGGCCGATGCGCGTAAATATGCATCTTCAACCTTTTTTCCTCCTTCGGGTATAATGCCCGATGAGTTGCTTTTTAGCAAGCCACAATACAACACATGGATTGAATTAACCTACAACCAGAACCAAAGCGATGTTTTGGAATACGCACAGGCTATTATCGACAACGGTTTTGAGCCGGGGGTGCTCATGATTGACGATACGTGGCAGGAGGATTACGGCAAATGGGATTTCCATCCGGGGCGTTTTCACAATCCCAAAGTAATGGTTGAAAAATTGCACAAAATGGGCTTCAAAGTAATGCTTTGGATGTGTCCTTTTGTAAGTGGCGATCAGGCGCTGATTGTACGTGAACTGATGAAAGAGAAAGCTTTTCTGATGCAGAAAAAGCAACCCAATGACACTTGGGAAACAGCTAACACACCAGCTACCATCACCTGGTGGAACGGCTATTCCTTATTGCTCGACTTTACCAATCCAGCAGCAGTGAATTGGTTCAACAGCGAACTCGACCGCCTGGTAAACGATTACGGAATTGACGGATTTAAACTCGATGCCGGCGACATGGATTTTTACCCACCCGATGCCCTGAGCAAAGAGACTGCAACACCCAATCGCCATTCGGAGCTGTATGCACAATTTGGGCTTCGCTTTCCTTTAAACGAATACCGTGCCTGCTGGAAAATGGCTGGTTTACCCATTGCACAGCGCCTGCACGACAAACTCCATAAATGGAGCGATGTACAAAAGCTTATTCCACACATGCTTAATACAGGATTAATAGGATACACTTTCTCCTGCCCCGATATGATTGGTGGTGGCGATTATACAAGTTTTATCGACAATCTGGAGATGGATCAGGAACTAGTAGTTCGTTCGGCGCAAATTCATGCACTGATGCCCATGATGCAATTTTCGGTTGCTCCCTGGAGAATTCTCGATAAGCAACATCTGGATGCAGTAAAAAAAGCAGTTGAAATCCGTGCGAAGTTCACTCCAAAAATATTGGAATTGGCCAGGCAATCGGCAATAACTGGTGAGCCTATCGTTAATTGCCTGGAATACAGCTTTTCCAGGATGGGGTATGAAAACATTTTGGATCAGTTCGTGTTGGGCGATGACCTATTGGTAGCTCCGGTTGTTGAAAAAGGAAAAACACAACGAAGTGTAATCCTGCCTAAAGGAAAATGGATAGCCGACGATGGAAAAACATACAGAGGAGGAAAGAGCTATTTAATTGAGGTGCCACTAGATCGTATCCCCTATTTTGTCTTACAGAAATAAATAAAAGTATTAATACTAACAGATATCAGCATGAATTTTAACAACACGAAATTATTAACAACTACCATTTTCCTTTTGTTATTGAGTTTTTATTCCTGCAAAAATGCAGAAAAGCAATTACGAACAAAGCGCAACTTTGGTTCATGGGCACAAACTCCTCCAATGGGATGGAACAGTTATAATTGCTTTGGTGGCAATGTGACCGAAGACGAAGTAAAAGCCAATACCGATTACATGGCCGAAAATATGAAACAACACGGTTGGGAATACATTGTGGTTGATTTTCTTTGGTATTGCGATGATCAGGATTCGTGGGATAAGTTCAGCAACCGAAGACCTCACCAATACATTGATGAATACGGAAGGTTGATTCCGTCGGAAAAACTGCATCCTTCATCTGTTGGTGGGAAGGGATTAAAGCCCCTTGGCGATTACATCCACTCCAAAGGTTTAAAATTTGGATTGCATATTATGCGGGGGATTCCACGCCAGGCGATAGATGGTAACACACCCGTAAAAAATTCGACAGCAAAAGCGGCAGAAATTGCCAATTTACCCGATACTTGTATCTGGTACGGCGGACTTACTGGGGTGAATATGACCAAAGCAGGCGCTCAGGAATACTACAACTCATTGTTTGAGCTTTATGCTGGATGGGGAGTAGATTATATAAAAGTTGATGACATTGTTTTTCCCTACCATGCCGATGAAATTGAAGCGGTGCGAAAAGCAATCGACCATTGTGGAAGGCCAATTGTATTTAGCCTTTCTCCCGGACCTGCTTATATTGGAAACCCAAAACATTTGCAGGAGAATGCTAATTTATGGCGTATTTCGGGAGATTTCTGGGACAAATGGGATGCTTTAAAGCGTCAGCTTGAGCTTTGCCGCGATTGGGCCCCACTGGTAAAGGAAGGCCACTGGCCTGATGCCGATATGCTTCCATTGGGTAGGCTAAATATCAGAACAGAATTGAAAGATCATCCCGCGCGATGGACCAACTTCACCAAAGATGAATCGTATTTTCTGATGACACTTTGGGCTATCTTTCGCTCTCCACTCATGTTTGGTGGCAACATGCCCGACAACGATGAATTTACATTATCATTATTAACCAACTACGATGTATTAAGGGTTAACCAGCATACAACCGATAACAAAGAGATTTATTTTGAAAACGGAATCAGTATTTGGACAGCAAAAGACAAAGAAAACGGCCTTACTTACATGGCTGTATTGAATATTAATGATACGGACGAAAAAATTTTGCTGCCGCTCGAAAAAGTAGGTATTTCAAAGGATGCTAACGTTCGCGATCTTTGGCTGAAAAGCGATTTAATAAATTCGGCAGACGGATACCAAGTCGAATTGGCACCACATGGAGCAAGACTATTTTCTATTGAGTAGCTGTTCCATTTTGATTTTAATAATGAAGATTTGCTTAGAACGAAAACCAAGGCAGCCACTGGCTTCTGAATTTAATGAAAAGTACAAAGAATGAATTAATTCTATTGTCATGAGAACTAAAAAAAAATATCTTAACATGGCAATTCTTATGTTTATGATTGGTAAAATATCCTTTAGTCAACAAAGTCAATTTGAGATGAGCTTCGAACATTACATCAGACAGAATATTCCAGAGAAAGAAGAGATAAATGTATTTCTGAACGACCTTTCATGGGCCCAATTCGATCCGGAATTGGGATATATTCTTGGAAATTATATGCCCCATGATGGATTTGACAATAGTTCAACCATTTCAACTTCGAAAGAAAACGGTGCGCG
>JBBQEI010000169.1:0-3745 GCA_038320545.1 Bacteroidales bacterium
ATTCATTTATTGTCGCATTATTTCTTCGGGATCCACCCAAAAACATGAATTATACAATAGATGAAAAATCAGATGACAAAGTCAGTTTTTTTGTTGGTATTGGGGATCTGTTCCGAAGAAGATCATTTATCCTGATGCTTGTTTACTGGGGCCTGTTAGGTATTGTCAGTTGGCTGGTCATGGGTTGGCTTCCAACGTATTATAAAGAACATTTTAAACTATCGCAGGGGATTGCCGGTCTGTATGCTACCGGGTATTTATATCCTGCATCAGTTGCCGGATTACTTTTGGGAGGTTATCTGGCCGACAGATGGAGCCGGACAAATCCTCTTGCCCGGATACTCGTTCCTGCCATTGGCCTATGCATAGCTGCACCCTGCATATTTTTTGCAAGTGGTACTGCAATTCTCCCCCTTTTGATCAAAATTCTAATGTTGAAGAATGTTTAAATCCAGTGATAGGGTTGAAGAAATTTCCCAAAAACGCAATTATATCGGGGACTCCAAGTGGAATAGTTTTTCAGCAAAAAGTGACCAGCAGTTTTCATATTGAGAAAGAAAATTTTGATTACAATCCCTTTAATGCACAGGGAGGTATGGTTAAAATGTGGCAATTGTTTGGTGAGCAGACAGAAGAGATTATTAACGAATTAAATGAGGTATTGGCATCCTAAAATAAAATATCTAATTTTAGGGATCAGGGGACTCAGGGACTTTGCAGCAAATCAAGCTGTCCCCAGAGTCCCTGGAGTGACAAGAAATCAAAATCCCAGGAAACCAGGAAACACTACTACCATGTCCCCATAAAAAGATAATCCCCAGGGTTTTATACCCATCCACGGAGGCTACCGTCACCTGATAACTTACCAGAAATCGGAAATTATTTATGATGGCACTGTGTATTTCACCGGTAGGTTCTTTAAAAAATATGATCGTGAAATTGGTTAAAAGAAATTATTAACAAGATCCATTTGACAGAAACGAGGAGATATGGCGAAGTAATAATGGGATATATTCCATTTATCAATAATAATGTAATCTTTGCTAAGGTTACTCCTTGTAATGGAGAATGGAAAAATTGCTGTGGTAAATAATTTAAAAAATAAAATTCATTTTGGATCTTCTGAATTTTTTAGCTCAATCAATAATTCAATATAAAAAATGAAAAATAGTTACGAAGCTTACGGATACTACATTACAACCGATCCACAATTTCAAAATAAGCGATATGGAGTTACTCCCGAATTGGCCGGACAATTGAAAACGTTGGTTCTTGAAAGTCAGGATAAGAAAAACAATAAAATTATCGATAAATTGACACAACTGATCATTCAAAACCCTACCATCCCAATACTTAAAAAATACCTGTCGGTGGCTTACAATGTACATGGAAACCACGACAAAGCAGTTGAAGTGAATAAATGGTTAGTCGCCGGGCACCCCGATTACCTGTTCGCAAAACTTAATCAGGCAAACAGCTTCATCGAGGAGGGAACACCTGAAAAGGTTCCTGAACTGTTGGGTCAGGCAATGGAAATAAAACTATTGTATCCGGACAGAGATACATTTCATATTGGCGAAGTAACCGAATTTATAAAAGTGGCCATCCGGTATTATATTGCGATCGATGATCTTGAGCTGGCCCAGAACAGATTGGATTTGTTAACAGAAGTTTACCCCGATCATCCGGAAATTGAAAAAATTCAAAAACGATTGAGCGCATTAGTGGTGAAAAAGGCAATAGAACGAATTGAAGAATGGCAAAAAATGCGAATTGCTCCGGAACAGCTTAAGCCTTTGCACAGAAGAGACCATACAAAACCACCGCAATTTAATCATCCCGAAACAGCGATCCTGTACCAATATGGATTCGATATTTCGCACGAAAAATTGAGAGAAATACTTTCATTACCGCGACCATCGGTTATTGAAGACATTGAAACAATTTTGTTGGATGCTGAACTGCGATATGATTATTTCTCTGAAATAGATATAGTGGTAGAGACACACAGCTTTGTTATTCATGCTTTGTTGCTACTAAAAGAATTAAAGGCTGAAGAGAGTTTACCAAAAATATTGGCCTTTATGTCGAATGAGCATGAATTTTTAGACTTTTGGCTCGAAGATCATAAAACCGAAACTATTTGGCAATGTTTTTACACCCTTGCCTTAAATAATCCCCGATTATTAGAACAACATTTATTAAAACCTTACGTCGATACCTTTGGAAAAGTTGCTGTTTCCCAGGCTCTTTGTCAGATGGTGATTCATCATCCTGAAAAGCGGGATGAAATTGCCGCCATTTATTCCGAAGTATTAGTACGCTTCTCCGAAGCCTCGTTAGACGAAAACTTAATCGACTCAGAGTTATTGGGATTTATTGTCGGCCATATAATAGATTGTGATTTGACTGAACTTTTACCGGTTATTAAAAACCTTTTCGATAAAAAATATGTCTCCCTTGACATAAATGGGGATTATCAATCAGTTGAAGATGATTTCAGTATGCAATCCGAACGTAATTACAAAAAGGATATTTCTGCAATTTTCGATTTTTATGATGACATTCAAAGTCCGCAGCAAGCTTCAGAGGTAAGCGTTTTAAATAAAAATACGTTTGATAGACTAGAGTCAATTTCGAAGATTTAAAAACTGATTTATTCCCTAAAGTCCGGAATTTAATCCGCAGCAATAATCCAAATCATCCCTGGTTAGCATTAACCGATATCCAAATGCTGGAAATGTCAGGTTTGTGGAAACGTGATTTTCAAACGGGTGAGCAACGTTATACATTAGCTGCTGCTTTATTGTTTGGAAAGGATGAAGTGATTCACCAAATTGTACCTCAGTATAAAATTGATGCGCTGGTCCGGATTGAAAACACCAATCGTTACGATGACCGCGAATATATGAAGGAACATGGGATTGTGTTTGACGAGAAATATTTGTTCTGAATAGGTTGAACCCTTTTGAAGGTTCTCTGGATTGTTGCAAATTTCCTTACCCCGCATTGCATACGGGGCTAATCACATTTAACCACTCCGCGGTTTCTCTATTTTTATATTTGCAAATAACAGATATTCAGAATCCTGAAAGGATTCAACGTTAATAGCCCCGGATGAATCGAAGATCAGCGAAGCTAAATCCGGGGAAAACGAATGCGAGATTACCAGAACCCTGAAAAGGGTTCAAAATGAATAGCCTCGGATGGAATCCGGGGAAAACAATTAAGAGATAAATAGAAACCTGAAAAGGGTTCAACAAATACCTAAATCAAATGAGCACCTATCAGGATTACTCTTTTCTTCGAAAGTTTACAAAATAGATATAATAGAATGGGCTGTATGGCAAACCGGAGAATATTTTGATTTATATGAAAATACTTTTCTTGTCAAGGAATGTTGCACCTAACATAACAAAGAGAGCCAGAAATTAATCTAACTCTCTTATTTTCAAGAGCGGAAAACGAGACTCGAACTCGCGACCCCCAGCTTGGGAAGCTAATGCTCTACCAACTGAGCTATTTCCGCTTTTTTTATTGGTGACGCAAAATTAAACTAATTTTCCAAAAATTCACGTAACTGATTCATTCCTTTTCAAAGATTAGTCAAACTCATTCAGTCGGTATAAGTTTAGGGATAATACTCATGATTACTTTCCCGTTTATTGTAGCAGGTATTCTGTTTATATTGGACCACTTTCAAGTTAGAAAAAGGCAATTGGCAGAAGGTGACAGGCTACAGGTC
>JBBQEI010000170.1:0-3705 GCA_038320545.1 Bacteroidales bacterium
GCAGGCTCTTGTTAGCTCGGCGGCCTACGGAACTCCTCAGCGATCGAGCACAGGCTTCGACAGCCGTCGTTTGAATATGTTGCTGGCTGTATTGGAAAAACGTTGTGGATTCCGCCTTGGAATAAAAGATGTTTTCCTGAATATTGCAGGTGGCATAAGCGTGGATGACCCGGCTATTGATATGGCGGTGGTAAGTGCCATACTTTCATCCAACGAAGATATTCCTGCCGATCAGCAGACTTGCTTTGCCGGCGAGGTGGGACTTTCGGGCGAAATACGGCCTGTAAACCGTGTGGAGCAGCGTATTGCCGAAGCCGAAAAACTGGGTTTTAAGCAAATACTGGTTTCGCGCCATAACCTTAAAGGACTGAAAACAGATAAATGGGCTATTAAAGTTACAGGAGTAGGGAAAGTGGAGGAAGTGTTCGGGATATTGTTCGGGTAAAAATGTTTTTATCAGCCGCAGGTAACAGAGTATGTGGGAAATCACAAAGCATATATTTAAAAGAAATAAGACTGATTATATGTCGGAGATTGTTCATAAAAAAACCATTTGGTGATGTTTTTCGAACATAAATATATATACATTTGAAACTTGTACGACCATGTGCTTAGATAAATTATTTGAGTTAATCTATCATTAGTTAATATCTGAATTTTCGCACGGTTAAACTTTAGTCATAATTTTAATTTTAACCATAGATAGCTTCAGGATTAATCAGCAAACATCATAATTTCAACTTATTAATATTTCTTCAAATGAAACTCAAAAACCCGAACAAAAGAATTCTGTTTTTACTTTTTACAACCTTTTTAGCCTTTGCAGGTTACAGTCAGGAGAATTATGTGAAAGGATATGTAATACTCAAATCCGGCGATACCATACATGGATTTATCGATTATCGAAACTGGCAAAGAAATCCGGATAAGATTGCTTTTAAAGAAAAACCAAGTGATGACAAAACATCATACACTCCGTTAAATTGCAAAGCTTTCAGTGTGCTTGACGAAAACTATGAAAGTGCTATTGTTCCTACTGAAATAAGTTCCAGAAATACGAACCATCTGGACTATGAACCAGAACTAAAAATGAAGACAGATACAACCTTTTTGCAAACTTTGATAAAAGGCAAAAAATCCCTTTATTATTATCTGAACGATTTAAGAAATGAACATTTCTATATCAAAAATGATTCGGCTTTTGAGTTGCTTGTCTATAAAAGATATTTGAAATATGCGAATATGCAAAACACCGTATCTGAAAATAAACGGTATTTAGGGCAATTGGTCATTTATCTGGCTGATTGTAAAACCATACAGCCCAAAATAGAGAAACTTGAATACCGCAGAAACAGCTTATCTAAATTATTTAGTTCCTATTATGAATGTACAGGTTCAAAATTTGAATCAATGAAAATAACTGAAGAAATTACTTCTGAATTTGGTGCATTGGCAGGTATATCCTTTAAACCCGAAACTTCAATCAGTAGTTATGAAGTATCACAACACATCAACTCATCGGTAAATATGGCAGTGGGGCTTTCTTTAAATTTAATCTTACCACGAACCCAAAGGAAATGGTCAATCTATAGTGAGTTATTATACTCACCCTATAATAAGATAACGCACGATGTTCAGACCAGAACTGAATATGAATACCAGATTACTGACTATAATGCTAAATATATCACATTTTATATGAATAACATGTTCCGGTTTCAATATCCTGTAAAAAAAGCGTTTGTTTTCTCTGATTTGGGATTATCGTCGGAGTATGGTGTTCAAAAAGTTAGCTATCTGCGGAAAGAGGTGGTATTTCATTCAATTAATACCATTACCGAAGAGTATGATCGTCCAAATTCCACAGGAAAGGAATTCTCATTTGCCTTCGGGATAGGCCTCAGGTATAAAGGGTTTTCTTTCGAAACCAGGGCTTATCTATTTTCCCTTTCCAGGTATTATTTTTTACTGGGATATAAGTTGTGATAAGGCTCAACTGATAAATCCGGGATTTAAGCAGGACTTTTTTCGCGGCACAACCTGAAAGGATTGAAAACAGATAAATGGGCCATTAAAGTAACAGGAGTACGGAAAGAAGAAGAAGTGTACGGGATATTGTTTTGGTAAAAAAAGCAGCCAGGAACATGAATTGTATAGTGTATTAAATAATATAATTTTAACGAAAAATTCAGATAACAGTTAATCTATATGAAATCTTCTGAACTAACGATTTTATTGATTTTAGTTTCTTTAAAATTATTTGCACAAGAATTTCCTGATAACTTTAAAGTTGGCAACAGCCTGGAGATTTTCAGCAATGACAGCATTAAAATTCACTACAACTGCCAGGGTTCAATTGTTGATTCAATTTGTGCCGATTATGTAAGGATTGGTAAGATTGATACTGTGAATTGCAATGTTACCGGCAGGTTCAAAGACTATTATGTTGGCGGCGGTATTGCAATGGACGGTTGCATGGAGAATGACCAGTTAAACGGATTGTGTACTTATTACTTTCCTAACAGCAGAATCAGGGAAACCGGCAAATATTCGGCAGATTTGAGACAAGGTATATGGAAATGCTTTTATTCTGATGGGAAACTAGAACTGATTCTGAATTTTGTTGATGGTAAACCATTAGTAGAAAGCTTTTATTCAAAACGAGGAAAAGTAAAGGTCAAAAATGGAGCCGGGAGATATACCGGATATTTCAATCTCGTTGGTTCATGCGAGCCCTATAAGTGCTCAGGCAAGGTAGTTGATGGTCGAATGGAAGGGAAATGGAGCTATTATTTGCCGGTTTCGGGTCATTTGATTGGAGATGAATACTACAAATATGGTAAATTCATAAAAAGCTCCCAACGATTTATTGTTGAGGTTGAGAATCCTGTCATCACTATTCAAGGTTCCGTACCTAATGAAAATTTTTACATTTACGAAAACCATTTTTTGGGCTGCCAGTCATATAATGCATTTTTAAGAGTTGAGTACAAGAATAAAAAAATACAAGATGTATTTTACCGAGAATTGACTGAATATATGGACGTAATACGAAACATGCATCTGCAAAACCAATGGATTTTAGTTAGCTTGACTGTAAATGCCAATGATAGTATCCGAAATATTAATATTTACTCTTCTAAAAATGATCATAAAACAGAATCTTTGATTGGAAGCATTATTTCTAAGAATTTAGCATGTTGGAAATCAGCAGAACTTGATCATACCAAATTGCAGACTGACATTTTCTTTTCATTAATAATTGATAACGATGCTGCTATAATACCAGCCAAAACAATTTATGATCTTCTTATTAGTAAAAGGCCACGCTTAAAATTAAAGTAACAACCCAGTATCCGTCGGCTTAAACTTTAGTTTCCGGTGTGAGAAAAGAAGAAGAAGTGTACTGGATATTGTTTGGGTAAAAATGTTTTTTATTAACCACGGAGGCCTTAGAGAAACATGGAGGAACATAATCCTTAGTTTGTTTCAATACAATGATAAACAGAATTCATATTTTAACTTCCGGAACAAAAATTCATTTATTAAGACTGATCTTGCTTTTGATCATGTCCTTTACATTGGCTTCGTGTTCGGAGTATGCTGATGTTGCCCACAAAAATTTGCCTGATGCTGACTCCATTTCAACCAATGCATCTTCACTCAATTTCTTTATTCTTAGCGATTGGGGTTTCAATGGCAGCG
>JBBQEI010000171.1:0-3642 GCA_038320545.1 Bacteroidales bacterium
GATCTGTTCCAGATTTTATCCTTTACTTCTTTATGAAAACCGGTGACTGATAAGAGTCCAACCTTATTATCATGGTACGCAAGCTGAACATCAAAATTACTCCAACGCTCGGCTTTTAATTCAGGATTGTTTCCTATATAAGAACCAGGTGCCCAACCTGTGTTCGCATAAAAATTTGGAGATATTGAATTAAAATCAGGCCTACTTAAGGTTTGCGTGTAGGCAAAATGGACAAAAAACGAGCTTATTGGTTTGATCCGCAAATGAATCATTGGCAGTATAAATTGATCTGATCTTGTTGCCGAAGTATCTTGTCCCAAAATAGGATAAAGAAGATTGGGCGCATACGGAGAAGGTAAAGAGTAAAACCCACTCATGGCAGTATTGGTATTTTCGAGCCTGACACCCGGAAGGAACATCACATACTTCCCAAAATTAATTTCCGACATCACATATCCGGAATAATATTTTTCTTTGATATCCTGATCATTCATTACACATCCAACTACATTTTGCGAATATCCAACCTTGGAAGGATCTCCATAAATAGGAAGGAACACGGAAGATCCTTGTGCTATATAATAATCCGAAGTGGTTTCCCATATTTCGGAAATTTCATTCATGCGGTCATAGTCGAATTGATAACCAAAGTCGTATTGCCCATTAAGAAATTCATTGTTTACGTCTGTGCTTATCCCGGTTGCTGTTATATTATCCTTTGTGTTTCTGACTACCCAATCCAGGGAGTCTGCCACAAGTTTTGGGGCAGTAACATTGGCATTTGCATTCATTCCTTGGCTACCTGACTGATCATCCCGTACCCTGTTTTTAGCCCGGTACATTCCACCGGTCTTAACAGTTCCGCTTATTTTTTCGCCAATTTTAAAAGGAATAGAAAAATTTAAGTACGAAGTAAGGTTTTCATCGCTTATTCTGCTGTCAGAAGTTGCGATTCCGGTTAACCAACATTTATCTAATCTATCAGGGCTATCAGTAAACAACGGAATAACTTCTGAAGGATACATTTTCCTGTGTGGGATGTCGGTAATGGCATATGAAGATGCTTCATCAAATTGAAAAGCCCAGCTTTTATTATTAAGATTATTGTTTTTGCCCTTTGAATAAGCAACGCCATAATCTGCTTTCAAGTTCAGAAACTTAAATTTTGATTCTCCGCTCATCGATGTTTGAAAGATATTGGTTTGAGCATCCGGGGCATAATTAAAATTATATCCTACAGAACCAGCTTGAGTCATTCCATAATTTTTTGAGGAGGTTTTCGCTTCATTTCCTGAGTTGTTATACATACCGTAAAACATCAGGGTTGTACCTGGTGATACCTTATAATCTAACGATAGTAATAGCGAACGCCTTTTTATAATTGAGGAAATATCGTTCAGATTAATGCCATTAAGCAAAATATCACCATTCTCCCTATCACTTCCGTCAATTCCATAATCAGCACTCATGGTCTGGGTACTCCTGTTTACACTTTCGGCATTAGCCGTAAATAGCATACCTAGCTTATTATTGAAAAAACGTTTACTGAATTCTGCCAGCAACTTGTAATTTCCCCAATAATCATTCAGGTGATTGTATCCTTTCTGAACCATAACATTTAGATGAGGTTCATCCGGAGCTGCCCTCAGTTTCAGGTTAACAGTTCCTGCCACTGAATTTGCATCCATATCGGCTGTTAATGATTTATAAACCTCAGCTCCCTGTAACGCATACTGGGAGATACCATTAAGATTAGTGCCCCGGTCAGAGCCGGAAGTAGAAGGAAGTTGTACCCCGTTTAAGGTTACCGACGAATACCTTGGCTCAAGACCACGGATAACCAGGCCTGAACCTTCACCACCTGACCGTATAACTGAAATACCCGGTAAACGGCCTATCGCTTCGGTTGCATTGGCATCCGGGTTTTCCTGTAAACGGTCGGCTGCAACCACATTTTTTAGTGTATTCGAATTGATTTGTTGCCTGATCGCATTTCTCTGTCCCTCCATTTGTGCTGTAATAACAACCCCCTCTATCTGCTGAGCCGTATTTTTAAAGCTTACATTGATTGTTTGATTAGTTCCTACCGGTATTTCCTGGGTCTCAAATCCTATGAAAGAAAACACCAGAATCTGTCCTTTCGTAACATTATTCAGTGTATACTCACCATTAATATCGGTGGTGGTGCCGGTCTGGGTACCTTTAATATATACCGACACTCCAACCAGCGATTCGCCAGTGATTGAGTCAGTAACTTTACCAGTAAATTTTTTGGTAGGCTCTTTCTGAGCAGATGCACTTAACATCATCCCTGCAAAAAAAACTATAAAAACTGTTTTAAGTATTCTTTTCAACATTTTGATTAGTTTTAAGGTGTTATACTATTCGATGGTTGATTTTCGACAAGCCAAAAATAGGTTGTTCCGGTTAGGATGACATATAAATTCTGGTATTTTTTTTATGAATATGTGTCAATCTCTATAAAAGGGCTTAAAGTCAGGATTTATTTTCTCAGTGCGCAATTGCACATAAAATTGAAGTACAACTACTTAGGCTATTTTATGCTACTCTTTTGTTTCCTTTAAGCTTAAAACCCATTGAACAAGTATGCAAAGTAAAGATTTCAAAAAAAACTTTCCCAATTCAAACAACTGATGCCAATGAATTTAATTCATGTCCGGCTAATTTCTGATTCATACCTGCGGGACTTAATTCTTACGTGTAATTCGCTTTCTACCAATTGCAGGACAGTCATACACATACTTTCTTTCCATCCAGATGGGTTAATGAAAAATTGTATATGCCAAACCTACTCCAAATGTTTCTTTGAATTGTATTATTTCGCTGAATTTGCCACTGTTTTCGGCAACAATTGCTTTTTCATCATAAATAAGCATTGACGATATGTTCAGCGCAATGTATTTATTTACTTTCATCAGGATATTGTTCTCCCATCCTATAACTACTTTGTCAGGTCTATCACCGTAATTGCTGAAGATATCGAGTTTCGACATAAGGTTGATATTTTTCATTATGTCTTTTTTGAAAATCAAATTTATTGAACTACCTACCTGCCAAAAAACTTTATTGTCGCCGTAAATCCCGTATGCACCTTCTTTACGATGGGTCAGCGAACTGTCCGTAACTACTGACAGCCGGGCACCTATGGGTGAAAAAAATACTGAAAAATAATTAACTGGTTTATAGTTCATCCCGATAGATACCTGGAAGTAAGCCGGGGCCATAAACCTTGAAATATGCACCGAGTCGTTGGGATATGCAAATCCCTCGGAAAACTGGGATTTAAACTCAAAAAAACCGGTGTAGTCCCAGCATTTAGATGCAGAAAGCCCCGCTTTGCTAACAAAATTTATTTTATCATCTGTTTTCCTAAGGTGCCTGATACTTTGCATCCTGGCAACGCCGTAAGCAATTCCCATATAATTGTTTAAAGTAAAATTCTCTTTTGAATAATCTTTGAAAACATTCAGAATGATGTTCGATGAAAATGAAGTTTTCTCTCCTCCTTTGGTCCAGTTATACAAGGCTGTCTGCGAAAATCCTATTGCAGATTCATATTTCGATTTCCAGTAGGAAGTATCACTCAGAGGTTCAGTGGCATTTGCATAAAATGCCAGGCAC
>JBBQEI010000172.1:0-3637 GCA_038320545.1 Bacteroidales bacterium
CCCGTATTCACTTACAAAACGACAGGTATTTTCGGCATAGGTTGAAAAGGGAACATCGCCAAACCATATCCGCCAATCGTGTTCGTCGCCCGACATAGGCCCCGATGGCGCATTGTTTTCGCCCTGCGGCGACGAAGACCAGTAAGATATTTCAGGGTGAAACTTTTTAACGGCATCGGGCAGAATGTTATAGAAAATTTTCTCGTAAACACTCCATAATTCTTTGCCTTGCTCTTTGGTTACCTTCTCTTGCCATCCCCAGTCGTTCCAGGCACGCAGGTTCTCGTTGTTGCCACACCAGAGGGCAATACTTGGATGGTTTCGCAACCGTTTCACATTGTATTCAGCTTCTTTTTTAATATTATTGAGATGAAGCGAATCATTTGGCTGCATGTTGCAGGCGAACATAAAATCGTTCCAGGCCAGTATGCCGTTTTCATCTAAAAGGTCGTAAAATTGATCGGTTTCGTAAATGGCTCCTCCCCAAATGCGTAACATATTCATGTTTGCACTTACGGCATCGTTCACCACTCTCTTATAGTTTTCGAGCGTATGGCGGTTAAGGAAGATATCAGAAGGTATGTAGTTGGCTCCTTTCATAAATACGGGAACACCATTCAAACGAAAATAAAAGGTATACCCGGCAGAGTCTTTATCGCGCAACATCTCCAGTGTTCTAACTCCGATTTTTTCGTTAAGTGCCTGGTGAATATCGCCCTTGCTTTGCATCACCAGTTCGATATTGTATAGTTTATGACCACCCAGGCCGTTGGTCCACCATAATTCCGGTTTCTCAATTACAAAGTCAACCTCAACAGTGTTTTCCCCTTTATTTAAACGGATATCTTTCCGGGTGGCTACTTTTTTATTATCGACACTTATTTCCAAATCCACGCTCGATACGTCGTCTGACTTAATTTCTGCAATAGCTTTATACTGGGCCTGCTCTTCCGAAATTTTTAAGGGTTTAACATAGAGGTTTTCCATCAGTGCCGAATTCCAGGCTTTTATTTTAACCGGTTTCCATACACCGCAGGTAACCATTCTGGGACCCCAGTCCCAACCATAATGGAACGGTGCTTTACGGGTAAACACGTTAGTTCGCTCGTTTTCGGGCGCAAGCTCGTTTGCAGCCATGATGAGGTATGGAACTTTCCTGAGTTTTTCCATGCCAACATTCACGGCTGAATGAAAGTATACCCGAAGAAAATTATCTCCTTCCCTGATTAGCTTTTTAACCGATACCTGCCAGGCAATAAACATGTTATCTGCTTTTAAAATCAGTGAATCATTCAGGTACACATCTGCATAGGTATCCAGACCACCAAACTCCAGATCGATATTTGGCATGGAAACCATATCAGAAGTAACTTTGAAGGTGGTAGTGTATTCCCAGTCGGCATTTTCTATCCATTTTACTGCCTGTTCGTTTTTCCCGAAAAAAGGATCAGGTATTTTATTTGCGGCTATTAAATCGGTGTGCACACAACCCGGTACCTGAGCTGAAAGAAAGGTACTATCGCCAACTTTGCGAAATTTCCATTCACTGCTAATCACTTCGCTAACTACCTGTTGTTTCGAAGCACAGCCATATAACAATATAAAGGTTAAGCTTAGCAGGAAAATCAGTTTTTTCATTTTGTCTTTTTTTGAAGTTAGTACTTAAATATGCGATCGAATGTAAAGGCCTTGCGGTCGGCGCCCCAAAACCACAATGAATACAAAATAGAAACGGGAATTTTGTTGAAAGCCGAATAGATAAAATAGGCATCGAGCATGTTCGTGGTCGTCTTTCGTTTTACATTGAAAAGCTCATGTTTAGCCCCTGACAAATCGTTAATTCCGAAGAAGTCGGTTATACCGAATTTAAGTTTCCTGCTCAACTGATATTCTACGGTAAAATCAATTTCGCTGTAAGCACGGCGCTCAAAAGGGTACGATCCCCATATCAGAAAATTCCACTTGTCGTTGGCATAACCCAGAGAAGGTTGGATTACCGGAGCTTCGGAATAGCTTCGCCACACCCACCGGTTTGCCAGATCTACCTGTGCATAGAAACAGGAATCGCTAATTTGATTATAGGCAGAAATGAAAATAAGCAGAAATACCCCCACACTTAAAACTTTCTTCATGCTATATTTATTTTTTCCGAAATACGGAGTTCTCCAATCTGATGCGTTTACTTCCTGGTGCTTTGGGATTGGATGACCCTTCAAATTCATTAATTACAAGATCGTTAACATTTACGCACTCTATCCCATGGGTAAAAAATGGTGGCAGATCATTGTCCCACATAAGATGAAGGTTGCGGATAACCAGTCCATTTACAAATTGGGCATAAAGTCCCGGAATATCGTGTTCAAATATTTGCATCGATTTGGGTGATGCGGGCCTGAGGTCGAAATTCCCGCCATAATTCATGGTTTCCCTGCCTTTCCGAATACGGAGCTGAACATTGTTGAACTGAATATTTTCAAGTGTACTCTCTTTCAACCCGAACACCAGAATCCCCTGTTCGCCGGTAGCATTGATATTGTTGAACTGTACGTTTTTAATCTGCCCCGCTTTGCGTCCTTCAAACCGCGATATACACGACAGATGAATCGGTTCGCCATGCCCCCACCACTGTCCGTTAAACAGGCGGGTTTCGATTGTTATGTCCGAAAAAGTAAGATCTTCGATATTGCTGTCGTCGTGGGCAAAGATGCCAATGCCACGGTGAGAATCGTAAATAACAATATTGCTGAAATTACACCGGCGAATGGGATGCTGACCATATCCGATGCGGATGCCAGATGAACTTGACTTCAGGATACAATTTGTTACGGTCATGTTTTCGCCATAAATGGTTTTGTTGCCATAGGTATGCGCATCTTGATCAGCCGATGTAAAGCCAGGAGTTTCTTCCTCTTTCGGGAAACCGGTTAACACAATGGCATCGTCGCCAGCAACAATATTGCAGTTCGAAATACTGATGTTCCGCGAAACGGTGCAATGGATACCATCGCTATTTGGAATAAGTACATTGTTCTGAATACTCACACCATCAATGCGCAATCCGTCGCAATAGCCAAAACGGGTAGCCCAAACAGGGGTATCTTTAATAGTAATTCCTGTTATTGAAACATTTGTACAATGAAAAAAAACGATCGTCATACCTGGCATGGACTTCCGTTTTAGCGGACCGTCGGTAAAAAATGTACCTTCGGGCATGTACAACTCCTTTTGCCGGGTGAGGTTTTTCTCAAATTCGTCATAAATGTGGTTTTTGTCGGTTTCGTAAAATTTCGATCCGTTGCCATGGATGGTTCCAAAACCGGAAATAGAAACATTAATGGCATCTTCACAGAAAATAATCCCATTTTTCCCGAATAAATTGCTGTAGTCGTCCAGGTTTTCGCTTCCTGAAAGCACGGCACCGGGTTCCAGATGCAAATCGATATTGCTTTTAAGGATGATGGTTCCGGTGACATACGTACCGGCAGGCACAAGAACAGTTCCGCCGCCACTTTCGAAACATTTGTTTACAGCATCGTTAATGGCTTTTGTATTCACGAAAACGCCATCGCCTTTTGCCCCAAAATCGAGAATATTAAATGTTCCTGCAAACACCTGGCAGGTGATAAACAGAGAGATG
>JBBQEI010000173.1:0-3585 GCA_038320545.1 Bacteroidales bacterium
TTGTCCGAATTAAAAAAAGTAGGTTTGATAATCGGGCATGTGGATGGAGTGAAAACTAATTACTGCTTAAACCCGGAAGCTATCAGAAAACTTAAATTAATGATTGGAGATTTTTTAAATGATGTTGATTGCTGTGAAGACCAAAAGTGTTGAAGTTAAAACCAATAAAAAGAGAATACTATGAAAATTTTGATCCTATGTACCGGCAATAGCTGCAGAAGCCAAATGGCGCATGGTTTATTACAATCGTTTGACAGCAGGCTGGAGGTAAAATCAGCCGGTACAGAACCTGCAAATCAGATAAATCCCAAAGCTGTTAAGGTTATGAATGAAATTGGAATCGATATCAGCGGCCATAAACCAACGATGGTTGATTCATACCTCAACGATGAATGGGATTATGTAATCACGGTATGCGATCATGCCAACGAAACTTGTCCGCTGTTTACCGGAAAAGTAAAGCAACGGTTGCACATGGGTTTTGAAGATCCTTCGCATGCAACAGGAACCGATGAATTTATATGGAGTGAATTCCACAGAATTCGTGATGAAATAAAAAAAGAGTTTTATAAATTTTATCTTGAACAATTAAAACCTCAATTATGAAGGCTGACGATTTAAAATTAATAGTAAAAGAAAAATATGGGGAAATTGCCACCCACTCACAACCACAATCTGCTTTGTCATGCTGTGGATCTTCAGGATGCTGTGAAGAGTTAGAAATAAGTATGATTGGGGATGAATACAAGGATATGGAAGGTTATAATCCTGATGCCGATTTAGGTTTGGGATGCGGAATTCCTACCCAGTTTGCCGGCATTAATAAAGGCGACCATGTGTTGGACCTGGGCAGTGGTGCCGGAAATGACTGTTTTGTGGCCCGTTCCATTGTGGGTGATTCAGGCAAAATAACCGGACTTGATTTTACCGATGCCATGCTGGCAAAAGCAATTGAAAACACTAAAAAGCTTGGTTTCACCAATATTGAATTTGTAAAAGGCGATATTGAAGATATGCCATTACAAGAAAACACTTACGACGTAGTGGTTTCAAACTGTGTTCTGAACTTAGTTCCCGATAAAAACAAAGCCTTTGCCGAAATATTAAGAGTACTAAAACCCGGTGGGCATTTCTGTGTTTCGGATGTAGTTATTAAAGGCAATTTACCTGAGAAAATTCGTACTGATGCCGAAATGTATGCAGGCTGTGTTTCAGGTGCCGTTGGAATTGATGAATATCTTGAAATTACAAGCACTCAGGGATTTAATAATGTAACTGTTCACAAGGAAAAAGAGATATCCATTCCGGAAAGCCTGTTCGAAAAGTACCTTTCGGAAGAAGAAGTTGCCAGCTTCAGGAATAAGCAATCAGGGATATTCAGCATTACGGTTTCGGGATATAAAAATTAATTTGTGAATTTGAAAATTTAAAAATGGAATAATTCATCTTCAAATTTTCAAATCTCAAATTTTCAAATCTTCAATATGAGAAATGATAAGGATAATTTAATAGCAAAACTATCTCTGGAATTTGCTCTTGCCATCATTAAGTATTCTGAATTATTAGAAGAACATAAAAAATTTGTTATTGCCCGCCAATTACTAAAATCGGGAACATCCATTGGAGCAAATATTAGAGAAGCTCAAAATGCAGAAAGTAAGCCCGACTTTATTCATAAAATGAAATTGAAGCAAAGGAAGCGGATGAAACAGAATATTGGCTGTTGATTTGTGAATTGTCAGAGAACTATCCAAAAAACGAATTATTAAAGGAGAAACTTCAAACCATCATTAACATTCTTTCAAAAACTATTAGCTCTTCAAAATTATCCTAAGATTTCATCTTCAAATTTTCAAATTTTCAAATAAAATATTATGAGCACAGCAAAGCAACTATCATTTTTCGACCGGTATCTCACTTTATGGATTTTTCTGGTAATGTTTGCCGGAGTAATTATAGGGTATTTTATACCCAGAATTTCAGGTTTTTGGAACTCCTTCAGCTCAGGAACTACCAATATTCCTATTGCCATTGGCTTGGTACTGATGATGTACCCACCGCTTGCAAAAGTAAAATACGAAAAACTGCCTTTGGTATTTAAAAATCTCCGCTTATTGAGTTTATCACTTACACAAAACTGGATTATTGGTCCTTTGGTGATGTTCTTTCTGGCCATCATTTTCCTGCAAAATTATCCAGGATTAATGGTGGGAGTTATTTTAGTTGGTTTGGCCCGATGTATTGCAATGGTGTTGGTTTGGAACGACCTTGCGAAAGGCGATACTGAATTAGCTGCCGGACTGGTCGCCTTTAATGCTATATTCCAGGTATTTTTATATTCAGTTTACGCCTATATTTTTATTACTTTTTTACCTCCGTTATTCGGTTTAAAAGGTGTGGCTGTAGATGTATCGATTTCGGAAATTGCAATTACAGTTTTAATTTATCTGGGAATACCCTTTGCTGCTGGCTTAATAACCAATATCATTTTGCGAAAATTAAAAGGAGAAAACTGGTATTATTCCAAATTCATTACGAAAGTATCGTGGTTAACACCTATCGCTCTATTATTCACCATATTTGTCATGTTTTCGTTGAAAGGTGAAAATATCATTGCCTTGCCTATGGATGTTATCCGCGTAGCAATTCCATATACCATCTATTTCGGATTGATGTTTTTCAGTACTTTTTTTATTGCCAAATGGATAGGCGAAGGTTATGAAAAATCGGTAACCATGGCATTTACCGCAGGAAGCAACGATTTTGAGCTTGCCATTGCTGTAGCAGTTGCCGTATTTGGCATTAACTCGCAGGTTGCTTTTGCAACTGTTATAGGCCCGCTGGTTGAAGTACCGGTTCTTATTCTTCTGGTAAATGTTGCGCTGTTCTTTAAAAGAAAGTATTTTAAAGCGTCCTCATAAACTGGATTTCATTTCTTATTGTAAATTTTCAAAACTTCTGCTTCGAACCGCATCATGACACTTTTCGTTTAACCACCCTTCGACTCCGCTAAGGGTGACACTTCAAAACGCCCTTCAAATGAGTCCTTTACATTAGACATACAATTTCTTTCATTTAAGGTGTTGTTAGATGAAGTATCTTATCTAACCTTTTGTAGTCTGTTTCGTATACCCGGCAAGACAAAACATAACCGGATCCCTGATGAAAAAGATGTTTAAAATTACAAACAATCTGTTGACTGAAAAAGTAAAGGAGAATCTGACAAAAATCCGGAATAACCAGAAGGTAATTCGGGATTTGTTAAAACAGAAATCGTTAACGGAAACTGACAAATTAGAGAAAAAATTCTCCACCAATAAAACCTTGTTAGCTGAGAATTTTGAATTTATAAATGTACAGCTCACAATTTGCAATTTTCTTGAAAAAAATAAAAAAGCATCTTCTTTGGGCAATGCCACAACAGCAACCTTACTTAAGGATATAAACGATTGTTTTGAATTAACAATAGACGGTTTTATAATTTATAATTCAGAACATCCATTTTATTCTGACGACAAATTCTTCAACAATCTGCTGAATTATCACCAGAAGCTCGAGAATTATGAAAAAATACGCAGAACTGTT
>JBBQEI010000174.1:0-3529 GCA_038320545.1 Bacteroidales bacterium
GAAATCCGCATTAAGATTGATATCAGTGCGATCCGGAAAATTGGCGTGACGGGGAAAATGTCGGTTACTGCCTTCGGAATTTTGCAGGAAGACGCCATTGCCCTGAGCGGAAAGACAAAAAAGGATATGGTAACAGGTATAATCAGGGAGTTATATGTAAACAGGGGGCAGAACCAGGCAGGAATAGAATATGAACTGGTGACACCCCGTCTTTTCAACCTGGTAAATCCCTTTGTTAATTTTACCCTGATGAAGTCGGAGATGAAAAAGGACAGGAGCATGATTCGCAATCTTGAGAATCCCGTGTTTATTTCAAGCGCAGGACTCTACCTGGATAAAAAAGAGTTTGATTTAAATATTCTCTGTAAATATGCTTCACCGTTCGAAAATCAGCGCTTTGCCAGTGTTGCTGCCGGCCCTCAGCCTCTTGGCGACTTTGTAAGTGTTGACCTGACAGGTGGCTATAGTTTTAATGGCAAAATTCCTGTGAGGTATTATTTCAAAGTAAAAAATTTAGCGGATAAACGATACTCTACAGTAATCGGCTATCCCGATTTCGGGCGGATGATTTACCTGGGAATGAATCTGAGTTTAAAGTAGCATATTTATCAAAACAAGTTAAAGAAAATTCCGGAAACCCCAATCCGGTTTAAAAAAGACAGGAAACCATATCCTGTCTTTTTGTTTATAGTTAAAATATAAACCTGCTGAATAACAGGAAAATAAAACATACTTCACGGAACTTTAAAAGTTTCTGGCCGTATATCTCTCAACAATAGTACCAAATGATTTTAGCATTGACTATTCGGTAAAAAAAAAGAGAGGAATATTTTTTAGTTTATCCTGAATAAAATAAATTGTTAAACCTTATAAATTCTCAAGACATGAAAAAAAGCAGGAGGTTTTGGTTTTTCCGCATCGCAGCAATTTTATTTGTCGTATTGCTCATTTACAGTTGTGATATGTTATTCCCGCCCGACAAGGATGATTCGACGACAACCGTTAAAGACAATGATGGAAATGTGTACACTTCAGTAAAGATCGGCACACAGGTATGGATGGTTGAGAACTTAAAAACGACCCGCTTCAATGATGGTACACTTATTACATTAAAGAAAGATCTGCCAAATCCGCCGCCATTTACTAATTATGAATCTTACTGTTGGTATAACGACGATATATCCTACAAAAAGCAGTATGGGGCATTGTATAGCTGGGGTGCTGCAAAAAGTGGAAAACTGGCGCCAACAGGATGGCATGTCGCTGATTATTATGACTGGCTTCTTTTAGATCACTTTCTGGGTGAAAATGGTGGGTGTAAACTAATGGAAACCGGGTCGGCACACTGGATTAGCCCGTCAAATAATTGTGCTACGAACGAAACCGGGTTTACAGCTTTACCAGCCGGCTACCTCACCATATTTGGAGGTTTTGAGAAAGTGGGAACAGGGACTGGATGGTTTCCGTCATCAATGCGCAATTCCCCAATGGCCTACCCAGTTACCTTCTTTATGTATGGAGAAGGTTTGAGTATGTACGAAACAAGGCCGAATGAGTATTATTCGATTCGGTGCATTAAAAATACTGTATCCACTGTTACTACAGTAGCAGTGACGAACCTAACAAGTTCTGCTGCATTTTCAGGAGGTGAGATAACAATAAAGGGAGGCTCCGAAAGTACAAGTCGGGGAGTTTGCTGGAATGCCACGCACAATCCAACAACTACTGATTCAAAAACCACAGACGAATTTGATATTGCGCCGTATCCATACCCTGGTGGATGGAAACTGACAACTTTTAAAAGTGCAATAACCGGACTTCAGCCTAATACAACCTATTACCTGAGGGCATACGCCACTAACAGTGATGGAACGGGATATGGAAATGAGGTTACCTTTAAAACGTTACCTTAACTAAAATAAAGAAGAATTTTTTTTGAACCTGAATGTGTTTGTAGTCGGCCCGCGACCAATGTTCTTCGCCTTCCGACCATCACGTAAAGCCAGTATCCGCTTTCACGGAAGTCCATCGTTTTGTCCGTGCTTTCCAGGGTTTTGGGGCCCGCCACTGACGACTTTCCCAGATATGTCTGAACTGTTCGAGCCATGCATCAATTTCTTTCATTTTGGTTCCGTTTAATTTAAAGTAAATCTCCCGGCCCGCTTGCTTGTTATTTACAAGCTGGCATTCCGACAATATTCAATTCAATGTTTTACTTAATAGTCGCAACAATGAAGCCGCTTCTCAGTAAACTTTCGTTATTTCTTTTCATGCTGCTAATAGCTGCTAACAGTTGTAAAAAATCCCAAACTGTAAACGATATAAAAGAGGAAAAGAAAATGATTCTCTTTGCCTCCGGCCTCAGTAAACCTGTATGTATCACGAATGCAGGCGACAGCCGGTTGTTTGTCGCAGAACAGGTTGGCCGTATCCTGATTGTTAATTCTGATGGTCAATTAAAAACTCAACCGTTTCTCGATATTCGTGACAGATTAACTTTTGCAGGTGAACGTGGCTTATTGGGTATCGCTTTCCATCCGGATTACAAATCAAACGGATATTTTTATGTGAATTATGTGGGTGCAGACGATATTACAACTATTTCCAGATTTAAAGTAAGTTCAGTTAACGCTGATATAGCTGATTCTCAAAGTGAATTTAAACTGTTAACCATCGCTCAGCCATATGCCAACCATAACGGTGGCGATTTGATTTTCGGTCCGGATGGGTACCTTTACATAGGACTTGGTGATGGGGGTTCGGGTGGTGATCCGGGCAACCGTGCACAGAACACGATGGATTATCTCGGGAAAATGCTTCGCATCGATGTTAACCATGGAAATCCTTATGCTATTCCGACTTCAAATCCTTTCTACAACAGCGCTACCACTTTGGGCGAAATATGGGCGCGTGGCTTACGCAACCCTTGGAGATTCAGTTTTGATCGACTCACCGGCGATTTGTGGATTGCCGATGTTGGACAAAACGAGCTTGAAGAAATCAACTTTCAACCGGCCTCCGGTATTGGCGGCGAAAACTATGGATGGCGATGCTACGAAGGCAATGCGGTGTACAATAATTCCGCGTGTGCAGCAGCATCATCGTTAACCTTCCCGGTTTATCAGTATACGCATGGTGTTGAATGTTCTGTCACAGGGGGGTATGTTTTCCGGGGTAATAAATCATCACTATATTATGGTCATTATTTCTTTGCCGATTATTGTTCTGACAAAATTTGGACACTGCGTAAGGTGATCAACTCCTGGGTAATGGAAGATTTCGGTCAGTTTCCTGGTAACAATTTCAGTACATTTGGCGAGGATGCCAAAGGACAGCTCTATGTGGCCGGGTTAACCAGCGGAACAATTTATCTTGTTACCGGACATTGATGTTGGCATAAACAGGTGAATTTATGTATCAGAAAATATATATGTAAAAAAATTTCGCTGGAAAATTGTGTTGTACATTGGATATGCTCGCAATCGTAAATAAAACGATAAGCCGAATCGTCGGGATTTTTTTGTAATGT
>JBBQEI010000175.1:0-3512 GCA_038320545.1 Bacteroidales bacterium
CATTTATCGAATACGCCATTAATAAAGATAATATTGCAAAATACTTTTGCGTTCAAAGAGATATCCCAGATAACAGTATATTGATTTCGGCTCAATTTGCCGCCTGTATCAACGATGAAATTGATAGTCAGGAACAGGAAAAATATTTGAAAGTGGGAGAAATACTGAGCTCAGGATCCTCTTTCCACGTAGGATTTTATGCAAATGACAGCCTTTTTGTTGGATACAACAAAGTCAGTAACATTCCCTATTGATAAAGTAAAGGCTACAAATCCTGTTAAGAAGATTGTTGTAATTGACAGTCTTTCTAACGGGGCTGGAAAATGGACCATAACAAAACATCCGATATCGCTTGTAGAACCTTCGATTGAGAGACAGATTAGTTTCGGACAAAGCCTACTTTGATATTTTATTTTAGAATTTAAGATGTAGTTAAAAATCAATTTATAAAGTTCATATTTTCATATTGTAAACTCATGTTCGGTTTCACTCCTCTAAACCTCATTTAAATGGCAATATCATACCTTCTTTAAGTGAGGTATGGAGTGAAATCGAAGTTTAAAGTTTCATAATACCGAAAATTCATTTTCAGAATACAACCTCTTAATTTTTTACCATGAAAATAAATTTCATTTTATTATGGCTTGTTGTCTTGTCTTTTTATAGCCAGGCTCAAAAACCCGACATGTTGCGAGACACATTCGAAATAAAAGAAGTGAAGATTTCTGCCGTTCTTCCGCTTGATGACAATGATGTGGTTAATTTTTACCGTACAAATCAATTCTCCACACTCGATAATATCAACGCACGGCTCGATGGCATGTCGCTTATCAAACGTGGTGCATACGCATTTGAGCCTCAGTTAAATGGATTTTCAGGAGGTCAGTTGAATGTTACCATAGATGGAATGAAAATGTTCGGTGCCTGCACGGATAAAATGGATCCGATTACTTCTTATATTGAACCTACAAACCTGAAAAATATCTCAATCAAACAGGGAACGAGCGGTAATCACACTGGTTGCAATATTGGTGGTTCCATTGACATGACCCTGCAGGAACCACATATCAGTGAGTCTCAACTTTTTTATTCTTCATTGGGATTTGGTTACGGGAGTGTATCAAAAAGTAAAAATGTATTGTTTTCGACAGGCTACAATGGAAAAAGATGGGCTTGGATTTGGGATGGAGTTTATCGGAAAAACGAGAATTATACCGATGGAAATAATATTGAAATACCTTTCTCTCAGTTCGAAAAATTAAACATTCATTCGGCTTTCAAATATTCACCCAACGAGATTTCAAGTTTAAAAGCAGACCTTTTGTTCGATAATGCGCGAGATGTGGGTTATCCGGCCTTGCCAATGGATGTTAGTTTAGCCCGGGCGACTTTGATTGCATTGGAATACCAACGGAATAGCAAAAACCAACTTAAAGCGAAAGTCTATTTTAATAAAGTTTACCATGTTATGGACGATTCGAAAAGGGATAGTTTATATTTTCTTGACAGCAATTCTGAAAACAAATCAGATTCTGTTTTTATGCGAATGGATATGCCCGGTAAAAGTTCTACACTTGGTGCATATATTCAATTTACTATTCCCTGGAATTACAAAAATCGCCTGGTGATAAAAGCCGATAATTACACAAACCTGTCACTCGCTGAAATGACAATGCACATGCGGTATGCCGGATATCCGCCCGAAACACCAATGTATATGCAAACGTGGCCCGAAATGCTTCGAAATGTTTCAGGAATATTTATGGAAAATACCACTTCTTTTTCAAATAAATTTTCATTAATGGTAAACGGAAGAATAGATTATAACATCGACATTCTACAGTCTGAATACGGGCAACTACAGTTTTCAATATTTAATTATAAGCTTGATAAAACACAGAGTACTTATATTAAAAGTCTGAATGCCTCGTTACAATACTATCTTACCAAGGACTTTTCACTGAATGCAAGTACAGGATATTCGGAACGGATGCCAACAATAAGTGAGCTTTTTGGCTTTTATTTGTATAACGCCTATGATGGTTACGACTATATCGGCAATCCTTATATTAAACCGGAAAAATCTAACTTTTTCAATTTGGCATTTTTATTGGCAAAACCAAAACTTAAAGTTAATCTCAACCAATCGTTTAGTTTTGTAAATGATTTCATTATGGGAGTTACTGATATAGTTATTCCAGCCATGAATTTCTATGCCAATGGAATCAGGATTTATACAAATGTTCCTGCTGCAATGCTTTACAGTGCTGATTTTCAAGTGTTGTACAAACCCTTAAATACCATCTCCGTTTTGCTCCATTCGAAATATACGTTTGGTGAATTAAATTCAGGCACACCAATGCCCTTAATTCCCCCACTTAAAAACATTGTTGCATTGCAGTATGAGAAAAACCGGTTTTCAATTCTTGCAGAATCAGATTCGGCTCTTGCTCAAAATCGAATTAATATGGACTACGGTGAATCAAAGACTCCGGCATTCAACATCATTAATATTAAAAGCGGATATTCAATACCTGTATCTAAAACAATGATAGACGTTGGTTTTAGTATTTCGAATCTTTTTAACAGGGCTTATTATGAGCACCTCGACTGGGGCCGAATTAACAGGCCAGGCCGAAGTTTTGATTTGCTGTTAAAACTTAGCTATTGAAATTTAGAAGATATTATGAAAATCACCCTACCAAAAAGGTCATTTATTTTCGTGACAGGTATGGCGACAACCGGCAACCCAACGTGAAGAATTCGCTCTCATTCAACAACCAGGCAATTGAACAATTTAAAACAAAAGGCTGGATGATTGAACCAAGGTCGCACAGGGGAATGGAACCACCACAGCATGATAAATACCTGCTTTGGATGAACATTTTGAAAGCAAACGATCCGCGGTTTCCAAAGGTGATATTCAACGGGAAAAACTGCAAATACACACTTATCTCCATGAACAATACCAAGGTTATTGAACGCAACGGTAAATTCGATAAGGATAAAAATTCTGAAAGGAACGATAAAATACTCCCCGAAGAAGCTACCCATTTCTCCGATGCCGCCGATAAAAGAATCTGGACAAAATACGGGAAGACGCTTTATTCGCGCTCTTCTACTTATGTGGATCCGAGGTTATAATTGAGTGCCGATTTTGATTTTCTTTATCAGTCTAAGGGCATGGATTAGTTAGTGTTATAATCTGCGTACTAAACAAAAACAGTCCAATAGCTTACAACCTGATGTCAATATAAATCCAAAGGAATACAGCATTATTTGTGAATTTCGAATGTTGATCGTTGTAGGCTGGGTTTAAAAAATTTGGGACATGCCCTTAATTTCCCTACATGCCTACCTTATAAAACACAGCAGAAATAATCAATAACCATTTTCTTAATCCTCCGCCTTTAGTTTTTTACGTCTGCTGCCTTTCTGATCTTTATCCTGACCATAGCCATAGCCATAGCCGTAGCCATAGCCGTAGCCATAGCCGTAGCCATAGCCGTAAC
>JBBQEI010000176.1:0-3279 GCA_038320545.1 Bacteroidales bacterium
AAAATACGGATACGACGCGATTCCCTATCTTCCTGTTTACAAGGGAATGGTAGTAAACAGTCAGCAGTCGTCCGACCGTTTTCTTTGGGACATGCGGCGCATGGTTGCCGACAAAGTGGCATACGATTATGTTGCCGGGCTGCGTGAAATCAGTCACAAATACGGATTGAGAACATGGCTCGAATGTTATGGACACTGGGGTTTCCCGGGCGAATTCCTGATGTATGGAGGACAGTCGGACGA
Source organism: Bacteroidales bacterium (assembly GCA_038320545.1). Lineage (GTDB taxonomy): Bacteria > Bacteroidota > Bacteroidia > Bacteroidales > JAAUTT01 > JAAUTT01. The sequence goes on from JBBQEI010000176.1 coordinate 244, forward strand.
AATTGGCGGCGAATTCTGGAGCGAAGGCGAATTGGGTGATATCGAAAACCGTGCAGCAACTTCAGCTGGTCACATATACGGAAAGACAAAAATCTCGGCCGAATCAAATACCTGCGCAGGTGCGTCTTTCAGCCGGCATCCGGGTACCATCAAACAACGTGGTGACCGTTTCTTTGCCGAAGGGATCAACAACACGCTGTTGCATGTTTATATCACTCAGCCTTATGAGGATAAAAATCCGGGGATGAATGCCTGGTTTGGCAACGAATTTAACCGGAAAAATACCTGGTTCTCGCAGATGGATGTATATACCCAATACCTGAAACGTACCAACTATATGCTTCAGCAGGGATTGAATGTAGCCGATGTGGCTTATTTTATAGGCGAAGATGCTCCGAAAATGACTGGAATAGCTGATCCTGCACTGCCAATTGGCTACCAGTTTGATTATATGAATGCCGAAGTGATTGAAAAGTATATGACCGTTAAAAACGGTCTGATTACTTTGCCACACGGAACACAATACAGGATTCTGGTTTTACCCAAACTGGAAACCATGCGTCCGGAGGTTTTGGCTAAAATTAAACAACGTGTAAATGACGGTGCTGTTGTTCTGGGACCTGCGCCTAAACGCTCCCCTAGTTTGCAGAATCAACCCAAAGCTGACCAGCAAATTCAGGAAATGGCAAAAGAACTATGGGGAAATGTGGATGGCGTAGCTGTAAAATCACGCAAAGTCGGAAAAGGAATGATCATTAACGGAATGAATATGACCGAGGCTTTTGCCTTGATCGACTGTATACCCGACTGCAGATTACCGGAAGATAACAGTATACACTATGGCCACCGAACTATTAAAGATGGCGAAATCTATTTTATAACAAACCAAACACCAGAAACCCAAATAATAAGTCCCGAGTTCAGGGTAAAAGGAAAGCAGCCTGAACTTTGGGAAGCAACAAAAGGATATATTCGTACTCTTCCGGCTTATAACCAGACTAAAAATACAACTATCGTCCCTTTGAAACTGGAAGCTTACGAGAGTGTATTCGTAGTTTTCCGTAAATCAGCAGGCAAAGCTTCAGAAATAAATGTTGAAGCCAATTACCCCGGGCCAGCGCTCATTACCGAACTGAAAGGTCCGTGGACAGTTACATTTAGTGCTTCAGAAAGAGGTCCTGCTGAACCTGTCACTTTTGAAACACTCCAGGATTGGACCACCATGAAAGACGACCGGATTAAATATTATGCAGGAACTGCGTTTTATAGTTGCAAATTTACGATGGAGAAAGTCCCTGACGGGAACAAGGTGATCATCGATTTAGGCGCTTTCACAGCCATGGCAAAAGTTAAAGTTAACAATGCGTACGCCGGCGGATTATGGACAGCACCCTACACCCTTGACATTACAGCCTTTGTGAAAGAAGGAGATAACGACCTCAAAATTGAAATCGTTAACAACTGGATGAACCGCCTGATTGGTGACCAGAAACTTCCGGCTGCACAACGTATGACCTGGTGTCCTATCAATCCATATAATGCGGATAGCCCGTTGCAGTCTTCAGGTTTGTTTGGACCGGTGAAAATCTTCAGCTATTAGCAGATATTTTCCTGAACCCGCAAAATATATCAATAGTTTTTAACTTGATAATTGGCCTGAGCGAAAAATTGTTTTTTAATAAATTTACACAAGTTAAGTATTAAATCACGTAAACTATGAATTCAAGAGAAAGAGTTATTGGATCATTTAACCGTACAGGTTTTGACCGGATACCCGTTAAACACGAAGGAACACCTGAAGTTAACAAAATGATAATGGATCATTTTGGTTTGACCAATATGGAACAATTGCTGCTATTAGTTGGTGACGATTTCAGGTATGTTGAACCAATATATATTGGCAAAGAACTTCGTCATTTCCCCGATGGAAGTATAGAAGGATATTGGGGCGAACACTATAAATATGCCGAGTTTGAGGGCGGCCGGTATTTAGAATCGTGTTATCTGCCTTTTGCCAATATCACTTCTGTTGAAGAATTAGATAAGTCACAATTTCCAACCGCAGCATGGTTTGATTATTCTACCATTAAGGAGCAGTGCAAAAAAATCAGTGAACAAGGCTTCGCAATTTGTTTTGGTACTGCCGGTGATATGGATTTTATAAACAGTATTGCAAGAGCCAGAGGCACCGAACAAGTCCTGATCGACTTAATTACCGACGATCCTGTTTATTTGGAAATCATGGATGCACGCTTTCAATTTTATTATGATATGCACGAATGTGTATTGCAAGCTGCCGAAGGACTGATTGACTTTACCCATATTGGCGAAGATTTAGGAACTCAAACTTCACAAGTAATTGATTTTGATATTTTTGACAGACATTTTGCTCCAAAGTTTAAAAAATATTTTGATATGGTTCATAGTTATGGAGCCAGAACCATGATGCACATGTGTGGTTGTGTAAGAGCTTTTCTGCCACGGCTGATAGAGTTAGGACTGGATGTGTATGATGTTGTACAGCCAACCATCCCCGAAATGGATATTGAAGTATTAAAAAATGATTTTGGCAAAGGTATTTTTTATTGTGGAAGTATTTGTGTACAAACCACTTTAGCTTTTGGTGGTGTAAATGATGTAGTGAAAGAAGTAGAACGCCGAAAACAGTTATTCCCGGAAGGTGGACTTTTTCTAGGTCCTTCTCATGCCATTCAAGTGGGCACTCCGCTCAAAAATATCATTGCAATGTATAAAACTGCCGGAAGTTTATCGGAGGTTAATGATACAATACTGTCAATTAAATCAGAAAAAAATGATGCTGAAGTTAATATGTCAAAACTTTTTTAACGACATAATACTATTCATTCACAACATATTATGGGAACACTTAGTCTAACATTCGGTCTTTTGTTAAGCTTGTTATCAGGTTCTTTATTGGGTACGTTTGCCTGGCCAATGAAGAAAATGGCATCCTGGCATTGGGAAAATATTTGGATTATGTATTCCATCTGGGGGTTAATTCTCATCCCATGGATG
>JBBQEI010000177.1:0-3218 GCA_038320545.1 Bacteroidales bacterium
GAAGGGGGGAGGGAGTTAATTTGCCAATTTGCGAATGCAATCGGACTGGATTCAAGGTTTTATAATCATAATATAAAGAATTACACAGAGTTACACAGAGTAATTACACAGAGTTTCACAGAGTTTTATAGGTCCTTTTATCCAATCCCGCCGGGATTAAATGTTATTAGCCCCGGGTAAGCGATTCCGGATCAAAAATTAATTAATTGAAAACGAATACCTTCGGAATCGTGCCACCCGGGGTTAGGGCGAACAACATAAATGCGGCGCAACTACCCCCATAATTGAAAATCAACTGTTCCATGCGCTGCGGGAGAAAGAAGGTGGGAAGGTGAGAGGGGGAGAAAATTTGCCAATGCGTCAATTTGCCAATTTGCCAATGCTTTCAAAAGGTATTTAATGCAATATTCCTGTTTTTTTAAAAGCCAAGCAAGTCAGCCAAAAGATCATATTACCGGAGTGCTGCACCTAAGGATTTTCACTTAATAATTCAATATTTACATCTCCGAAATTTAACATACAATTAGATTTGCCCATTCTTTTTGCATCAAACGTATAGTTGCCATCTTTCTGTAGCTTTATAGCGTCGATTGACTCTTAATTCATTTATTGATGTTGGGAACAGAGATAGCATAAGTTCATCAAATTTATTGTTTACAATGGCTGCATGTATTCTTTTAATATTTACAAACAGGAAAATTTCATTTCCCCAATTTTCAAGGAATTTTGCCAAAACTAAAGTATCAACACCTTTATATCCCCAAGGATCAAAAAATAAAAGAGTGGGATGTGGATTTGGTTTAATTATGTTTTTAGTTAAATAGTTTAAAATTTGTTGATCTTCTCCAACAGTTTTGTCACCAAAGATTGGTTCATAATAAAATGTTCCAGGTGAAATATGTTTAAAAAAATTATTTCGTAATTGGTCAGAAAACTGATTATCATTAAAATTTAAATTTCTTTTGATTGATAATTAAAATGCTGAAAAGGGTTTTTTTAATGAGCTCTTTTACTTTTGTGGTTTGACTACCTGTCCTTCAGCCGTTGGGGGTGGCACACCTGATCTACATCAATTCCATCAGGTGATGTTGCGAAACCGTGGATGAAATGCTTAAAATGTTTTATGCTCTACCCAATAAACCGTATCATTTATTAATGCATTCAATGCTGTAGCTATCTGCCATTTATCAACACCAAGGTTTTTATTGGTTTTTCTGAAGTCACCGGCCCAGGCCCAAACATTTCCATACATTCGTTTATGAAGGTTCCTGATAAATCGCTCAGTAAGAATTGTCTTGGCATTAAGTGATCGGCTGAGTACCCATTGAATCGCTTCTTCAATATTTTGTTGCTCAAACTCGTCTAATTCCGCACGAGTTGCAATGGTTGGTATCAGTAATCCATCTTTTTCATCTTCATCCAATGGAGTTTGTCCATTAATGTACCCTAAGTCTAATCCCATAATACTTTAGGCATTTGGAGTTTAAGCATGATTATCCGTTCTTCAATAGCCTTCTTGAGTCTCATTTGAGAATTTTCCTGATCTTCCAGCTTCATGGTATTTGAAGTTCTGGAGACTATTTTAGTGGCAAATTCCCTTGACTTACGTTCAATCAATGCATCCAGTGATCCATCTTTAGGAACAAAACCATAAACTAATTCCATATCAAGCGCACGGGCAATTTCGCGCAGTGATTTTAAGAAAATAGAACCATCTTTTTCCCTTTGTTCCATCTCCTGAACACTTTGTTTTGTAATTAAGATACGATTTGCCAACTGTTGAAGTGACATACCCAACGCCAAACGAACAGCTTTTATCCATCCTGTAGGAGGAATAGCGACTTGAGTAATAGGAGCGTAAACTTTGATCTTGGCTTCTAATTGTTCTATTTGTAACTTGTTTTTATTCATATTGTAAAGTTTTTACCTGATACACCAACAAAAGTAAGGCTTTGGCCTGACATATTCTAATATAAGTCAGTATATATCCTGACAATAGATATAATATTGTAAGGCTATAGGCTGACGATTTAAAATCACAAAAAATGCAAATGACTTTTTAACATGAAGTGTGATACCTGGCTTAGCTCGAAAACCACCTCAGTTGTCGAAGATATTACAAACGGCTTTATATTCCCCGAGAATGAAAATGCGTCCGGCTGTTTCAGTATCGTACTCACTCGCTATTTTTTGCCCAAAGCTATTCGTGGCACAGTGTTTGGTAAAGGACAATATTTGCCTCCATTGTTTAGATGTTGTTTTGGATTGTTTCGACTTTTCCTACATTGTTTTTTTGTGTCCTCGAAACCTGATATGGATCTCTTTCAGTGGAATTGTGCTAAGGGATCAACAACCAGAAAACGCAAATGACCTCCTCCTCCTCCATAATAATGAATGTAGTTCATTGGAATATTCGGGAACAAATTATAAGTCGCCTCAGATGAAAAATCAATATTAATAAATTGTATTCGTTTCCCAGTATAATTTTCATTTAACAATCTATTAAGCAAAGTAGACAAACCAAAAAAACGATAATCCAAATCAAGAAGTTTTTCACTTCCATTCTTAAACCAAAATAGTGTTCTATCGATATTATTTTTCATTTTTACAAATTACTAAAATTTAATTCTAAGTCCTGTTGAAAAATTAACTGGATATGGATATTTCATGCCTGGTAACCACCATTGACCTGTAGAACTAAAATGCAAACTTCGTAAATATTTTTCCATTATATGAGCTTGATTTTTAGGCATTATCGAAGAATACTTAGGAACTGCCCCAGGTCCTGCAAGTTTTAATGATCGTTTCAGCTCCGACTCCTCCCGAAACTGCTGCATCAAAAAAATCAACTTTATTAAACCAGGCATCTTTTCCCCTGTAGCCTGCTGCATAGTTAAACCCAACCTGCATCCCGTAATCGATGGCCGCATTGACGGCAAAGTAAGCTGCAATTGCCAGAAAAGCAAGCTCACCGTCAGGATCAGTATACTTCAACGGATTATTTAAACAGTAACCATATCGGTTAAATCCGTAGCAGGTAGTAAGGTGTTTTTGTTGTCCCTGAGCTTTCTATTACAAGTAAATGATCCCAAAACATCGGCACAAAAAGGCAAATGGCAGGTTGGTGCAGTGATACATTAATGAATGCAGTTTAATTGAATTCAACTTTTAATACAAAACCCGGTTCGCCAACTTTTTTATTTGCCGGATTATAAGGT
>JBBQEI010000178.1:0-3118 GCA_038320545.1 Bacteroidales bacterium
ACCGGTTTGTTTATTTCTTTGGATATACATGAAACAAATATAATTCGTAATTGCTACATAAACAAACTATAATACATTTATATTAAAATACTTATGAACATTGTTATCAACAATTTAATTGCTACATAATTAACTAAAAAACAACTATATCGCTAATGTACAATCACTTGGAAAAGTAAAACCCGTTAAAACAAAGGTTTCCCTTATGTTTCCAATATCAGGGTTTTCTTTTAGTGCAAAGGCCAGGTTTGTATTTTCAAGAAATATTTTATCGGACTTTTGTAAAGTTGACACGCCTTTTCCTTCGGAGCTGATTGTATTAAGCAGACGGGCATTATTGAGCTGATAGATATACTGATAAACACTGTCCCTGCTTAAGTCAAGTTTTCGCGCCAATGCAGCGATATTGGGTTTGAAAGGTACCGATTCAGCGATTACGCCCAGTAGTTTTTTTACTTTATTTGCCGTACCTGAATTATAGGAGGCAATATAGGCCAGATCGGTATCCACAATGCTATTGATCACCTGATTCAATTTCATCTTGTAACTGTCTTCCCCCTCCATGATAATGGGCAAATAACCGAATTCAAGATACTTGCGAAAGGCTGGCAATGGCCGGAACCCTTCAGTAATCATTCTACTGATGGTTCGATGATCCTTGTTTATATCTACAATCGTGACCGGATCAAAACTCAAATTATGTGTAAAAAGTAAAAATTCGCGGAATGAAAACCCTGCCAGGATATAACTCACGACTCTTCTGCTCAGATCAGCTTCACCACGGTAAATATCCAATGCCGATGAAGCGGAAAAAATGATCTGCATTTCCGGCAACCCATCGTAAATGTTTTTCAATTCAACGGACCAGTTAGGATATTTATCATGCGTTGGCTCCAGTTTATTTGCTTGTGCAAATATCTCCGGAAATCATTTTTTACCGGACGCAGAAGATTTTCCTGAAATTCGAATAAACTATCCAAGTCTTATGTCGATTTAACTCTTCAAAGTTAAAACAAAAATGCAGATTGCAATCGACATTTTTAGAGTTTCATTATTTCAGATGCCCGAAATCCATCGTACATTTCTCTTTTCATGCTAAGATACAATGGTTTTTGTGCACATATAATGCAAATATACAGTATTATTTTAATTTCATACTGGCAGATAACATATCTTGGATGTAGCCTAAATAATCAATCACCGTGTCGGTACTGATTTTTTTTCCTGAAGAAGATACAACATTTGCCAATCTGTTAAATGCATCTTTTATTGTCGTTTATATTCGACAAATATAGCTGCGTATTACCCAACATGTTACCCAGCTTGAAGAGTATCTGCAATTCGTGCTGTAACATTTTGTTTGAAACCTCTTGACCTACCAAAAAAATTGTTGTTTGATCGGAGATTAGGTATGCCCCTTTGCCCGGATTTCTGGTGAAGGGGTTTTGCTTATGGAATCGTTACTACATAAAAATCAAAAATTGTCCTTTCCAAAATCAGGGATTTCATTCCTTAATCCCTTATCTTATCCATCGCTGTTTGAACAGTATTCACGGAAAGCACAATTATATTACCTTTAAATCCATTTCCAAGCCGGAATGAGACTTATTCCATCCAATTGATCTTCCTGGTTATGGGTGATAATCACTCCTTCGGCCGCTCCGGTTTCAGCGAGTGCATTTTTAATTCCACCGATTTCCCGAGCCATGTTTTCATTGTTAACTTCCCAGCACGATTGCACAGCCATTACAACTTGTTCGTTCTGCTTCACCAGAAAATCACATTCACTGTTCGATTGACGGTAGTATAATATTTCATTATATGTGAAATTACTTTACCAGCCCAAAAAATTGTTGTTTGATCGGAGATTAGGTGAAGGGATTTAGATTATTTACTTTCCAAATAAAGCATATCAGGACAAAAATCAAGTCCATTGGCCCATTGGATGCTTCCTAAAAATGGTTTTACCGAATTAAACAAACTTAAGTCCTGCAATTCTTTAAATATACCAATTCCTAAATATGGCTTTACATCAAAACATTTCACTTCTCCATTACTAAAGGTAATCTGTAAAGAAAAGTTGTGTTCTGGTTTTACATTTACAACTCTTGGATTCATTGGTTCTTATTTTAGTGGATCTATTTTAAAAATTGTTTCTCCGCTGATTGCCAATTGCCAATCAGCGATCAGTTCATCATTATGTATTTCAACCCATGCCAATACAAGTTTCATCTTATTGGCTTTTAAGGTGCCCTCCTCGTCCTGATATCTTACATGGATGTAAGGAAAATTATGTTGTTTATTATTCACATAATACATTGAAATAATTATCCCGTAAAACATTGAAATAATGGCCATAGCTATTCTTTTTACGGTATCCAGAAGGCGTACAACATGTGAGGTTTTTAAACGCTTTATTAAAATTTGAGATGTTATTAAATCCACAGGCATAACAAATTTGTAAAATATTCAAGTCGGTTTCGGTAAGCAACTGACGAGCTTTTCCTATTCTAACTTCAGTGATTACGGTAAACAAGCTTTTGCGGGTTCCTTTTTTAAAAAACCGACAAAAAGCATTCTTATTCATATTTACCTTCTTAGCCAATATATTAAGTGTCAATTCCTCATCATAATGTTCCATGATAAAGTCTAAAAGAAAATTTATTCGATGTGCATTTTTTAAGTTTTCATTTCTATAACTTAAACTTGCTAAAAGCTGAATTTCATCTGATTTGGATATAAGGTTTAGAATTTGAAGCAATTGAATAAATTTGTCCGGTTCATCCATCTTAGGAAGCTTCAACATAATTTCTTCAACCTTTAAACGAAGGTTTCCAATAAGTTTAATTCCTTGCGGTGCTTTTTCTTTAAGTAACTTTTTGATTTGCGACATTTCAGGTCTATCAAAAAAACTGGCACCTGCAAAATCCGGAAGGAATTTTACGCAAAGAGCCTGAGCTTTCATTATTGCATTTTCATCAAAAAAAGCTGCATCATTTTTCCATACATGGGGCAGATTATTTCCCACTAAAACCAAGTCACCTTCCTTAAAATTCTCGATGGAATCTCCTATACGTCGCTGCCCAAAACTTTTAACAATCAATGTCAATTCGTACTC
>JBBQEI010000179.1:0-3095 GCA_038320545.1 Bacteroidales bacterium
GATTTTTGGATTCTCGAAGCAGGTAAAACATTAAACGTGTTGGACTCCATAAAAATGGATAGCCCAATTCACTCAACTCCAGTTGCTGCAAACGGGGGGATGTATATTTCAACTATGAGCAGGCTTTATGCTATAAAAAATGATTAACCTTAATAGTGTTTTATCATGGGTTGAAACTTACTTTTCTCCTTCTTCGGTACATATAACAGCGCCGATGCACAAACACTTACCGCAAAAGAAATTATTAAAAAGGCAGATGATCTAAATAGGATTTAAATTCGCTTTCGAGCATCGCGTCTAAGATTTATAAAACATTCAAATATACGTCAAAGAAACACCTTATGTATCAAAAAAAGATTGTGCCAATAAAAATATTTTCGTTTTTTAACATTAGTATTTGTTCTGGTGTTAAAAACCACGGTGTAAAACCAGCTATTGCCAGCTTTTATGCATTTCAGGAAGAGCTGGATATACTGACGGGGTGAATTCCTCGCAGCTACCTGACTGACCATAGGTAATAGCTGGCCAATCTCCTGAGCAATAAGATTTTTAGATGCAGCAACGGTTTTTGTCACTGATGCCGCTTCCTCGTTATTAAGTTGTTGGTTGGCTATACTATTTTCGATAAGTGCAGCAATCTGGGTATTGATCTGACCAGCTAACTCAAGCTTGGCAGTCTCCATTGCCTGAAGTTTGGCGGCAGTTTGTGTTTCGCCGATTGAGTTACCGGTAGCCATAATATATTTAGGCTCATTTTTATCGTATACTACAAAATGTGACAGGTCAGCGAAATATTTATGCGTAAATTTTGATTTAAAAAATTTGTTTTTGATTACAATGAATGTAAATGAATCCCAACACCCGATTATGGAGCAAAGTCGAAGTAGAAGAGTTATTGTTCCAAAGTGGTTATGTGAATTATCTGATCGGCAGATATAATTTTGGAATGTGCAGAGAAGAGGTGCTTCTTGTCTCGAATTATCTTACAATAAATATTTTATTTTATTGTATTTATTTTCGGCAATCCCACTTTTCGAAGCATTTCATTTGCTTTAGCCAATTTCTCAGGGAAAAGCACTTTGTCGTTGAAGAAATCCAGAGACTTGTCAATCAATACGACTGGACGTTTTTTCATATTTATCTCGTTAATGTTCATATCTTTAAATTTTTCGTTTTACCAAAAATGCATCATAATCAATATCTTTACGAAATTCTTCCCACTCTTCATGCTTTTCTCCATATATTTCAAAATCCATTTGAACATCATCCAAATATTTTGTAATCCCCATGCTCACAAATTCAAATACCTCAAGGTATTCTCCTGATCTGATTTCATACCTGTCAAGTTTCATTTATCCGACTTTCTACCACAAATATCGTAAATAATTATGAACTGTCAATACTCATAAATATTATTTATATCTACAGAAATACGATAGTGCCCCGTCTCTAAAACATTTTGCCCGCAATTTCAATTATTGCAATCCATTAATAGACCTGAAATCCAAAGATAGCTGGTTGTAATCATTTTCGGAAAAGCTCGGTTTAGTGGAAATGTGAATTCTCCGCAGCCGCCTGACTGATTCGGCTAACTACAGGTGATGATTAAAATTCGCCTGCCAGTAGCAGAAACCGTAATTACAAATTCCCGGCTAATAGGTGTAAATTGCAAACTTGCAACCAACTACTAGCAAGCTTTTAAGCGTTTCCGAAAGAGTGGCATTTTTATTCTATGCCGCTCAAAGATGCGTCGCAGACGCACAAAACCAACAACCCCTCATTTCCGCTATCGCTCAAACAAGGGGCAGGTTGGGTTGATGAATCAAAAATATGGAAGGGAAATTTCAAAGTGAAATAATAAACCGCAATTACAAATCCCTGGCTGAAAGTTGCAATTGCAATTCGGCAACCTGCTTACGCAACTTTTCATATATATCAGTAAGAGTGGGTAATTTATCCCTTCGGTATTTTAATCCGTTTACTAATTTTTGAAGGATGCTGATGGATATTAAATATATCAGCTATAATAATGGCCTCGTCTGTAACTTCATAAATAATCTTATAACTCCATTTACTAACAGAACGATAATTTTCGGACTCTTCCTCTAAAAATTCTTCGCGTGAGTATTTTTCCGGAAAATCACTTAATGAACCGACCAATTTGATTAGCTCTTTCTTAACTTTTCGGGCATTTTGTAACGAATCCAAGAGAATGTATTCGTAAATATTATCCAGACTTTCTCTGGCTAACCGGTCCCAACGTATGGGAAGTTTTTTTCTGGTTACCACTCTTGTACTTCCTTTTCCAATTCTTCATGAGCAATAAAATCGCCCGACTTTACTCTTATAGAAGCTGCTTTCACACGTTCTTTAATCTTAGTTTTGGTTAGTGCCTCTCCTTTTGCCGTATAACCAACAACCAAGTTGCTTTCATACTCTTTACTCATGGCATAAACCATTCTTAAGAAACGTTCATCGGCGTGGTCTAGATATTGTTGCACTTCCTTACGTAAAACAATTGCTGTCATGATTTCTATTTATTATCTCCGGCAAATTTAACGATTAAACTTCATTGTTAGTTCTATTCAACGAATGATATTTTTTCTTTGATCCTGTGGGGTTTACTGGCAGGGTGAATTCTACCCAACTGCCCGCCTGATTCTTTTAAATGCCGATGATGATTAAAATTCACCCTGCCAGTAGCAGAAACCGCAATTACAAATCCCCGGCAAATAGGTGACCCGGGCACCCGGCTCAAATCGGCACCAGTAGGAAACTTTTTTTCAATAAAATTATAATGGCAGAAATGTTTTTGTTTGTGATTATATATCAGCAGAATGTCGTTACAAACGACCGAATGCTTAACCCTCGTTGCAAACGAGGGTTAGTGGAACTACTTTATATATAATGTTTAGCATTTATCGAAGTGTGCGCAATTCTCATCTCAGCATACAAAATGAATTAAATTTGTATAAATGAATACTAAGCCTTTAGGAAGTCTGTCAATAATAACTGTTAAGTATTCAGACACTTTCGTGCTTTACAACATAATAAAGTAAAGTTAATTATAAGTCCATTTTATTTAATAAATAACT
>JBBQEI010000180.1:0-2985 GCA_038320545.1 Bacteroidales bacterium
GAAAGAATCCTTTTTATCAGGCAGCATTTGTCCAGCAAAGATTCCTGATATCTATTGTTTTGATTTGCCTCATAGCCCTTCTCAAGCACCTGAGCGGTTTGAATGGGATGGTCATTATGGATGGGGAGCAAATGGGGACACGTATCGGTGGTACATTCTAAAATTTTATAGAAATGGGGATTATCTTGAAGTCATTGATAGCGTGTATATTAAATCATTAGAAACTTACACTGATACCATTTACTTCTAACAAAAAAACATGAACGTAAAAACCTTGTTACTCACTTGAATGCTATCTTCTACTCACAAGCTTCAAATTCGTAAAACAATGAAAACCACACTATATCATACAGGAATCTTAGCTTTACTTGTTATTGCTGCTTCCTGCGAAAAGAAGTAAAGAACTACTGTAGTAAGTGGAACTGTTATAAATGCAGGGTCCAAACAACCCATCGACAGTGTAAAAGTTACATTATTGGACGGTGTGAGTACCGCCGGGGAAATTATACCGGGAATACTACTTCTGGTAAGAAAAATGTTGCTTATACAGATAATGAAGGAAAATTCAGGGTAGAGATTACGGGGGAATATGATACATACATAGCTTTATCAAAAGCCCAATATGAAGCTCCGAATGGAGGGTTGATTACAAGTGTTAGCGAAGGTGTGCATGAAAGTATGGTATATGAGATGAAAGCATATTCCTATTTCAACCCACTTATTGTACCGATTAAACCAGTAAGCTATTCTAAATTTTGTCCAGCATATTTTTCGACATATTTATCAGATTATAACTGCGAGAGTGGTTGGGAGGCATTACTTGGGAATTCTCCGGAACATCCATATAGCATTGGTTTCCTTACATTTGGCGATATGTTTCAATTATATAAAATTGAATTTAGGCGTAATAAAGTTGATTATACAATTATAGATAGTGTCTTTATTAAGTCCTTTGAAACTTTTTCGGACACCATTTATTACTAATAAGTTTATTAAAAGGAAGCTTTAGCCATTTTTTCATTTTCTGAGTTAGTGAATTAAGAGGTAAGGCTCAGTTGCGCCTAAGTACGAAGCCTTTTCTGTTTCTTTCACAAAAAACAATAGGCTGCCCTTCGTAAAAGGCAGCCTTTAATTATTAAGTCGTTTCAATTATTTTATTCCCCCGGCTGGCGCGACTTTGCAACCCGCGCCGGTAAAAAATCTAACTTTAAAATATGCGAATAGAAAAGGTTTACCGGATATATCTGTAATTGAATGAAAACGAATACTATTTTGGATCATTGATAGACACGGATTAGCAGCCTTTGGTTGAAGAGTTCGCTGCGAAAAGTTGCAAATCAGGACCAGTGGGGGAGGGCTTTTTTTAAACAAATCAGCGTTAGGGTTGTTAAATTAAAAATGTAATAAGGCGTTTTTGTCGGTTGTTTTATACCGGATTAGTTAATTATTAACCAAAACCCAAACACCATAATTAGAAAATTTACCACATTTTTGATTGTATTTCAAGGCATAGCCCTGATTAACTATGCGCAAATCGTACCGGATGAGTTTATTATTGATTTCGGGCCTCCTGCTGAGGCCAATGTATGGACCAAGTATGTGATACCGCTGAATGCTGAAACCTTTAATACGGATGAGGTAACTTTTCAGGCGGCTATGGCTACTATCACTTCATTAAGGATACGCACAGAAATGCACAATGGTACTGATGTTGGTGGTCTGGATGAAATAAAAGTCGGAGGTACTTTTGCGAGTTATTTCGATGTTTCGAGCGAAGATTGGACCTCAGGGGGTGATGGCACAATGGAATGGATTTCCACTGACGGCGTAAATGGCGGTTTTTTGCAAATCAGCGATTGGGCGACCGGAGATTACCATTGGTTGATTACACCTTTTTCCTGGGCTGGAGATTGGAGTAGTTTGATTGGACAAAATATTGAATTTTGGGTTAAAACCGATAAGCCATCATATGAAGGCAAGGTAAAACTAACTACAAATCAAGTTGCCAGGCTGGCGCTTAGCCTTCCCATGAGTAGTACTTTGCCGCTTTATGACTCCATACCCGTTGAAGTAAGTATAACTCCGATACCAATCGATGACGTTACCGTTTCACTCACCAATTCCTCTAATTCATGTGTCAGTTTGCCTGCCAGTATTGTTATTCCGGCAGGAGCATCAAGCAAAACTGTATATGCTACCACTGCAGAAGCAGCTGTTATAGGCTGCTTCTCAGTAATTGAAGCTAAATCCACCGGATATCTTACTTCACGAATGACCATAAAGGTATTAGGCACAGCAGGAATAAATGCTCCGGATGCTGATCCCATGCTTATCATCCACCCAAACCCTGGAAATGGTGAATTCGTGATATCGAACAGCTCGGGAAAAACCATTGAACGGATTATTCTGTGCGATGTTCAGGGGAAAATTGTTTTTGAATCACGTGGTAAAGATTTGAGCAACACCAGGATAAAAGTTGATACCCAATCTACAGGAATGTTCTTTGTAAAAATGTTTATGCAAGACCAGGTTTATACTACCAAATTGATTATTGAATAGTTTAAATTTCTCCGCTCCAGCGCGAATCTTTTCGCATGTTCAACATAAAAAAGGCTGCTCTTAATATAAGGCAGCCTTTTTCCATTAAATCAGATTTATTTTATTCCTGTGATAAACTTATACGTTAGCATGGTATAAATCAGTTTCGCGGCCAGGTAATCAGGCGCTTTGTTTTCCTTGTTCGGAATTAGTTCGGTAACGTCGAAACCAACAATATTCACTTGTTCGCTTATCTTTTTCAGGATATTAATAATATCGAACCAGTTCATTCCGCCTGGTTCAGGTGTGCCGGTCGATGCCATAATGGATGGGTTAAGTACATCGAGGTCGATGGTGATATATACGTTACGGGTGAGTTTGTTCAGCAGTTCGTACATCCATGTTGACTGATCATATATCTGCATAGCATAAAAAACACGTTCGGGT
>JBBQEI010000181.1:0-2927 GCA_038320545.1 Bacteroidales bacterium
TTCGTCTGCTTTATTTGTGTAGCCGACAAAAGCAGGTAATGCCGTTTCAACCTGGGCTACAGACGGTGGTAATTTGGGGATTTCTTCGACAAAAACACCGGGAGTTTTGTAAGTAGTTGCCATGTGATTTCCTGTTTAAAATTAATTAATATGAATTTCTGAATAATATTTTTTCTCTTCCGTATGGACTAAAGCTTCAGCTTTTATTAAGCTAGCAGATGGATTGGGAAGCATAATCGTTTTGGTATCTTCCGGTTCGGGAGGTTTCATGATCTCTATATTTCCATAGCGGGTAAGCGGCAACGGATTTTCGAGCACGTATGGCGAATCGAAAAGCTTGCCCAAATAGCGCCAATGAGTTCGTCGGTTGCGGAACCGGATATCGAAGGTTGGCGAAAGCAAATCGCTTTGATTAAACAAATCATAAGCTGTCTGTTTACTTTTTACCTTGATTTCGATCAACGCGAACGGTTTTTCACTTCCATGAAGAAGGTAGAAGGTAACATCGTCATGATAGGTTGGGTCGTCGCTATCGATATGAATTGAATATATTCCTTGTGGATATTTCAGCAGATCAACCTGAAGGGTACAAAAATCACCGGGAAGAACTTCCATTTTCGGCTGAATAGTGAAGCCCGATGAATTCTTCATAGTTGCAATTGGTTGAGCATCTTTCACCTTCATGGTATAAATAAAGAATCCGTTTGCCACCGGATAACTGTCATTCACATTCACATAACTCAGGGGAGTATTGATATTCCCATTTTCAGTAAGCCAGTCAGCAGATAGGTTAGGGTTATTGCCGGTTTTTACAAGCGCTGTAAATAACTTCGTTGGGTTATTCGCATTATCCGCAAGCATATCGCCGGGCATAAAAGTATTACCTGGGTTAAAAACCGGAGGGATAGCACTTAGCGAAGGAAAAGTATTCGAAGTATTGTTCAGACCGTTGCTAAGTACGAACATTTTGTCCCGGTTTCCCTGTAACGGAAGTGCGGTGTAGTTCATGAAATTCAGATCTTTTAGCTTAACCAGAAACAGGAATGTTAGATTATCTGCCAGCGGAACAAAAGAGTTGAACTTCCCTGGATTTAGCTGATTTGGTTTCGCCTTAATGCCCACCAAAATACCTGTGGATGTTTTTTTGAAAATGCAGCTATGAGAACTCAAAGCCTTTGTGCTTTCTTGCGTTGGCGTTATATCAAAAATCTCCCGAATGTCATAGTTGGATTCCATCCTATCTTTGTCCTCCTGACTCATCTTATCCCACTCCTGTTCTCCTTTATTCAGGAAGAAATGGTGCAGGATATTTATTTCGAAAAGGCTTTTATATAGAAGGATCTGGCTCATCGGATAATTTGATTTACATGCTTTATACCTTACTTTTTATTTCTACCATCAATCATTACTTCTTTTATAACTCCATGAATTTCTCGTGTGCTTTCTCTTTCCATTTTGAGTAACCTCACTTTAAAACATACAAACGGATGTTGCTTCCCGCCGAAAGTGCTCCATACATAGTTTAATTGTTCAAAACCAAGGTTGTACAGGTCGAGAATGATATGGAAATCATCTGGTAAACCTTCAACTTCTGTTGTGCTGTCCTTTAATGTAAAGGAATATTTCCCTTGAAAGAATGTGATGGAATGAGAAAGGTATATCAGTGCATTTTCATAATTCGTCATGAATGAAGTAATCATGATAAACAAGTTCAGATTGATAGGTGGGTTTCTGTAATTGACCAGATTGTTTTTCACCAGCGTATAATCCGGATTATTCTTCATGGTCGATTCTTCAGAGATATTTACCAGCGAAATCAATATTTTATTGGTCGATTTTAAAGCCTCTTCATCCAATCTTGAAATATTTTGCAGCACTACATAAGGAGCTTCAAGCACATCTCCAGACTTTTTTACTTCCTCGATATATGCATTTAGTTGTTCTGCCAGAAATTTTAAGACTGGATGTATCATGATAGAAATATTAACTTAAATAATGTGCAAATGAGCAAAAGGTAAAATCCTGCTCTGAATGATTTAAGGTTCTTTTCTATTTAAAGGAAACATTCTGATGGAAATCTCTTTGATTATTTCAATTTTAATTTCCTGTTTGGGTCAGGGGTTCATTCAAAAATTGAAAATATAGGCTACAAACTTTCCATCAAAAATTTAATCAACATATTAAATAACTATCTAGTTTGCAATCTGCCTGTTTGAATTTTATTTATTTTCAAACAAACAAATGAATAATCAAATTTACGACATTCAGATATAAAAGTCAATACTTTGTAGAGAATAATATTTCTGTATGTATTTATCCGATAATTGGTAAAAAGGTAACCCCCTAAAACCAATTATTTTTTGATTTTTTTAATTTTAACATTTTGACACTGGTGTAAGCATAATGTTAAAACATCCAAAATGTTATATTTTAAAAGGATTACAGAACGACTATTTAGAAACATATCAAATAATCTATATATGTTGGTTTATTCTGTTTTTAAGTATAACTTTGCACCTCAAAATTGAAATAAAATGAACACAAACGAAATTGCAGGAAGATACTCGACTTTGGCAAACGACACTTGTTGCCTTTCATGCGGAGGGGCTGCCGAAAAAAGCGAAGCTAAAACCGGAGAGGTTTGCATCGATTTGGGCAGTGGCCGCGGAACAGATGTTTTACGTTTGGCCGAAGAAGTTGGCGCAGAGGGTTTTGTTTACGGAGTGGATGTTACTGAAGAAATGATTCGCAAAGCCACTACTACTGCTTCTAAAATGGGAGTTGAGAACGTAAAATTTGTTTTGTCCGACCTTGAGCAAATATCTTTGGAAAGTGAAATTGCTGACCTGATCATTTCCAATTGCACATTAAATCATGTGAGCAACAAAACCAAAGTCTGGGCTGAAATTTATCGTTTGCTGAAAAAT
>JBBQEI010000182.1:0-2570 GCA_038320545.1 Bacteroidales bacterium
AGCCGATCTGGGAACCCGGATTTCTGCACTACCGGAAAACATGACCATGGAAGCTTTCACCACCATGCTAACCGTTCAAATGATTAAAGACCAGGCTAAAAGTGATAAACCTTTCTTCTGCTGGTCTACTTTTTATCGGCCCCATCAACCATATACCCCTCAAAAAAAGTACATGAACATGTATGATGTGTCTGCCTGGGGAAAGGGACGAATAAATGGAAGTTCAATCAGGAAGCCAGCCAGCTTGTACGAACCCAAAGAGAACGTTCCCCCGATGATGCAGTCGATTCGGGATGGTGGTAATAAAGTATGGAATGTGGATAAAGCCTTTGCCAATGAGCAGCTCTGGCGCAATTTTATTGGTGCCTATTACGCTTTGGTTACTGAAATTGATCAGTGTGTGGGGGGTATACTGAAGACGTTGGACGAAGCTGGATTGACAGAAGAAACCATCGTTATTTACACATCCGATCATGGCGATTTTGTTGGAAATCACGGGATGGTCGAAAAAGCGGCTATGGCCCAAAATGTTTACGAGGATATCTTAAATATTCCCCTGATCATCCGGTATCCAGGGAACAAGAAAAATGGAAAACGTTCAGGTGAATTGGTGAGCCTGGTCGATATTTATCCGACCTTGGTTGAATTACTGGGATTGAAGGTTCCAAAACTGAAATATCCAATCCAGGGAGAATCATTTGCTGAAACCCTCACCAAAGGGAAACCGATGAAACGCGAATATTTTGTTTCTGAAAGTTGGTCGCAGGCTTCCGTGATTACCAAAGATTATAAATTAGGCATCATGCTCGACCCGACCGAAAATATGAAGAAATTCGATTTCAGGGCATTTGGAGACCAGTTCTTTGTCAGAAATTCAGATTCGTTGGAAATCAACAACCAGTTTAAGAACAAGAAGTATAAGGGAATAATCGAAAAACTTCGTGCAGATTATTCTGAATTTACTTCCAAAGTTCCGGATACCGGGAAACAGGAAGTGATAAGAAATGCTAAAAACAGGAAATGATTTTATAATTTTAACCATTGAAAATGAAGTACAATTGATGTTTATTTTTAATTAAAAACTGGAAAAATATGTTTTTACGAAAATCTATTAGAGGAATAATTATCAGTTTGGCATTGATTTTTATAGTCGGGAATGCTTTTTCGCAAAAGAATGACGCTCCGTGGATTTTTATCCAGATTACAGATCCACAGTTTGGTATGTTTGAAAACAATGAAGGATTTGAAAAAGAAACAATTTTATATGAAAAAGCGGTTGCTGCAATAAATAAGCTCATCCCTGATTTTGTGGTAGTTACGGGCGATTTTGTTCATAACTCCAAATCTGGTTCACAGATTAATGAATTTAAACGAATCACTTCAAAAATAAATCCTGAAATTCCGGTCTATTACACTCCCGGGAATCATGACCTTGGCAGCGTCCCAGACAAACAAAGCATTAGTAAATATAAAAAAGACTACGGAAACGATAAATTTGCATTTACACATAAGGGCGCTGGTTTTATTGGATTCAACACAAGTTACATAAAGGCTGATTTGCAGCCTGACGAACAGAAACAATACAAATGGCTAACAAGAAAACTCGAAAAAAGCCGGAAAGCAAATCATATTATTCTATTCTGTCATTATCCATTCTTTAACCAGTCTGTTGACGAACCGGAAGCTTATTCAAACATCGGACCTGAATATCGTAAAAAGTATCTTTCCCTTTTTGAATCACACAAGGTTGCTGCTGTTTTCTCAGGCCATTACCACAATAATGCGTTAAACACTTACAACGGAGTTCAACTGATCATTACGAGTGCATTGGGAAAACCTTTGGGTAAGGCGCCGTCAGGTATGCGAATAGTAAAGATTTATAAGGATAGGATCGAACATGAGTATTTTGGGTTGGATGAGCTCCCGGCTTCTATAAACTTTAAATAAACTTCAAAATCAGTTAATTATGAAAGCTTCTCTATTTTTCGTCCTTATCCTTTGTATGGTTATTAACAGGACGATTGCCCAAAAACCTGTAAGAATAGGAGTTGCTGGTTTGTCTCATTCGCATGTTGTCCCTTTGTTAAGAAACCTGAATCGGGAAGATATTCAAATAGTAGGAATTGCTGAAAGCGACACCTCTCTTTCGCGACGATATGCCGAAAAGTTTGGATTTGATCGGAACCTGATTTACGAATCGTTGGATGAAATGCTGGAAAAAACAAAACCAGAAGGTGTTATCACATTCACTTCTATTTACGAACATCTAAAAGTTGTTGAAGCCTGTGCTCCCAGAGGTATTCATGTTATGGTTGAAAAACCTCTTGCGGTTTCTGTTAAACATGCCCAGAAAATGGCAGAACTGGCCAATAAAAATGGAATTTTGCTTCTGACTAATTACGAAACGACCTGGTATCCGTCCAATTATCAAGGAAAAGAAATGATAGATAATGGGAAGTTGGGTGAATTGAGAAAGATTATTGTTTACGATGGGCACAAAGGGCCAAAGGAAATCAATGTAAACAGCGAATTTTTAGACTGGCTTACCGATCCGGTTTTAAATGGCGGTG
>JBBQEI010000183.1:0-2325 GCA_038320545.1 Bacteroidales bacterium
CCCATTTTATGAAAGACTTCATTGAATTGAATTTAAAATCAAGTTAAAGGTAATTTAAAAATGTTTAAGGAACGCCAGAATCCATATAAGCACAAAAACACATCCTGCCATTTCAGGTTTTTTATGTAAGTTTGATAAAAATAAGTTGCCATGGAATCTTTAAGAATTGAAATAATAAACCCAAAAGCAAAGCGGTTGATTAAAAACCTTGCCGACTTGAAGCTAATCAGAATAAAAAAAGAACTGGCCAAATCGGATTTTTCTGAATTACTTGATAAACTAAGAAGTCAGTCCGGAAATGTTCCTTCTTTAGACGAAATTACTAAGGAAGTTGAATCGGTTCGAAATGCCCGGTATGAAAAGTAAAAAGGTTATCTTGGATACAAATCTTTGGATTAGTTTCCTTATTACAAAGGATTACAGTTTCATAGACAAATACGTGGAAAATGATAAAGTAAAACTCGTTTTCTCCGATGAACTTGTTCAAGAATTTTTAACCGTTGCCACCAGGCCAAAATTTCAAAAGTACTTTGCAGTCAAGGACATTGAAAAACTTCTTCGCATATTTGACGATTTTGGAGTTTCAACAAAAGTGACTTCTGAAATAGGAAAGACAAGTTTAAAAAAGCCCACTTTTAATGTGAGCTTTAATTTTTAAATGGTGTATTATTATTTTTCGTCCTTTTCGTCTCCTTCTTCACTTTCTTTGTTTACTGTAATTTTTCCATCGGCGGTAACGGTAATTTCAAGTTCTTCTTTCCCTTTTTCGATGCCCAGCTCGTAGCCTTTCATTTCGGGGGTTTCAATACTTTCCACGTCCTCGATTTTCCAATCGGCATAAGCGGCTTTTACTGCTTTTAAAACTGCAGCAGGAAGGTCTTTTTCAGAAAGTTCGGCTTCTGTGACCAGCCATTTTCCAGCATTGTCGAAACTTGCCGACATTTCTGTGCCGTTCATTTTAAACTCGGCTTCCCATTCGTTTTCCTCTTCCTGGTCCCATTTCACTTTGGTGGCAGACGAGAATTTCTTTGCAAAATTGTCAGCAACCATTTTTGGCGGTGTTTGTGCGCAAGCAAACAATCCGAAAGCCAGTGCAGCAATAATAAAAATTGATTTTTTCATTGTACTATTTTTTTAAAAGTTTGAAATAAAAGTACAAACTCAATCTAAAGGAAATTTGAAGATGAAATTTAGATAATCAATTCGCTGGCTGTTTTTTCCCTTTTGCTATTTACGCACTTTGGATATATATAATCTAATGAGGATATAAAGCACTATCAGGCCCAGGATCAACCCTGCTGAAACATCCGTAAACCAATGAGCGCCCAAATAAATTCTCGAAAATGGTACAGAAAGAATTAAAAATAGGGAAAAAGTGATGACAGCATATCGTATAAGTTTAGGAATTTCGTGCCTGACAAGCATTAGAAATATTAAGAATCCAAAAAACACCACATAAAAAGAGGTGTGCCCGCTTGGAAAACTTTGGTGATTTGCCTTAACCATAACTTCCACAATGTCGGCAGAAGGCCGTGGCCGGTTAATAAGAACTTTTATCCCCCAGGTGATAATCCAAATAGCAATAGTGAATAAAACAAAGAGTGCTTCTCTAAAATACCTGAATATAACAAACAGAATAGCTGTGCCACCAACTAAACCGACTGCCACCCAATTGGAACCAAACCAGCTAATTGCCAGCATCAGAAAATGGAGGAACGGATTTCTGTGTTCCTGAACTTCTTCAGAGAACTCATAGTCGATGACGGTAGTTGGAAGAAAATAAACGATAGCCGTTAGAATAAGGAACAATCCTATTAATGCAAAAATGAAATAATGCATTTTTCGTTTGCTGAAATTCTTAAAATACTGAAGTATATCCATGGTTGAAAGAATATTTGAAGATAATAATAAATGGGTTAAAACCGACAAATCAAACCCAGTTGTCCGGTGCCAATTACAGGAATGAAAGTCATATCGCTTTTCCTTTTGAACGGCTGAAAGCCTTGCAGCGGCTTGAAATAATAAACCAAATTACTTGTAAGAATCCCGATTCCTGCACCAACCAGCACGTCGGGGAGCCAGTGCGCATCGTTTGTCATACGCAAAATGCCAGTTGTAGTGGCAAATAAATATCCGCTGTATGCAATAATGGGTTCAGTGTTTTTAAACTCGTGAAACAAAACAGTTGCACCAACAAAAGCAGCGGTTGTGTGGCCCGACGGAAATGAGTGGTAGGCGTTATTTGGGCGTTGTACTTTCACCGTGTATTTTAGCAATTGCACCAATCCACTTGAAACCAATTGCGAAAGGGCAAGGTATTTTGTT
>JBBQEI010000184.1:0-2308 GCA_038320545.1 Bacteroidales bacterium
AACCTCAAAAATATTTTCAAATGCTGTAGAAGGAGAAATGGCATTCCAGAAAGTATATATCTGCATTAGACCTTTCGGGCTGAATTCAGGTTTTAATTCATCTTGCTCGAATAAGCACTTGATTTCAGAAGCAAATGAAAAAATACCATCCTGAAAATTATAGAACAAAGGTCTAATCCCAACCCTATCTCTGGCAAGAAATAATTCTTCTTCAATGTTATCCCAAATGGCAAAAGCAAATTGGCCGTTTAGCATTTCAAGGCAATTCTTGCCGTAAACAGCATACAGTTGAACCAGGACTTCTGTATCAGAATGGGTTTTGAAGTTAAAACCTTGATTTACTAAATCTTCACGTAGTTCAGGGTAATTAAATATTTCACCGTTAAATACAATCCAATACCTCTCTGATTGATCAGATAAGGGTTGGCTTCCTCCTTCGATGTCAATGATACTAAGACGCACACTGCCTGTAGTTGCATAGGCTGAATTGTAAATGCCACTTTCGTCAGGTCCGCGATAAGCAATAACGGAAAGCATCTGTTCGAGAACAGGCTTCCTGTCAGATTTATTACTATAATCAATTATGCCTGCAATACCACACATACCGGGTTATTTAGACTTCCTGACAATAAAATCAGCAATAGCATTGATCGACTCAAAGTTTTCCTCTATTAATTCATCATCCTTTACTTGTATTCCGCATTCTTCCTCAAGAAAAGAAATTAGCATAACAAAACCCATGGAATCAAAGTATCCTTCGTTGAAAATCAACGTATTATCCTGAATTTGTCCTTCATCTGCATAAGCTGATTGGAGAATATAGGCCTTAACTTTTTCTTTTTTCTGATCCAAATTCTGATTCATGTTTATACTGGTATTTGTGTAAAATTGAAGGGATATTATTTCTAATTGTATTTTAATGTATGCTATCTTATGTTTTAAAAAGCGATAAAAGTTTACATTGAATACTATTTATAGTTTTTCAATAATGTTTGCCAAATGAAACTTTAAATGCACTGATTATGTTTGATGCAAATTTAACAAATTATCAATTTGTTTTTTTAAAGCAATGTTGTTTTTTGGTTTGCAAGCACTATTTTATTAACCAGAAATCGAATCAATGTCAAAAGAAGGCTTTATTCAGCAAGGAATTTAATTCGATACATATCAAATCGGTTTAAGTTTTCCCTGACAAGCAACAACTTTACATCCTTATTCATATCTTTTAATGGCTGAAACAGGGAAAAGTAATAAAGTCAGGCACAGAAAAGAATGTTTTTTTATTTTTCCAATTACTGTTGTCCGGTAAAAAATTAATTAGGGGGCTTAACTCGTTGATATTATTACGTCCCTGACGGGACTTATCTGTATGTGGTTACTTATATTTCTACCAATATCCAGTCCCTCTGGGACTGTCCTGTTAGATTATTTGCGCGGGCAAATAGCTTTTGGTAGAAAATAAGATACGAAATTGAACCAAATCCCGTCAGGGACGAAACAAATTATACCGGACAACAGTGTTTTTTAATATTTATCTAAACTAATTTCCCCCTTTGACTCCCCGTGTACTTTATGTCCGTTTAGCATGCCGGAAGAGAAAGTGCTAAGAATATATTTCTTAAATTGAAAAAGTCTGGATTTGGCACAATTTGGCCCTTCCCTGATTTCATGGAGTGCTGGTATAGAGCTTTTTAATAGATTTAATCTGTGGCTTCTCAGTTGAATTCAGTCCTTATTTCTGCACAATTATTTTTCTGGAATATACCCCATCCTCTGTAGTAATATTTGCGAGATATGCCCCTGGCTGTTGATTTTCAAAATTAATCATCACTTTCTCCTGGTTTTTTGTAATAGAAGAGTAAATTTCCTGTCCGTTCATGCTGAATATTTTGATACTCGCCGACCTACTTGTAACTTTTCCAAGGTCAATATTCACGATATCTGCGGTTGGATTTGGATATACGGAAATATCTTTATCATCGAAAACAACAGGCACGTTAGTGGGTTCTTTCATAACTGGCTGAAGATTAATAGTAACAATAGAAATAGCTGATAACGAATCAATACCATTATCCTGAACCATAACTGTTAATGAAGTAAGCGGATTGCGCCCAAAGGATAGTGTGGATGAATCAGCTACACTCAAGAGGCCGGTTGAAGAGTTCAAACTAAACGCATGATTCTCGTTTCCACCCACAATAGTGTATTTTAATACCTGGCTCATATCAGGATCAGATGCTGTTAGATAATCTATTTCTGTTCCAGGTGCAGGTTTTTCTTTAATACTCAGTATCTTGTTTTCCATGAC